>JBIOXV010000210.1:0-71583 GCA_044869805.1 Thermoanaerobaculia bacterium | reverse complement strand
AGCAGATCTGTTCGCTCAGTCGCCGCGGAGCGCCGCCTGCGGATTGACCAACGTCGCACGCCGCGCCGGCAGCCAAGCCGCCGCCAGGGTGGCGGTGAAAAGCACGGTCGCCACGGCGACGAGGGTCACGCCGTCCGCCGACGAGACGCCGAAGAGCATTCCGGAGAGCAGCCACCCGGCGGCGAGGGCGACGACGATGCCGAGGCCGATCCCGGCGCCGAGCAGGGCCAGGGCGCCTCCGAGCACCAGACCGAGCACGCTGCGCCGCTCGGCCCCTAGCGCCAAACGGATGCCGAGCTCCCGCGTGCGCTGGCTCACGAGGTAGCTCAGCAGTCCGTAGATGCCCACCGCCGAGAGCAGCAGCGCGGTGGCGCCGAACAGCCCGACGAGCAGCAGGGTGAAGCGTCGCAGCGAGAGCGAGCCCGCCACCGACTCCTCGACGTCGACCACCGCGAACAACGCCAGGCCGCGATCGAGCTCGCGCAGCAGGGCGCGGACCTCGGGCACCATCACCCGGGGCGGCTGCGCGGAGCGCACCACCAGGGTCTGGCGCGCGAGCGGGTTCTGGGCGGACGGCAGGTAGAAGGTGGGCGCCGCCTCCGTGGCGGGCCCGAGAAAGCGCTCCTCGCCGACCACGCCCACCACCTCGCGAGCCTGGCCGTAGATCGTGAGCCGCTGGCCGAGCGGCCGCTCGCCGAGGAAGCGGCGGGCAAACGGCTGGTTGACGACCGCCACCAGCGGCGCGCCCGGCCGGTCCTCGGCGGTGAAGGCGCGTCCCGCCACCAGGGGCAGCCGCAGGCACTCGAAGTAGCCCTCCGTGACCGGCCGGAAGTGGGCCTCGATCTGCTGCTCCTCCGGGGCCGTGGGCCGCCCCTCCACCTCGAAGCGCGTGGTCCAGCCGCCGCCGAAGGGCGCGTAGTAGGCGAGCGCCGCCGACTCCACTCCCGGCAGGGCGCGCAGCCGCTCGAGGAGCTCGTCCCCGAAACGGTTGCCCTGCGGCCAGTCGAGCACCGGCCAGCCCGCGGGGAAGGGATATCTCGATGCCGGCAGCTCGACGGTGGCCGCCAGCAGGCCACGGGGCTCGAAGCCGAGGTCGACGCGCTGGAGCCGCCAGAAGCTGCGCAGCAGGAGCCCGGTGGCGACGAGCAGCACCAGCGACAGGGAGAGCTGCGCCACCACCAGCCCTCGCCACAGGCGGTGGCGCTCGCGCCCGGCGCTCGCCCCTCGCCCGCCGCCCGCCTGCCGGGCTGCCGGGGCGTTGGCGGGGATGCGCAGGGCGGGCACCAGCCCGAAGAGCCACCAGGTGGCGAGCGCGGTGAGGCCGGTGGCCGCGAGGGCGCGCCCGTCCACGCCCACCTCCGCCAGCCGCGGCAGGTCGGCGGGCGCTGCCGCCAGCAACGCCTCGGTCCCCCAACCGGCGAGCAGCGCGCCCAGGCCTCCTCCCGCCGTCGCCAGGATCAGGCTCTCGGTCATCCGCTGGCGCAGGATCCGCCCGCGGGTGGCGCCCAGCGCCTGGCGGAGCGCGAAGTCGCCGCTTCGCGCCGCGCCCTGGGCGAGCAGCAGGCTCGCCACGTTGACGCACACCACCAGCAGCGTGGCCGCCACCGCGGCGATCAGCAGGCGCAGGGCCGGCCCCACGCCGCGCACCGTCTCGCCGTGGATCGCCGCCACGAAAGCGCCGCGGCCGCGGTTGTCCTCGGGGTAGGCCTGCTCCAGGCGCGCCATCAGGAGATCCATCTCCGCCTGCGCCTCGTCGAGCTCGACGCCCCGCTCCAGCCGGCCGAGCACGCGGGCGATGTGGCGGCCGCGGGCGAGGTCGGCCCCGGCCGGCACCAGGGGCAGCCACAGCTCCTCGGAGCTCCCGGGCAGGACAGCTTGCGGCGGCATCACCCCGATCACGGTCCGCGGCTCGCCGTTCAGGGTGACGGCGCGACCCACCACGCCGGGGTCAGCCGCGAAGCGACGCCGCCACAGGCCGTGCGAGAGCAGGGCCACTGGGGCCGCCGCCGGCCCTTCCTCCTCGCGTGCGAAAGCGCGCCCCGCGATCGGCTCGAGGCCCAGGGCCGCGAAGTAGCTCGCCGTCACTCGCGCCACGGACAGCCGCTCTGGCTCGCCCTCGCCCTCGAGCGTGAGGTCTACAGAGTGGTGGGCCGCGAGATGCTCGAAGCTCGAGCTCTGCTCCCGCAGGTCGAGGTAATCCGGGATCGACGCCCCCTCGCGCCGGGTCCCCTGCACGCGGTCGGTCTCGTAGACGAAGGCCAGCCGCTCCGCGTGCGGGTAGGGCAGGGGCCGCAGCAGCACGCCATCCACCAGGCTGAAGATCGCCGTCGTGCCGCCGATCCCCAGCGCCAGGGTGAGGACGGCGACGGCCGAAAACCCCGGGCTCCGGGTGATCAGCCGCAGGCCGATGCGGAGGTCCTGGAGGAAGCTCTCGAAGGCCAGCGCGCCGGTCGCCTCCCGGCACTCTTCCTTGATCGCCTCCACGCCCCCGAAGCTCGCCCTGGCCCGGCGCGACGCCTCGGCCGGGCTCAATCCCGTGCCCAGATTGGCTTCGGTCTCCAGCTCCAAATGGAGGCGCAACTCGCGGTCCATCTCCGATTCGCGCCTCCGCCGGCGTGCCAGCCAGGAGAGCGCGGAAATCACCTTGCGCAGCTTCGCCATGTTCGCCTCGCTCTCTCAGCCGGCCGCCAAGACCAGGCCGATGGCCTCCGACTGGCGGCGCCAGTTGTCAGCCTCCTCCTCCAGCCGCCCCTCCCCCGCCGCCGTCAGCCGATAGAACTTCGCCTCGCGCCCGGTTTCGGTCCTCCCCCACGACGACGCCACGGCACCGGCCGCCTCCAGCCGGTAGAGGGCCGGGTAGAGCGAGCCCTGCGGCACCAGGAGCTGCTCGCGAGAGAGCAGGCGCAGGCGCTGCACGATGGCGTATCCGTGCAGCGGGCCGGGCGCCAGCGTCTTGAGGATCAGCAGGTCCAGGGTGCCCTGCAGCAGATCCGTGCGTGAGCCGGCCATGCGTTCCTCCTTCACCCCTACGATCAGTAAATAGTCTACCTCTAGACGATCTACCTATGCTAGCAGCCATTGCTGCGGCCGCCACAACCCGCTCCTCACCCCACCTGGGTCCAGCGCCTCCTTTCGTCTCTTTGAGAAGAACGACTTTCATCCTTGCTCGATACCGGTATCATGGTGGCCATCCACAACTGAGCTTGCCTGGAATGGGCCGAGCGGGCGGCGCATGAAGATGTCCGGCACAGCGAGCACGAACCTCCAGGGTTCCCGTGACCGCGGTCGCGAGAGCCGACCTCGGTGTGCCCGGCCCGGCCGTACGGCAGGCGCCGGCCTCCGCGCCCTGCTCCTCGCGGCCGCCATCGCGCTGGGAGGTCAGACACCCCCGGGTGATGGGGCAGACGGCGAGGTGCTGCCACCCGGCCAGGCTCAGGAGCGCACCATCACCGCGGGTGCGGTGCACTCCTGGCGCCTCGAAGCGGCGGAGACGCCCCTCCTGCTCACCGTCGAGCAGCGCGGTATCGACCTGGTGGTGGAGGCCCGCGCCTCGCCTGACGACGCGGCGCTCGCGGTCGACGCCCCCGCCGGCCGCTGGGGCACGGAGATCTTGCTGCTTCCCGCCACGGCCGGCGGCTACCGCATCGAGGTCCGCCCCTGGGGCACGGAGGTGCCGCCGGGGCGCTATGCGATCGCCGCCGAGCCCCTGGACGCGGCAGCGCCCGGCGGTGCCCGGCGCATGGCCGCCGCTCAGGCGATGAGCCAGGCCGGCGAGCTCGTCGCGGTGCAAACGCCCGAGGCGCTGGCGCAGGTGGCCGCCGGCTACCGGGAGGCGCTCGCCGGCTGGCGCGGCCTGGGAGAACGGCGCTGGGAGGCCGAGGCTATTCACGCCATCGCGGCCCTGGACCAGGCCCGCGCCGACCTGCCCGCCGCTGCCGGTGGCTACGAGGAGGCGGCCGCGCTCTGGCGCGAGCTCGGGGAGGCCAGCCGCGAGGCCGCGGTGCTCAACGGCCTTGGGCGCACCCGACTGGATCGCGGGGAGATCGACGCCGCGCGGCAGGCATTCGAGCAGGCCGCCGCCCTCTGGCAGTGCCTGGGAGAACGCTTCGACGAGGGAGAGGCCCGCGGCAACCTCTGCCTGATGGAGCAAACGAGCGGCGCCTTGCAGGCCGCCCTCGCCTGCTACGAGGACGCCCGCGCCCTCTTCCGCGACGCCGGCGATCCCGGCCAGGAAGCGCGGATCCTCAACAACCTCGGTGGCCTCTCCGACCTCCTGGGCGAGCCCGACGCCGCGCTACGCTCCTACCAGGGAGCCCTCGCGCTGCGCCGGAAGCTCGGGGACCGCCCCGGCGAGGCGCAGACGCTCAACAACCTCGGCACCGTGCACCGCGCCCTCGGCGAGTGGCAGGAGGCCCTGCGCCTGTACGGCCAGGCGCGGCAGGCCCTGGCGCCGCTCGACGATCGCCTGCTGGAGGCCGCGCTGCTCAACAACATCGGCTACGCCTACAGCAGCCTGGGAGAGCCGCAGCGCGCTCTGGTTTCCCACCAAGAGGCCCTCGGGCTGCGCCGGGCCACCGGCGACCGACGCGGCGAGGTGATCACGCTCAACAGCCTCGGCCTCGCCTGGCGCAGCCTCGGCGAGCTCGAGCAGGCGCTCGACCACCACCGGCAGGCCTTGGCGCTGGCCGCGGCGCTCGGCCTCGCGCCGCAGGAGGCGATCAGCCGGCTCCGGCTCGCCGAGGTCGAGATCGAGCGGCGAGAAGCGAGCGCCGCGCTCCGCGAGCTCGAGCCGGCGCTGGCGCACCTAGCCGCCACAGGCAACCGCCGCGGCGAGGCCCTGGCCTTCCATCTTCACGGCCAGGCGCTGGCGCTGGCCGGGCGCTTCACCGAGGCCCTGCCGGTGCTCGAGGAGGTGCTCGCCAGGCGGCAGGCCGTGGGCGACCGCGCCGGCCAGGTCGAGACCCTGCACGCGCTGGCCACGGTAATGCGCCGCCTCGGCCGCTGGCCAGAGGCGAAGGCCCGGGCCGAGGCGGCGGTGGCCCGAGTGGAGGAGATGCGCAAGGGCTTCGTCAGCCCGGACCTGCGTGCCGCGTTCCTGGCCACCCAGCGCCGCTCCTACTCACTGCTGATCGATCTGCTGATGGAACGCCACACCGCCGATCCCGCGAGGGGATACGACCGGGCCGCCTTCGAGATCAGCGAGCAGGCCCGCGCGCGCACCCTCCTCGACAGCCTCGGCCAGGGAAGCGCCGTCGCGGACGCCGAGGCCCTGCCCGCCGACCTGCTCGACCGTCGGCGCTCCCTGCGCCGCCGGCTGGGCGCCAAGCTCAACCAGCAGCTCAGGCAGAGCGGCGGCCGTGCCGACGCGCTGCAACTGGAGATCGAGGCCCTGCTCACCGAGCTCGACGGCGTGGAGGCGGAGATCCGCTTCCGCGATCCACACTACGCCGGCTTCAGCGACCCGCGGCTGCTCGGCGTGCCGGAGGTCGCCGCGCTGCTTGATCCGGGCACGCTGCTCCTCGAGTACTCCCTGGGCGAGGAACGCAGCTTCCTGTGGGCGCTGGGCGCTGGTTCCTTCCGCAGCTTCGTGCTCCCGGCCCAGCAGGAGATCGACGCCCTGGCACGCCGCGTCTACGAGGAGCTCTCCACCGTGGAGGCCGGGGCCGACTCCAGAGCCAGCCTGGCGGCAGGGGAGCTGGGGCGCATCCTGCTCGGCCCGGTGTGGGGCGAAGCGGCGCCGGGAGCGCGGCTGGTGGTGGTGCCCGACGGGACTCTGCACCTGCTGCCCTTCGCGGCCCTGCCGGTGCCCGCGCCCGGCCAGGGCTGGGACGCGGCCGGCCGCCGGCAGCCGCTCGTCGAGCAGCAGGAGGTGGTCTACCTCCCCTCGGCGGCGACCCTGGCCCTGGCGCGGCAGCGCCTGGAGCATCGGCCGGCGGCGCCGCAGCGAGCGGCGGTGCTCGCCGATCCGCTGTTCGCAGCCACGGATCCGCGCCTGGCCGGCTCTGCCTTGGCCGGCCGTGACCCGCCGGCCACGACCGCACTGGCCGCCAAGTCCCCGCAACGGGGCGCAGGCCCCGGTGACGAACTGCCGGCCTTCGAGCGCTTGCCCGGGAGCCGCAGGGAGGCGGAGAGGATCGCCGCCCTGGCACCCGCCGGCGAAGTGTGGACCGCCCTCGACGCCGCGGCGAGCCGCGAGGCGGTGCTCTCCGGCCGGCTCCGTGCCTACCGCGTCATCCACTTCGCCACCCACGCCATCGCCGACGCCCGCAATCCGGAGCGCTCCGGCCTGGTGCTCTCGCTGGTCGACGCCGGCGGCCGCCCCCAGGAGGGCTTCCTCGGCCTGCCCGAGATCTACGAGCTGGAGCTCGGTGCCGACCTGGCGGTGCTCTCCGGCTGCCAGACCGCGCTCGGGCGCGAGCTCGCCGGCGAGGGGCTGATGGGCCTGACGCGGGGCTTCCTCTACGCCGGCGTGCCACGGGTGGTGGCGAGCCTGTGGCGGGTGCAGGACCGGGCCACGGCAGAGCTGATGTCCCGCTTCTATCGCGCCCTGTGGCGTGACGGCGCGAGCCCCGCCGCGGCCCTGCGGGAGGCCCAGCGGTCGCTGCGCCGCGATCCTCGTTACCGCGACCCCTACTCCTGGGCCGGCTTCGTGCTTCAGGGCGAGTGGCGCTGAACAAAAGCTCTCGGGCAGTGAGATAGCGGCCGGCCTCGCGACAGTAGGGACGCGAAACCCGTCGCAGCCGGCAACGCCGGCGAAAGGAGGCAGCCATGGACAACCGCGCTACCATGAAAAGGACCCCGGGCTGGAAAGTCGACGATGTGCCCTCCGCGCCGTACGATCTGGGCCTGACCCCGGCGCCCGTCATGCCCACTTTCACGTTCGTGGATGCCGGCGTCCAGCTGAGGATCAACGCCGGAGCCGGAAGCCGCTGGCACGACGTGCTCTGCACCGTCACCCCCAGCACCGATGAAAAGGAGTGGACCGGCAAGCTGGCCAACCCCGAGCAGAGCTTCACCATCACGCTGTCGACGAACGGCACGACCCACCTCGAGGGGACCGTCCTCGCCGCCGCGACGCCGAACCCACGTGGCGGCGCCCGCGGCGAGGACTACGGCCCCCCGGCGGGCGGCTCCTGGACGGCGCAAGAGGGAAGCTGAGCCGGCGCGGCCTCGCAGGAGGCGGCCGGGTCCCGAGGAGCGTGGCGTGCGCGCGGCAGTGACAGCGGTGCTCGGCGAGCGGGGTATGATGTTCCCTCTCCCGGCGAGATCTCCTTCGCGAGCGGTCGCGGGCATCCGCCCGCGCCACGGCGGGGTGAAGGGCATGAGCACCGAGGCGGGACCCGGGGCGAACGAGGCGGCGGCCACGCCCGACCTCGCCGCCCCCAGCGAGGCCGAGGTCGCGACCGACCTCGTGCGGCGGATCGCAGCCGGTGACGCAGCGGCCGAAGGGCAGCTCGTCGAGCGCTACAGCCGCGGCCTGCTCTACCTGCTGCGCCGGCTGGGCGCTCGCCCGGAGGCCGCGGAAGACCTGCACCAGGAAGTGTTTCGCATCGCGCTCGAGCGCTTGCGAGCGACAGGGATCGAGGAGCCGGCCGGCCTCGCCGGCTTCCTGCGTGGCATCGCGCGCAACCTGATGCTCGCCGGCCAGCGCAAGCAGGCCCGCCGCCGCACCGACGCGGACCCCGAGCTCCTCGAGCGAGCCGCCCACTCCGCGCCGAGCCAGCTCTCCTCCGTCTTGCACGAGGAGGAAGCGGCGATCGTGCGGCGGCTGATCGGCGAGCTGCCGACCGACCGCGACCGGCAGCTCCTGCTGCGCTTCTACGTCGCGGAGGAGGAGAAGGACAGCATCTGCGCCGACCTCGCCCTCGACAGCCTCCATTTCAACCGCGTCCTGTTCCGCGCCCGGCAGCGCTTCAAAGAGCTCTTCGAGCGCTCCACCATCAAGCAGGCGCTCGGGACCTCCTGAGAAGAAGGAAAGGGACGCCATGGAACACGCCGCGATCGAGGAGCACCAGGTCATCGAGCGCTACCTGATGGGCAGGCTTGCGGACTCGGAGCGGGAGCTCTTCGAGCAGCACTACCTCTCCTGCCCCCAGTGCCTGGACCGGCTCGCGCTCGCCGAGGCCATAGAGCGGGGCTTCAAGCGCGCCGCCGGCGAGGAAGTGGCGCGGCTCGCCGCCGCCCGGCAGCTCGCCTTCGTGGCCTGGCTCGCCCGTCTCGGCCGCTCGCGCCAGGCCGCCGTGTTGGGGATGGCGTTGCTGGTGGCGATCCTGCTTCCCGGGGGCTTGGCGCTGCGCGAGATCGGGCAGAGCGAGCGCGACCTGGCGGCCACGCGCTCCGCCCTGGAGGTAGAGCGCGAGCGCGCGGCCGCCGGATCGAGCCAGGCGCTCGCCGAGGCCCAACGGCTGCGCGAGGAGCTGGAAGCGAGCCGGCGCGACCTCGCGCAGGAGCGGGAGGCCGGTGCCCGGGCGGCCGGAGAGCTGGCCGCGGCGCGCGCACCGCAGGGCAATGTACCGATCCTGTTCCTCGACACCGAGCGCAGCGGCCCGTCTCCCGGCGAGCCGTCCTTCCGCCTCCGTCTGCCCAGGACCCCCGGATGGATCGTCCTCGTCCTCGAGATCGACCCGCCCCACCACTCCCCCTACCGCGCCGTGCTGCGCGACTCCGAGGGCCGCGAGCTCTGGCGCGGCGCCGGCCTGCAGCTCAACGAGCTCGAGACCCTGACCTTGACGCTTCCCTCCTCGCTGCTGGCGGCGGGCGACTACTTCCTGGCCGTCGAAGGCGTGGTGCCAGACGGAGCCTCCATCGCCGCGGGCCGCTTCACCTTCCGCGTGCTTCCTCCCGGCTGAAGCGTGCTGATCTAGCGCTACCTGAACGGGAGCCCAGTTCTCTCGCTCGGGACTGAGACAGAGGAGCTCCTGACGGCAGGTATCCAGCGAGATCCAGGCAGCAAAGGGCTCTCTGGAAATCTCGACGGAAAACCACGCTGAAAGGAGAGACGACATGAACATGACGAAGACCCTTGCCTCGATCGCCGTGGCGGCCCTGCTCGCGCCCGGGAGCGCGACGAGCGCGTCGGCGCAGGGCAACACGGCGGTCGGGCTGTGGCGGGTGACGGCGTTCGACGACACCTCGCCGAACTTGAACTTCCAGGCCACGCAGGACATCTGCATCCGGCCGGACGGCACCTGGCACGGCACGACCTTTCCAAACTGGTTCGGTCGCTGGTTCCAGAAGGGAGCGAACGCCGCGGGCAACGGCAACCACGTGGCCCTGGTCGGCAACTTCATCGACGCCGACGGCAACGACACCTTCGAGCTGGACTTCGTCAACAGCGACCTGATGACGGGGACCTGGCGGGAATGGACCGACGGGCTCGGCTTCCTGGTCTGGCTGCGTTCCAATTTCGCCCGCGTCTCGCGGGACTGCCCTCCTCGTGCGCCCCTCTCCGCAGAGGCCGCCGCAGAGGCCGCCCGGGAGCGCCGCAACCCGGCCGGCAAGCAGCAGAAGCAGTAGCGCTCGCTCGCCAGGCGGCGCTGGGGGTCCCAGCGCCGCCTCACTTCCTCGAAGCGCTCCAGGCGCTCGCACTTCGGCGCCGCAGTCCTTGATCACGCTAAGGAACGAGGCGCCGCCGCGGCGGTGCGAGAAGGCCGCACCCAGCTGGGCGGCCCGAAGAAACTCACAACTGGCAGCGATCCGGCCACCTCTTCGAGGTACGACCTCGGGTGAGACAGCGAGGCCTCTGGCAGCAGCCTCTTCTTAGGAATCGTCGGATCATGGGCCTGCGCATGGGGCGCTGGCCCCTTCCGGCGGAGGACAGGACAATGGGCAAGATCACGCGCGACATGATAGGGGGCTTCAACCAACGCCTCAGCGCCCAGGGCAGCCCCTGGCGCATCCAGGAACGCGAGTACGAGGGAGCCGGCTATTCGACGCAGGTGATGGTGGACACCATCAACCCGACCCTGGCGCCGATGCTGGTGGACCAGGTCAAGTACACCAACGGCACCGACCTCGAGCAGCAGGTGACCTTGAAGGTCGACAAGGGTCTCACGATGACGCACTCGTTTGCCGTTACCAATCACGTGAAGATCGGGACCGCAGTCAGCTTCGAGTTCAGCATCGGCATCGTCACGACTAATGCCAGCCTCAACCTTGAGTATGCTCGCGATGAGACCGCCACCGAGACCAAAGAGGAGACTTTCACCCTCAGCTTCGAGCAACCGTTGAAGGTGCCGCCGCGATCGCTGATCACCATGCAGACCCTGATCCAGGTCCAGACCGTCACCGACCTGCCCTTCACCCTCCATGTCGGGCTCAACGACGGTGTCTTCGCCGTGACTCCCAAGGACATCGTCCCGCTCCACCGCTACCTGCAGACCAACCTCGGCGACCACTTCTACACCACCAACTACGATGAGCTCCGTGAAGGCGGCGGAGAGTGGGTCAAGGAAGGCGTCGCCTGCCACATCTCGAGCTCTCAGGGGCCCGGCATGGTGCCGCTGTACCGCTACCTCCTGGACGAGAGCAGGTATCACTTCTACACCACCAACTACAATGAGCTGGGCGCGGAGGGGTTGGAATCTACTCAGGGCTTCGTCTTTCCCTCTCAAGCTCCCGGCACGGTCCCGCTCCATCGCTATCAGAGCGACCAGGACGGCCACTTGTACACCACTTGGTACGGCGAGCTTGGAGGCGGAAGGGACGGCTGGCGATACGAGGGCGTCCAGGCCTACGTGCTGCCCACCGATCTCAACGATCCGGCGCTGCTACGGGGCGTGCGCGAGCTCTTCCCCAACGAGGCCGACCGCCGCTTTGTGATTCCGGGGCACTATCGCGGCCAGTCGACCAACCGCAACATCGACGTCCTGGTGCGACAGCAGCCCTTGCCCCCGGACAGCCCCCTTCGGGGCAAGGTGCAGACCAAGCGAACG
This sequence comes from Thermoanaerobaculia bacterium, assembly GCA_044869805.1. Taxonomy (GTDB): domain Bacteria; phylum Acidobacteriota; class Thermoanaerobaculia; order Multivoradales; family SZUA-115; genus CAWDVR01. The sequence goes on along the minus strand of JBIOXV010000210.1, from coordinate 60,649 downwards.
CCGGAGGCCAACCTGGCGACCACCAGAGTGCTCCAGGGCAAGCAGGTTCGCAAGGCAAGCCCCGGCGAGCTGGTGAACCTGACCACAACGGCTCGCGACTAGCCTCTTCGTTCTCAGCGCTGGCGAGCCGGAGAGTCTCCAACTTCGGTTCGCCTTACCCGCACAATCGCACCCACTGAGCGCTGGCGAGCCGGTCCTCGGGGTCCCACTTCTTCTTGACCGCCAGGAACCTCGCCAGGCGCTCCCCTTCCATGGCGTGGAAGTGCGCGGCGCGGGTGAAGGCGTCCTTGGCCAGGTAGACGCGGCCGCCCTCGGCGATGACCCGCTCGTTGAGCGCGTCGATCAGCTCCTGGAGCCCCTGGCGCACCGGCAGGTCGACGGCGATCGAGATCCCCGGCCGCGGGAAGGACAGCAGCCCCTCACCCTCCGCTCCACAGTCCTTGATCACGCAGAGGAAGGAAGCGCCGCCGCGGCGGGTGAGCTCGTCCAGGAACCGCCGCACCGCCCCCGGTCGCTCGCCCTCGGGCAGCACGCACTGGTGCTGGGTGAAGCCGCGCGGCCCGTACACCCGGTTCCAGTGCAGCACGGCGTCGAGCGGGTAGAAGAAGGTCTCGGGATCGACGATACGGCGTCGCAGGCGCGCGACGTGGCAGCGGTAGTAGAGCTCGTTGAACAGGCGCACGGTGGCGCGCGACAGCAGCCAGCCCGGGGCGACGAACGGCACGCTGCGCCGCCGCTTCGGCCTGGGGAGGCGCATCGGCGCTTCTCCGGGCTCGGCCCAGCGGCCGCGGGTCAGGATGCCGCGCCCCATACCCTTCCCGCGCGCCAGGCAATCGATCCAGCCCACGGTGTAAGGCCAGTCCGCCGCCGACCGCCGCAGCTCGGCGATGAAGCGGTCGATGCCCTCGATGCGCTCGCTCTCGCACCGGAGCCACGGCGAGGGCACGGCCTGCAACGCGACCTCGACCGCCAGGATGTGCCCGGTCAGGCCCATGCCGCCCAGCGTCGCCCGGAAGAGGTCGGGATGCTCGGTGCGCGAGCTGGTGACGACCTGCCCGTCGGCCAGCAGCAGCCGGAGCGACCGCACGTGGTTGCCGAAGGTGCCGTCGCGGTGATGGCTCTTGCCGTGCACGTCGGCCGCCACCATGCCGCCCAGCGTCACGTACTGGGTGCCTGGCGAGGAGGGGGGCCAGAACCCTCGCGGCAGGAAGAGGCGGATCACCTCCCTGAGCGAGAGCCCGGCCTCGGCGGAGAGCACCCCGCTCGCCGCGTCGAAGGACAGCACGCGGTCGGCGAGTGTCGAGCCGGCCACCTCGGAGGCGCCCGGCGGGGGCAGCGAGGAGTCGCCGTAGGAGCGACCCAGGCCGCGGGTGAGGGGAAGGCGTCGCGCGATCCTCTCCAAATCCTCGGAGCGGATCTCGCGGCCGGGGACGGGGAGTCGCCCCCAGCCAGAGAGCGTGGGCTCAGGCGCCGCCATGCCTCATGCCCTCTCGTGCCACCGGAACCCCGTAGGGGCAGGCCTTGTGCCTGCCCCACCAGGGCGGCCACGAGGGCCGCCCCTACGGTTGCCTCGCGCCGCCCGCTCAGCGAAAGAGAAACATGGGTAGGTGCGCCTCACGCCGCCCACAGCTCGAGCTCCCGCGGCTCCTCGATCAGGCCGTGGAGGTGAGCGCGGCGGTAGTACTCCTTGAGCGAGGCGAGCTCCTCGTGGCGCAGGAAGTAGTGCAGGTTCTGCGTCAAGTAGGCCTCGACCTCGGCTGCCGGCAGCGAGAGCTCGGCCGCCGACTCGGCGACCAACTCGGCCATCGACGACAGCCCGTAGAGCAGGCTGCTCTTCAGGAAGTGGGTGAGGTTCGGGAGGTCGACGTGCGGGCGCACCGCCCACACCGCGAACACGGCCGGATGTCCGGTCTCGGCCCGCCACTCGGCCGCCAGGTCGAAGATCCGGTAGCGACCGCGGTCCACGGCGAGCGCGGGGTCGCCGATCACCAGGGCGGCGTCGGCGTCGGCGAGCATGGCCTCGAGGTCCGGCTTGGCCGGCACGTACTCGGGGGCAAGGCCGTAGCGATCGGCGAGCAGGATCTTGACCAGCGCCGCCGAGGTGCGGCTGTTGATGTCGAGCGCCACCCGCCGCACCTCGAGCAAGGGGCGCCGCAGGACCAGCAGCACGCTGCGCACTTCGCGCTCCGCCGCCACGCAGAGGTCGGGCGCCACCTTGAGGCCCGGGATGCGCTGCACCTCGATCGCCGGGATCAGACCCACGTCCAGGGTGCCGGCGGCCAGCATGTCAGCGACCTCGGCCGGCGGGCGGTAGCTGGCCTGGAAGAGGTCGGCATGGCGGCCCTTGAGGAAGCCCCACGCCAGTGGCTTGCTGTTGAGGAAGTTGACGATCCCGACGCGCAGCCGTGTCACGATACGCAGATCTTATCCGCTCTCACGGGGCGTCGACTGCGGTGGATGTCGGTCGAGATCCTTCGCGCGCTGCGCGCGCTCAGGATGACCGCGGCCTGACGGCCGCGGTCACTTCGACATCGCGTTCAGGAATTCCTGGTTCGACTTGGTCTTCGACAGCTTGTCGAGCAGCAGCTCCATCGACTCCACGGTCGACAGCGGGTTCAGCACCTTGCGCAGCACCCACACCCGCTGCAGCTCGTCCGCCGGCCGCAGCAGCTCCTCCTTGCGGGTCCCCGACTTGGTGATGTCGATGCCCGGGAAGACGCGCTTGTCGATCAGCTTGCGGTCGAGGTGGATCTCGCTGTTGCCGGTGCCTTTGAACTCCTCGAAGATCACGTCGTCCATGCGGCTGCCGGTGTCCACCAGGGCGGTGGCGATGATGGTCAGCGAGCCGCCCTCCTCGACGTTCCTGGCGGCGCCGAAGAAACGCTTCGGCCGGTGCAGGGCGTTGGCGTCGATACCGCCGGAGAGCACCTTGCCCGAGGGCGGCTGCACGGTGTTGTAGGCGCGCGCCAGGCGGGTGATCGAGTCGAGCAGGATCACCACGTCCTTCTTGTGCTCCACCAGGCGCTTGGCCTTCTCGATCACCATCTCGGCCACCTGCACGTGGCGGGTGGCGGGCTCGTCGAAGGTCGAGGATACGACCTCGCCCTGCACCGAGCGCTGCATGTCCGTCACTTCCTCGGGGCGCTCGTCGATGAGCAGCACGATGAGCACCGCCTCGGGGTGGTTCTTCTCCACCGAGTGGGCGATCGACTGCAGGAGCATGGTCTTGCCGGTGCGCGGCGGCGCCACGATCAGGGCGCGCTGGCCCTTGCCCATCGGGGTGACGAGGTCCATCACCCGCGACGACATGTCGCCGGAGACCTCGAGGTTGAGCCGCTGCAGCGGGTAGAGTGGCGTCAGGTTGTCGAAGAAGATCTTGTTGCGAGACACCTCGGGGTGCTCGAAGTTGACCGCCTCGACCTTGATCAGCGCGAAGTAGCGCTCGCCGTCCTTGGGCTGCCGCACCTGGCCGGAGACGGTGTCTCCGGTGCGCAGGTCGAAGCGGCGGATCTGGCTCGGCGAGACGTAGATGTCGTCCGGCCCGGGCAGGTAGTTGTACTCCGGCGCGCGCAGGAAGCCGAAGCCGTCCGGCAGGCACTCGAGCACGCCCTCGGCGAAGATGAAGCCGCTCTTCTCGGTCTGCGCCTGCAGGATCTTGAAGATCAGCTCCTGCTTGCGCAGGTTGGACGCGCCCTCGACCCCGAGGTCGTTGGCGATCTTGGTGAGATCGGCCGAGGAGAGGTCCTTCAAGGTGCGGATGTCGAGCGTGTCTGGGCTGGTTTCCCTGGGTTGGTTCCTTGGTTTCGTCATGTCGTTCCTCTAAGAGATGCGATCTGAGCGTGCCGCTCCGGTCACTGCGCGCCCGCTGCGAGATGCCTGTCGAGCGCCCGCCATAAGGGCTTGACCCCCTCCGCCGTTTGCGCCGACACAGCCACGGCGCCTCCCTCCCCGGCGAGGCCCAACGCCCGGCCGACGGCGGCGAGTGCCCGGGGCCTCTCGTTGCTCTTCAGGCGGTCCACCTTGGTCGCCACTACCGTGGTCTCCAGCCGGAAGCCCCGCAGGTACTCGTGGGCCTCCTCGTCGAGCCGCGTGACGCCTACCTTCGAGTCGACGAGCTGCACCACCAGGACCCGCTCGCGCCGCTCGGGTCGGGCGGCGTCGCGAAAGTAGGCGTCGATCAAGTCCGCCCAGCCTTGCCGCTCCTGTTTCCCCGCCTTGGCATAGCCGTATCCCGGGAGGTCGACGAAGTAGAACCGGCGGTTGACCAGGAAGTAGTTCACCGACCGCGTGCGCCCCGGCGTGGAGCTCGTTCTGGCCAGGCCCTTGCGCCCCAAGAGCGCGTTCATCAGGCTCGATTTCCCGACGTTGGAGCGGCCGATGAAGGCCACCTGTGGCAGCTCGTCGACGACCAGGTCTTCTTTTCGGTAGGCCGCGCGGGCGAGCTCCGCGGAGTCGATCTTCAAAGGTTTGGGAACGGCGGCTCGCCGCCGGGGTCGAAGCTAGTGGGCTAGAGAGTCGGAGCCTATGGGTGGCTTGGCAGCCTCGTCGAACTTGCCCTTCACCTTCGGCAGAGGGCTGAGCGCGCCGTCCAGGGCGATCTGCAGCACCTCGTCCATCGATTCGATGAGGTGGATTTCGAGCCGCTCGGAAACCTCGGCGGGGATGTCCTCGAGGTCCTTCTCGTTTTCCTTGGGGATAACGACCTCGGTGATCCCCGCTCGGAAAGCAGCCAACACCTTATCCTTAATCCCGCCCACTGGCAAGACCTTGCCGCGCAGGGTGATCTCGCCGGTCATCGCCACGTCCTTGCGCACCGGGATGCCGGTGAGCGCCGAGATCAGGGCGGTGGCCATGGTGATGCCGGCGGAGGGGCCGTCCTTGGGGATGGCGCCCTCGGGCACGTGGATGTGGAGGTCCATCGAGTCGTTGAACTCGGGGTCGAGGCCAAACAAGGGGGCGCGGCTCCTCAGGTAGGAAACCGCGGCGCGCGCCGACTCCTGCATCACGTCGCCGAGCTTGCCGGTCAGGATCAGCTTGCCCTTGCCCTTCATCTGGCTGACCTCGGTCTCCAGCAGCTCGCCGCCGACCTGGGTCCAGGCCATGCCGGAGGCGACGCCGACCTCCGAGGTCTCGTTCTTCATCCGCGACCGGAACTTGATCTTGCCCAGCATCTCGCCCACCGTCTCCGGGTTGACGGCGACCTCGAGCTTCTTGCCCTGCACCACCGTCTTGCGGGCGATCTTGCGGCAGATGGAGCCGATCTCGCGCTCCAGGTTGCGCACCCCGGCCTCGCGGGTGTAGCTGTCGATGAGCTTGCCCAGCGCGCCGTCGTCGAACTGCACGTCGCCGGCCTCCAGGCCGTGCGCCTCGAGCTGCTTGGGGACCAGGAACTGGCGGGCGATGGCGAGCTTCTCGTTCGGCGTGTAGCCGGAGAGCTCGATCACCTCCATGCGGTCCTTGAGCGGCGGCGGGACGGTGTGCACCACGTTGGCGGTGGCGATGAACATCACCTTCGAGAGGTCGTAGTCGACGTCCAGGTAGTGGTCGACGAAGGTGCTGTTCTGCTCCGGGTCGAGCACCTCGAGCAAAGCCGCGGCCGGGTCGCCCCGGAAGTCCATCGCCATCTTGTCGACTTCGTCGAGCAGGAACACCGGGTTGACGGTGCCCGCCTTCTTCATCATCTGGACGATCTGGCCGGGGAAGGCGCCGATGTAGGTGCGGCGATGGCCGCGGATCTCGGCCTCGTCGCGCACCCCGCCCAGCGACAGACGGACAAACTTGCGGTTGGTGGCGCGGGCGATCGACTTGGCGAGCGACGACTTGCCGACTCCCGGCGGGCCGACGAAGCAGATGATCGAGCTCTTGGTCTGGCCGACGAGCTGGCGCACGGCCAGGAACTCCAGGATGCGCTCCTTGATGCGCTCCAGGCCGTAGTGGTCGGCGTTCAGGATCTCCTCGGCCCGCTTCAGGTCCTTGCGCTCCTTGCTCGCCTTGCGCCAGGGCACCGAAACCAGCCAGTCGATGTAGTTGCGCGACACCGTGGCCTCGGCGGACACCGGCGGCATGGCCTCCAGGCGCTTGAGCTCCTGGTCGGCCTTCTCGCGGGCGTCCTTGGACATGCCGGCCTTCTCGATCTTCTGCCGCAGCTCGGCGATCTCGTCGCTGCGGTCGTCGCTGCGTCCGAGCTCCTGATGGATGGCCTTGATCTTCTCGTTCAAGTAGTACTCTTTCTGGGCCTTCTCCATCTGCTTCTTGACCTTGACGTTCACCCGCTTGTCGATGTTGACCTTCTCGATCTCGATCTCCAGCAGGTCGTGCAGGCGCTGCAGCCGCTCGTACGGGTTCACCAGCTCGAGCAGCGACTGCTTCTCCGCCGTGGTCACCATCAGGTGGGCGGAGAGGATGTCGGTGAAGCGGTCGGCATCGTCGACCTTTACGGTCGACATCAGGCCTTCGAAGGCGAGATGGTGCGACATCTTCGCGTACTGCTCGAAGACCTGCAGCACCTTGGCCATGTAGGACTGCAGCTTCTCGTTGAGCGGGTAGCGGACCTCGAAGGTCTCGACCTCGACCGACAGCACGCCGTCCGAGTCCAGCACGTCGAGCACCCGGCCACGCTGCACACCCTCGACCATCACCTTGACGTTGCCGTTGGGGAGCTTCAAGTTCTGGATGATGGTGGCGACGACGCCGATGTCGTAGACGTCGTTGCGCAGCGGCTCGTCGACCCGCGGGTCCTTCTGGGCCACCAGGAAGATGCGCTTCTGGGAGGTGGACAGCGTGGCCTCGAGGGAGCGCACGGAGCTCTCCCGGCCGACGATGAAGGGCGCCATCATGTGTGGGAAGACCACCATGTCCCGCAGCGGGACGAGGGGCAGGGTTTCGCGCTGGGTACGGACGAAGGTCGAGTTCATGGCATCGAGTTTCTGGAGGGTGGTGCTAGACCGCTTCCTTGTAGACAGTGATGGGGGAGACGCGGTGCGTTACAGCCTCCTCGGTGATCACGCACTTCTTGATGTCGCGCTGGGAGGGCACGTTGTACATCAGGTCGAGCATCAGCTCCTCGAGGATGATGCGCAGGCCGCGGGCGCCCACGTTCCTCTTCAGCGCCTCCTTGGAGATCGCCTCGAGGGCGGTGTCGGTGAACGACAGCTCCACGCCCTCGAACTCGAGGATGGTCTGGTACTGGCGCATGAGGCTGTTCTTGGGCTCGCGCAGGATGCGGATCAGGGCCTCCTCGTCCAGCTCCTCGAGCCAGGCGACCACCGGCAGGCGGCCGACGAACTCGGGGATCAGCCCGAACTTGATGAGGTCCTCGGGAAGGACGTGCTCCAGGAGGCGGGCCCCCTTGCGGTCCTTCTTGTTGCGCACGTCGGCGCCGAATCCGAGCTGCTTCTCGTTCAGGCGCCGGCCGATCACCTCGTCGAGGCCGACGAAGGCGCCGCCGCAGATGAACAGGATGTTGGTGGTGTCGATCTGCAGGAACTCCTGGTGCGGGTGCTTGCGGCCGCCTTGCGGCGGCACGTTGCACTGCGTGCCCTCGAGGATCTTGAGTAGCGCCTGCTGCACCCCCTCGCCGGAGACGTCGCGGGTGATCGACGGGTTGTCGCCCTTGCGGCAGATCTTGTCGACCTCGTCGATGTAGACGATGCCGCGCTGCGTCTTCTCCTTGTCGTTTCCCGACGCCTGGTAGAGCTTGAGGATGATGTTCTCGACGTCCTCGCCGACGTAGCCGGCCTCGGTCAGGGTGGTGGCGTCGGCGATGGTGAAGGGGACGGCGAGCAGGCGGGCCAGGGTCTGGGCGAGGAGCGTCTTGCCGGTGCCGGTGGGGCCGATGAGCAGGATGTTGGACTTCTGGAGCTCGACGTCCCCGTGCGCCTTCTCGGCGAAGTCGATGCGCTTGTAGTGGTTGTAGACCGCCACCGCCAGCTTCTTCTTGGCGGTCTCCTGCCCGATCACGTACTGGTCGAGCAGCTCCTTGATCTCCCGGGGCTTGGGCAGCGAGGTGTCCTGCTGCTGCTCGAGCATGCGGTCCTCGGCAATGATGTCGAGGCAGATGTCGACGCACTCGTCGCAGATGAACACCGTAGGTCCCGCGATGAGCTTCTTGACCTCACGCTGGCTCTTGTTGCAGAACGAGCACCTCAAGACCTCGTCGCCGCCTTCTTTCTTCGGCATCTTGCCTCCGCTCCAAGCTCGGTGTCGTCAACTAGAACAGACCACCGTCCTTCAGCATTCCGCCCCCTCTCCCCTGCGGTTCTCGGGCGCCCGGCTCCTCGGGCGACCCGCAGTCCTCTGCCTGTCAGGGGCTGCGTCGCCGCATCACGCGGTCGGCCAGCCCGTATGCCACCGCCTCGTCGGCGCCGAAGATCTTATCGCGCTCCGTGTCGCGATGGACCTCGTCCTTGGTGCGCCCGGTGTGCTCGACCAGGATCTCCTCGATGCGGTCGCGCATCTTGAGCAGCTCCTCGGCGTGGATCTGGATGTCCGTCTGCTGGCCCTGGAGGCCGTACATCAGCGGCTGGTGGATCAAGACTCTGCTGTTGGGCAGCAGGGTGCGCTTGCCGCGGCTACCGGAGGTCAGTAGCACGGCCGCCATCGAGGCCGCCTGGCCCACGCAGTAGGTCGAGACGTCCGGCTTGATGTACTGCATAGTGTCGTAGATCGCCATGCCGGCCGAGATCGAGCCGCCCGGTGAGTTGATGTACAGCGAGATGTCCTTCTCCGGGTTCTCGGCCTCCAGGAACAGCATCTGGGCGATGACCAGGCTGGCCACGTCGTCGTCGATCGGCCGGCCGAGGAAGACGATGTTGTCCTTGAGCAGGCGGGAGAAGATGTCCATCCCCCGCTCGCCGCGGTTGGTTTGCTCGATGACGTACGGTAGGAACATGGTCTGGTTTCGTCTCCCGGTCGCTGCCAGCCGCTCTAACCCCGAACCTAGCCTGTCGATTCCCGGGACGCCCCGCCCGGTTCAATCGACGCCACCGGGCGCCTCGCCGGTCGATTCCGCCATCCCCCTGGAAGCCGGCCCTGCGCCCTCCGCCGGCTCGCCCAGGAGGAAGCGGATCGTCCGCTCCCTTCGCAGTTGGGCTCGCAGCGGGACGAGCTTACCAGCTTCGTCGAGCTCGCGCCGCAGCACCGGCGCCGAGCGGCCCTGGACGCGCGCCAGCGCCGCCAGCGTCGCCTCCAGCTCGTCCTCGCCGACCTTGATCGCCTTGTCGTCGGCCACCGCGTCGAGCAGCAGCCGGCTGTGCACCCGGCGCGCCGCCTGGGGCCGCGCCTCCTCGGCGATCTGGTTCCAGTCGATCGCTACCCGCTCGATGTCTACTCCCTGGCGGGCCAGCTCCTCGGCGTACTCGGTCAGCAGCAGCTTGATCTCGTTCTCCACCACCCACTCGGGCAGCGGCATCGGGTGGCGCTCCACCAACTGGTCGAGCAGCGCTCGCTCGCGCCGGCGGCGGCTGTCCGCCAGCTTGGCGCCGCGCAGCCGGCTCTCGACCTCGACGGCGAGCTTCTCGGCGTCGTCGACGCCCAACGCCTTGGCCAGCTCGTCGTCCAGCGGCGGCAGCTCGGCCTCCTTCACGGTATCGACCCGGAATCGGTAGCGGTGCTGGTGAGGGGCCCCGCCGTGTTCTCGATCGGCGTCGGGACCCTCCTCGTGGTTACCGGTATGCGTACGCGTGAAGTCCACCTCGCGTCCGGCGCCGACCCCGGTGACCGCCAGGGACAGCTCCTCCCATACCTGGGGGTGCCCCACCTCGAAACGAGCGGGACGGGGCTCGGCCTCGAGCGGCTGGCCCTCGGCGGAGAGCTCTCGGAGCTCGCCCTCCACGAAGTCGCCGCGCGTCGCCGGCCGCTCGACCGCGACCAGCTTGGCCTGTGCCCGGCGCAGATCGTCGAGCGCCTTGGCCACCTCGTCGCGGCTGGGCTCGCCTTCGACCGGCGGCAGCGCGAAGTCGGAGAGGTTGCGCAGCGAGATCTCCGGCCGCACCTCGACGGTGGCGACGAAGGTCAGGCCGGCGTCAGCGCCGTGCTCGACCTGCCCGACGCGCGGCGGAAGCAAGGGGACGAGGCCGGCCTCGGCCTCGGCCTGCCGCCAGTAACGCGGCACCAGGCGGTCGAGCAGCTCGTGCTCGATGTCCTCCTTGTAGCGCTGCTGCACCAGGTGCTGGGGCACCTTGCCGCGGCGAAAGCCAGGGAGCTGCACCTTCTTGGCCACGTCGCCGATGACGCGCTGGGTCTCGGCCTCGACCGCCGGCGCCGGCACTTCGATCTTCACTTCGCGCCGGCAGGGGCCGACCTCGACGTTGGAAAGGATCACGCTCATAGGGTTCTGAGAAGGGCTCCGGGTGGGTACAGGACGGAGGGTTGGTGCGAAAGGGGGGACTCGAACCCCCAACCCGAGTGCTCGGGACTAGATCCTAAGTCTAGCGCGTCTACCAGTTCCGCCACTTTCGCATCGGGGGAAGCCGAGAAGCCGAGCTCGACAGGGACTACGAGGGAGAGTGGTGAGCCGCCTAGGAATCGAACCTAGAACCCGCAGATTAAGAGTCTGCTGCTCTGCCAATTGAGCTAGCGGCCCCGGGTGCCCGGCTAACCGAGCACGGCGCAATATACCCAACGGCCCCGGGCTTGACAAGGCGCCGCCGGCCCTGAGCTCCTCGGGCTCAGGGCACAACCGTGGACCAGGCCGAGAGATTCCCGCTCTCGAAGCCGTCGGAGAAGATCTCGAAGGCGCCGATCGGCAGGTCGGGCCCCTGCACGACGCCGAGCGGCGAGTAACCGTTGTAGCCCGGGAAGATGGTCGGGATCTCGGTGTTGCCCAGGCGGCGGACCAGGATCTCGGTCAGGACGCGCCGGAAGTCGGTGGTCACCGCCAGGTCGTCGCCCTCGTAGAGGGCGCCGGGGGCCAGGCCCGGCCATTGCCCGTGCAGGCCGCCGATGGCGTTGCCGGAGAGCACCAGCATCTGATTGGCGTGGCCGTGGTCGCAGCCGTCGTCGCCGTTCTGGTAGGCACGGCGGCCGAACTCGCTCATCACCACGATGGTCAGACGGTTGGTGTAGTCGGTGGGCCCCGAGAGGTCGGTGTAGAGGGCGGCCAGGCCCTGCGAGAGCTCGCCCACCAGGCCGCCGAAGTAGCCGCCGGATCCGTCGCCCTGGTTCTCGTGCGTGTCCCAGCCTCCCAGGTCGACTGTCGCTACCCGCAGCCCCAGCTCCAGCTTCACCATCTGGGCCACGAGCTGCAGGTTGCCGCCGAAGTAGCTCTGCGGGTAGACGGCGCCATTGCCGGGCACGTAGCCGGAGCTGGCGTTGAGCTCGATGATGTCCACCGCGTTCAGGGCCTGGAGCCCGGCCTGGTGCAGCCAGGTGTCGTTGCCCGTGTAGAGGTGCCGCAGGGCCACGCGCTGGGCGTCGAGCCAGCGCCAGGGGCCGATGTTGAGCGAGAAGGTGTCGACGTCCGCGAGGTTGATGGTCTCCAGGCTCCCCAGCAGCGAGGTGGTCTGCGTGGAGCCCACGGCGAGCGAGGGCACGAGGATCTGAGTCGGCAGGTTGGGCGCGGTCAGCAGATGGCGGGTCAGCCAGCCGTTGGTGCCGTTGGAGACGCCGGGCGTGCCGAGCTCGATCCAGTCCATGGAGTCGAAGTGGCTGCGCTGGTTCTCGTGCATGCCCACCGCCTGCACGATGGCGAGCTTGCCGTCCTGGTATAGCTCGTGGAGGGGCGCCGCCGCGGGATGGAGCCCGAAGCCCGTGCCGCCCAGCGGCAGCGCCGCCCCGGCCCCAGACACCGGCACCTTGAGCGTCGGCCGCAGGGCCTCGTAGAAGCCGCGGTCGGCGCCGCCGATCGGCGGCACCAGGTTCAAGCCATCCATGCCGCCGCGCAGGAAGAGAACGACCAGGATCTCGTCGTTGGTCGAGCCCTCCGTGGAGCCGAAGGCGAGGGAGTTGAAGCGCGAGCCGGCGAGGCCGGCAATCGCGGCCGAGCAGCCGACCAGGAAGCCACGGCGGGAATGGTCACACATTAGGGAATCTCCCCTGGGAGCAAAGGTGGCCTCATCGCCACAGGAACTCGGGCGACATGAACAGCAGCCCGACCATGGACCGCAGGCGGTCCTGGGTGTCCTCGTCGGTCGCCAGCGGCAGGTCGAAGTCCGGGTTGTGGCCCTGGGCCATGAAGTCGACGATCTCCTGGCGCTCGGCGGCCGGCATCGGCCGCCCGAGCACGCGGTCGATCCAGAAGTCGGCCAGCTCGTTGGCCGAGCGCACGGCGGCGGGCGTGGCCCCCAGCAGGTTGAGGCGGAACTGGTCGGCGCCGTCACGGCTGTCGATCAGCCAGTTGACGGTGCGCCACAGCGCCACCCGTGGGTTGGCGCTCTGCCAGTCGGCGCGCACGTCCGAATAGCCGTTCGGCGGGTGCCAGGAGAACAGGCCCTGCCCGCCCTGGTTGTAGAGCCAGTGCACGGTGCCGGTGTCGTCGCCGTCGGCGTCGTCGGCGAGCGTGAAACGGAAGTTGGCATTACCGGCGCGCAGCGCGGAGACCGCGACCTCGAACGGCCGCTTGATCTTCTCGCCCCAGGTGGTCCTGAACTCGTTCGACAGCACGATGAAGCGCACTACCTGCTTGATCTGGTCGGGAGCCGCGACCAGGCTGGTGAACAGCGCCGCCGCTTGCTCGACCAGCGACTGGGGCGGGTCGTCGGAGATCAGGCGGCGGCAGAGCTTGCGGGCGACGAAGCGGCCGGTGCCGGGATGGGAGGCGATGCGGTCGAGGGCGGCCTCGCCGTCCGCCGCCGCGCTCTGCCCCGCCGGCAGCGACAGGCCGAGGATGCGCTTGGGCTGGGTGTCGTGGAGGTCGTCGCGGTACAGGAACTGGCCGTCGTTGGGGTTCTGCCAGATCCAGTCGATGCCGAAGGTCCAGCCGGTCAGGGCGCGGGCCAGCTCGACCACGTCCTGGTGCACGTAGCCCGCCGGGTTGTTGGGAAACCCCGGCACGTCCTCTTGCGGCATCACGCCCAGGTAGTTCTCGGCGCCCAGCGAATGCAGCTCCAGGCACTCGCGGGAGTAGTTCTCGTTGTAGCCGTCGGCGAAGCTGATGAAATTGTCGAGGTAGACGAGCATGGCCGGCGACTTGGCCACCGCCTCGATCATCTGCCGGAAGTTCCCGAGCGCGTGGGCGCGGATCACGTCGCGGTCGTAGTGCACCCACAGCGGCCCCTCGATGAACTCCCAGGCGTAGACGTTGAAGTGGTTGTGCCAGAAATCGGCCAGCACCTCGAAGAGCTGGCGCTTGCTGTAGAGGGCACGGCACCAGGTGGCGAGCTCGGTCTCGTTCGCCGGCTGGATGCGGACGTACCACTCGGGATCGGCGACGTGATGGTCCTGGAAGAGCTGGGCGAGCGACTTGCCCAGGGTAGTGAAGCCGGCCGCTGCCAGCCGGTTGTTGGCCTCGGTGTCGACGATCGCGCCCGGGTTGAGCTGCTGGTCGACGTAGGCGGTCAGACGCGCGGTGTCATTCGCACCCAGGGCATTGAACGCGGCGACGTCGCCGGGCCGCGGGCCGAAGCCCAGGCGGTTGAGCGCGATGACGGCGAGCGGCGGCAGCGTGGGCCCGACACCGGAGCTGATGCCCGCCGTGGCCGCGGGGTCGCGCATCGCCGCCGCCGGCCGGTACTGCGAGCTCGAGAGCAGCGAGAGCACCGCTTCCCGCCGCGAGCGCGCGAGCAGAGGTCTGGCGGCGGGCACGAGGTTCCGGGCTGGCTGAGGCATGGCGGCTCCCCTCACGAGCTGATCGCGTTATGAACGCGCAGCCATCGTAGGGAAGACCCCACCGCCGTGCAGTGAGATGCTGCACAGTGAAATCCTTCACAGAGATCCGCGAGATGAAGGCTCAGCCACCCTGAACGAAGTGGACGATCTCGAGCACGTCGCCGGCGAGCAGGACCGTCTTCGCGTAGCGCTCCCGCGGCAGGATCTCGCCGTTCCTCTCCACGGCCACCGTGCGCGGGTCGCGGCCGGCGGCGGCGAGGAGGCCGAGCACCGTGGTGCCGTCGGCGAGCTCGCGGGCCTCGCCGTTCACCTTGACCCGGATCACAAGAGGTGCTTGAGCTCGGCCGAGCCGATGGGGCTCGCCGCGGTGATGATCAGCGCCGCGGCGCCGCCGCCCAGCTCGGGGATGAAGAAGCTGAGCTGCACGCCGCCGCCGGAGTCGGTCTCGCCGGTGGCGAGGGTGCGCGCCTCGGCCACCGTCGAGATCAGCTTCACGTCCACATGGGCTCCGGTCACCGGCGCTCCGCTGCGACTGGAGGTGGCGAGCAGCCGCACCTTCGACGGCAGCCCGATCGACAGCGCCGGCTCGCCGTCCACCGCCAGCCGGAGCTGGTCGCGCTCCGCCTCGCTGGTCAGGTAGTCGAGGATCACCTGGTCGAGAGTGGTCTCGGTCTCGGTGATCTTGGTGGCGGTCAGCACGTCGATGGGGTCCGACAGCGCCGCGGCCGCGGCCGCCGCCGCGGCGGCCATGGGGGCGGCGGCCGGGCGGCCCAGCATGAGGTGCAGCTTGTCGTCGAACTTGCCCTGGCGGATGGCGGAGATGACCGAGCGGTGCTGGCCCTCCATCAGCTCGCTGACCGCCTGCGGCCCCTTGCCCTCGGACAGCAGGCCGGCATAGCTCGCCCGCTTGGCGGCCAGCACCCGGCCGCCCACGTATACCAGACTCTCGATGAACGGGTTGGCCGTGCCCTTGTCCTCCGTCTGCACGTGGAAGACCACGTCGGCATGGCGGACATCGGTGTTGTAGCCAGCGATCATCGTGGAGGGGCCTGGTTATCGATGGGAGTTCCTTATCCTAGAACAGACGACGAAAGAAGGGCAGAGGCTTGGCAGGCCCCTGCCGGAACCATCAGGTGTGTGCGAGAATCCGCCTCGTGCGGCCCCTCCCGGCCGCCGACCCTGAACACCCATTCCCTGGAAACGCTTGCCGCCTGCGTGCTCGCCCGCGGCCGGCCCTCGAAGCCGCAACTTTAAGGAGAGACGAACGATGTCCCAAACCCTGACGGAGACCGCCAGCGCCGAGAAGACGCTGGTTCACTACGAGGTGCGCGAGGGAGTCGCCTACCTGACGCTCGACGACCCGCCGGCCAACACCTACACCCACGAGATGATGCGGCAGCTCGACGACTCGATCTTGAAGGCCCGCTTCGACGCCGGCGTGCACGTCATCGTGCTCACCGGCGCCGGCGAGAAGATGTTCTGCGCCGGGGCCAACATCAACATGCTCAAGGCCTCGGACCCGACCTTCAAGTACTTCTTCTGCCTGCACGCCAACGAGACCCTGTCTCGCCTCGAACAGACCCCCAAGCTGGTGATCGCGGCGCTCAACGGCAACACCGTGGGCGGCGGCCTGGAGATCGCCATGGCCGCGGACCTGCGCATCGCCAGGAAGGGCGGCGGCAAGGTCGGCCTGCCCGAGGTATCGCTCGGCGTCCTCCCCGGCACCGGCGGCACGCAGCGGCTGGTGCGCATCGTGGGCAAGAGTCGGGCGATCGAGATGATGATCACCGGCCGGCTCTTCTCGTTCGAGGACGCCCTGCAGTACGGCATCGTCGACCAGATCCTCGAGAGCGAGGGCTTCGCGGACCAGATCCACGCCTACGCCCGCCAGTTCGTGCCGCCGGCGAAGGCCGCCAGGGCGGTGGGCCGCATCAAGCGCTCGGTACAGTCCGGCGCCGAGATCCCCTTCGAGTACGGCCTGGCCCTGGAGCGCGAGCTGCAGCAGCAGCTCTTCCAGAGCGAGGACGCCAAGGAAGGCCTGGCCGCCTACGTCGAGAAGCGACCGGCGGCCTTCAAGGGCGCCTGATGGCACGCGGCATCGTGCTCGCGGCGCCGGTGCGCACGCCGATCGGCAAGTTCGGCGGCGCGCTGGCGTCGCTCTCGGCGGCCGATCTGGGGACCGCCGCGGCCAAGGCTTGCCTGGAGCGCGCCGGCCTGGCGGCGGCGGAGGTCGAGCAGGTGATCTTCGGCCATGCGCGGCAGGCGGGCGGCGGGCCCAACACGGCGCGGCAGATCGGCTTCCGGGCCGGCGTGCCCGTCGAGCGGCCCGCGTTCACCGTCAACCAGGCCTGCGGCTCGGGCCTCCAGGCCGTGCTCTCGGCGGCGCGGACCATCGCCGGCGGCGAGGCCCAGGTGGTCCTGGCCGGCGGCACCGAGAGTATGTCGAACACCCCCTACCTCCTGCCGCGGGCGCGCTGGGGATACCGCATGGGCCACGCCGAGCTCACCGACGGCATGTACCGCGACGGTTTCAACGACCCGCTCTCCGGCCTGGTGATGGGCGAGACGGCCGAGGAGCTGGCGGCGGAGAGCGGGATCGACCGCGCCGCCGCCGACGCCTACGCCCTCGAAAGTCAGCGCCGCTGCGAGGCGGCGCGCCGGGCAGGTCGCTTCACGGCCGAGATCGCTCCCCTGGCGGTCCCCGGCAAGAAGGGCGAGACGCTCTTCGAGCGCGACGAGCACCCGCGCGACGGGCTGGCGCTCGAGGACCTTGCCAAGCTCGCTCCCGTGTTCCGCAACCAGGGCACGGTGACCGCCGGCAACGCCTCCGGCATCACCGACGGCGCGGCGGCGGTGATAGTGGCCTCGGAGGCCGCGGCCGAGCGCCTGGGCCTCTCGCCTGTCGCGCGGCTGGTCGACTGGGAGGTGGTGGGCGTCGACCCGCGGATCATGGGCATCGGCCCGGTGCCGGCCTGCCGCACGCTTCTGGCGCGCCAGGGGCTCACCGGCGCCGAGGTCGACGCCGTGGAGCTCAACGAGGCCTTCGCCAGCCAGGTGCTGGCGTGCGTCCAGGGCCTCGACTTTTCGCCCGAGATCGTCAACCCGGACGGCGGCGCCATCGCCCTCGGCCACCCGATCGGCGCCACCGGCTGCCGCATCCTCGTCACCCTGCTGCACGGGCTCGCCGCCCGCGGCCAGAGGCGCGGCATCGCCACCCTCTGCGTCTCGGGCGGCATGGGCCTGGCGGCACTGGTCGAGCGGCTCTAGATCGGCGGAGCGCGATGCGCGTCCTCGTCACCTGCGAAGCGGCCCACAAGGCGCCGCCCTACCTCGAAGCGCTCGCCGCCGCCGGCTTCGCGGACGAAGAGCTGAAGCTGATCCTGCCCGGCGATCACGGCGACTGGCGGCGGCTTGGCGCCGAGGCGGACGGCCTGCTGCTCTGCGGCGGCCCCGACGTCGAGCCGTGGCGCTACGCCGAGCAGCCGCTGGCCGAGGCCGGCCTCGACCTGCTGCCGGCGCTCGACGAGATCGAGCTCGCCGCGCTCGCCGGTGCCCGCGAGGCGGCGCGGCCCGCGCTCTGCATCTGCCGCGGCCTGCAGGTGGCCAACGTCTTCCTCGGCGGCACGCTCTACCAGGACCTGGCGCTGCAACGGCCTGGGCCGGTGCCTCACCAGATCGCCGAGCGCAAGGACGCGCTGGCCCACGAGGTCGACTCGGCGCGCAGCGGCCACCCGCTGGCGGAGCTCCTGGGCGGCGAGCCGCTGCCGGTCAACAGCCGGCACCATCAGGCGATCCGGATGCTGGGCGCCGGCCTGGAGGTGATCGCCACCGCGCCCGACGGTGTGATCGAGGCCGTGGCGCGCCGGCGGGAGGCCGAGGAGAACGCCGGCTGGTGGCTCGAGGCCGTGCAGTGGCACCCCGAGAACCTGCTGGCTCACGATCGGCACCGGGCGCTGTTCGTGCGCTTCGCCGCGGCGGTCGGCCGATGAGCGACACCGTCCTCCTCCACCGCGACGGGCGGGTGGCCACTCTCACCGTCAACCGGCCGCCCTTGAACATCCTCGACCTCGAGACCCTGGGCGCGCTGGGCGAGGCGGCGCGCGGCCTCGCCGGCGGCACCGACCTGGGTCTCGTGGTGGTGCGCGGCGCCGGGCCCAAGGCCTTCTCCGCCGGCGTCTCGGTCGCCGACCACACGCCGGACAAGGTCGCCGACATGCTGGCGCTCTTCCACGGCGCGCTGCAGTCGCTCGCCGCGCTCGAGGTGCCGACCCTCGCCGCGGTCCACGGCCATTGCCTGGGCGGCGGCATGGAGCTCGCCGCCGCCTGCGACTTCGTGCTGGCGAGCGAGGAGGCGCGCTTCGGGCAGCCGGAGATCGAGCTGGGCTGCTACCCGCCCTACGCCGCGGCGCTCTACCCCGCGCGCCTGGGCCGCGCCCGGGCGCTCGACCTGATCCTCACCGGCCGCACGCTCGCCGCCGCCGAGGCCCTGGCGCTGGGGTTCGTCACCTGGCTGGCACCGGCCGGGGAGCTCGAGGCGAGGCTGGCGGAGGTCGCCGCCACGCTGACCGCCAAGAGCTCCGCGGTGGCGCGCCTCGCCAAGCGCGGCGTCGACGCCGGCACCACCCGGCCCTTCGGCGCGGCTCTCGCCGAGAACGAACGCCTGTACCTCGAGGAGCTGTGCGCCACCGAGGACATGCACGAGGGCTTGGCCGCGTTTGGCGAGAAGCGCCGTCCGCAATGGAATCACCGCTGACCGATCCATCCTGATCCGCAGAGGGAGATAGAGATGCCCGAGACCGTCCTCCTGGAGCGCGCAGGCCGCGTCGCCATCCTCACCGTCAACCGCCCGGACAAGCTCAATGCGCTCAACCAGCAGGTGCGCGACGAGATGCTCGCCCACCTCGCCGCGGTCGAGCACGACGACTCGATCGGCGTGGTGGTGATCACCGGCAGCGGCGAGAAGTCGTTCATCGCCGGCGCCGACATCGGCGAGTTCGAGGGCCGCAGCCCCTTCGACCAGCGCCAGGCCATGGCCAGCCCGCGCATCTTCGACGTGATGGCGAGCTTCCCGAAGCCGGTGATCGCGATGATCAACGGCTTCTGCCTGGGCGGCGGCTGCGAGCTGGCGCTGTCCTGCGATCTCCGCGTCGCCTCCGAAAAGGCGCGCTTCGGTCAGCCGGAGATCAAGCTGGGCCTGATTCCGGGCGGCGGCGGCACCCAGCGTCTGCCCCGGCAGGTCGGCCTCGGCCACGCCATGCGGCTGATCCTGTCCGGCGCCATGATCGATGCCGCCGAGGCCCGGCAGATCGGCCTGGTAGAGGTAGTGGTGCCGGCCGAGGAGCTGCGCGCCAAGACCCTCGAGCTGGCCGGCGAGATCGCCGCCAAGAGCCCGCTCACCCTGCGCGTGGCCAAGGAGGCGCTGCGCGCCAGCCAGCGCATGGCGGTCGAGGAAGGGATCGCCTACGAGCGCGACCTCTTCTGCCTCTGCTTCTCGAGCGAGGACAAGAAGGAAGGCGTGGCGGCTTTCCTCGAGAAGCGCCAGCCCGAGTGGAAGGGGCGCTAGGGCCGGTAGGGCGAAGCCGGCCAGTACCCAACCGCCCTACGGGATCCCGTACCGCCGCCGCCGCTCCCACAAGGACTTGCGGCTGATCCCCAGCAGCTCCGCCGCCTGACCCTGGTGGCCCCGGGTGTAGGCCAGCGCACGGCGGATGGCGGCCTCCTCCAGCTCGGCGAGCGGCCGCGGCGGCGCCTCGATCGAGTCCGTTGGCGGCGCCGGCGCGAGCGGGCCGTCCGCGCCCAGGATCAGAGCGCGCTCGAGCACGTTGCGGAGCTGGCGGAGGTTCCCCGGCCAGGTATAGCTCCGCATCCACGTCCAGGCGGCGGGCGCGATGGCGGGAGCGGCGACCCCGAGGCGCGCCGCGATGTCGGCCAGGATGGTGGCCGCCAGCGCTCCCAGCTCGGCCTGGCGCTCGGCGAGCGGCGGCAGGCGGAAGGCCAGCACCTCGAGGCGATAGAAGAGGTCGGGCCGGAAGGCGCCCCGCTGCACGCGTTCGGAAAGATCCTCGGGGCCGAGGGCGATGAAACGCACCTCCGCCCGCTGCTCGCGGCCGCCAAGGGGCGCGTAGCTGTGCTCGGCCAGCAGGCGCAGCAGCTTGGGTTGCGCCGGCAGCGGCAGGGCCTCGACGTGATCGAGCACCAGCGTGCCCCCCTCGGCCTGCGCCACCCGTCCCGCCACCGCACGCTCGGCGCCGGTGAAGGCCCCTCTGCGGTAGCCGAAGAGCTCGCTCTCGAAGAGCTCCGCCGGCAGGGCGGCGGGATCGATCTCGACCAGCGGGCCGCCGGCCCTGCCACTCGCGGCGTGGATCTCCCGCGCCAGGCGCGAGCGCCCGGTCCCGGGCTGGCCGAGGATGAGGATCGGGGCGTCGCTCGCCGCGGCGCGCGCCAGCCAGCCGGAAGAGGAAGGCGTGAGCATCTGGGGGGCGACGCTACGGCACGGGCCGTGCGCCCTAGCGTGAGGTCTCGAGCCGCCTGGCACCGCTTCCTTCGCCGGAGCCCACGAAGTCCCCGGTCACGTCCGGTGCATCGGACCACAGGCGCTCGAGGGCGTAGAAGCCACGGCGGTCGTCGTCGAACACGTGCACCACGAAGTCGCCGTAGTCCATCAGCACCCACTTGGCCTCGGTCTGGCCCTCGACGTGGAGTGGCCGCACCTTGCCGGCGCCGAGCTTCTGCTCGACGGCATCGGCGATGGCCTGCACCTGGCGGGAGCTCGAGCCGCTGCAGATCAGGAAGTAGTCGGTGAAGTCGGTGACCGGCTCGAGGTGGAGGACCTTGAGGTCGGTGGCCTTGTGGTCGAGCGCGGCGGTGACGACGTCCTGGACTCGTGCGGGGATGTCGATGGCTGGGGCAGAGGTCGAGCTCATGTGTAGAGGGCGTACTTTCGAATGAAGTCTAGCACCAGGGGCGCCAGTGCCCCGGGTGGAGGCTCCTCGCCGCGCGCCAGGAGCTGGCGCAGCGCGGTCGAGGAAAGATCGACGCTGGGGCCGGCGAGGAAGGTGGCGCGCCCGCCGTCGAGCAGGGCCAGCACCTCCGACGGGGCTTGGTCCCGCAACCGGGCCTCGTCCCAGCCGGGACGCGGCAGCACCACGAGCCCGGCGGCCGCGGGGATCTCGCGCCAGCGACGCCAGGTGGCGAGCTGCGCGAAGGAGTCGCTGCCCACGAGCAGGACCAGCTCGTCGCCGGGCAGCTCGCGCTGGAAGTGCGCCAGCGTGTCGATGGTGTAGCGCGCCTCGCCCGGGGTCAGCTCGTGCGCCGAAACGTAGAGGCCCTGCTCGGCGAGCAGCGCCAGCTCCACCATGGCGTAGCGCGCGTGCGCCGGCGCCACCCGGGGCCCAAGCTTGTGCGGCGGCTGCGCGGTCGGCAAGTAGAGCACACGATCGAGCTCGAGCTCCCGGCGCGCCCTGCGCACCGGCTCCACGTGCCCGCGGTGGGGCGGATCGAAGCTGCCGCCGAAGAGCCCCACCCTCATCGCCGGCTGCCTTCCCCCGCGGCCCCCGGCTGGGAGGCGGGATCGGGCTCCTCGCCGTCCCGGGGCGCCGCCGGCAGCGTGGCCAGCAGGCGCTCCAGCTCGGCCACCAAGTCGTCGACGCCGGCGTGGGTGGCGGCACTGAGCTCGCGGTAGGCGAGGCCGCGGCCGGCCGCGGCGCGCGCCAGCTCCTCCCGCCGGTCCTCGCGCGCCGCATCGAGCTTGCTCCCCACCAGCACTCGCGCGCGCTCGGCAAGCTCCGGGTTGAAGGCGGCGAGCTCCTTCTCCACCACCTCCAGGTCGTACAGGGCGCTGCCCTCGGCCGAGAGGTCGACGAGGTGCACCAGCACCCGGCAGCGCTCCACGTGGCGCAGGAAGCGCACGCCGAGGCCGGCGCCCTGCGCCGCACCCGCGATCAGGCCGGGCAGATCGGCGATCACGAACGGCGACGACAGCGGGCCGCGCGCCACCACCCCGAGCTGCGGCACCAGGGTGGTGAAGGGGTAGTCGGCGATCTTGGGCCGCGCCGCCGAGACCACGCTGATCAGGGTCGACTTGCCGGCGTTGGGCAGCCCCACCACGCCGACGTCGGCCAGCAGCTTGAGCTCCAGCCGCAGCCGCCGCTCCTCGCCGTCGCGGCCGGGCTCGTGGCGGCGCGGCGCCTGGTTGGTCGAGGTGGCGAAGCGGGCGTTGCCGCGGCCGCCCATCCCTCCGGCGGCGATGCGCAAGCGCTGGCCGTCGGCCAGCAGCTCGCCGAGCACCTCGCCGCTCGCGGCGTCGTGCGCCACGGTGCCCAGCGGCACTCCGATCTCGAGGTCGCTGCCCGAGGCGCCGGTGCGGTTGGAGCCTTCGCCGTGACGGCCGCGCTCGGCCTCGTACCGGGACTGGAAGCGGAGGTGGAAGAGGGTGTTGAGGCGGTCGTCCGCGACCAGGACCACCGAGCCACCGTGGCCGCCGTCGCCGCCCGAAGGGCCGCCCCGCGGTACGTACTTCTCGCGCCGGAAGGCGAGACAGCCGTTACCGCCACGCCCGCCCTGGACGTCGATAACGGCTTCGTCGATGAAGTTCAACGGCCGTGTGCGCTTCTTGGGGGCGGTTACTCGGCGGGTTGGACGTGGACGAACTTGCCCTTGCGGCCGCGGTTCTGGAAGCGGACCGTGCCGGTGATCTTGGCGAACAGGGTGTCGTCCTTACCGCGGCCGACGTTGGTGCCGGGGAAAAACTGGGTGCCGCGCTGGCGCACGATGATGCTGCCACCGGACACCAGCTCGCCGCCGAACCGCTTCACGCCGAGGTACTGCGGGTTCGAGTCGCGGCCATTGCGGGTCGAGCCCTGACCTTTCTTGTGTGCCATCTGCTTCTCCTGGACCGAAGGGGTAGAGCTAACCGGCGATCTCGTCGATGCGGACCCGATGCAGGTCCTGCCGGTGGCCATGGGTGCGGCGGTACTGCTTGCGCTTCTTCTTCTTGAAGACGCGCACCTTGGCGCCGCGAACCTCGGCGACCAGCGTGGCCTTGACCACGGCGCCTTCCAGGGCCGGGGTGCCGACCTGCGCACCGCTCTCGCCGCCGACCATCAACACGCGATCGAACTGGATAGCGCCGCCGTCGCCCACCGCGGACACTCGCTCGACCTCCAGGACCTCACCCGGCTCGACCCGGTACTGCTTGCCGCCGGTCTCGATGATTGCGTACATGCCTTGAATGCTCCCGATCAGCCGTGGGCCCCTGCGTATGGGCCTCGAGACTCTGGAAAAGGGGGCCTGCGAACGCACCATGAGGCCGCAGGCGGAGACGGCGGAAAGTACCATGACGGGCCGCGACGGTCAACTGGCAAGGCACTTGAATGAGCTGCTCGATGCGGGCGTCGGGGCAGGCGTCGGGCCCGCTCCCGAGGCCGAGCCGGGGGGCGGCGCAGGGGACCAAAAGGCGCTATTCTTGCGGGCGACCCTTGTTGCGGGCGACTCTGGGAGGGCGACATGCCGCTGCCGGATTACCTGGTCTGCCTCAACTGCGAGACGCCGTGCTACGTCTTCGAATGGGACGATAACAGCAAGGTGACCGAAGCGCTCTGCCAAGTGTGCGGCAACGACGAGCTGGACGAGTTCTCGACGCCGGAAGAGTTCGAAGAGATGACGGCGGACGACCGCTGGGGCCGGCGCGCGGTCAAGGACCCCAAGCTCGGGCCGGTGTCGCAGGACCCCCGTTCGCGCAGCCACTGAGGAGGCGGTCGCCCCCCATGTACCAGAAGCCCAAGAACCCCGAGCCCAAGAACCCCGAGCTGCCAACGACCCGTTCCGCGGCGCGCCTGGCCGGTTGGCTGCTGGCGGCCGCGCTTCCCCTGCCGCTCGCCTCCCCGGCCTTCGCGGACCGGGTGCTGCTCACCAACGGCGAGGTCTTCGAGGACGTGCTGGTGGTCGAGGCCGGCGAGCAAGTGCGCATCCGGCTCGAGGGCGGCGAGATGCGGCTGGCGAAATCGCAGGTCAAGCAGATCGAAAGGAGCGCCTCGCCCTTCGCCAGCTACCTCGCGCGCCGAGGCGAGCTGGAGGCCGCCACCGAGACGGCCGCGGGCGACTGGGTCGAGCTCGCCCGCTGGGCGCTGGCCCGCGACCTCAGGCACAGCGCGCGGGCCGCGGCCCTCCACGCGGCGCGCCTCGATCCCCGCGCCGGTGGCCTGGAGCCGGTCCTCAAGGGCTTCGGCTTCGTGCTCGATCCCGATACCGAGACCTGGATGCCGCTCGCCCAGCACATGGCCCGCCGCGGCTTGGTGCTCTATGAAAGCGAGTGGATGCGCCGCGAGGAGCGCGAGGCCCGCCTCGCGGTGCGCCTGGCCGAGCTCGAAGCGCGCCGCAAGGCGGCCGACGACGAGCGCCGCACGCGCGCCCTGGAGCAGGTGGCCGCGGCGGCGGCGAGGCGGCCGGAGCCGGCCCAGGTCGTGGTGCTGCCGATGCTCGCCTCGCTGCCCGCGCCGTTCTTCGTGGTGCCGTCGTGGCCTGTCGTTCCCGGCCCGCCCGGCGTGGTGGCGCCGGACCCCACCGCCGCCCACCCCGGCCCCACCCTCGGCCTCTTCGAGCGCCAGCCCGGCAGCCTGATTCCCGGCACCCTCGACCTTGACGCAGGCCGTGGGGGCGACGTCGGCCGTGGAGGCGCCGGGCACCGGCACGGCGACCGGCACCCGCGCCAGTGAAGCAGGCGCGCAAGCGCCGCGCCGAGAAGGGACCGAGGGGATGCCGCGCCAGGACTCGACCGTCGTAATTACCGGCCTGGGGGCCGTCTCCGCCATCGGCGTCGACCGCGAGAGCTTCTGGCGGGGCCTGGTGGCGGGCGCGAACGGCATTCGCCCCCTGGCGCTCTTCGATCCGACGCAGTATCGCACCCAGACCGCGGCCTGGATCGACGAAGCCGACCTCGACCTCTCTTTCCTCTCGCCGCGCGACCTGCGCACCACCTCGCGCGCCGACCGCTTCGGCCTGCTCGCGGCGCGCGAGGCGGTCGAGGACAGCGGCCTCGACCTGGCCGAGCTGCCGCCGCAGCGCATCGCGGTGGTGCTCGGGGCTGGCGCCTGCGGCGTGCTCGAGGCCGAGGGCTGGTTCGAGCGCCGGTTGCTCCACGGCAAGCCCGGGCGGCGCTCCGAGATCATCGCCCACGGCCCCGATCTGATGACCAACCGCATCGCCTCCTGGTTCGGGGCCGGCGGCATCCGCTCGACGGTGACTACCGCCTGCTCCAGCTCCACGATCTCGGTCGGGCTGGCCTCGGACCTGCTGCGCGCCGGGCTCGCCGACGTGGTCCTGACCGGCGGCAGCGACGCGCTGGCGCGCCTGACTTATGGCGGCTTCAACGCCTTGCGCGCCGTCGACCCCGAGCCTTGCCGCCCCTTCGACCGCGAGCGCAACGGCCTGTCGCTCGGCGAGGGCGCCGGCATCCTGGTGCTCGAGCGCGAGGCCGACGCCAGGGCCCGCGGCGCCCGTATCTACTGCCGGGTGGCGGGCTACGGCATGACCGCAGACGCCTACCACATGACGGCGCCGGAGCCGACCGGGGAGGCCGCGGCCCGCACCGTGCAGGCGGCGCTGGCGAGCGCGCGGGTGGACCCGGCGGAGGTGGGCTACGTCAACGCCCACGGCACCGCCACCGCCCACAACGACAGCGCCGAGGCCGCGGGCCTCCACCGCGTGTTCGGCGAGCGCGCGCGGGCGCTGCCGGTGAGCTCGATCAAGTCCATGATCGGCCACTGCCTGTGCTCGGCCGGCGCGCTCGAGGCGGTGGCCACCTGCCTCACGGTGGAGCGCGGCGTGCTGCCGCCCACCCTGCGCTGGGAGAACCCCGACCCCGAGTGCGAGCTCGACGTGGTGCCCAACGAGGCGCGCGAGCTGCGGGTGGCGACCGCGATCTCGAGCTCCTTCGCCTTTGGCGGCAACTCCGCCTGCCTGGTCCTCCAGGCTCCGGCATGAGGCCCCTCGCGGTCACCGGGGTGGGCGCCATCTCGCCGCTCGGCGAAGGCGCACCGGCCGTGCTCGAGGCGCTCGACGCCGGCCGCTCGGGAATCGCTCCCGCCCCCGCCGTCGAAGGAGGCGGCACCGCCGGCTGGGCCGCCCGCATCGCGAGCTTCGATCCCTCGCCCTACATCCCGCCCATGAAGGCCCGCCGGCTGGACCGCGGCAGCCTCTTTGCCGTGGCCGCGGCCCGCCAGGCGATCGCCGCCGCCGGGCTCGACGGCGATCCCGAGCTGCGGCATGGCCTGGGGGTGATGCTCGGCACCTCGAGCGCCGGCTCCGGGCCGGTGACCACCTTCCTCGACGCCCTGTTCCGCTGGTCTCCCGAGGCGGCGCCGCCCTTCGAGTTCCCCAACACGGTGATGAATGCGCCGGCGAGCCACGTCTCGATGCAGCTCGGCTTGCAGGGGCCCAACGTCACCCTGGCGCACAGCGAGGCGGTACTGGGGATGGCCCTGCTCTACGGCGGGCTGCTGGTCGAGGACGGCCGCTGCTCGCGCCTGCTGGCGGGAGCGGTCGACGAGTGGAACCCCTATTACCAGGCCGGCTACGCGCAGCTCGGCGGCCTGCGCCAGGCGCCGCGAGGGGGCGGCGGCTGCCTGCTCACCGAAGGCGCGGCCGTGCTGTTGCTGGAGGACGAGGCACGGGCCGCCGAGCGGGGAGCGCGCGTGCTCACCCGCGTCCGCGGCGTGGCCGTGGCCTCGGCCGCCGGCGAGCCCTACCGCTGGAACGCCGACGCCGGCGTGCTCGCGGAGGTGATCCGCGACGCCCTCGACCGCGCCGGGCTCGAGCCCGCCGGGGTCGGCTCGGTGCTGCTGGGGGCCAACGGCATCGACGCCATGGAGGAGGCCGAGGCCGCGGCGCTGAGTGAGGTCTTCAAGGCCGAGGTCTTCGCGGGCGAGGCTCGGCTGCTGGCGAGCGGCGTCAAGGGCGCGATCGGCGAGCGCGCCGTGGCCGGCGCCACTACCCTGGCGGTGGCGGCCCTGGCCCGCGCGCGGCGCTTGCTGCCGCCCTTTGCCGGCAGTGCGCTCGCCCGCTGGCCGGCGCCGCTCGAGATCGCGACCCGGCCCACCCCCTTGCCCGAGGGGGCGACGCTGGCGGTGCTGTACGGCGTGGGCGGCAACTACGCGGCGGTCGTGCTCGACTGAGGAAGCGTCGAAATCGAGCCCGGCGCGGCGTCGCCAGCCCTACTGGCAACCCCACATCCTGACCCGTGCCTTGCTTCTCCGGTCCGCGAGGGTCACGACCCGGAAACGGCGTCGTCACGATCGAGGAGGCGGAGATGAAGGCGCCCCGCGCTGGCGGGGCCGCGGGCGCCCTCTGTGCGCGAGGCTCGCTCAGCCTGACGAGCCGGTGCGCAAGCGGACGACCGTCGCTTTCCCCGGCGCGTAGATCGTGGCCATGAACAGGTTGTCGTAGTCGCCGTCGGCGATCGGCTCGATGGCGGCCGCGCCCAACGCCTCGAGGATCGGGCCCAGGGTGTTGCTGTGGCCGGCGATCACCACCACTCCCGCGGGGTGGCTGAGGACTGCCCGCGCCATGGCCGCGGCGTCCTTGGCGCCGATGATGCCCACCGGCAGCTCGAGCCGCGCGGCGAGCGGGGCCAGGGTCTGCTGCGTGCGCCGGGTGTCCGTGGCGTAGAGTGCCGTGACCCCGCTCTTCTCCAGCAGATCGGCGAGGCGGCCCGCCCGCCGTTCGCCCGCCGCGGCCAGCGGCGGGTCGTCCCCGGCATCCGCCACCTTCTCGGCATGGCGGGTGAGAATCACCGTGATCGGCTGGAAGCTCGGCTCGGGAGCCGGCGTCTCGGCCGCGGCCTGGAGGACGACCAGGACCGCGAGGGCACCCCACAGGGCCACGGGCTTTCGCACGGGCCGGGATCCTATGAGAAGCCACACGCGTTGTCATCGCTCCCTGCAGGCTCCGCCCGGGAAGGCACCGAAGGCCAGAGCCGGGACCTGAGCCGGCGGCTCGGCTCCGCCCGCCGGTCGTTTCGAGGTTTGCGGCAGAATACCGCGACCTCGAGGAGCGACCGATGAGCAAGCTGCCCTGGTTGGTGGTCCCCGCCTGTCTGGCCCTGCTGGTGCTCGCCCCGCCGGCGGCGGCGGCGCCGGCGTTCAGCGTCGAGCAGGCCCTCTCCGCTCCCTTCCCCGAGCAGCTCGTTGCGGCGCCGGCCGGCGGCGCCGTGGCCTGGGTGGCCAACGCGGGCGGGGTGCGCAACGTGTGGGTGGCGGAGCCGCCCGCCTATCGCGGCCGGCAGCTCACCGGCTACGGCTGGGACAGCGGCCGGGAGATCTTCAGCCTCGCCTTCACCGCGGACGGCCGCGCCGTGGTCTTCGAGCGCCGCCCGGACCCCACGGCGGCGCCGGCGCCCAACCCGCTCTCCCTCGCCCCGGGCTCGGAGCCGGAGATCTGGGTCGCATCGCTCGCCGGCGGCAAGCCAGTGCGCATCGCCGAGGGCGAGGCGCCGCTGGTCTCGCCGCGCGGCAGAGAAGTGGTCTTCCTCAAAGGCGGCAAGGTCTTTCGCGCTCCGCTCGCCGGCACGGGCGAGCCCAAGGAGATCCTGCTGCCGCCCGGCGAGGTGCGCGACTTGCGCTTCTCCCCGGACGGCGAGCGGCTGGCCTTCACCAGCGACCGCGACCGCCACAGCTTCGTCGGCGTGCTCGAGCTCGCGAACGGCGCCATCCACTGGCTCGAGCCCGGCGTCGATCAGGACGTGGGCCCGGTGTGGTCGCCGGACGGACGGCACGTCGCCTTCATCCGCCTGGCCGCGGTGCCGGAGGACATCCCGTTCTTCAACCAGCGCGAGGGGGAGCCGTGGTCGATCCGCATCGGCGAGTGGGCGAGCGGCCGGGTGCGCGAGGTGTTCCGAGCCGAGCGCGGCCGGGGCAGCGTATATCGCGGCATCGCTTCCCTCGACCAGGTCCTGTGGACGGCCGACGGGCGGCTGGTCTTTCCCTGGGAGAAAGACGGCTGGACCCACCTCTATTCGGTGACCGCCGACTTGGGGCTGATCGCCGACTTGGGGGTGACCACCGACTCGGGGGTGCCGGCCGCCGCTTCGGGCGCCGCTCCCGGCGCCCGCCCGACCTTGCTCACGCCCGGCGACTTCGAGGTCGAGGAAGCGCTGCTCTCGGCCAACCGCACGGCGGTCTTCTTCACCTCCAATCAGGGCGACGTCGACCGCCGCCACCTCTGGAAGCTTGCCGCGGGAAGCGATCAGCCGGTCGCGGTCACCGGCGGCACCGGGATCGAGTGGTCGCCGGTACCGACCGCCGACGGCAAGGCCCTCGCCTTCCTGCGCTCGGACGTCCGACGTCCGGCGCGGCCGGCGATCCTGGTCGAAGGTGCCGAGGCGCGCGACCTGGCGCCCGGCGCCCTGCCCGCCGAGTTCCCGGCCGACGCCCTGGTCGAGCCCCAGCCGGTGATCCTGACGGCGAGCGACGGTCTGCCGATCCATGCCCAGCTCTTCCTGCCCGCGGGGCTGGCGCCCGGCGAGCGGCGGCCAGCCGTGGCCTTTTTCCACGGCGGCTCGCGGCGGCAGATGCTCCTCGGCTGGCACTACATGCTCTACTACCACCACGCCTACGCCCTGAACCAGCTCCTCGCCAACCGCGGCTTCGTGGTGCTGTCGGTCAACTACCGGAGCGGCATCGGCTACGGCCTGGAGTTCCGGGAAGCCCTGAGCTATGGAGCCGGCGGCGGCAGCGAGCTCGCCGACGTGCTGGGCGCCGGCCTCTACCTTGCCGGCCGCACCGACGTGGACCCGGCGCGCATCGGCCTGTGGGGCGGCTCCTATGGCGGGTACCTGACCGCCATGGGCCTCGCCCACGCCTCGCACCTCTTCGCCGCCGGGGTGGACGTGCACGGCGTCCACGACTGGAACAACGCGATCCGCAACTTCGCGCCGAGCTACGAGCCGCTGGAGAACCCCGAGCGCGCCCGCCACGCCTTCGAGGCCTCGCCGCTCTCGGCGGTCTCCGGCTGGCGCTCGCCGGTGCTGCTGATCCACGGCGACGACGACCGCAACGTGCCGTTCACCGAGACCGTGGACCTGGTGGTGGCGCTGCGCAAGCAGGGGGTCGAGACCGAGGAGCTGGTCTTTCCCGACGACCGCCACGACTTCCACCTGCACGCCAACTGGGTGAAGGCCTACCGGGCGGCGCTCGACTTCCTCGAGCGCAAGCTCGCGCCGCGGCGCCAGTGAGCGCCGCGGGCCGCCTTGCCGGGCGGCGCCAGGCCGGGTAGATTTCCCCGCCGATGCGTAAGGTCGCCAGCGTCCCGCCGGAAATCTCGCCCACCCGCTACATCGAGAAGGTGAGCCTGGCCACCGGCGAGGCGATGGACGTCGAGATCCTGCCCCAGCAGCTCCTCGTCCACCACCACCGCGACTACCACCCGGTGGACGTCCAGGCCCGGCGGCTGATGAGCCGGCTGGTGCGCTCGACGGGCGACGAGAGCCACGCCCGGCAGCGGATGAAGGAGATCCGCAAGCTCGGCCACCGCGCCTCGGAGGTGATCGCCAAGGCCGTGGGCTCCGACCCCGCCAAGGTGGCGCGCACGCTCTTCGGGCTCAAGAACCGCGAGTACTACTTCCGCTACCGGCAGCATCCCCTCTCGCACCAGGAGATCGAGGCCAAGATCGAGGCGCTGAAGCGCGAGGCCTTCGCCAAGCTCGCCGCCGTGACCCACGAGGGGCGCCTGAAGCTGCGGGTGCTGCTGACCGGCGGCACAGGCTTCGTGGGCAAGGAGGTGCTCTGGCAGGCGGCCCACGACGACGACGTGGACGAGATGGTGGTGCTGATCCGGCCGAAGACCATCGTCGACCGCAAGAGCGGCGAGGTGAAAGGCGTGCTCACGCCCGAACAGCGCGGCGAGGAGCTCCTCTCCCAGCTCTGGCTCGACTCACCGGAGCTGGCCGAGCCACGAGCTCTTGGCCCCAAATTACGCAACAAGTTCCGCTTCGTGGCCGGTGACGTCGAGGAGCCCGGCATGGGGCTCGCGGCGCACGAGCTCGCATCGCTCCGCGCCACCCTCACCCACGTCATCCACTGCGCGGCGAGCGTCTCCTTCGACGACCCTTACGACGAGTCCTTCCGCGCCAACGTCACCGGTACGCTCAACGCCCTCGACTTCTCCCTCGGCCTGCAGGGGTCGCCGGGCAGCCCCTTCGTCGCCCACCTGGCGATCGAAACCTCCTACATCCACGGCCGCCAGGCGCACGACCTGGCGCGCGAGGACCAGATCGTCTTCCCCCGCAACTTCTACAACAACTACTATGAGCTGACCAAGGCCATGGCCTCGCTGGAGACCGAGCGCTTCATGTTCGAGCGCGGCCTGCGCGTCGTGCAGCTCTGCCCGGCGATCGTGATCGGCGAGTCGCGGGCCGGCAACAACCGCGGCGACACCAAGGTGGTCAACGCGCCGGTCAACGTCTTCGGGCGCGCCCACCAGGCGCTGTCGCAGCCCAAAGGGACGTGGGTCGAGCGCTCGACCGCCACCGTGCTGGCGCGGATGGCGACCGTGTTCCCCGGCGATCCCTCGGCCGAGCTCAATCTGATCCCGGTCGACTGGGTGGTGGCCGGCATCGTGGCGGCCTTGAAACGGCCGCAGGCGATCGGCGAGCGAGTGCACCTGGCGACCGACAATCGCCTGACCTCGCAGCAGATCCGCGACACCGTGCAGGAGGAGCTCGGCGTCGAGGTGCGCCTGGCCGAGCCCACGCTGCACCGCAACGTCACCCTGCCCGTGCTCTCCAAGGTGCTGAACCGGTTCAAGCAAGAGCGCCTGGCCGGCGCCCTGGAGAAGCTCGGCACTATCTTCGGCGGCTACTCCGAGTGGGGCCAGCCGGTACACGAGGTGGGAAACGACGTGCGCGTGTTGGGCCTGCCGCTCCCCCGCCCCAACACCCAGCACGCCTTCCGCATGCTCTGCCGCCACAACCGCTACGTGCAGAACTACGGGCAGGTCAAGGACCTCGCCGAGATCTCCCGCCGCGAGAAAGTGTGGTGGGAGCTCGTCCACCAGCTCGAGGCCGAGACCGGCGGGCCGGTGGGCGCGATCGCCGCCGAGGCGTTCCGCGGCGAGCTGGCGGAAAGGCTGGATCTG
The DNA here is from genome assembly GCA_044869805.1 of Thermoanaerobaculia bacterium. Classification (GTDB taxonomy): domain Bacteria; phylum Acidobacteriota; class Thermoanaerobaculia; order Multivoradales; family SZUA-115; genus CAWDVR01. The sequence goes on along the minus strand of JBIOXV010000210.1, from coordinate 28,759 downwards.
GAGCGGTTCGAGCTGCGCGGGTAGGCGTCGCCGGGCCCGGGCAGCCGCCGCAGCGGCCGGTCGGGCCGGCGACCAGGAGTCCTGAGGTCACCTCAACGGCCGTGCGTCTAGTCGTCGTCGTGGTGGCTGCCAATCACTTTCACCCAGCCGTACATGCTGTCGTTGACGAAGTGGGGCAGAATGCCGCAGATCACCAGATAGGTGCCGGGCTCGGCGAAGTTGACCGTCTCGACGCGATCGCGGGCCACGAGGCTCGGGTCCTGGCCCATGTAGATCCGGTCCGCGGGGTCGTTGATCACCGGGATGCCGGCCGGCGTGCCCGTGGTCGGGGTGATGAGCGAGGTGTCGATGTCCTCGGGCTCGACGCCGTCGTCGTAGACCGCGATCTGGTGGAAGCCGGAGACCACGAAATTCACCGAGCCGCCGGCCTTGATCTTGACCGTGAACGGCTGCATCTTGTGGACGTTCGGCACGCCGGCCGAGACGTTGGGGAAGCGGTTGACCGGCGGGTGGCTCGCCCACGCCCCGAAGCCGACGGTCGCGCTGTCCTTGCTGTCATTGCCCCCGCCGCCGGCCGCCGCCGGCGACGCCGTCAGGCCCAGACACAGGGCCCCCATACAGATCACCAAGGCCAGTTTGCCTAGCTTCATCGATTCCTCCTCCCGAGTCTCGAAGACTCATCCAGTTTGTGGTGAGGCGAAGCTCATGCCGGAGTGCGCAGGGCGGCACTCGGGGTCGCTATGCCCCTAGTGCGCCCCGCGCGGCGAGCTGTGACAGGAAATCTGCGACGGTTTCGCTATGGGCAGGTGGCGAACGCCCCGGTGTCCTGCACCGCTTCGAAGGCGGTGCCCGACGGGTTCTCGTAGACGCGGGCCACGCCGGCCTCGGTGTCGATCACGGTCAAGCGCAGCTCGACGTTGGTAAGGCCGGCGGCGAACACCCAGAAGCGGTCGAAGGGCGCCACGCAGGCGTCGCGCACCTTGACGAAGAGCTCCGGGTTGGCGGCGCTGAAGAACCAGAAGTAGCCCGCGTCCGCGGTCAGCGATACGGCCTGGCCCGCTCCCTGCTGGCCGGCAGCGGTGCGCCAGGTGGCCTCGACCAGGAAGCGGCCGCCCAGCAGGCAGAGGCGCGTGCCACTCGGCTGGCAGCTCGTGGGCAGCGGCGGGCCGTCCACTCGGCGCAGGCGCGAGCCGCCCACGAGGTAGAGCTCACCGTCCAGGCCCTCGCCGAAGCTGGTCAGGCCGGGCACCGAGGGTGACAGCGCGAAGCTCTGCCAGGATGCCCCGTGCTTCTCGGCGGCCCACAGCTCGCCGGTGCAGAAATCGCCGTAGAGGTAAGAGCCGAAGAGGCCGGGGATGCGGCTCCCCCGGTAGACGTAACCGCCGATCACCGAGCAGCCCCCGCCATCGTGGTCGTAGTCGAGGATCGGCGCCACGTACTGAGGTGCGTCGCAGCCGGGGATCGGCCCCGGGCAGCCGGCACCCGAGCTCAGGCAGAGGTTGCCTTCCATCATCTTCCAGCCGTAGTTTTCGCCGCCGTGGCTGGAGCGCGGCTGAAAGCTCACCTCCTCACGGGTGTTCTGGCCCACGTCGCCGACGAAGAGGTCGCCGCTCCGGCGGTCGAAGGTGAAGCGCCAGGGGTTGCGCAGCCCCTTGGCCCAGATCTCGTTCAACGGCGGCCCCGGCCCCACGAAGGGGTTGGACGGTGGGATGCCGTGGTACGGCGGCTGGTCCAGGTTCTGGTTCACGTCCAGACGCAGGAGCTTGCCGAGCAAGGTGTTGTCGCGCTGCGCGTAGCACTCGGGGTCGAAACCCGAGCCGCCGTCGCCCATGCCGACGTAGAGGTAGCCGTCGGGCCCGAACTGGAGCTGGCCGCCGTTGTGGTTGGGATAGGGCTGCGGGATGCGTAGCAGCACCCGCTCGCTCCCCTCGAGCGCGTCGTTGGGGTTGCCCGGCGAGACCGAGAAGCGCGAGATCACGGTGTCGCCGCTCAGGTCCGTGTAGTCGACGTAGAAGAAGCCGTTCTGGGCGTAGGCGGGGTGGAAGGCCACGGAGAGGAGGCCTTGCTCGCTGCCGAGCAGCACCCGGCCGCGGATGTCGAGGAACGGCTGCGGCAGGAGCGCGGCGCCGTTCCAGATCACCACCCGCCCCGCCTGCTCGGTGATGAACAGCCGGGCGTCGCCGGCGTGAGTGATCGCCACCGGCTGAGCGAGGCTCTCGGCGAGGGTGGTGAGGGTGATGGGCGGCGGGGCGGCGCCGGCGGTAGAGGCGAAGGCGGCCAGCGCCAGCGGCGCTGCGAGGCGCGAGGCGCGGCGCGGAGAGAGTCGGTCGAGGGCTGATCGAATGGCGCGCATGGGCTCCTCCTTGCCGGGATTGTAGAGCGCGCGTCTCCGCGGATCGGCCGCTGGACACTGGAGAGAGCAGCGGCCGGCCGTCGGCCGCGTCCCAGCCGACTCCCCCCTCCGGTGCCCGGGCCTCTCCCCTTGACAATCTACAAGAGCGGGTCTAGATTGGCTCTTGTCGATTATCTAGGGGAGAGCTGATGGCCACCGCCAACACCGAGCTGTTGCAAGGCACCCTCGACCTCCTGATCCTCAAGACCGTGGCCCTGGGGCCGATCCACGGCTGGGCAGTCTCGCAGCGCATCCAGCAGGTCTCGGACGACGTGCTCAAGGTCAACCAAGGCTCGCTCTACCCGGCGCTCTACCGGCTGGAGCGGCAGGGCCTGATCGCCGCCGAGTGGGGAGTGTCCGAGAACGGCCGCAAGGCCAAGTTCTACCGGCTCACGGCGAGCGGCCGGCGCCAGCTGGCCCGCGAGGAGGAGAGCTGGGAGCGGCTGGCGGGCGCCGTGACCCGCATCCTCCAGACCACCTAGATCGGGGGCGCGATGTCCGCTTTCAAGCGCTGGTTTCCCCGCCTGTGGTCCCTGACCCACCGCCGGCAGATGGAGCGCGAGCTGGCCGAGGAGATGGCTTTCCATCTCGAGATGGAGGCGGCCAAGCTGGCGGCTCGCGGCCTGCCGGCCGAGGACGCGCGCCGCGCCGCCACCCACCGCTTCGGCGGCGTCGAGGGCGTGAAGGAGGAGTGCCGCGAGGAGTCGGGCATCCTGGGTTGGGAGAGGCTGCGGCAGGACCTGCGCTTCACCCTGCGCAGCCTGTCGCACAACCCCGGCTTCGCCGCCGCGGTGATCGCGACGCTCGGCCTGGGGATCGGCGCCAACACCGCGATCTTCAGCGTGGTCGAGAGCGTCCTCCTCGCACCCCTCCCCTACCCGGACGGCGACCGGCTGGTGGTGCTCCGCCAGCAGGCGCCGGGCTTCGGCGTCGACGATGCGGGGCTCTCCATCCCCGAGCTGGCGGACTACCGCGCCGGCGCACGGTCCCTGGCCGGTGCCGTCGAGTACCACCAGATGTCGTTCAACCTGCTGGGCCGTGGCGAGCCGCTGCGGGTGGAGACCGGGGTGGTCTCCGCCGCCTTCTTTCAGCTCTTCGGCATCGAGCCCCTCCTCGGGCGGACCTTCCTCCCCGCCGACGAGGAGCACGGCGCGGAGCCCGTGCTGGTGCTCTCCCACGGCTTCTGGCGCACGGCGCTGGGGGCCGACCCCGCGGTGGTGGGCAAGACCTTCGAGATGAACGATCGGGTGCACACCGTGGTCGGCGTGCTGCCGCCGGTGCCGCTCTACCCCGAGGAGAACGAGGTCTACATGGCCACCTCGGCCTGCCCGTTCCGCTCCGCGCCGGGGGTCAGCGAGGACCGCAACGCCCGCGGCTACGCCGCCATCGCGCGCCTGCAGCCGGGAGTGACCCTGGAGACGGCGCGGGTCGATCTCGGGGCCCTGGCCGCGCGCATGGAGCAGGAGCACCCGGAGGCTTACCCGGCCGGCTCGCGCTTCGGCGTACGGGTGCTGTCGCTCGCCGGTGAGATCACCCGTGAGGCGCGCACCACCTTCCTCGTGCTGCTGGCGACCGTGGGCCTGCTGCTCACCGCCGCGGCCGCCAACGCCGCCAATCTGATCCTGGCGCGCCTGCTCTCTCGCGACGGTGAGCTCGCCCTGCGCGCCGCCCTGGGCGCCTCACGGCGCCGGCTGCTGCGCCAGATCGTCACCGAGACCACGCTGTTGTCGCTCGCCGGGGGCGTGCTCGGCATCGGCATCGCGGCGGCCGGCAAGAGCTTGCTGGTGGCCTACGCCAGCCGCTTCACGCCCCGCGCCCAGGAGGTCCGGGTGGGGCCGGAGACGCTGCTCTTCACCCTGCTGGTAGCCCTCGTCACCGGCGTTGCGCTGGGCGCCGTCTGTGCCTTCCAGGTCAGCCGGCGCGGGCTGCTGGGGCGCCTCAAGGAAGGGAGCGGGTCGCCGGCCCTGGGCGCGCGCGGCGGCGTGCGGGGCGTCCTGATGTGCGCGCAGCTCGCGATCGTGGTGGTGCTGGCGATCGGCGCCGGCCTGATGGCCAAGAGCCTGGTCAAGCTGCATCGGGTCGATCCCGGCTTCGATCCCCGGCTGGTGACGAAGGCGGCGATCGACCTCGACTGGGCGAAGCGCCGCGACGACGCCGGCAGGCGCGATTTCTACCTGCGCCTGCTGGCCGAGCTCGAGCCGCGGCCGTGGGCGCAGGCGGTGGCGCTGGCCAGCGAGGTGCCGCTGGGCGGCGACCTCTACGCCTCGCAGCTCAGGATCGAGGGCCGGCCCGCCAACCAGGGGGATCCAGCCTCCCGCAAAGACGTGCGGATCGTGAGCCCCGCCTATTTCCGGGCCCTCTCGATCCCGCTGCTCTCCGGCCGCGCGTTCACCGCCGGCGACAGCGTGAACGCTCCGCAGGTGGCGATCGTCAGCCGGTCTCTCGCCCGGCACGTCTGGGGCGAGGAGGACCCGCTCGGGGCGCGGATCGTGCTCGGCAGCGACGACGGCGTGCCCCGCACCATCGTGGGCGTGGTCGGAGACGTGAAGCAGTACGGTCTGGATCGCGAGGCGCGCGAGGAGATCTACCTGCCGCTCGCCCAGGACCCGACGCTGTCGGCGGCCCTGCTGGTGCGCACCACCGCAGATCCGGGAATGGTCGAGCGCGAGATCCGGCAGGCGGTCTACCGCATCGACCCGGAGCAGCCGGTGTTCGACGTGCGGACGCTCGAAGCCCTGCGCCGCGACTCGGTGGCCTCGCCGCAGCTCACTACCACGCTGCTGGGCTTGTTCGCGCTGCTCGCCGGTGCCATCACCCTGGTCGGAATGACCGGGCTCCTCGCCTTCTCGGTGCGCCAGCGCCGGCACGAGATCGGCATCCGCATGGCGCTCGGCGCGGAAAAGCTGGGCATCACGGCGCTGGTGCTGCGCCAGGGGCTCGGCCTGCTCGGGGTCGGCCTCGGCGTGGGCCTCGCCGGAGGGTTCGCAGTCAGTCGGCTGTTCAAGGGCCTGCTCTTCGCCGTCGAGCCCCACGACCCGTCCACCTACGCCTCCGTGGCGCTGCTGCTGGTGATCGCGGCCGCGGCCGCGTGCTGGCTGCCGGCCCGCCGCGCGGCGGGCATCCAACCGGTAACAGTGCTCAAGGAAGGCTGAGCGACCAGCGCTCATTTCTCTCAGAAAGGACCTCCGCCATGAAAGCTCTCTGCACGGCCCTGCTCGCCGTGGCTCTGTTCGCCGGTGCCGTCCCTGGCTCCGCCACCGAGACCGCCGGCACGCCCGCGGCCTCCGCCACGGTCGCGCTCCAAGGCCTCGACCCGGTGCTGCTGGTCGCCGGCAAGGAGCAGCCGGGCAGCGCCGAGCTCGCTCTCGACCGCGGCCGCTTTCGCTACCTCTTCGCCACCGCCGAGAACCGAGCGCGCTTCGCGGCCGCGCCCGAAGCGTTCGAGATCCAACGCGGCGGCCAGTGCGGCACCATGCCGCAGGCGACCGGCAACCCCGACTTCTTCGCCGTGCACGACGGCCGCATCTACGTCTTCGGCAGCCCCGGCTGCCGCGAGGAGTTCGTCGCCAACCCCACGCTGTTCGTCGCCGGCGGGCCGCCACGGCGCGTCGCCATCCTGGTCTTCGACGGTGTCGAGCTGCTCGATTTCGCGGGGCCGGGCGAGGTCTTCGCCGCCGCCGGCCACGGCCGCGCCTTCGAGGTCTTCACCGTGGGCGAGACCCGGGCGCCGATCGTGAGCCAGGGATTCGTCGAGGTCACTCCCCGGCATGCGATCGCCGACAGCCCGCCGCCCGACGTGCTGGTGATCCCGGGCGGCGGGGTTCACTCGGTGCTCGACAGCCCGGCGCTGATGCAGTGGATCAAGTCGACGGCGGCCACGGCGACGGTGATGTCGGTCTGCAACGGCGCCTTCGTGCTCGCCCAGGCCGGGCTGCTCGATGGCCTGGAGGCGACGACCCATCACGCCTCGATCGACGCCCTGCGCCGCGCCGCGCCGCGGACTGTGCTGCGCCCCGGCGAGCGCTTCGTGGACAACGGCAGGGTGATCACCGCGGCCGGCGTTGCGGCCGGCATCGACGCCGCGCTGTACGTGGTCGGCCGCCTGCTGACCCCGAACGCCGCCGAGCGCACCGCGGACTACATGGAGTACCGCTGGAGCGCCGCCGAGCAGGCGCCACGCCAGGCGAGGCAGGCCGGCTCGGAGGGTGGGCGATGACGCGGCTCGCCCTCGCCGCCGCCCTGGGGCTAGCCGCCGTCTTGGGGCTCGCCGCCTTCTCCGGTGCGGCGCCGCGGCTCGCGGCAGCCCAGGAGCTCGCCGAGGCACAAATGCCGGTCGAGCCGCTGGAAGGCCTCGACCCCGTGCTGCTGATCGAAGGCAAGGAGGTGCAAGGCGACCCGAAAGTAGTCGTGGTTCGCGACGGCTTCCGCTACTCCTTCGCCGGCCCCGACACCCGCGCCCGCTTCGAGCGCGAGCCGGAGCGCTTCGCAATCCAGCTCCACGGCCTTTGCGCCCGCATGGGCGACACCACGCGCGGCAACCCGGACCTCTTCCTGGTGCACGAGGGCCACATCTACGTCTTCGGCTCGCCGCAGTGCCGCGAGCTCTTCCGCGCCAACCCCGGGCGCTTCCTCGAAGGCCCGCCGGCACGGCCGCTCTCCGAGACCGCGGACGCCGCTGCCCGCGAGCGCGGCCGGCAGCTCGTGGAGGCCGCCGTGGCGGCGCTCGGCGGCGCTGCGGCCGTGGACGGAGTCGAGAGCTTCGAGCGCCGCGGCAAGGCGACCCTGGGCTCGGGCCCGGACGCTCGCGAGCTGCTGAGCGTCTGGACCTACCGGTTTCCCGGCTACGCGCGGCTCGAGGAGCAGCGGCCCTTCGGCGTGCTGACCTGGGTGGTGACCCCGGAGGAGGCCTTCAACCAGTTCGGCCGCGGCCTGTACCCGCTCGACGATGTGCAGGCGGCCAGCCTGAAACGCCGGCTCGCTCGCGACCTGCTCGCGCTGCTCAAGACGCGCCGCGAGCCCGGCTTCGCGGCCGCTGCCGTCGGCTCCGGCCAAGCTGGAGATGCGGCGGTCGAGCGCGTCGCCGTGACCAGCGACGGGCTCGCCGCCACGCTCGGCATCGACCCCAGGACCGGGCGGGTGCTGAGCCTCGCCTACCGCGGCCGCTTCGAGGACGGGGCCGTGGGCGAGGTGGTCGAGGAGTACTCTGATTTCCGCTCCGCGGGCGGGGACTTCCGCTCCGCAGGCGGGGACTTCCGCGCCACGGGTGGGCTGACTCTGCCCTTCCGCGTGCGCACCACCTGGAACGGCCAGCCCTGGCCGGAGCGCTCGCTGGTCATCGACGCCATCGCCGTCAACCGCGAGCTGCCGGCAGACACCTTCCAACGGCCCTCGCCGCAGAGCGCGCCGTGAGCAGGCCCTGGACGAGGCTGGCTCGAGGGCTCGCGCTCGCCGGGCTGGCAGCCGCCGCCCTGCCCCTCCTGGCCGCGGCCGGTCCTGCCACCACGCCTCCAGGCGCGGCGCCGGCTTCCTGGCCGCAGTGGGGCGGACCGGATCGCAACTTCACGCTGCCGGCGGCGGGCCTGGCGGAAACGTGGCCGGAAGGTGGGCCACGCAGGCTGTGGAGCCGCGAGCTGGGCGACGCCTTCTCGGGCGTCGCGGCTGCCGATGGCCGGCTGTTCACGCTCCTGCGCCGCGGCGAGGACGAGCTCGCGGTGGCGCTCGAGGCCGCGACCGGCAAGACACTCTGGGAGCGGCCCTACCCGGCACCCTTCAGCGCCGAGTACGACATGTCGCACGGCCCCGGCCCGCATGCCACGCCGTTGGTCGCCGGCGAGCGGGTCTTCACCGCCGGCGCCACCGGCAAGCTCACCGCGCTCGACGCGGCGAGCGGTAAGCTGCTCTGGCAGCACGATCTGATCGCTGGGCTCGGCGGCACGCTGCGAGTCAACGGCTACGCCTCGAGCCCGATCGCCTTCGGCGACACGGTGATCGCGCAGGTCGGCGGGGTGGGCCACGCGCTGGTGGCGTTCCGCCAGGCGGACGGCGCCATCGCCTGGCAGCGGCACGACTTCGGCAACTCGGCCTCCTCGCCGCTGCTGATCTCGCTCGACGGGCAACCGCAGCTCGTGGCCTTCCTCTCCGCCGAGGTCGTGGGCCTCGACCCGGCGAGCGGCGACCTGCTGTGGAGGCATCCCTGCCCGGCGGAGTACGGCCTCAACGTCAGCCTGCCGGTGTGGGGCGAGGACGGCGTGCTGTTCCTCTCCTCGTCCTACGGCAACGCGAGCCGAGCCCTGAAGCTGGCGCGCAAGGCCGGCGCCACCGAGGTCCAGGAGCTGTGGTCGACCAACCGCATGCGGCTCCAGTTCTCGAACGCGGTGCGGCTGGGCGGCCGCATCTACGGCTCGAGCGGCGACTTCGGCCCGGCGCCGTTCACCGCCCTCGACCTCTCGACCGGCGCCGTCCTCTGGCGAAACCGCTCGCTGGCCCGCGCCTCGGTGATCGCCGTGGGCGAGCGCCTCCTGCTGCTCGACGAGGACGGCAACCTCGCCCTCGCCTCGGCGGGAGAGGCCGGTCTCACCATCCACGCCCGCGCCAAGCTCCTGGACAACCCCGCCTGGACCCCGCCGACCCTGGTGGGAACCACCCTCTACCTGCGCGACCGGAAGGTGATCCTGGCCGTGGACTTGGGCCCTACCCCACCCCGCCCTTCTCCTTCGCCGCCGGGCGCTCGGTGAGGGTGGCCTTCAAGAAGTCGCGGTTGAGGCGGGCGATGAAGTCGATCGAGATGTCTTTGGGGCAGACCGCCTCGCACTCGCGGAAGTTGGAGCAGGAGCCGAAGCCCTCGGCCTCCATCTGCTCGACCATGCGGCGCACCCGCTGGTAGCGCTCGGGCTGCCCCTGCGGCAGGAGGCCGAGGTGCGAGACCTTGGCCGCCACGAAGAGCTGCGCGGCGCCGTTGGGGCACTGCGCCACGCAGGCGCCGCAGCCGATGCAGGTGGCGGCGTCCATGGCCTGGTCGGCGACCGGTTTGGGCACCGGCAGGTTGTTGGCCTCGGGCGCCGAGCCGGTCGATACCGACACGAAGCCGCCGGCCTGGATGATGCGATCGAAGGCGCCGCGGTCGACCACCAGGTCCTGCACCACCGGGAAGCCGCGCGAGCGCCAGGGCTCGACGTAGATCGTGTCGCCGTCCGCGAAGTGCCGCATGTGGAGCTGGCAGGTGGCGGTGGACTTCGACGGCCCGTGCGCCACGCCGTTGATCATCAGGCCGCAGGCGCCGCAGATCCCCTCGCGACAGTCGTGCTCGAACTCGATGGGCCGCTCCCCGGCCTCGATCAGCCGCTCGTTGACCACGTCGAGCAGCTCGAGGAACGACATGTCCGGGCCGATGTCCCGCGCCTCGTAGCGCTCCATCCTGCCCTTGGCGCCGGGACCCGCCTGGCGCCAGACGTAGAGCGTCAGGTTCATTACTTGTAGCTCCTCTGGGTCAGGGTCACGTGCTCGAAGCGCAGCGGCTCCTGGTGACGGATGGGCAGCTTGCCTTCGCCCGCCCACTGCCAGGCCGCGACGTGCGAGAAGCCGGCGTCGTTGCGCAGCGCCTCTCCCTCCGGCGTCTGGTGCTCCAGGCGCAGGTGGCAGCCGCAGGACTCGTCGCGCTCGAGAGCGTCGCGGCACATCAGCTCGCCGAGCTCGAAGAAGTCGGCGACGCGACCCGCCTTCTCCAGCGACTGGTTGATCGACTCGCCGTCGCCCACCACTTTGACCTCGGCGTGGAACTGCTCCCTGAGCTGCGGGATGCGCTCCAGGGCCTTCCCGAGGCCCGCGGCGTTCCTCGCCATGCCGCACTCGTCCCACGAGGTGCGGCCCAGCTCGCGATGGAAAGAGTCCACCGTGCGCCCGTTGGCCTTGCCGTTGCCCGGCGAAGAGAGGAAGCGGTCGACCCGCGCGCGCACTTCGCCCTCGACCTCGGCGAAGGCGGGGTGGTCGGTGCCCACCTTGTCGCTCGTGCGCGGCGCCAGGTAGTCGCCGATGGTGTAGGGCAGCACGAAGTAGCCGTCGGCCAGGCCCTGCATGAGGGCCGAGGCGCCCAGCCGGTTGGCGCCGTGGTCGGAGAAGTTGGCCTCGCCGATCACGAACAGCCCCTCGAGGTTGGACATCAGGTTGTAGTCCACCCACAGGCCGCCCATGGTGTAGTGCGGCGCCGGGTAGATGCGCATCGGAGCCTGGTAGGGATTCTCGCCGGTGATGCGCTCGTACATCTCGAACAGGTTGCCGTAGCGCTCCTCGATGGTCTGGCGGCCGAGGCGCCGGATGGCGTCCGCGAAGTCGAGGTACACGCCGACGCCGGTCGGCCCCACGCCGCGCCCCTCGTCCACCACCCGTTTGGCGGCGCGCGAGGCCACGTCGCGCGGCACCAGATTGCCGAAGCTCGGGTACTGGCGCTCGAGGTAGAAGTCGCGCTCGGCCTCCGGGATGTCGCGCGGCGAGCGCGCATCGCCGGGCTTCGCCGGCACCCAGATGCGACCGTCGTTGCGCAGCGACTCGCTCATCAGGGTGAGCTTCGACTGGTAGTCGCCCGACGGCGGGATGGCGGTGGGATGGATCTGCGTGAAGCAGGGATTGGCGAACAGCGCGCCGCGGCGGTGGGCACGCCAGATGGCGGTGGTGTTGCAGCCCTTGGCGTTGGTCGAGAGGTAGAAGACGTTCGAGTAGCCGCCGGTCGCCAGCACCACCGCGTCGCCAGCCCAGCGCTTGATCTCGCCGGTCTTCAAGTCGCGGGTGATGAGGCCCCGAGCGCGGCCGCCGGCGACCACCAGGTCCAGCATCTCGGTCTTGGGCACCATGGTGACCGTGCCGCGCGCCACCTGCCGCGACAGCGCCTGGTAGCAGCCCAGCAGGAGCTGCTGGCCGGTCTGGCCGCGGGCGTAGAAGGTGCGCGACACTTGGGCGCCGCCGAAGGAGCGGTTGGCGAGGTGGCCGGCGTACTCGCGGGCAAAGGGCACACCCTGGGCCACCGCCTGGTCGATGATGTTGACCGAGAGCTCCGCCAGCCGGTGGACGTTGGCCTCGCGAGCGCGGAAGTCGCCGCCCTTGACCGTGTCGTAGAACAGCCGGAACACGCTGTCGCCGTCGTTCTGGTAGTTCTTGGCGGCGTTGATGCCGCCCTGCGCGGCGATCGAGTGGGCGCGGCGCGCCGAGTCCTGGTAGCAGAAGCAGGTCACGTTGTAGCCCAGCTCACCGAGGCTCGCGGCGGCCGATCCCCCGGCCAGGCCGGTGCCCACCATCAGCACGTGGAACTTGCGCTTGTTGGCCGGGTTGACCAGCTTGAGATGGGCCTTGTGGCTCTCCCACTTTTCCGCCAGCGGCCCGGAGGGGACTTTGGAGTCGAGCTGCATCGACGGCCGCTCCTCAGCTCACGACGCCGGTGAGCACGGCGATCGGGAACGAAACGTTGCCGGCAGTGACGATGAAGGCGAAGGCCGCGGCGGCGCTGCGCCGCCACGCGTTGTAGCGCGGGTGGTTCCAGCCCAGGCTCTGACAGAGGCTCCACACACCGTGGTAGAGGTGGAGGCCCAGCGCCAGGTTGGCCGCCACGTAGACCACCGCCACCAGCGGGTTCTGAAAGCCGACCACCACGTTGTGGTACACCTCGCCGGGCCGGAAGTCCGGGTGCACGTTGCCCCAGGTGAAGTGCATCAGGTGGTAGACCACGAAGAGCAGGATGATGACCCCGCCCCAGCGCATGGTGCGCGCCGCGTAGTCGGTCTCGACGTAGGCGTGCTTCACGTAGCGCGAGCCGCGGGCCTGCCAGCTCCGCCGGCTGACCTGCCAGGCCGAGACGACGTGCGCGGCGACCGCCGCCAGCAGCGCGACCCGCGCCACCCACAGCAGTCCGCCGCGCGGCACCAGCGGCGTGCCGATCTCGCGCAGGCTCTCGGCATAGTGGTCGAAGGCTTGCTGGCCGAGGTACATCTTGAGGTTGCCCGCCATGTGCGCGAGCACGAATCCGAACAGCACCACGCCGGAGACCGCCATCACGGCCTTCTTACCCAGTGCCGAGCGGGCGAGAGACGCGGCGCGCGAGGCGGGTCGATCGAGGCTCGGTGCCATCGACATCCGGAAGCTCCCTCCGTCAAGGCTGGGCGCGACGGCGGCGGCGGCGGTATGGCCGGCCGCCGCGCCGCCCGGCCGGCCGCGCCCCGGGCCGCGGTTCCTCGGCCTCTTCGGCCTCGGCGGCCGCGGGCTCGGCGGCCTTCGCGGCCGCCACGCGCCGGCCCGCCTCCTGCCAGGCCGCCAGCACCTCTCCGCCGCCGTCGGTGGCGCGCACCATGATCTCGAGCAGTGCCAGGGCGTTGGCGAAGAACGGCCGGCGCGCCAGGCGCAGGCGGTCGTGCTCCTTCCACCGCGGGTCGGCCAGGAGCTGGAAGCCTACCAGGGCGTGGTGCATCTCCTCGCTGCGGGCGCGCGACAGCGCGAAGCGCGTCACGAAGGGCTCGACCGCCTCCCGCACCAGCTCGTCGATCGCGGTACGGCGCATGGGGCGCTGGTCGAACGCCTCGACGTCGTAGCGCCGCAGGAGCACGCTGGGCAGCAGCAGCGCGGCGAGCAGCACCGAGTCCGAGAGCGCCGCGCCTCCCTGGATCAGGGCGTCGATGGTCGGCAGCAGGCGGCCGAAGTTCCCCAGCCCGCGGGTGCTGGCGGTGACCATCGCATAGGCCTCCGGCAGCAGCGCCTCGAGCAGCCCGAGGTCGAGCATCCACTGCATCGCGGCGCCGGAGTGGCCGCAGCGCATGAGCTGCACGATCTCCTCGGTCATGCGCGCCGGCGAAGCCTTGGCCACCTCGCGCGCCAGATCGTGGATCGCCTCCTGCGTCTTCCTCTCGATGCCGAAGCCCAGCCGCGCCGCGAACTCGCAGGCGCGCAGCATACGCACCGGGTCCTCGCAGAAACGCACCGCGGGCTCGCCGATGACGTGGATCAGCCGGCGCTCCAGGTCCTCGATGCCGCCCACGTAGTCGATGACCGAGAAATCGGCGATGTTGTAGAACAGCGCGTTGACCGTGAAGTCGCGGCGAAAGGCGTCCTCGCGCGGCGAGCCGAAGGTGTTGTCGGAGGTGATCAGCAGCTCGCCCGGAGCGCTCTGCTGCTCTTCCGGGTCGGGATCGCGGCGAAAGGTCGACACCTCCACCACCCCGTCCTTGAAGAACACGTGCACCAGGCGGAAGCGCCGGCCGATGATCCGCGAGTTGCGGAACAGGCGGCGGATCTCGTTGGGCTTGGCGTCGGTGGCGGCGTCGAAGTCCTTGGGCCGGCGCCCGAGCATCAGGTCGCGCACTCCCCCGCCAACCAAGTAGGCCTTGAAGCCCGCGGTCTGCAGGCGGTAGAGGACCTTGATGGCGTTGGGGGAGATGTTCTTGCGGGAGATCGGGTGCTCGGAGCGCGCCAGGATTCGCGGCTCGCTCGACCAGGAACCTTCGGTCACGGCGGTGGATTGTACCGCGGCGGCCGAACGCACGCTCGGCCGCCGGGCACGGGGCCGCGCCCGTTAGTGGTGGTACGGGCAGTAGGAAGGATGCTGGTGCCGCGGGCGGCGATGGTGACGCCGGTCGCGATCGCGGTCGTCGTCGTAGTAGTAATCGTCGCGGTCGCGGTAGCGATCGTCATGGCGATCGTTGTAGCGGCCATCCCCGCGGTAGGCGAAGTACGGGCTGCGGGGGCGCGGCGCGAAGCGCACGAAGGCGTCGTGCCGGTCCTGATGGTAGGCGTCGAAGTGACGCTGCACGCCCGGGCAATTGGCCTCGTGATAGTAGTAGCCGCCCTCCGTGAAGCAGCGCGAAGTACAGGGGAAGTTGCGGTACGGGAAGCGCTCGTGCACGCGGTAGTAGTACACCGGCCGGCGGTGGCGGTCGAAGTCGCGGAACACGAGGTTCAAGTGGAAGTGCCCGATCCTGAAGCCGCTGCCGATCACCCACCGCTCGTGGTCGGCGTGCGCGGGCGTGGCGGTCCATACCGAGAGCAGCAGGATGAGGACGGCGGTACTGCAAGCAAGTGTCTTTCGCATGGGGTCGTCTTACCTCCTGCCCTGCCAGATTTCAGTTTCCATGCCAGCCCGGCATGTCCATGTAAACGATTTAAAATCAGCCGGTTGTAGCCGACTTGCCGCGCTCCGCGGCGAATGGCGTCCCCTCTAGGGGACGATTCGTCGAGGCGGCTTCGCCGGCGGGTCCTGGGCCTGCGCCTCGCCGCTCATCGGCGTCAGCTTGACGGGGATGGTCTTGCGCTTCTCGTAGCCGTCCTCGGTCTTGGTGATCACCACCAGGTTCTGCACGAAGCGGCCCTCGGGCACCACCATCTTGCCGCCGATGCGGAGCTGATCGAGGAGCGGCTGCGGCGTGCGCGGCGGCGCGGCGGTCAAGATGATGGCGTCGAAGGGCGCCTCGTCCGGCCAGCCCTGATAGCCGTCGCCGATCCGGGTGTGCACGTTGCGGCAGCCCGCGGCCGCGAGGTGGGCCTTGGCCTGCCGGCCGAGCTCGGGATCGATCTCGATGGTGAACACCTGCTGTGCGAGCCTGGAGAGCACGGCCGCGTGGTAGCCGGAGCCGGTGCCGATCTCGAGTACCTTGGCGCCGCGGTCGAGCTCCAGCAGCGAGGTCATCAGCGCCACGAGGTAGGGCTGGTGGACGGTCGCTCCCCTGCCGATGGGAAGCGAGCGGTCGGCGTAGGCGTCGGCCTGCACCTCCTCGGGCAGGAACAGGTGCCGCGGCACCTCGGCCATCGCCTTGAGCAGGCTCGGCGTGGTGATGCCGCGGCCCTCGATCTGCTGCTCGACCATCAGCTTGCGCTGCTCGTCGAAGGAGAGGTCCGGTGGGGGCTGAGGGACGGCCGGCGGCACCCAGGCGAGGCAGGCGACGAGCGTGAAGCCCAGCAGACTGGCGAGAGGAAAGCGCGCCGCGCGGCGCGGGAAGGGTTGCACGGGCCGCTAGCGCCGCTGCCGCGCCTCGCCGGTCATCGGCACGAAGCGGACCGCGGCGATGCGCTGGCGCTCGGGCCCGGCCTCGGTGCGCGTCACCACCAGCAGGTCCTGGATGTCGCCGCCGCCCTCGGGCACCACCATCTTGCCGCCGAGCTTGAGCTGGTCGAGCAGCGGCTTGGGCACCTCGGGCGGCGCCGCGGTCAGCAGGATGGCGTCGAAAGGCCCTTCTTCCGGCCAGCCGCGGTAGCCGTCGCCGATGCGCACGCTGACGTTGTCGTAGCCCAGCCCCGCGAGCGTCGAGCGCGCGCGCTTGCCGAGATCGCCGACGATCTCGATGGTGAACACCTTGCCCGCGATGCGCGACAGGACCGCCGCGTGGTAGCCCGAGCCAGTGCCGATCTCGAGCACCTTGGAGCTCTTGTCGAGGTGCAGCAGCTCGGTCATCAGGGCCACGATGTAGGGCTGGGAGATGGTCTGGCCGTGACCGATGGGCAGCGGCTTGTCGCGGTAGGCGTGCGAGGCGTAGGCCGAGGGCACGAAGCGGTGGCGCGGCACCTCGCGCATCGCCCTCAGCACCGCCTTGTCGCCGATGCCGCGGCGTACGATCTGCTCTTCCACCATGGCGTGGCGCTGGGCCGCCAGCAGATCGGCCGACGGCTCGGCGCGCACCATCAGCGCCGCGGCCACCGCCGCCACGACGCAGCCCACCGCCAGGCCCGGGATCCAGGGTCGCCGATGGCGCTTAACGAGGTCGGACCTGTCCTCGCCGGCGCCCGCCGACAATGCCACGGCGGCCGGCGCGGCAAGCGCCGCGGCCCTTTGAACTTTGGAGGCGCGAGCGTCTGGAGCGGGCACGAGTTGGAATCTCCTCGGGAGCAGGCCCATTGTCGCAGCACCGAGGTGCAAAGTCCAAGCCAGCGGCCGAAACCGTCCTGAGGGTCGAGCTGCGTTGTCACGGGTCCTCCCGTCAATCCTCACGTACTGGCGTGTACGCTCCGGTTACTGGGGAGTGAGTACCGAGGATTCCCGGGGACTCCCGTAAATTCCTGCCCTTGTTGACTTTGCCGCGAGACTGAGTATGGTCTCTTTCCATGACCTACGCCCCGATTGCGCGTCCACTGCATGCCATACGCATGCTGGAGATCGCAGGCTGGAGCCGTGGCGACCTGGGAAGAGACCATGCGGGTCAAGCTTAGCAAGGCATCTCTCGCCAGCGCCAAACCAAGTCCCACGCGCTACCTCCTGCGCGACACCCGCACGGTCGGCCTCGCGCTGAAGGTCGAGCCCTCGGGGACCCGCACCTTCGTCTTCGAGTACCGCGTCCCCGGCAAGCCCTCCCAGCGCTACAACATCGGCCGCTACGGCGAGCCTTGGACCCTGGAGCAGGCAAGGGCGGAAGCCGGGCGCCTGCGGTCGCTCGTGGACCGCGGCCTCGACCCTCTCGTCGAGCGGCAACGGCAGGGCGCTGAAGGTCGAAGCATCGCGGACCTCGCCGAGCTGGTCCTGGCCCACGTGGCGAAGGCCGGGCGCCGGCCGGCGACCCTTCACCACTACCGACGCATGGTCGAGCGGTTCATCGTCCCGCGGCTCGGCCGGATGCGGGTCGCCGACTTGCGGGTCGAGCACGTCGAGCGTCTGCATGGGGACCTCAAGGCAACTCCCGTTCAAGCCAACCGGGTGCTGGTCGTGCTGCGCCGGTGCCTGTCGCTCGCCGAGCGTTGGGACTGGATTCCCCGTGGATCGAACCCCGTGCGCTGGGTGGAGCACTACCCCCAGCGACGACGAGGCGAGAAGAAGGGCGTGATGCTCCGTCCCGAGCAGATGGCCCGGCTTTTGGCCGTGCTCGACGAGGAGGAGCGCAACGGAAGCGATCCCCTCGCGCTCGGCGCGCTACGCCTGGCCTTCTGGACGGGCTGGCGGACACGGAGCGAGATTCTCCGCCTCCAGTGGGCGAACTTGGATCTCGAAGCCGGGCAGGCTCGCTTGCTCCAAACCAAGGCGGCCGAGGAGGAGTACCGAGTGCTTTCCGACGAAGCCGTCGCGGTGCTCCGAGCCCTTCCCCGGGTCGAGGGTAGCCCGTGGGTGTTTCCCGGGCTCGATCCCTCGCGCCCGCGCACCGAGGTGCGTTTCCTGTGGGAACAGGTCCGCCGCAAGGCGGGCCTGGTGGATCTCGAGGAGCTGGGCAACTTCCGGCTGCATGACCTGCGTCACAACGCGGTGAGCTGGGACGTGTCGCGAGGGGTGAGCCTCAAGGTCGCGGGCGCCAACGTGGGCCACAAGAGCCAGCGCTCGACGGAGGTCTACGCCCACTTCCTGCCGGCTCATCTGCGAGACGCCGCCAACGCGCGTTCGAAGGCCATGCGTGAGGCTCTGGAGGCCGCCGGAGACCGCGGCGTGAGGGAGGAGGGGTGAGGTTGCCTGCCGCGATGAATCGAAGAGCAGCAGCTCGTGGACCGCCGGCGCCAGTCCGGCGTCTCCAATCTGCGGCCTTCAGCCGCGCCAGAAAAACCAGCGGGCCGACCGAGTGCTAGGAACACCCGGCCGACCCTAGCCGACCATGGAGCCGTAACCCCATGACCGACCGCGAGCAGTCTACCGCCTCGGCAGTTCCGCCTCCCGTTCCCCCGGCTCCCCCTCCCGAGGCCTCCTCCTCGCCCGCTCCTCTCGACGCCTGGCAGGAGCTTCAGCCTCTCCGCGAGACCTTCCTCCACCACGTCGGCCAGCCCGAGGCGGCCGAGGCCCTGCGCAGGGCCGGCGACTACTTCTACCAGGCCGTGCTCGACTTCCGGCAGTACGTCGAAGACGAGGAGCCGATCATCCTCCTGGAGCTGCGCGCCGTCGCCAAGGACCTGCGTTACCTCCAGGGCTTCCTCCACCACGAGGTCGCCGAGGACGGCCAGGGCAACATGGCGGATGCGCGCTTCGAGCGCTGGCTCAAGGTGAGGGCGGAAGAGTGGGCGGACACCTTGGCCGAGGTCGCCTCCGAGATCGAGCAGGCGGTGGCGGAATGAGCCGGGCATGTCGGAAGCCCGAGCAGATCCAGCGCCTTCGCTGAACACCCTTCCCCTGGCTGGGCCTCCTGGAGATCTGGAGGCCCGGCCGCTTCCTTCCCACTCCACGACGGCCGCTGTGCGTTAGGGCGTGGCGGGCCTGCGTCGGCTTGGCCTCCGCTCCTTCCGCTTCGCCTCGCGGAGCTGCTTGGCTCGATGCTCGGTGGTGCTCTGTCGCCGGCAGGACGCGGCCCAGGCATCGAGGTCGGTGCGCGTGTAGAAGGTCCGCCGGCCAAGCTTGTGGAAGAGAGGGCCGGTGCCGGCGGACCGCCAGCGATTGAGCGTGGCCGGTCGCAGGCTCAGGTAAGTTGCAGCTTTCGTGACCGAGAGGAACGGAGACGCGAGATCGGGAAGGGTCTTGATGCCGTCCGAGTCGGGCATGCGGAAGGTCTCCTATCGTCGAGGAGAAGTCGTGCCAGACAGCTCGCTGGAGTGGCTTGCGAGCGATAGAGGGTATGGACTTCCTCCGAGTGCGTGGCGATCATGGCGCCGCCGCTCCTCGCTGCTGCCTCACGCCAGAGAGTGTGAGCCTCAGGTCCTGGAACAGGGCCAGCAGCTCGAGCAAGGTAGACCGTAGGTCAGGCGAGTAGCCCCGGGTGTAGATGTCGACGAGGTCCTGATTGAGCTTGCGTCCCAGGCGCACCAGCTCGTCGATGAGGGTCCGGCTGACCGCCGGCACCGCTGGCCGGACCTTTCGGCTGAGTGCAGCATGGCGGAGGTAGGTCGGGAGCGAAAGAGAGCAAGCCTGGGCCAGGATCTCGATTCGGTCTCTCTCGGACTTCGAGACGCGCAGGCACAGACGCTTGTCGCGGCGGTCTTCGGCCCTCAGGCGTGGCCGTCCTCTGCGTCTCGATCGGACAGAGGTTCCGGCGCCGGAGTTGAGGGAATCGGTCATCGAGCGCCGCTGAGGATTTTACGGCCGTAAAATCCCCCGCCCAAGTGCTGCGGAGTGCTCGATTTTACGGCCCGTAAATTGTTAACTCCATTTCCCACAACAAAGCCGACTGTGTGCACGGCGAGTGCAACAAGCTCTGACGCCTAGAAATTCTTCCTGTCTTCCCGAGTCTTCGAGCAGGGGTCCAGGGGATGCTCCCCTGGCCAGCCAGGGCGAGCCTGCGAGCCCGCGTTTTCGGCGGACAAGAACCCGAGCTCGCGAGGGTTTTTGTCCGCCGAAAACATTGCTGGCAGGGTGTGGAGCGTCGAAGGCCCACGAGGACGGGGTTTCAGGCGCGAGGGCGACAACAGCGCACAGGGCGCCAGGCGGGGCTCGCGCCGCCAAGCTGTAGAAGCTGGCCAGGCAGGCCGTTCGGAACGCAGGGCGAAGCCGAATCACTGAACCAAGCAGCCTGTTGCCAACGCACCGTGGCTTCTCGGACAGCTTTTGCTGTAGGATGCCATATCAGCGAGTGCGACGCCTGCTGCTCCAACTCTGGCGATCCGGCTGAGCACTGCCGCCAATGCACAGGACCATAAGTCAGGTAGCTCTTGGAGGAACCGTCGATGGCTAACGAACGAACAGCTACCACCGAAGGTGGCATTCCAGAGAGCCAGGGCGAAGATTCCATCTTTGTGTTCTGTCCAGTCTGTAACGCACAGGTGTTGGCTAGAGTGATCGCCAGCCATGCGAAAGTGAGCCCGGTCTTTAGCGGGATGCTGGAAGCTCCTGAGGATACCCACGTCACAATTCTTCAGTACAAGTTCTCTGTGTGCCCGCGTTGTGAATCCCCCTTCTTGACGAGCACCGAGACCTATGAAATTCCGGGAGAGGCGACGGTGCCTCAGGGCGAGAGCCTGCTGTATCCAGTACAACGACCTTTTGACGCTGAAGGGCTTCCAGTTCCTGTCGCACTGGCATACGAAGAAGCCCGGCGCTCGTTCCGTGGAGGCAATCTCACATCGTGTGTACTCATGTGCCGCAAGTGCCTCGAAGCAGTCTGCCGAGAGCTTGGAGCCGCGCGGGGTACTCTGAGAGAGCGCGTGGACTTCCTAGTAGCAGAAGGAAGGATCGACCAGAAGTTGGCTGCCTGGGCGACCGAGCTGCGGCTCGTGGGCAATATGGGTGCACATGATCTCGACTCGGTCATTGACGCGGACGACGCTCGCGATGCTGTCGAGTTTACGGAGGCTCTGCTCGCTTTCGCGTTCTCCCTCAGCCGGCGGTTCGAGGCCTTTGTCAAACGCCGCGGAGCGCGAGAGGATGGCCGAGGGAAGAACCAGTGAGAGGCCATGCACTAGCCTAGAGAGGAGGTTTCTAGTGGCAGAGGTGACAATCGACGAGTCCCAAGTGGATCGCCTGCAGAAGCAACTGCGCGATCTCGATGGCAAACTTGAGGATGTAGTGAGGCTTCTGACCGAGCTTGTCGACCTAACGAAGCGCGCTGCACGACAGGCGAGATAGCGGAGAGCTTGAGCGACCGGCCCGCCGCTATCTGAGCTTCAGACCATTGGAGGCCGCAGCCTTTGGCCGAGCTAGTGACTAGTGAGACTGCATGGCTGATGCATGCCGAGCCAAGCCGAGCTAACCGATTGCGCCGTCGGTCACAATGGAGGCCAAGGCGGTGACACCTTTGAGCTACGGGATAGGCGGCATAGGCCGACAAGCTGGCCAAACCACTTTCGGCACCGTGCGAGGAAGAAGGCGATGACCGGACAACAACTTGTCTCGCAGGAGGAGCTAGTGGCGATTCTGAACCGAGTGCTTGCGACCTGCCCAGAGTGCCCGGGAGTAGAGGTCTCAAGTCCGCCTTTACGGCTTCTCGAGCCGGATGAAGAGGGATGCAACTGGGATCGCGAGAGCATTGGACTTATCGGACCGTCAGAACGGGTGCAGTCCTGTCGGGCTGCTGCGTGGGCACTGCTCTGGAACGTCGGTCGCCAATACAATCTTCGTTAGGCATGAAGGGCGAACCCTCGGGTCCATCCGGACAACGTCCCGCGCGTGTCCAAGGCACTTCAGAGTCCTGTCCTGGCACTAGTGCGGTGCCCCAGGAGCGCAGTCGACCCCGCTGCCATGTTCTCTACACCGTTCCTGGATGACTCCTTTTTCGGAACTCAGCGTCCTTGAAATCGCAAGCTTGGCGCATGCTGACCCAGGTGGGGCTGAGAGTCTTCCCGCAAGCTCCATGCAGGAAGTCATAGATTCCACGAGGCTTACAGCGCCCTTCGTCTGACCGCGAAACTACGTGCGAGAATGCTCCGGTTGCCGGGTCCTCCCGTTCCTAGCAGCTCGACCCTCAGGACGGTTTCGGTGAGGCTCCGGCACCGGGCGCTGCGGCTCCGCTGCTACACTCTGCCGCCGCGAACGTGGGCGGCCGCGAAAGGAGGAGCGCATGGATCGGCGGCATTTCCTCGGTGGCATGGTGGCCAGCCTCTCGCTTCCTCTGCTGGCACGCGAGCCGGCCTCGGCTTCGCAGGCGGCCCAGCCGCAACCGGCGACAGCCGCGGGCGCCGGCTCGTCGCCGGTGGCGGTGGCGAGCGGCAACGGCCTCGAGGCGGTGCGCATCGCCTATCAGGAGATGGTCGCCGGCGCCGACCCGGTCGACGCCGCGGTCGCCGGCGTCAAGGTCGTGGAGCTCGACCCGAAGGACTACACGGTCGGCTACGGTGGCCTGCCCAACTTCGACGGCGTGGTGCAGCTCGACGCCGCCGTGATGCACGGGCCGTCGAGCAAGGCGGGTGCCGTGGCGGCTCTCGAAGGTGTCAAGACGCCGGCCCAGGTGGCGCGCCTGGTGATGCAGCGCACGGACCACGTGCTGCTGGTGGGCTCCGGGGCGCGCCGCTTCGCCACCATGCACGGCTTCCCCGAGGAGGAGCTGCTGACCGACTTCTCGCGCAAGGTGTGGCTCTACTGGCGCGAGAGCCTTTCGCAGCTCGACGACTGGGTGGAGCCCACGCTCGCGGGCCTCGACCCCGAGGTGCGCGAGTTCGTCGAGGACCCTGACAACCGCGACCTCTTCCAGCGCGGGCCCGATCGGCCCACCGGCACCATCCACCTCTCGGCGCGCGCCGCCAGCGGCGACCTCGGCTGCTGCACCACCACCTCGGGACTGTTCTTCAAGATCCCGGGCCGCGTGGGGGACTCGCCGATCATCGGCGCCGGCCTCTACTGCGACAACGACGTGGGCTCCGCGGGAGCCACCGGCCGCGGCGAGGCGAGCATCCAGGTGTGCGCCGCGCACAGCGCCGTCGAGCAGATGCGCCTGGGGCTGGCGCCGCAGGAGGCGCTACTCAAGGTCCTGGAGCGCGTGGTGCACCTCAACCGCGAGCCGCTCCTGCGGCGTCGGGACGGCCGGCCCAAGTTCAACCTCCGCCTCTACGCCGTGGACAAGGCGGGGCGCTACGCCGGCGCCGCGATCTGGGGAGGCAAGACGTTCGCCGTCGCCGACGCCCGCGGAGCGCGCCTCGAAGAGCAGGCCTACCTCTACGCCAAGATGCCGCCCGAGCCTTGAGGAGCCCTTAGCCTTGAGTCAGGAGGGGGGCAGAAGAGACTCGCTCGCCGCGCCGCCGCTGCAGCCTCTCGAGGCCGCGCGTGAGCGACTGGCGCGCCTGCTCGCCACCTCGGTCGGCGATGCCACCGAGCTGTTGTGGATCGAGACCCGGCGCGGTGAGGCGAGCAGCCTGCGGCGCGAGGAGCCGTCGCCGATCCTGGTGCGCCGCACGGTCACGGTGCGCGTCGCCCAAGGCCCGCGGCTCGGCAGGTACACCACCGAGGACGGCGCCGACGGCGAAATCGCCGACGCGCTGCGCATCGCGCTCGCCCACGCCCGCGGCGAGGACCCCGGCCCGGAGCCGCGTCGCGCTGCGCCCTGGGAGCCGCTGCCCGGCCAGGCGACCGCTGGCGAGCCCGCAAACGGAAATCCCGCGGCGGGAGAGCTCTCGGCCGGGTCCGCCTCGACCGGCGAGCCCGCGGCGAGGCGCGCCACCGCCCGCGACCTGTTCGACCCCGAGCTCGCGTCCCTCGAGCCCAGGGCGGCCAAGGCGCTGCTCGAACGCGGCGTGCAGAAGGGCGAGGCGGCGCGCCTCCAGTGGGCGACGACCCGCGCCGTGATCGTCAACAGCCGGGGCCTGTCGCGGGCCGTGGAGCTGACCGGCGCCTCGCTCTCGATCGACAGCGGGCGCGGCCCCGGCGGCGGGTTCGCCCAACGCGCGGCACGCACCCTGGCGCGGCTGGAGCCTGCCGAGCTCGCGGAGCGTGCCCGTGCCCTGCGCATCGACGACGCGGAGCCGGGCGAGCCGCCGGCCGGCGCCGTTCCCCTGGTGCTGGGCCCGGCCGCGGCGGCGGCCCTGGTGGCCCACCTCGCCACGGTCGCGCTCACCGCCGAGGCCTTCGCCGAGGGCCGCGTGCTCGCGGCGGCCGACCTCGGGCGGCAGGTTCTCTCGCCGGCCTTCTCGCTGGTGGACGACGGAGCGAACCCCGTGGGCCTGCCCTTCCCCTTCGATTTCGAGGGTCGGGAGCGGCTTCCCGTGGAGATGGTGGCCGGCGGCGTGCTCGCGACCCCGGCGGTCAGCCCTGCGCTCGCCGCCGCGCTCGGCCTGCCGGTGACGCCGCACTACCTGGGGCCGGACGAAACCCGGCCGCAGCACCTCTTCGTCGCCCCGGGGGGCGCGTCGCGCGACGAGCTGCTCGCCGCCGGCGGCGCGAGCCCGGAGGGCGGCCTGTGGCTCGCGGCGTTCGAGCGCGTGGGGTCGAGCGAGACGTGGTGGCCGGGGGGGCCGGGTTTTCGCGCCGTCTGCACCGGCGCGCGGCGGATCGTGGACGGGAAGCTGGGCCCGCCCCTCGTGCCCTTGCTGTGGCAGGACGACCTGCGGCGCGTCTTCTCTTCGCTGCTGGGCGTCGGCGCCGACGCGACCGTCCGGGCGCTCGACAGCGAGCTGCGTGGCGCGGTCTCGGCGCCGTCGCTGGCCGTGGCGGCCGGCGGCTCGCTCAGAGCCTGCGAATGAATCTGCTGCGCGGGCCGTCTGCGTTGTCGCGGGTCCTCCCGGCAATCCTCACGTACTGGCGTGTACGCTCCGGTTGCCGGGTCCGCCCGCTCCTAGCAGCCGGGCCCGCTCGCGACGATTCATTCACAGGCTCCTAGCTCGTTCGCACGCGCAGCAGCACGACCGTCTGGTCGTCGCCCTGCGGCTGGCCGTCGGCGAAGGCGGTGACGGCCTCGTCCAGGGCGCGGATGATGGACGGCAGCGGCTGCTCGCGGTGCGTGTCGAGGCAGGCGATCAGGCGGCTGAGCCCATACTCTTCGTCGGCACGGTTGGTGGCCTCGGTCAGGCCGTCGCTGTAGAAGCAGACCAGGTCGCCGGGCGCCAGGTCGACGCTCGAGCGCTGGAAGCTGCCGCCGGGGAGCAGGCCCACCGGCAGCCCGGTCGAAGGCAACTGGCGCACGTTGCCGGCCGGATCGAGCACCACGCCCGGGTTGTGGCCGGCGTTGACGTAGCCCAGGCGGCCGGTCGCCGGCTCGAGCTCGGCCACCAGCAGGGTGATGTACTTGGCCGGCGCGCTGGAGTCCAGCACGTGGTGGTTGAGCCGCTCGAGCAGCGTCGGCCCGACCTCGTGGCGGTCCAACATCAAACGCAGCGCGGAGTGCAGGATCGACACCATCAACGCCGCCGGCATTCCCTTGCCCGAGACATCGCCCAGGGTCACCACCCAGCGGCCCTCGGCGGTGGCCAGGAAGTTGTAGTAGTCGCCGCCGATGTGGCGCGCCGGCCGGTTCCAGCCGGCGAGCTCGTAGCCCGGTATCTCGGGGGCGCGCTTGGGGAGGATCTGGCGCTGGATCTCGGCCGCCAGCTCCATCTCGCGCTCCAGGCGCTCCTGCTCCAGGGCCCGGCGGTGGAGGCGGGCGTTCTCGAGCGCGATCGCCGCCTGGTTGGCGAAGAGCTGCAGCGTGCGCTCGTCGCTGGCGCCGAACGGGCCGACCCCGCGCCGGCTCTCCTTGTCGGCCACCACCAGCATGCCGCGCGGCGAGCCCTCGATCGCGATCGCCGCCGCCAAGAGATGGGTGGCCCCCGGCAGCACCTCGACTGGCAGCGCCGACGCCTCGGCCGTCGAGAAGCTCGGCCGTGCGCTGCCGCCCAGGGCGCGCGACAAGAGGTAGGAGCCGTCCTCCAGCAGGTAGAGGGCGGCGCGGCGCGCGTCGAGCAACGACAGGGCCCAGGACAGGATGGCCTCGGACAGCGCCTCGAGGTCGAGCATCGAGGTGATGGCGAGGCCCACCTCGTAGAGGGCCTGCTGTTCGACGCCGCGCAGCCCGGCCTCGAACTGCTGGCGCTTGAGCTGGTGCTTCAGATCGCAGAGGCGCGCGGCGACCGCCAGCAGGGCCGCGAGCGGGCTCGAGCCCAGGCCATCGGTGCGCGGTCCGGCGGGCGGCTGGAAGAGGACGGCGCCGCCCGGCAGATTGAAGGTTCCGTAGCGGTCGGGGGGCGGGTCGGGGAGCGCCCCTGGGAACTCGCCGTCGCCGTCGCAGAGCTCGAGCTGGAGGGCCGCTTCGTCGGACAGGTAGAGCGCGGCGCCCCGCGCCCCCGTCGCCTGCCGGAAGCGGGCGAGCACCGAGGGCACGAAGTCCGCCTCGGAGGCGTCCTCCAGCAACTGGCGCACGAGAGGCTCCCAGCTCACCTCGTCGCCGGTCATCGTTGCCATGGTCAGGAGCCGCCGAGGCCGGCGACGGCCGACGGCTCGTCGGGGTAGATGCCCGCGTACTGCGCCAGGCCCATGATCTGGAAAGTCTTCTCGATCGTCGGCGTCAGGTTGCAGAAGGCCAGGCGCCCTTCGACCTCCATCATCTTTTCGATGATCTCGATCAGGATCGAGATGCCGATGGAGTTGACGATCTTGGTGCCGGCCAGATTGAGCAGCAGGGTGCGGGCGCCCTGGTCGATCAGCTCGTAGGCCTGGCGGGCGATCTTCTCGCCGCCCTGGTTGTTGATGTATCCCTCGGTGTAGAGGATCGCGAGGTCGCCACGGCGATCCACGGTGAGGCTCAAGCTCTCGGTCATCACAGAACCCTCTTCCTCAGCGCGCCTTGCTCATCACCACGGTCGTGCCGTCGCCGCCGGACTGGATCGTCACCTCGTCCATCAGGCCACGGATGATCTTGAAGCCGTTTCCCCCGTGCGGCCGGGACGCGGGCGGGTTCGCGGGATCGAAGCCCACCCCGTGATCGCGGACCGTGATGCGTAGGGTCTCGGGCTCCCGCTCTCCGAGCACCGAGAAGGTCAGGTGCACCATGCCGTCCGGGGCGTGGCTGTGCTCGAAGGCGTTGATGCAGGCCTCGACGACCGCAAAGCGGATCTCGTCCACCTTGTCCGGGCTCATCTTCATGAACTCGGCCAGCGAGGTGACTGGCTTCGTCGCCGCGATCTCCATGTCAGCGACCATCGGGAGCGCCAGCGAGACCTCCCTCAGGACAGCGTGCCCGGCCATTTGCTCGGTGCGCTCTTCGGAAGGGTTCAGAAGGCCAGGTAAAGCTGCAACAGATAGACGACGAACGGGTGGATCCGGTCCTGCACCAGGAGCCAGGCGAAACCGGCCAGGCTTCCCACTGAAAACAACAGCTTTACCGAAACCTGAGGCACCGCGACAGCGACCAATTTGCGGGCGGATTCTAGCATGGGCGTCCTCCTCTCCTGGCCTCCGCCATCGCAAGCCCGTTGCCACCCGCGAAGAGCGCTCGCGCCGACGCACTAAATCTTTGATTTGAAAGGGCTTTGGAGCATCGGTCAAGTGCTCGCCAGAGTCGGGCGCGGGAACCGGGCGAGACAGAATGTCGCATCCAGCGACTTGGGTACGCGTTGGGCAGGTGAGAGATGCTTTGTTTCAGGGACTTCACATCGCATGGGACAGATTGCCTCGGAAGAGACATTATGCCGCATCTCGCGGACCCTTCAGAACCCTTTCCGCAGCAGAGTGCGGCGGTCGATGCCCAGGAGCTTCGCCGCGGCGCTCTTGTTTCCCGCGGTCAGCTCGAGGACCCGGGAGATGTGCTGCTGCTCCATCGAGCCCAGGTCCAGGGTGTCGCCGTCTCCAGAACCCGGCTGCCCGGCGCCCATCAGCGAGCGCAGCAGCTCCGGAGTGACCTCGCCCTCGGCCAGCGACAGGGCCCCCTCGACCAGGTTCCTGAGCTCCCGCACGTTCCCCGGGTAGCCGTGGTGCATCAGCAGCGCCAGGGCGCTGGGCGCGACCGGCGCCATCTCGATCCCCTCGCGCAGGCAGAAGTCCTCGGCGAAGGTACGCACCAGGTAGGGGATGTCCTCCCGCCGCTCGCGCAGCGGTGGAAGCTGGAGGTCGACGCCCTTCAGCCGGTAGTAGAGGTCCTCGCGGAAGGTGCCGCGGGCGACCAGGGCCTCGAGGTCGCGGTGGGTGGCCGCCACCAGCCGCACGTCGACCGGGATCGGCCGCCGGCCCCCGACCCGCACCACTTCGCGCTCCTGCAGGGCGCGCAGCAGCTTGACCTGGGTCGCCAAGGGCATGTCGCCGATCTCGTCCAGGAACAGCGTGCCGCCGTCTGCCAGCTCGAGCTTGCCGGCACGGGCCGTGACCCCAGTCGCCACCCCGCCCTCGATGCCGAAGAGCTCCGCCTCCAGCAGCGAGTCCGGCAGGGCCGCGCAGTTGAGCGCGATCAGCGCGCCGCCGCGGCCCGAGGAGAGGTGGAGGAGCTTGGCGATCAGCTCCTTGCCGGTGCCGCTCTCGCCGCGCAGCAACACCGAGACGCTGCGCGGCGCCACCCGCTCGGCGATCTCGAGCACGCGGCGCATGGGCGGCGCGTGGGCCACGATCCGCTGCCCGGCCACCTCCTGGGCGAGCTGGCCCTTGAGGATCTTGTTCTCCTCCTCCAGCCGCTCGCGCTGGGTGCGGAGCTGCTCCACTTTGCGGGCGCTGTCGAGCGACACCGCGGCCAGCGCCGCCACCGAGTCGAGGAAGCGGCGGTCGTCCTCGGTGAAGGGCGAGGTCCCCTCGCCGCGGGCTTCCTTGTCGAGCAGCGCCAGGTAGCCCAGGAAAACACCGCGGTAGTTGAGCGGGGCGGCCAGCAGCTCGCCGAACTGGCGGCCGGCGAGGCGGCCGTCCGAGCGCACCAGCAGCCGGCCCTCGGTCAGGAGCTCGGTCCAGATCGGCGCCGCGAGCAGGCCGGCGCCGTCGGGCGGCCGCTCACCCCAGCCGACGCTCGCCAGGGCCTGCGGCCGGCCGTAGGCGTCGCGGGTGACGGCTATCGCGGCCGCCGGGTCGAGCACCGGGAGCGCCCGCTCCAGCACCTCCTCCAGCACCTTCTCCTCCGACCTCCCGGCGTGGAGCGCCACCGCGAGGTCGTAGAGGGTCTCGAGCTGGAGGAGGCGGCGCTTCTCGGCGAAGGCGGT
>JBIOXV010000209.1:0-2609 GCA_044869805.1 Thermoanaerobaculia bacterium | reverse complement strand
TGCTTGGCGCGGTCGCGACGAGAGTCGAAGGGAAGCTGCTCTGGGATTCGAAGAGGATGGAGTTCACCAACAACAGGGAAGCAAACAAGTATGTGAAGCCGGTGTTCCGGAAGGGTTGGGAGTTGGGTAGGCCGGGTCTTGAGACCCCGCGATCAAGAAGCGAGGAAACATGTCTTACACGAGAAGGGAATTCGGCAAGCTCGCCCTTGCGGGACTGCCCGCAGCCGCGGTGGTCGGTAGGAGCGATTCGATCTTCGGCGCGTTCGTGCAGGCGAAGCCGAACTCGCTCATCAACGGCGTGCAGATCGGGACGATCACCTCGAACGCGCCGGGCTCTGGCACGTCGATCTCCTCGAGCTGGAAGGCGTCCGTTGGCTCGCCGAAGCGCTCCTCCCGGATCACCCACGCCGCCATCGTCGGCGGCAACGTGCCGGGCTCGACGTCCAGCTCCGAAACCTTCGTGAGATCAACTGCCATTCGCGCCAGTCCTCCGCGGTCCGCCGTTGCGCGAGCGCCCGGCTCGGCCGGGTGCGCCGCGATGCTTTCGGACGCCGCCGCGCAAGCGAGCTTGCGCGGCGGCGCCTGGGGGCGGGAGGTTACCTGCGAAGGACCTAGCCGGGCGAAGCCATCTCGGCCGCAGCCTCGGGACGCGCGGCGGCATCCGGCTCCACCGCACGCTTCGGGGCGATCAGCCAGAGCGAGAGCACCGCGCCGAGGGCGGCGACCCCGGCGGAGAGCCACATTCCGCTCGACAGCGCGTGGATGAACGCGTGCTGGGCCGCGTCGACCGCCTGGGGCGGGAGCCTCGCGGCGTCGCTGGCCGACCCGAGGTTGTCGACGATGCGCTCGCGCTGCGCGGCGGTGATGCCCGTTCCGGCCAGGTCCTGCGTGAGTTGGCTGCGCGCCAGATGCTGGAACAGGGCGCCGATTGCGGCTACGCCGAAGGTGGCGCCGACCATCCGACTCATCGACAGGATCCCCGAGCCCACGCCGGACTTCTGCGGCGTGACGGCGTTCATCGCCGCGGTGGACATCGGCGACATCACGAGCGCGATGCCGATGCCCATCACGAAGAAGGCGGGCAGCAGCAGGCCGTAACCCGTGCCCACATCGATGCGGGTCAGCAGGAACAGGGAGATCGCGGTGAGCGAGAGGCCGGTCACCATCAGCGGACGCGGGCCGATCCGGTCGGAGAGCCGCCCGGCGATCGGCGCGATCAGCACGATCATCAGCGTCGCGGGGAGGAAGCGCACGCCGGCCTCCACGGCCGAGTAGCCCAGGATGTTCTGCATGTAGAGGGCGAGGAAGAAGAACATCGCGAGCATCGAGAAGGTCACGATGAACGCCACCAGGTTCGCGCCCAGGAACGTCTTCGAGCGGAACAGGGGGAATTCGACCATCGGCTCCCGCACGCGCGGCTCGATCAGCGCGAAGGCCGCCACCCCCACCGCGGCGGTGACCAGCAGAGCCACGATCCTGGGCGAGCCCCAGCCCCATCCGTTGCCCTCCACCAGGGCGAGCACCAGCGCGGTCAGCCCGACCGACAGCGCGGCGATGCCGGGCCAGTCGATTATGTGGCGGGTGCTCTCGTCGCGCGACTCGCGAGTGGCGAAGAGCGTGACGATGACGGCGCCGACCGCCACGGGTAGGTTCAGGAAGAAGATCGCCCGCCAGGACACGTATTCGGCCAGCGCGCCACCGACCACGGGGCCGATCGCCAGTGCCAGCGCCGACACACCCGCCCAGGTCCCGATCGCCCTGCCGCGCTCCTCGGGCGGGAAGGTGACGGTGATGATGGACAGCGTGGCCGGCATCATGAATGCGGCGCCGATTCCCTGGACGGCGCGGCCGCCCACGAGCCAGCCCTGGTCGGGCGACAGCCCGATCGCGGCGCTCGAGACGGCGAACACCACCACGCCGAAGAGGAACATCCGGCGGCGGCCGAAGATGTCGCCCAGGCGTCCGCCGGTGACGAGGAGGACGGCGAAGGTCAGCGTGTAGGCGTTGACCGTCCACTCGAGGCCGGACAGCGACGCGGCGAGGTCGTCCTGGATCGACGGCAGCGCGACGTTCACCACCGTGTTGTCGAGCATGATCATGAACAGGGCGAAGCACATCGCCGCGAGCGTCCACCAGCGGCGGTTGCCCTCGTTTAGTCGAATGCGGTCGGTCATTGATGCAGCCTCCCGGCCAGCGCGCTGAGTCCGCGCGACAGGGCCTCTTGCTCTTCGGGTTCAAGTTCGTCTACGAAGCGGCGCACGCCCTCCATCCGGGTCGCCAGCAGGCGCTCGTAGGTGCGCTGCCCGCGCGGCGTGATGCTGAGGAGCTTGCGCCGGCGGTCCTGTGCGTCCTCCACGCGCGTGATCTCGCCGCGCTGGACGAGCCCCTCGATCGCCCGGCTGATGCCCGGGAGCGAAAGGCCCATCAGATCCGAGAGCGCCTTCACGGACAGCGGCTCGTCGCGCTCGGCGAGCATGGTGAGGCTCTTGATCTGGGTGAGCGAGATGCCGGCCTTCTCCAGCTCGCCGAAGAAATCGCGGCTGGTGGTGACGAGCAGGTGCTTCATCAGTGCCGTCAGCTCTACGGTGAGGGTCTCGGCAGTCGCTTGC
>JBIOXV010000208.1:0-13401 GCA_044869805.1 Thermoanaerobaculia bacterium | reverse complement strand
AGCGAGTACAATCCAGCCGAGGGCCGGCGCGATGAGCGACACTCCACTCCTCCCCGAGCAGCAGCAGGCGCTCGAGTTCCTGCGCCGCAAGGGCACCGAGGCGCCGGCGGAGTCGATCCGCCGCAAGTCGGCGGCGGCCTTCGAGCAGATCGAGGCGCTGCTCGCCACGGTGCCCGGCGATCTGCACCGCCGGGCGCCGTCCCCGGGCCGCTGGTCGCCGCAGGAGATCCTCGACCACCTGGTGGAGAGCCACCGGCCGGCGGTCGTGCAACTCGCCTCGCTGCTCGCCGGGAGGCGGCCGTCCACCGGCGCCATCCCGGCCGGCCTGCAGTCCGCCTCGCCCTTGACACTCGCCTGGGACAACCTCTTCGCCGCGCTGCGCGAGGTACACGCCGAGCTGCTCCGCCTGCAGGAGAGCCTGCCGGACGAGCTGCCGCGGTCCGCGCCGCGGGCACCGATCGTGATGGTGGTCAAGGCAGCGCAGCCCGACGGCTCGCTCGCTCCCGTCGAGTGGGAGGCCGAGCTCGACGCCAAGGCCTTCGCTCAGGCGCTGCGCGTCCACACCCTCGAGCACGTGGGCCAGCTCCAGCGTACGGTGGCCTTGCTCGAGGCGACGGCGCCCCCGGCTTCCTGACAGCGGAGGCGACCGCGGCCTCGATGTTCCCCTCGCAAATTCTCGCGCCGCCGGCCGCGGTCTCCGAGGCCGACGCCGCACGTCTCGCCCGCGAGCTCTACGGCCTCGAGGCCACGGCGCGGCGGCTGCCCGGCGAGCACGACGACAACTTCCACCTGCGCGTAGCCTCCGGCGAGCAATGGGTCTTCAAAGTGATGGCGGCGTGGCGGGAGCGCGGCCTGGTCGAGCTGCAGGCCGCGGCGCTCGCGCATCTCGAGAGCGCCTTCGCGACGCAAGCGTCGCCCGGCCTCGCCCTGCCACGGGTAGTCCCGAGCCGCGCCGGCGAAGCGATCACGGTCGCGAGCCTGGCCGGCGAGGAGCGGCCCGGAGGGGAGCGACCCAGAGAGGAGCGACAAATCTGGATGCTGACCTGGGTGCCCGGGAATCTCCTCGTCCACACCCGGCCACGCTCGGCAGAGCTGCTGGACAGCCTGGGCCGCTTCCTCGGCAGGCTGGACGTCGCGCTCGCGAGCTTCCACCACCCGGCGGCCCGCCGCGACCTGCCGTGGGACCTCGCACGCGCCGGCTGGGTGCGCGAGCACCTGGCGGCAATCACCGATCCCGGCCGCCGCGCTCTCGTCGAGCGCTTCCTGGCGCTCTACGAGGCCGAGGTGGTGCCGGCGCTCGCCGCGCTGCCGTGCGGAGTGATCCACGGCGACGCCAACGACTACAACGTGCTGGTCGACGGCCCGCGCGGCGAGCCGCGGCGCGTGGCCTCCCTGATCGACTTCGGGGACATGCACGAGTCGATCGTCGTGGCCGAGCCCGCGGTGGCCGCGGCCTACGCTCTCTTCGGCGAGCGCGACCCGCTGGCCGCGGTGGCGTGCGTGGTTACCGGCTACCACGCCGAGCGTCCGCTCGCCGAGGCCGAGATCGCCGTGCTCTTCCCGCTCGTCGCCATGCGCCTCGTGGTGAGCGTGGTCACCTCGGCGCTGCGCAAGGCGGAGAAGCCGGGCGACCCCTACGTCACGGTGAGCGAGCAGCCGGCCTGGGAGGCTCTGGGCCGGCTGGCTAAGGTCCATCCGCGGTTCGCTCACTACAGCTTGCGGGCGGCGTGCGGCCTGCCGCCGGTGCCGAGCGGCGGCCGCGTGACCGCCTGGCTCGCCGAGCGCGCCGGCTCGTTCGCGCCGGTCGTCGACCCCGACCCGCGTTCGGCGCCTTCCGTGGTGCTCGACCTTTCGGTGGGGAGCCTGCTGCTGGGGGCCGACCCGAAGGCAGTGGAGACGGCGCCGCTCACCGAGACCATCTGGCGCGAAATGCGCCGCGCGGGTGCCACGATCGCCATCGGTCGCTACGACGAGCCACGGCTGCTGTACACCACGGAAGCGTTTGCCTCCGGTGAGCACCCGGTGGAGGAGCGGCGCACCATCCACCTCGGGCTGGACTTCTTCGTCGAGGCCGGGGCGCCGGTCAAAGCGCCGCTCGCCGGCACCGTGTGCTGCGTGGCGAACAACGCCGCGCCCAAGGACTACGGCCCGCTGGTGATATTGCGTCACGCGGTCGAGGGGCTTCACGCGGTCGAGGGGCGTCACGAGACAGCGGGGCGCCACGAGATCGACGCGGGTGATGCATTTTTCACCCTCTACGGGCACCTCGACGAAGGTGTGCTCGAGGGCCTGCGCGTCGGACAGGCGGTGGCCGCCGGCGAGGTGATCGGGCGCGTGGGCGCTCCGCCCCGGGGAGAAGGCTGGGGCAACGGCGACTGGCCGCCGCACCTCCACCTGCAGGTGATCCTCGACCTGCTGGAGCTGGACCGCGAATCGCCGGCGAAGCCGGCCATCATCGATTTTCCCGGCGTGGCCCTTCCGAGCCAGCGCGCGGTGTGGACGGCCCTGTCGCCCGACCCCAACCTCCTGGCCGGGGTGCCGGCCGAGCGCTTCCCGCCCCGCGAGCGGAAGTACGAAGAGACGTTGGCGGCGCGGCGCGCCGCGATCGGCGGCAGCGTGCGCCTCGCCTACCGCCGGCCGCTGAAGATCGTGCGCGGCTTCGGGTCGTACCTCTACGACGAGGTCGGCCGCGCTTACCTCGATGTCTACAACAACGTCCCCCACGTAGGGCACAGCCACCCGCGGGTGGTCGAGGCCGCGGCGCGCCAACTCGCGCTGCTCAACACCAACACTCGCTACCTCCACGACGCGATCGCCCGCTACGCCGAGCGGCTGACGGCGCTGCTGCCGGAGCCGCTGTCGGTGTGCTTTTTCCTCAATTCGGGCAGCGAGGCCAACGAGCTGGCGCTGCGCCTGGCGCGGGCGGCGACCGGCGGCGAGGAGCTGATCGTGCTCGACGCCGCCTACCACGGGCACACCACGGCGCTCATCGACGCCTCGCCTTACAAGTTCGAGGGGCCGGGTGGCGCCGGCCGCAAGCCCTGGGTGCACGTGGCGCCGATCCCCGACGACTTCCGCGGCCCCTACAAGCGCCACGACCCGCGGGCCGGCGAGCAGTACGCGCGGCACGTGGGCGAGCTGGCGGCGGAGGTGGTGGCCCGCGGCGGCCGGCTGGCCGGCTTCCTCGGAGAAACTGTGCCCAGCGTCGGTGGTCAGATCGTGCCGCCGCCCGGCTACCTGGCCGCGGCCTATCGCCAGGTGCGCGAGGCGGGCGGGCTCGCCATCGCCGACGAGGTGCAGGTGGGGTTCGGCCGGCTGGGCAGCCACTTCTGGGGCTTCGAGATGCAGGGCGCGGTGCCCGACGTCGTGGTCCCTGACATCGTTGTATTGGGCAAGCCGATCGGCAACGGCATCCCGCTGGCAGCGGTGGTCACCACGCGCGAGATCGCCGCCGCCTTCGACAACGGCATGGAGCTGTTCTCGACCTTCGGCGGCAATCCGGTGGCCTGCGCCGCCGGCCTCGCGGTGCTCGACGTGCTGGAGGAGGAGGGCTTGCAGGAGAACGCGCGACGGGTGGGCGGGAGGCTGCTCGACGGGCTCCGCGGCCTGGTGGAGCGCCACCCCGCGGCCGGCGACGCGCGTGGCCGCGGCCTGTTCCTGGGCCTCGAGCTGGTGCGCGACCGCGAGACCCTGGAGCCGGCGGCCGAGGAGGCCTCCTACGTGGTCAACCGCCTGCGCGAGCTCGGCATCCTGGCCGGCACCGACGGCCCGTTCCACAACGTGATCAAGATCCGGCCGCCGATGTGCTTGGGCGAGCGCGACGCGGATCACCTGGTGGAAGCGCTGGATCGAGTGCTCGGCGAGGATCCGGTGCGCCGCGGCTCCTGAGCTTGCACGGCCCCCACCTGCTTGCATTCTCGCGTGTCTCTCCGAGAGAGCGCGACGGCTCGGCTGAAAAGTCGCAGCGCGAGCCCGTCTGATGCGCCCGAGGAGCGCGACATGGCCGTTCACCGCCTCGTCCTGTTGATCACTCTTGCGGTCGCGTCGATCGCGCCGTCGCTGCGGGCGCTGGATCTCGAAGCTCTGGATCCCCATGCAGCGAGCGGGGCCAAGGGTATTTGCACGCCAAGCGACACCACCCTCTGCCTCAATCAGAACCGCTTCCGCGTCACCGCGACCTGGCGCACGCCGGCGGGGCAGAGCGGCGTCGGCCACGTCGTGGAGCTCACCAACGACACCGGCTACTTCTGGTTCTTCCAGAGCACCAACGTAGAGTTCCTGATCAAGATCCTGAACGCCTGCACGGCCAACAACCGCTACTGGGTGTTCGCTGGCGGCCTGACCAACGTACGGGTGGACATCACCGTCGAGGACACGGCTACCGGGGTGCGGAAGAGTTACCACAACCCACCCAGCACCCCATTCCAGCCGATCCAGGACACCAACGCGTTTCGTACCTGCGGCAGCGCGTTCGCCGAGGACTCCGAGCCGGAGGCGGTGGCTACGGAGAGCTTCCTAGCCGCGCTCCAGCAGACTGCCGCGCCGGTGACCGACCTGCCGCCAGGCCTCGCCCTGCGCCAGGGCCGTTTTCGTGTCTCCGCGGTGTGGCGCAAGCCGAGCGGCGAGGTCGGTTACGGCCAACCCGTGCAGCTCACGCAGGAAACCGGCTACTTCTGGTTCTTCGACCCGAACAACGTCGAGATGATGATCAAGCTGCTCGACGGCTGTCCGATCGGCGGCCGTTTCTGGGCCTTCGCCGCCGGCCTGACCAACGTGGCTGTGGAGATCACGGTAGAGGACCTGGCGACCGGCGTGCGCAAGCGCTACAGCAACCCGCCCGCGACTCCCTTCGCGCCGATCCAGGACACCACCGCCTTCGCCACCTGCTCGGACGCAGGGCTGCCGCCGGATCCCGGCGTGGCGGGCCAGCAGACGCTCGCCGGCGTCGACTCGGACCACGACGGGGTGCGCGACGACCTCCAGCGCAACATCGCCTTGACCTACGCCGGCTCCCAGCCGACCATTCGGGCCCTCCGTCAGATGGTAAAGACGCTGCAGTCCGCACTGGTCGACAGCGGTTCGCAGTCGGCGTCTCTGCAGCACGCGACGCAGCTCAGCCGCGACCTGGAGTGCCTGGCGGCAATGCGCCCCAGTGACTCCGGTAGGGTGGCCTCCGAGCTGCTGGCGTATGCGCTCGACACCGAGGCACGGGGCCGGTCTTACCTTGCCTACAACGACCGGTTGGGCGGCGAGGCGTTCCCGCTCCGCGACCGTACCGATTGGGCCAGCAGCTGCCAGTTTGCCGCCGCCTTCAACGCCGAAGGCCAGCCGGTGACGCAACGAGCCAGCGGTGAGAAGGCGGTCTGTGGACAGAGCGACAAGAAGGCCACCGTGTTGTACGTCAACGGTGTCTACACGGTGCGCGAGGATGCTCAGTTCAACCTGGAGGTGCTGGAGGGAGGTCTCGCCGGGGCGTTGCCGGCCGGCCGCTTCGAAGAGTTGCAGTTCCTTCTCGCCTACAACCCCACCCACGGTCTCGTGCTCGACTTCTTCGAGTCGGTAAAGCAGCGCCTCGAGAACGATTTCTCGCGCTTCTTCCGCTTCCTATCGTTTCTCGATCCGATGCCGGACTTCATGCAGAGCGCCTATCAGGCCCAGGCGCTGGCCATCGACGTCGAAGCTCTGCTGACCAGCCCGACGGCCCTGCGCCATCTGCAGCTCTATCGCAACGAGATCCTCGAGGGCCGCAAGGTCATCCTGGTCTCCCACTCGCAGGGAAACCTCTTCGCCAACCGCGAGTACGATTCCCTGCCTTCCGACGAGCAGCGGTACGTCGGCATCGTCTCGGTGGCGAATCCGGATTCCGCGGTCGCCGACGGGCGTCCTTACACCACCCTCACCAAGGACCTGGTGATCGCGGTCATTCCCGGCGCCTTGCCTGCCAACACCAGCAACGGCAACGGCCTGAACCTGAGCGACCCGCTGGGACATGGCTTCGTCTCCTCGTACCTGGAAGCCGGCACCACCAGCCGCACCAGGATCCTCGGGCATGTCCAGAGCGCGCTCAACTCGGTGGCCCAACCCGAGGCGGAGGGCGGCGACGGCATCATCACCGTGACCCTTACCTGGGGCGCACAGCCCGACGTAGACCTGCACGTCTTCGAGCCCGATGGTTCGCACGTCTACTACGCCGACCGCTTCGGGAGCGTCGGCTACTTGGACGTGGACGACGTCACGAGCTTTGGCCCCGAGCACTACTTCGCCGCCTGCGAGGACCTTCTCGCCGGCACCTATCGGGTAGGCGTCAACTACTACTTCGGGTCGGGGCCGGAAACCGCGAACGTCCTGGTCAAGGCCGGGCTGGTGCTGCGGAGCTACCAGGTGCGCCTCAACAATGCGGTGGGCTCGGCTGGGAACAACAGCCCCATTCCGGTAGCCACTATCGTGGTCACCGGTGACTCCGTGGACGGCTTCGATTTCGCGGTCAACTGACCCGCGACCTCCAAGCCGCGCGATGTCCGTAGTTCGTCGCGCTCGACGTCGCCGCATTCCCGTGCGGGCGGGTGGCTCCGCATAGCCCTATCCGGTGTACTCTATTTCCGCAGCCAACCTCTGGTTTCGAGGGCGACCTCGGCCGGGGCCAGTGCCACGCCCGACGACCGGGTCGCGCCCGACAGCCGGAACATCAGCCACCAGGCGGGAAGGAGCCAGCCGATGTCGCGCGTGCGTTCGCTTGCTGAGGAGTTGTTGGAGGAGAGAGGGGACGGGCAAGGGTCGCCGGGCGGCGAGGTCAGCCGGCGATCGTTCATGCGGCTCGGGGCCCTGGCCGGCGGGGCGCTCGCGGGAGCGGGCGCGGCGCTGGCGGCCGGCCCGGCCCAGGCGGATGCCGAGGCGGCCCGGGCGGCCGCCAAGGTGGTGGAAGGCGTCCCGGGGCAGGAGCTCGAGGAGCTGACCATCGCCGAGATGAAGGCGGCGATGGAGGCGGGCGACCTCACCGCCGCCGAGCTGGTGGACCAGTACCTGGCGCGCATCGCGGCCCTGGATCAGGAGGGCCCCGGTGTCAACTCCATCCTGCAGCTCAACCCCCGCGCCCGCCGCATCGCCGCCGACCGCGACCGGGCCCGCGAGGAGGACCGCCCGCTGGGGCCGCTCCACGGCATCCCGATCGTCCTCAAGGGCAACATCGACACCCTGGACGGCATGGAGACCACCGCCAGCTCGCTGGCTCTCGCCGGGCCCTCGGCCCCCCGCGACGCCACGGTGGCGGCGCGGCTCCGGCTCTCCGGAGCCATCCTGCTCGGCAAGGCGAACCTCTCCGAGTGGGCCAACTTCCGGGGCTTCCAGTCCACCAGCGGCTGGAGCGGCCAGGGTGGGCTGACCCGCAACCCGTACATCCTGGACCGCAACGCCTGCGGCTCGAGCTCGGGTTCGGGGGCCGCGACGTCGGCCGCCTTCTGCGCCGCCGCCCTCGGCACCGAGACCGACGGCTCGATCGTCTGCCCGTCGTCGATCAACGGCGTGGTGGGGATCAAGCCCACGGTGGGCCTGACCAGCCGCGCCGGTGTGATCCCCATCTCCCACACCCAGGACACTGTCGGCCCCCACGGTCGCACTGTGGCCGACGCGGCGGCGGTGCTCGGAGCGCTCACCGGCGTCGACCCGCGCGACCCGCAGACCTCGGCCTCGGCCGGGCACTTCTTCACCGACTACACCCAGTTCCTCGATCCCGACGGCCTCGCAGGGGCACGCATCGGCGTCGCCCGGGGCGGAGGCTTCACCGGCTACAGCCCGGAGACGGACGAGGTGTTCGAAGAGGCCTTGGCGGCGATGGCCGATGCCGGCGCCATCCTGGTGGACCCGGCGGAGATCCCCACCATCGACGAGCTCAACGCGGACCCGGCCGAGATCATCGTGCTGATCTACGAGTTCAAGCGCGACCTGAATGCCTACCTCGCCACCCGCACCGGGCTGACGGTGCACACGCTGGCGGACGTGATCCAGTTCAACCTCGACCACGCCGACCCGGAGCTCGAGTTCTTCGGCCAGGAGTTCTTCGAGCTCGCCGAGCAGGAGATCTTCACCGAGCAGGAGTACCTCGACGCCCTGGTGCGAGGCCACGACCTGGCCGGCCCGCAGGGCATCGACAAGGTGCTGGCGGACTTCAACCTCGACGCCCTGATCGCCCCCACCGGCTCGCCGGCCTGGACCACCGACCTGGTCAACGGCGACCACTTCCTGGGCGCCAGCTCCGGCCCTTGTGCCGTGGCCGGCTACCCGATCGTCAACGTGCCGGCCGGGTACCGCTACGGGCTGCCGATCGGCGTGAGCTTCATGGGCACCGCGTGGTCCGAGCCGACGCTGATCAAGCTCGCCTCGGGCTTCGAGCACGTGGTCGCGGCGCGGCAGACCCCGCGTTTCGAGGCGACGGTGCCGGAGCGCGCGCTCGCCGGGCGCCGACAGGCGGTCCGTACCGGCCGCTTCAAGGCGATGGGCGAGGCCCTGCTCGCCGCCTCCAGGCCGCGCGGGTACCGGGTCTTCGGGCTGTGAGCAAGCCGGCGCTCTCAGGGCACGATCCAGGAAGTCATCTCCTCGAGGCGCGGCGGATCGCCGAGGCCTAGCCGGACGATCCGCGCGCCCTTGGAGGCGAGGCGCTGGCCGGGGCCGAGCGCGAGACGAGGGTAGAGGCCAGGGTTGGGCGTGCGCTCGGCCTCGCGCTCGACGTTCTCCACGAACAGCTCGCGCGAGAAGGAGTCGAGCATCTGCGCGACCGCGGCCTCGGCGAGCGACAGCGTGAAGTAGGTCGAGAGCTGGAGGCGCTCCTCGGGCAACGGCGCGATGCCGCGCGCCCGCAGCCAGGCGCGAACCCGCGCCGCGTGCGGCGGCTCGCGCTCGGCGCCCGCGAAGCGGTCGACGAGAAAGGCCTTGGCGCGCAGCGCTCGCGGCCAGGAGGCCACGGCGTCCCTGGCGGCGCTCGCCGGAGCGTAGAGCCGCACGCTCTGCGCGGCGATCTCCGCCACCGCGCCCCCGGCGAGCAGGTCCTTCTCGCCCGGCCAGAGCACGGCGACGGCAGGATGGCCGCCTGGCGCGGCCCCCCAGGCCGCCCCGGGAAGGGGCTCGCCCTCTCCGACGACGGCATCCGCAACCTCGATCTCGGTCCCGGCGAGCGCGCTCCGCAGGGCCGCCGCCGGCACCGTGCCACGCGGCTCGTCGCGGTAGACCTGCACCAACCTCCCGGCACCGAGCGTCGGCCAGACCTCGACCAGGTGCCGCGCCAGGACGCGCGCCTCGAGGGCGAGGCCCGCGGAGAGGTAGAAGCTGCTCTCGCCCGGCGGCTCGGCCACCGGCAGCTCGGTCTCCGGGAACAGGCAGGGCACGCCATGCTCTTCGCAGAAGGCGTGGACCGGCTTCCAGCTCTCGTCTCCCAGGCCACCCAGGAGGGCGAAGACCGGCCGTTCGCGGTGGCGCGCCTCGAGCTCGCCGCGCCAGCCGGCGGCCGGGCCGTGGACCTCCCAGACGTCGAGCGTCCACAGGCGGCGGGCGGACGCGAGGTCCTCCTCGTGGCCCAGAGGGTCCGGGGGGCGGGCGGCGCGGCGCTCGGTGTCGGCGTTCTCGAAGTGGACGAAGGCCGCCATCACCTCGAGCATGGCCCGGCGCCTAGCCTCCGGCACTTCGCCGGCGATCACGGTGGCGAAACGGATTTCACGCGGCGTGACGCCGGCAGGCGGCGCGGCGGAGAGCGTCTCGAGATAGGCGGCGAGGTGATCGAGGTCCTCCGCGCCGAGCGCGTAGCGCGGCATCAGCGGATCGAACGAGCGGCCGGTGGGCGCGTGGCCCTCGGTGAGCGCCACGGCGAGCGTCTGCCGCGTGTAGGCGGGGCGGTCGCCGGTGCTGCGCAGGCGGGCCAGCGAGGCGAAGTCCAGCTCGTCCTGGAAGAGGCGACGGAAGCGGTCGACGCGGCGCGGCTCAGCCGGCTCGAAGAGCCACCGCGCGGTGATCGGCGGCACCCAGGTCCGCCCCTCGACGCCGCCATAGCCGCTCGGGCGATGGCAGGTGGAGCAGGCGGCGGCGCGGCCCTGGAGCACCACGTCACCCGAGGTGCGCCCGGCGAGCGGCCGGCCGTCGGCGAGCACGCCGTCGCGGTAGGTGCGCCGGCCGATCGTGGGGTCGCCCGCGCTCGAGGCGGCGGCGAGGAGACAGCTCACATTCGCCAGGATCGCGGCTGTGCCAGCCGCCAGCCTGGGGGCGCGGTGGGTCACCTCGCACTCCAGGGAGCCATCCGCGGCAGCCGCAGGTCCGAGCCGTCCGTCGGACTGAAGAGTGGATTCCCGTTTTCGCGGGAATGACGGCCTTGGTGGTGGGCGGTAGACGAGCTCGAGAGTCGTCGGCAGGCAGCGGGCGTAGGGTCATCGCCGCGGAAGCGGGGATCCATCCGGCCGCCCATGCCTCACTGTGCGAGCAATCGCGCGGCCTCTTGCGCCAGCTCCGCCGCGCTGGGGAAGCCCTCGAGCCGCAGCCAGGGCTCGGCCGGGCCGGCGCGCAGGAAGGTCAGCGGCAGGTGGCGCATCTTGCCGCCGCGGTAGGCGTCGAACGCCTGCTCCACGGCGCGCAGGTCACCGGCCTCGCCGGTCAGGAACCGCCAGCGCTCGCCGGCCCCCAAGCGCGCCGCGTACTCCGCCAACTTCGCCGGCGTGTCCGCCTCGGGGTCGATCGAGATCGAGAGCAGACGCCAGCCCGGCAGCCGCTCCTCGGCCGCCGCCACCGTGCCGGTCAGGACCGGGCAGACCGTGGCGCACGAGGTGAACATGAGCTGCAGCAGCACCGGCTCCGGCCGCGCCAGCTCGTCGACGAGAGCCACGGCCGCGCCGCGGGCGTCGGTCAGGGTGACGGCCGGCACCTCGTAACGCGCCTGCGAGCGCGTGTACCGCTCCGCCGCGAGCGCCGTGCCGGCCACGAGCGCGATCGCCAAGAAGGCTGCCGCTCTGCCCGCCCGGTCAGCGCTGGCGAAGAAACCGTCGCGAGCGGCCCGCACAGCAGGTTTCTTCATGAGCTCTCAGTGGATCGAGTACACCGCCACGTCATGGTGCGTGGGGTCGAACTGGTAGAAGCGCAGGCGGCGCGCGGGGTCGAAGTTGAACTGGATCTCCACTCGTTGCCTGCCCAGGGTGTCGGCCTGGCCCGCCTGCTGCATGGCGGCCGCGATGGTTACCATCGGCGAGAGGTTCATGGCGAAGTAATTGCGACCGAAGGTGAACCAACAGCCCGAGCCCGCCACCTTGACCGACGACTTGAACTGGTTCTCCCAGCCCCGGCCGCCGCCGAAGTCCACGTTCATGTAGGCGTGGTTGAAGTAGTCGCCGTTCACCAGTGCCACGCTGTACTGGGCGCCGCGGCTCTGGAAGGCGGGAAAGTTGATGGTGCCGCCGTCTCGGAGCTGCCCATAGAGTGTGTTGTTGACGTAGAAGAGCGTCATGTCGGCGGTGGGGTCGAGCTCGACGCCGCGGGGCAGGCGAGTGCGGTCCTGCCAGTCCTCGAAGGCGAGCCGGGCCTCGCCGGCGTGATGGCCGACCTTGTGCCAGTGGCCGTCGGCGGCGTCGGCGAGCGCCGTGCGTAGGGACCTCCACATCCGTTTCGCCGGCGCCAGGTCGCCGATCTTGTCGATCGCCGCCCGCTTGGTGTCCTCGTTCTTTTCCGGGTCGTCGCCGAACACGCTCTGCTCCCACTGGAGCGTG
The DNA here is from genome assembly GCA_044869805.1 of Thermoanaerobaculia bacterium. Lineage (GTDB taxonomy): Bacteria > Acidobacteriota > Thermoanaerobaculia > Multivoradales > SZUA-115 > CAWDVR01. The sequence goes on along the minus strand of JBIOXV010000208.1, from coordinate 1,672 downwards.
GTCATCGAGCCCACACACTTGGTGGCGTTCTCCGTCACCTGCACCCGCGGCGGGTGCCAGCGCCAGCCCCAGGTGTACGACAGGCTGAAGTACTTGGCCGGCGCCATCTTGAGCTTCAGCACCGTGCGGGTGCCTTCCTCGATCGGGAAGAAGGTCTGGTCCATGCCGGCGTTCGGCGCCCCGAAGTGGCCCGGCACGAAGGGCTCGGACGGGGCGTCGTAGTACATCACGTAGGGGGAGAAGTCGTCCTCGCCGCGGTCGAGCACGTCGAGGGTGTAGGTGATGGTCCAGGGCACCTCGGCCACCAAGGTCGGGTCCACGAACGAGGTGTCGGCCTCGATGTGGTTGTCGTACCAGATCTGGTGGATGTCGACGTTGCCGCCGGTCACGTTGCCCTTCTGGTCGTAGGTCGGTGTGACGGTCTGGTACTTGTTGGGGCCGTTGTAGTGCAGCAGCGGGAAGCCGCTGTAGGCCCGGTTGGGGACCGGGTTGCCTTCCAGGATATCCACCGCCATCTTCATCGCGACCACGGCGCCGGCCTCGTCGAACGGCGTGCGGCCGCGGTCGGCGGCCACCCGCTCGACCTGGTCGAGGATGCGCTCGAGGTCGTTGGTCGGCGAGGTGCGGTCGATCGCCGTCACCACCGGCTCGCCGTCGTGCAGGTTGTAGGGCACGGTCGGCGTCGAGGGCAGGGTGTTGGGGATCTCCTTGCAGTTCGAGTCGAAGAGGTTGGTGTAGATCGTCGGCAGCAGGTTCGTTCCCGGCGGGTCCTCGAACGGGTAAGACTGCGGGAACAGGCTGGTGCCGGTGGTGACCCTCGTGGTGTCGCCGATGGTTTTCTGAGACTGCCCGGTCATCTGCGGCTGCGGGTAGGGGTGCCCCTTGCCCGCGCATGGAAGACCCTGGGGGGGAGAAGGGGCTGGGCAAGTAGACGGGGCCCCCTGCCCGGCGGCGGCGCCTGCCCCGAGCGCCAGCAGCAGGGCCGCCAGCGCCACCGGACCGCGCCGCCGCGGCGGGCCGGTGGGCACCGGCTTGCGGCCCACCCAGGCCAGCCGCTCGGCGATCCACGCCGGGTCCGCCTTGGCCGGGACCGAGCCCCACAGGCCCAGGCTGGGGTTGCCGTAGCGCATCAGGCCGCGCGAGCAGTCCTCGGCTGCCGCGTTCTCGGCGTGATGGTGCCCAGGAGCGTGCCCAGGAGCGTGCTCGGGAGCGTGCTCGAAGAAGCGGCCCTTGAGCACCTCGAGATCTCGCGGCTCGGCCGAGACGAACAGCCAGCCCGGCCCGGCGCCGTGGCGGTCGGCGAGCTCGCGGAGAGCGCGGGGAGAGCCGTGCTCGGGATCGGTCGACACGGTGAGCAGGAGCGCGTCCTTCCCCAGACGCTCGGCGAGGAGCGTCTGCACCCTGGCCAGGTTCTCGAGCACCGGGTAGCTGCGTTCGGCTTCGCTGGAGGTGAAGTGCAGGAGCACCGCCTTGCCCGCCAGCAGGTCGTCGTAGAGCCATGCCCGCTGGCCCTCGTGGGTCATCACCACCACGTTGGGCACCAGTTTCGGGTCGCGGCAGGCAGGTGCGCTCGCCTCGCCGCGTGCCGGCGTTTCGCCTCTGGCCGGAAGGGCGAGCGCCGCGGCTCCCGCGGCGAGCGTCGAGAGCGCGGTGCGGCGCGACAGCGTGGGTG
>JBIOXV010000207.1:0-76887 GCA_044869805.1 Thermoanaerobaculia bacterium | reverse complement strand
GCTGAACACGCTCGCTACACGTATCATCGAGTCGTCCTCCCGTGCTGCAGGTCATCTGGAACCTTCGCAGGCCCATGATGCCTCGCCGGGAGGACGTCGTCAAAACCGATCTTGGACAGGTGTGAGTCCGTACAGTTTGCGAGCCTTTCTCACTGGCAGACTCTTGGCCCTTCTAATCAGACAGCGGTGTTGCAAGCTCAGCGCCCCAAGGGGGCTCGCTCAACTCCGCTAACAGACGGCTCAGGTTGCTTTCAAGCTCGCTCGATGGATCTCGCTTGAAATACTCATCGCATGAGATGCTGTAGCTCCCCCACACAATGTCGAACGTTCCCTCGATCACCTCCTTCTCGATAGTATCCCTACCGTCTGGCCCAGATCCCTCGTACTCGATCACTGGATACTCACCGCCGAGCGCTAAACCGTGTTGAAAAATCTTGCTCCGTCCGTAGACGTACTGTTCGATGAAAGCGGAGTCGCCCGCCAGGAGCAATGAGCAGGCTATGGAGCTTGAGTAGAGTCGGACTGCAATTTGAGAGCCCTCTTTCATCCACTGCTGGGCCACGTCAATTGTACGGATCGTGTCTCTGTAGAGGCTTGTACTCTCGTGCTTGGTCCAGCTCCATCTCCGTAGTTGGTTGCGGAGTTCACTAGGTGGCCACTCGTCAGCTATAGCTCGAAGAATCGCCTGCTGTGAAACAGGGTTAACTAAGGCCAGCTGTATCTTGGTATGTGACGTATCCTCTCTAATCTTTGAGATCTGACGCAGGAGAGGTGCGATCTCTGGGTACGATGTATAAAACTTACCGGTGATCGCCATAATGCGAATGACACTACCTGGCTTTCTAGCAACGATATCAGCCTGGCGTTTCGAGAGGTGCACCCGGTCAGCTCGGCGAAAAATGTTACGTAGGCTCGCCTCCCGAATCGCTATTGCTGTTCCGACTTCATTCAACATATCAACGGTGCGTGCGTACTTCCACATCAGGTCCAGAGAGTTTGATAACTCCTCGAACTGCTTCGTGCCGCTCCTGTAACCAATGAGTGGTAGTGCTGCATCCTTCGCTTGGTCCCGATAGTCATACTGTTCAACAAGGATTGTGGTATCAGTAGCCCAAAGGAATGCGAAAGGGCAATGCTCGTAGAGCCGCACCTGGAGGAACTCAGAGTCAGCCGCGTCATAAATGACATGCAGAGCTGCGGCAATTGTCTTAAGCCCCTGCGGGACGTCGAAGAGCAGTCCACCCCCTGGAGCCGTGACACTGTGACCTTCGACCTCATTTCTGAAGCTGCCCTCGCTGGACCGCGGTTCTAGGAGCAGCAATCTGACGTGTAGCTTTTGTTGCGACTGAAGCGGCGAGTCGTTTTCTCGCTTCAGACGGTCCTGGATTGCGCGCCAGATCGGGTGTAGAGGACCACTCGCGAGGAGGAAGTCTCGAAGCGAGATCCCTACGATCACAATTCGCTTGACGTTGTGGTCCATCACCAACCGCAGGAACTCCGTCGCTGCTTCTGGGTCTCGACGGGATGGGAACAGAGTCGTGATCCCGAGGCGCCTTAATAGTGAATCAGGGTTCTCTCCTTGTGTCCGCCGCAGGAATTGCTCAAGGCCTATTGCTGCCGCTGCCCCAATAACCACGACCTTCAGAGCTTCGATCGTCACCTCGAGGAGGACTCTTATCGGACCATGCTCAGCCGTGCTGATCAGGAACAGCAACAGCATCCACCCGAGGGTCGCTGCGACTACTAGCCCCAAGAGGGTGAAGGTGGGGATAGCAACCGCCTCCTTGGCCCTTAGCTCCATAGCGGCATCTCCAGTAGTAGTCGGTCGTCCTTCTGGCAGGAGCCCTCCCTACCGTCGCCTTCCAGCTACCACGCTTGCGAGAATATATGGGTATTCTATACGGCAGCGAGCAGGAGTCAAGGAGAACCGCCCGCGCGCGGTAAGCTGAAAGGCCCGTGATCGCAGCCGCTCCCGCCTGCTGAGCCCAGCGTCGAGCTAATCGCCCGCCTCCTCCCGCTGGCCAACCTCCCAACCCTGAGGCCGCTGGTGCCCTCGTCCTGGACGGGATCGCGGAGACAAGGGGCGCCTAACGCGAGTCCCTCGGAAGAAGCTTCGGCCGGATCGCCAGCGTGACGGCGCCGAAGTGCCGCAGGTCGAGGGTGGCGATGGCCTCCACCCGCAGCCGCTCGGCCATGGCCATCACCACGCTATCGACCAGCCCCAGCCGCAGACCGGCGTAGCGCCGTGTCAGCTCGTCGGCGCGGTGGAGGTCGCGGCGCTCGCCCCACTCCACGGCAAAGGCGCCGTCCACGACGTCGGCGAGAAAGTCCTGCTGGGTCTCCTGGCTCACGTGCTTCGAGAGCAGATAGTCCACTTCCGGCAAGATCGCCCACGGAATCACCCAGGCGCCCGGATCGCTCTCGAAGAGCTCTCGCAGGTCGGCATGATGGCGGTCGTCTGCATCCAGCAGGGCGACGATCGCGCCGGTATCGGCCAGGATCAAGGCTCGTCCTGGCCGAGGCCCGCCAGCAGCTCCTCTGCTCGCTCGGCCAAGTCCCCGCGGCCGCTCCTTCCGCGACCCAGGCTCCTGGGCAGCACAGCCGGCCGATCCACCACATAGGCGGCGACCGCCTCGCGTACCAGCTCGGCCGGGGGCCTGCCCTCGGCTCGCGCACGAGCGCGCAGCCGAGCGTAGTCGTCGCGATCGAGGTAGACAGTCGTTTTCAGCAGCTCGGACATGTGGCCACCATATACGTAAACCGACAAGCCAGCAAGCCCCTCACCGCGCTCGCCGGTTCTCCTTGCGGATCACGAAGCGCAGGCCGCTCCACACCTCGGTGACGGCGCAGACCTTGTTGTCGACCAACCCGTGGGGCAGGCCCACCTCCCGCAGCACGTCCTCGGTCAGGTCGGTCGCGACGCCGGAGCTCTTCTTGGGCCAGGCGATCCACAAGCCGCCGGCCGGTTGCAGCCGGCCGGCCAGGGCGGCGAAGCGGCGCTCGAGCTCGGCGCGGCGGGTGGTGAAGAAGACGATCACGTCGAGGTCGCCGGCGCGAGGCTCGAGGAAACGCACGCCGGTGGGCAGCGGCTCGAGCTCCCTCTCGAAACCCTCAGGCGCGCCGACCAGCGCCACCCTGGACAGCTCCTGGATGCCGAGCTTCTTCGCCAACGGCGTACCCGAGTAACCGGCCATGAATCCTCCTTGCGTCCGGGGCGAAGGATAGACTGCCTGGCACCTCGGTAGACGGCGCAACAGGAAGGAGTAGTCATGGGTAGAGCTGGCAACTGGATCGCAGGCCGAGCTGGCCGCCTGTTGCTGGTCGGCCTTGCGCTCCCGATCACCGCCGCCGTTCCCGGAGCGGGCGCCCAGCCTCTGACACCGGCCCCATCCACCGCCGACCGCCCCTACCTCGACGCCGCGCTCGGCGCCGCGCGCTGGATGCGCTCGGTAGCAGTCGAGGCCGACGGCGGCCTGGCGTGGCCTGCCGGCCCCGACTTGGGCAAGGACAGCTTCGACCTTCTCTACTCAGGCAACTCGGGAGTGGTGCTCTTCTTCACAGAGCTCGCCCGCGCGACGGGCGATGCCTCCTGGCTGGCCGACGCGCGGCGGGGCGCCGACCGGCTGCTGGCGACGCTGCCGGACGAGCTCGATCCCGAGGGCGGCGCCGGCTTCTACACCGGGGTCGCAGGCACCGGCTTCATGTTCCTCGAGATGTGGAAGGCGACCGGCGACGAGCGCTACCGCGACGGCGCTCACCGCGTTCTGGCGCTGCTCGCGAAGGGCGCGAAACCGGCCGGCGCTGGCCTCGAGTGGGGGCCGGTGACCGACATCGTGGGCGGCACCGCCGGCACCGGCCTCTTCCTGCTCTATGCCGCCCGCGAGCTGGGCGGCCCCGAGGCGCGGGAGCTGGCCGCGGCGGCGGGCCGGCGGTTGGTCGAGCTGGCGCGGGTCGAGAACGTGGGCCTCTCCTGGGAAATGATGCCCGGCGCCGAGCGCGTGATGCCTAACTTCTCCCACGGCACCGCGGGCATCGCCTACTTCCTGGCCTCGCTCTACCTCGAGACCCACGACCGGGCCTTCCTCGCCGCGGCGCTCGCCGGCGGGCGGCACTTGAGAGCGATCGCTCACCTCGAGCGCGGCGCTTGCCTCGTGCCGCACCACTTCCCCGGCGGAGAGAAGCTGTTCTATCTCTCCTGGTGCCACGGCCCAGCCGGCACCGGGCGGCTCTTCTACCGCCTCTATCAGGCGACCGGCGACCGCCGCTGGCTCGACTGGCTCGACCGCGGAGTGGCCGGCATCGTGGCGAGCGGCATTCCCGAGCAGCGTACCGAGGGCTTCTGGGAGAACGTGAGCCGCTGCTGCGGCGACGCCGGGGTGGGGGACTATTTGCTTGCAGTCGATCGCCTGCGGGGTGAGGCGCGCTACCGGCCGGTGGTCGAGCGCCTGGCCCAGGACGTCCTCGCCCGCGCCACCCCGGCCCCGAGCGGCCTCCAGCCAGGAGGCGGCCTCAAGTGGGTGCAGGCCGAGCACCGCATCCGGCCCGAGCTGCTGATCGCCCAGACCGGGCTGATGCAGGGAGCCTCGGGCATCGGCCTCTTCTTCCTCCGCCTCGACGCCTTCGACCGCGACGCGAGCTTGAGCGTCGAGTTTCCCGATTCGCCTTTCTGAGGGCTCCGGCCCGTCGGGCGAAACCTCGGCGGGCCCTCGCCCGTCCTAGTGGCAGAGCCGCCGCGCCCCGCGCCCTGGGGCCGCTGCCAGCAGAAGGAGACCCGCCATGCAACACGCCCTGTCGTCGCTCAAGCCCGTCCTCCGCCGCCTGCTGGCCAGCCCTGGCTTCACGCTGGTCACCGTCCTCACGCTGGCTCTGGGGCTGGGCGCCAACAGCGCCATCTTCAGCGTCGTCAACTCGGTGCTGCTCAAGCCCCTGCCCTTCCGCGACGCCGGGCGGCTGGTCGGCGTGTGGAATTCGGCGCCGGGCGTCAACATGCCGAAGTTCGAGCACAGCGAGGCCACCTACCTCCTCTTCCGCCAGCACAACCGCTCCTTCGAGGACATCGCCATCCTTGCCGAGCAGAGCTCGAACGTGACCGGCGAGGGCGAACCGGTGCGCATCCCCTCGACGGCGACGACCGCCTCGCTGTTCAACGTCCTCGGGGTCGAGCCGGAGCTCGGCCGGCTGTTTCGCGAGGACGAGGAGAGGCCGGGCGCCGAGCCGGTGGTGCTGGTCTCGGAGCGCGCCTGGCGCCGGCGTTTCGGCGGCCAGCCGGCGATCCTCGACAAGACGCTCCTGGTCGACGGCGTGTCCCACCGCGTCGTCGGGGTGCTGCCCGCCGACTTCCGGTTCCCGTCCCGCGACGTCGAGATCTGGACGCCCCTCACGATCGACCTGGCGAGGCCCGTGGAAAGCAACTTCACCTACCGTGGCGTGGCCCGCCTGAAGCCCGGGGTGACCGCCGAGGCGGCGAAAGCCGAGCTCGATCCGCTGCTGCTTCGCCTGCCCGAGATCTACCCCGGCGACATCACCCGGGAGCAGATGGAAAAGGCGCAGATGAAGACGCTCGTGGACCCCTTGGCCGGCGAGGTGGTGGGCGATGCGACCACGCTGCTGTGGATCCTCCTGGGGAGCGTCGGGCTGATCCTCCTGATCGCCTGCGCCAACGTCGCCAACCTCTTCCTGGTGCGTGCCGAGGGCCGCGGCAAGGAGGTGGCGGTGCGCACCGCGCTGGGCGCCGGCCGCCGGCAGATCGCGGCCTCGTTCCTGCTCGAGAGCCTGGTGCTGACGCTCGCCGCGGGCCTCCTCGGCCTGCTGCTCGCGCGGCTGGGCCTGGCGGCGCTGGTGGCCCTCGACCCCGGCAACATCCCTCGCCTCGACGAGATCGGGATCGATGGCCGCGCGCTCGCCTTCACCGCGGTGCTATCGCTCGTCTCGGGGCTCGCCTTCGGCGCCTTCCCGGCCCTGCGCCAGGGCGACGCGCGGATCAACTCGACGCTCCGCGATGGCAGCCGCGGCGCCACCGTGGGGCGCGAGCGGCACCGCGCGAGGAACGTGCTGGTGGCCTCGCAGCTCGCCCTGGCGCTGGTCCTGGCCGCGGGCTCGGCGCTGATGCTCAAGAGCTTCGCACGCCTCTCGGGGGTGGACCCCGGCTTCGAGCCGCGCGGCGTCTTGACCCTGCGCGTCGCCCTGAACGAGGTCGACTACGGCGACGCCGCCGCCGTCGACCGCTTCTACAGCCAGGTGCTCGAGCGCCTGCGCGCCCTCCCGGGCGTGGTCCAGGCAGGCGCCGCCTCCTCGGTGCCGCTCACCAGCGGCAGCTCCTGGTCGGCCATGGCCTTCGAGGACTACCCGCGTTCGGCCGACGACCTGCCGCCGATCGTCCCCAACCTGCGCGCCACGCCCGGCTACTTCGAGGCCATGGGGATCGGGCTCGTCGAGGGCCGTACCCTCGAGCCGGCGGACACCGCCGACCTGACCGGCGCCATGGTGGTGAGCCAGGCCTTCGCCGAGAAGTACTTCCCCGGACGGTCGGCGCTCGGCCGGCGCATCCATCCCGGGCTGAACGAGGGCGAGAGCTGGTTCACGATCGTCGGGGTGGTGGGCAACGTGCGTCACCAGTCGCTCACCGAGGCGCCGGTCGAGATGGTCTATCTCCCCGTCCGGGCGCCCGATGGCGGGCCGGCCGGCTGGCTGCCGCGGTTGATGTCGATCACCGTCAAAGCCTCGCAGGGCGCGCACAAACTGGCTCCCGAAAGCCTGGCGCCGGCCGTGCGCCAGGCGGTGTGGGCCATCGACCCCAAGGTGCCGATCGCCAGCCTGCGCCCCATGGACGCGGTGGTGGCCGCCTCCATGGCCCGCACCCGCTTCACGCTGCTGTTGCTGTCGATCGCCGCCGGCGCCGCGGTGCTGCTCGGCGCGGTGGGCATCTACGGCGTGATCTCCTACCTGGTGTCGCAGCGTACGCGGGAGATCGGCGTGCGCATGGCGCTCGGCGCGGCGCGGCGCGAGGTAGTGGGGATGGTGCTCCGCCAGGGCTTCGGCGTGGCGGCCGCCGGGGTGGTCATGGGCCTCGGCGCCGCCCTGGGCCTCATGCGCTGGATGAAGAGCCTGCTCTTCGAGGTCGAGCCCACCGATCCGCCGACCCTGGCGGCGGTCGCCGCGGTGCTGTTGGCGGTGGCGGTCGCCGCCGCCTACCTGCCGGCGCGGCGCGCCGCCGCCGTCGACCCGGTCGACGCGCTGGGGCGGGAGTAGGGCCGGCTAGAAGCTCGCCACCAGGGAGACCGTGAAGATCGAATCCAGGTCGTCGAGGTCGGCGAAGGCCACGGCGCCGGTCGGCGTGCCGTCCGGCCGGGTGATCGGCACCGCCACCAGCGCCGGCTGGTCGTCGAAGAGGAGCTGCAGCCCGGCCTTCAAGGCCAGGCGCTCGGACATCGACACCGCCACCGAGTTGGTGAAGTCGGCACGGAGGTCGTCGGTGTCGTCGGCGTTCAGGTCGACGATCAGCACGCTCGCGAGCTCGGTCGAAGCGGTGAGCCTGTGCCAGTAGTCGTAGGAGAGGCGGGCGCCGAGGAACTGGGAGTCCGCCGCCGGGTCGTCCACCACGTCGTCCTGATCGGTGAAGGTGAGGCCGGCGTCGGTCTTGAACCGCGCTGCCTCGGTGTCGAGCCACCGGCGGCCGACACCTCCCACCGCCGAGAGGCGGCTCTCGAAGCCGGCGATCTCGTTGCGCTCCCAGCCGGCGCCGGCAAACCAGTAGAAGCCGGCGGCCAGGTCTCGCTCGTAGCGGCCGCGCAGGAAGTAGTGCTCGGCCGTGGTGCGGCTGTCCTCGTCCTCGACGAGGACGAAGTCGGCCGGGCCGCTGCCGACCGCGGTGCGGCTGAAGGTGGTGGTCTTGGCCCGCAGGGCACCCAGGTCGAGCTGGAAGCGGGCCGTTTCCCAGCCGTGAAAGAGGGTGTTCTTGAGGCCGATGGTGGACGACTCCGAGTTGCCGGCGGTGGCGACCACCGCCACCTCCGCGGTATCGGACCAGCCGAGCTTCTCCTCCTCCTGGGCCCGTGCCGCCGGCGTGGCGACGAGGGCGATGCCGAGCAGGGCGATGCACGCCCTGCGCAGCCGAACGCCGTTTTGTCTCATGATTGCGCCTCCCCTCCCTCCCATGCGCGACCGCGCATCGCGAGCGTACAGGAGAGCCCGTGCGCCGGCAATCGGGGCTCCCCCGCCCAGCCTAGAAGCAGTCGAAAGCCGTGGTGTCCGCGACCGCCGGCGCACGCACGCCCTGGGCGTTGCTGTACCCGTGTTGGGCGCCGGTGGCGGTATCGTGGACAATGATCCGGTAGCGCTGGTTGGTGAGCGCGCCGGCGAAGACCCACCACCTGCCGTTGAGCGCGCAACCATTGACGACCTTGACCATCACCTCCCAGTTGCGATCGTTGTAGAACCAGAAGATGCCGGTGTCGGTCGAGCCGGTGCGCACCGGCGTGCCGATGCCAGTGGGGTGGTTCGAGATGTTGTCGATCGCCACCAGGAAGCGATCGGCCAGGCAGATGGCGTTGTTGACCGCGATGTTGGAGAAAGCGCCGCAGGATCCCTGGACTGGCTGCACGTTGTCGTCACATTGGATGAAGTTCTGGTAGGAGCCCTGGTGGGTGTTGTTGAAGCCGGTAGTGACCAGCACGAAGGTGCGCCCACCAATGACTCCGCCGCCGTCGAGCACCACGTTCTCGATCGCCGAGCTCTGGAGCTCGGGCGGGGAGTCGCCCACTGGCCCGTCGTCGTTGCCGGCCAGGAAGTTGGTGAGCTGGCTCGAGGGGTTGAAGCTGTTGCGGTAGAGGAAGATCACGCCGTCGAACTCCTGCGAGCTGAAGACGCTGCAGGTCGCGGTGCCGGTGACCTTGAACTCCTGGGCGATGAATCGCATCGGCCCCTGCTGGCCAGAGATCGCGGAGCCGTTGGCGATCGGCCGCTGCCAGAGGCCGCCCACCACCGTGCTACCGATGAAGGTCTGCGCCCGGTCGGCCCGGGCGGCGGCCGGCAGCAGGGCGAGGCTGGCGAGCAGGACCCAAGTCCTGTATTTCATGGACCTCTCCTTAAAAGAGAGAAAATGGGGGCTGGCACGTAGTTCCTTCGCTGCACTCTCCGCGCTCGGGCTGGAAGCGGGGACAGGAGTCGCAGGAGATTCCCTCTACGGGCCTCCGGCCGTGCCGTTCGTTACGGGGGCCACGGCCCGGGTTCCCGGGGTGTTAAGAAAGTCCGACCGGAGGCGTTCTATGGGTGCAGACGACAGGAAGGAGGAGCCATTGATCGCCGCCGTCCAGCTACCAGCCCACGCCCCCCCACCCCAGCCGGGACCGCCAGGGGCCACCGTGGGCGAGCTCTTCGAGCAGCACCACTCCCGTATCCTGAGGACCGCCTACCGCATCACCGGCAACTCCACCGACGCCGAGGACGTGCTGCAGACCGTGTTCGTGCGGCTCGTCCGGCGCGAGGAGGACGTCGACCTTTCGGCCGGCGCCGCCAGCTACCTCCACCGGGCCGCGGTGAACGCGGCCCTCGACCTGTTGAGAGCCAGAAAACGAGCGCGTGCCGTGGACCTCGACGAGGTCGCCCCGGACCTGGCCCAGGCACCCGAGGCCGGCCCCGAGGGCGACCGCCGCCGCCGCGAGTTGGCCGGCTGGCTGCGCTCGAAGGTGGCGGCCCTCTCACCCCGCGCCGCCGAGATCTTCTCCCTGCGCTATTTCGAAGGCCACGGCAACCGCGAGATCGCCGAGATGCTCGGCACCTCGCAGACCGCGGTCGCCGTCATCCTGCACCGCACCCGGCACCGGCTGGGTCGTGAGCTCGAGCCCCTGCTCGGAGGTACCACCCTATGAAACTGCGTGACTTCGATCTGCCCAAGAATGCCGACGCCGCGCTCGACGCGGCCATCGAGGCCGCGGCCTCGGCCGAGCTGCCCCCCGAGGTGGAGCACGCCGCCGCCGCCCGCGTCCGCGAGCGCCTGGCCCGCGAGGCGACCCCCGAGGTGCACGGCCCGGCCATGGCCCCCGGCACGCCGGAGATCGTGGCCGGCGCCCACCTCGCCGCCTGCGCCGACTTCCAGGCCCTGATCCCGGCCTACCTCCAGGGAGCGCTGACGCCGGCCAAGGCGCTGCTGCTCGAGGACCACAGCCGAGAGTGCCTGACTTGCCGGCGGGCCTTGAAGGCCGCCCGCACCGGCGCCGCGGAGCTCGCCGTCCGCCGCCCTGCCGCAAACGTCACGGGCTGGCAGCGCTCGCCCTGGCTGGCGGTCGCCGCCGCCGTGCTCCTGACGGTGGGCATCGCCGGCGTGGTGCGCTGGGGTGATTTCCTGGGCAACAACACCGCGATCGCCCAGGTGGCGGCGGTCGACGGCCAGCTCTTCCGCCTGGTCGGGGACGAGCCGCGGCCGCTGGCGCCCGGCGAGGCGATCGCCGAGGGCCAGGAGGTCCGCACCGGCAAGGACTCGGGCGCGGTGGTGCGGCTCGCCGACGGCTCGCGGATCGAGATGCGCGAGCGCTCGGCCCTCTCCCTGGCCGAGCGCGGCGGGGACACCACCATTCGCGTGGCCCGCGGCGGCATCATCGTCGAGGCGGCCGAGCAGCACGGGCACCTCTACGTGGCCACCGAGGACTGCCTGGTCTCGGTGACCGGCACCATCTTCTCCGTCAACCACGGCACCAAGGGCTCGCGGGTGGCGGTGATCGAGGGCGAGGTGCACGTCGAGCACGGCGACGACGAGCGCGTGCTCCATCCCGGCGACCAGGCGGCGACCCGCGAGGGCGGCACCGCGGCCTCGGTCGAAACGGAGTTCTCCTGGAGCCGCGACCGCGAGCGCTACATCGCCCTGCTCTCCGAGCTCAAGGCGCTGGATCGGGACGTCAGCCGCGCCCTGGCCGCCACCGGCCTGCGCTACGACAGCCGGCTGTTGCCGCTGGTTCCGGCCGACACCGCGATCTACCTGGGGCTGCCGAACGTGACCACCGAGCTGGCCGACGCCTACCACCTCTTCGAGCAGCGCCTGGCCGCCAACGAGGTGCTGGCCGAGTGGTGGCGGCAGCAGGTGGGTGGCTCGGGGACCGACCGCGAGATCGCCGAGATGATCGACCGGCTGGCGGGATTGGGCCAGCACCTGGGCGAAGAGATCGTGATCGCCCTCGACCTGGACGAGGACAGCGAGCCGCACGCGCCGCTGCTCTTGGCCGAGGTGGCCAACCCGGCGTCGTTCGCCGCCGTGCTGGCGAGCGAGGTCGAGCGCCTCAACGCCGACCCAGGGCACGAGGTCACGCTGCGCATCGTCGCCGACCCGGCGACCGCCGCCCCGGCCGGCGAGCACGAGCTCCTGCTGTGGCCGGCCGGCGACTTGTTCGCCGCCACCCCGGACCTCGCCGCGCTCCAGGCCCTGGCCGCACGCCTGGCCTCGCCCGGTGCCGCCGGCTTCGCCGAGACGGCCTTCGCTAGCCGCCTCGTCGAGGCGTACTCGCAGGGCGCCCAGTGGCTGGGCGGCGTGGACCTGGCGTCCCTCCTCGACCGCGCGGAGGACGAGACCTCGGCGCACGGTGCCCACGGCCAGCAGGCCCTGGCCTTTACCGGCCTCGACCACGTCGAGCACGTGATCGTCGAGCACAAGGCCAACGGTGAGGTGGCCCACACTGGTGGCGTGCTCCACTTCGACGGGCCGCGCACCGGCGCCCTCGCGTGGCTGGCGGCGCCGGCGGCGATGGGCAGCCTGGATTTCGTCTCCCCGGACGCCAACTTCGCCGCCGCCTTCGTGGTGGAGGACCCGGCGACCATCCTGGGCCAGACCTTCCGCTTCGTCGAGGGGGTCAGCCCGGGCTTCGCCGACCACCTCGCGGCCTTCGAGCGCGAGCACGGGGTGGACGTGGTCGACGACCTCGCGGCACCGCTGGGCGGCGAGATCGCCTTCGCCATCGACGGGCCGAGCCTGCCGCTGCCGGCCTGGAAGGTGGTGGCCGAGGTCTACGACACGGCCCGGCTGCAGCAGGCGATCGAGTGGGCCACGGCGGAGATCGACCGGCTGGCGGCCGCCGCCGGCAAGCCGGGCGTGACCCTCGGGCAGGAGACCGCCAACGGCCGCACCTACTACCGCATCTCGTCGCCGAACGTGTTGATCGAAGTACACTACACGTTCGACGGCGGATACTTCATCGCGGCCCCCAGCCGGGCGCTCGTCGACCGGGCGCTGGCGGTGCGCGACTCGCAGTACTCGCTGCCGGACGCGCCGGGCTTCAAGGCTCTGCTGCCCACCGACGGTTATCTGGACTTCTCGGCCGTGGTCTACGGGAACCTCGGGCCGCTCGGCAGCCAGATGCTGGCGATGGTGCAGCCCGGCCTGACGCCGGACCAGCAGCAGGCGGTGGCCGACCTCGACCTGGGGGCGCCGTTCCTGACCTGCGCCTACGGCGAGAGCGAACGCATCCGGCTGGTGTCGACTGCGCAAGGGGGGCTGCTGGGCTCGCGGCTCGCCGGCTTCCTGGGGCTCGGTACGCTGCTCGGCGGCGCCCGAAACCCGGCGGAGGCCGCGACCGTAGGTCAGTGACGCAGCGCGCGCGAGGCCCCGGCGCATCGGGGCCTCGCCTACCTTCGAACGCAGCACGGTCGCGCGGGGGAAAGCTTTCGATCCATGACCCAACCTCCTGTCTTGGAGCTCGACGGGCTTTCCGTCCGCTTTGGCGCCCGCCTGATCCTCGACCGCCTCACCACCAAGGTCGGCGGGCGGGCCATCGGCCTGCTGGGGCCCAACGGCGCCGGTAAGACCACGCTGCTGCACACCCTGCTGGGGTTTCATCCGCCCTCCGCGGGCGGCGCGCGGGTGTTCGGCAAGAGCATCACCGGAGAAGGCCGCGAGGTGCGGCGCCTGATCGGCTACATGCCGGAGCGCGACTCGTTCATCGCCGGCCTCTCGGGCGTGCGCTTCGTGCGCATGATGGCGGAGCTCTCCGGCTTGCCGCCGGCCGAGGCCATGGAGCGTACCCACGAGGCGTTCTTCTACGTCGGCCTGGGCGAGGCCCGCTACCGGCGGCTCGAGACCTACTCCTTCGGCATGAAGCAGCTCGCCAAGTTCGCGCAATCCATCGTGCACGGGCCCAAGCTGCTGCTCTTGGACGAGCCCACCAACGGCCTCGACCCGCCGCACCGCTCGCGAATGTTGCGCCTGATCCGCGAGGTGCGCGACAGCGGCACGGCGCACGTCATCCTCTCTTCGCACCTGCTGCGCGACGTCGAAGAGTGCTGCGACGAGGTGCTGGTTTTGAAGGAGGGCAAGATCGCCACCTACTGCAACCTCGAGGAGGAGCGGCGCACCAACCGCAAGTTCCTGCTGGTCGAGACCCGGGGCGGCGACCGTGACACCTTTGCCGCCGCCGCCGAGGCCGCCGGCGCCGAGGTGGCGCTCTCCGGCCAGCGGCGGCTCAAGATGGTGCTGCCGCAGGGGCTCGAGATCCGCGAGCTGTTCAAGATTGCGGCCGAGAAAGAGATCCAGATCCGCCGCCTCGACTACAAGCGCGACTCGCTGCAGGACATCTTCCTGAAGGCCATGGAGAGCTGATCGTGGCGGTCTACGGACGCACCTACCGCGCCTACGCCGGCGCCCTGACGCCCGAGCGCTCACGGCTTTGGGTGATCCCGCGCTACGCGCTCAAGGACTTGTTCAACTCCAAGCTCTTCCTCGCTTTCTTCGTGCTCTGCTTCGTGGCGCCGCTGATCGCCAGCATCCGCATCTACCTCGCCCACAACACCGAGGCGATCAACATCCTGCGGCTCCCCGGCGACATCATCAACCGGCTGTTCGCCATCGAGCCGGCCTTCTTCCGCAACTGGGTGATGGCGCCGCAGAGCTTCATGGCCTTCTTCGTGGCGATGATCGTCGGGCCGGCGCTGATCTCGCCCGACCTGCGCAACAACGCCATGCCCCTCTACCTGGGGCGGCCGATCACCCGCCGCGACTACGTGCTGGGCAAGCTCATCGTGCTCGTGGTGCTGCTCTCCGCCGTCACCTGGGTGCCGGGTCTGGCGCTGTTCCTTCTCCAGTGCTTCCTCCAAGGCTTCGGGTGGTTCGCCGACAACTTCTGGCTCGCCGGCTCGATCGTGGTGTCCTCGGCAGTATGGATCCTCGCCCTCTCGCTGGTGGCGCTCGCCGTTTCGGCCACCGTCAAGTGGAAGCCGGTGGCGCGGCTCTTCTTCTTTGCCGCGCCGCTGGTGCTGCAGGCACTGGGAGTGGTCCTCAACCTGAGCTTCCGCACCGAATCGGCCTCGGTGCTGCAGGTCGGCGACCTGCTGCGCTCGCTGTGGGCGGGGCTGTTCCGGCTGCCGCTCACCGCGGGGTTGCCTTCGCCGGTCACCGCCTGGGTAGCCTTCGCGCTGGTCTGCGCGCTCTCGGTCGCGGTGCTCGCGCGCCGCATCCGCGCCTACGAGGTGGAGCGATGAGCGCCGACGCCATCGTCTTCGACAACGTCTCCAAGTTCTACGGCGAGGTGCTCGGGGTCAACCGGGTCAACCTCAAGATCGCGCCCGGAATCACCGGGCTGGTGGGCCCCAACGGCGCGGGCAAGAGCACGCTGATGAATTTGATGACCGGGCTGCTGCGGCCGACCCACGGCAGCGTGAACGTCCTTGGCCTGACGC
This sequence comes from Thermoanaerobaculia bacterium, assembly GCA_044869805.1. Lineage (GTDB taxonomy): Bacteria > Acidobacteriota > Thermoanaerobaculia > Multivoradales > SZUA-115 > CAWDVR01. Next base: position 62,235 of record JBIOXV010000207.1, on the reverse strand, counting down.
CGGACGAGCCCGAGGAGATGTTTCGCCGAGTGGGCTACGCCACCCAGGTCGACTCCTTTCCGCGCGGCCTCTCCGGCTTCCAGCTCGTCTACTCCTACCTGCTGGTCCACGGCTACCTGGCCGCCGAGGCGCGCTCGCTCGCCGAAGAGGCGATCGAGAGCGTCAACCTCACCGACGCCGCGCACCGCAAGGTGGCGGCCTACAGCAAGGGCATGCGGCAGCGCATCCGCCTCGCCCAGGCTCTCGCCCACAAGCCCACTGTGCTGGTGCTCGACGAGCCCCTGAACGGGCTCGACCCCATGGCCCGCGCCGAGGTCATCGCCCTGTTCCAGAAGTTCGCGGCCGAGGGCCAGCACGTCATCATCTCGAGCCACATCCTGCACGAGGTGGACCTGATCTCCGACCGCGTGATCCTCCTCAACAGCGGCTACGTGGTCGCCGAGGGAGTGATCGAGGGCGTGCGCACCGAGATGCACGAGCACCCGATCCAGGTCTTCGTGCGCTGCGACCGGCCGCAGGTGCTGGCAGCGAGGCTGTTCGGCCTGCCCGAAGTGGTGGAGGTGAGAATCCACGACGACGGTCAGGGCCTCTCGGCCCGCACCCGCGACGCCGACCGCTTCCACCTGCTGCTCAACCGCGCGGTACTCGAGGAGGGCCTCTCGGTCGAGGCCGTGGGGCCGGCGGACGAGGACGTGCAGGCGGTCTACGATTACCTGATCGGCGGCGAGGGAGGGCAGGCATGACGACCACCGAGACCGCCGCGGCGAAGCGCGGCATCGCGCCGCGGCCCTCCTCCGGGCCGAGGCCCTGGGCCCTTTGGCGGCGCCAGATCGCCGCCATCCTGCGCCTCGAGGCGCGCAAGAATTTCCTCGGCCGGCGCGCCCTGCTGCTCTACCTGCTGGCCCTGCTGCCGGTGGCCGGCACCACTCTCTTCGCGCTGGTCGCCCTGCTCATCGATCGCAACGAGACCATCGGCGGCGAGACCATCCACTGGGCGGGCGGCATCTACGCCGGCCTCTTCGAGGGCCTGGTGCTGCGCACGGTGACTTACTTCGGCTGCGCCTGGGTGTTCATCAACCTGTTCCGTGGCGAGGTACTGGACAAGAGCCTCCACTACTACCTGCTCTCCCCGGTGCGGCGGCAGGTGCTGGTGGCGGGGAAGTTTCTCGCCGGCCTCCTGGCCTCGGGGCTGCTCTTCGGCGGCTCGACGGCGGTGTCCTACTTGATGTTCCGCCTCCCCTTCGGCACCGAGGCGATCCGCCAGCACCTCTTCGAGGGGCCGGGGCTCGGCCACCTCGCGGCCTACCTGGGGATCATCGCGCTCGCCTGCCTGGGCTACGGCTCCATCTTCCTGCTGCTCGGCCTCTACCTCAAGAACCCCATCCTGCCAGCGATCCTGATCTACCTCTGGGAGTGGCTCAACTTCCTGCTGCCGGCGCTGCTGAAGAAGCTCTCCGTCATCCACTACCTGAAGTCGCTGCTGCCGGTCCCGGTCTCCGACGGCACCTTCGCGCTGCCGGTCGATCCCACCCCGGCCTGGATCTCAGTGACCGGCCTGCTGGTGTTCTCCGCCGTGTTGCTGCTGCTCTCCGGCTGGAGGATCCAGCGGATGGAGATCGACTACGGGGAAGACTAGCCAGCCCCGCAGAACCGGAAGTGCCCTAGGAACGCGGCGAGCGCCGCCTCGTCGGCCGGCGTGCCGGCGTGCCGGCGAGGTCGAGCGACTCGATCGGCGCCTCCTCCGCTTGCGGCGTGTGGTCGGGAGCGAACCAGATCGCCAGTCGCATCCGCTTGTCTTCGGGGCAGTCGATCAGGGTGGTGACGGTGATGCTCCGCCCGCCACCGCCGGAGTGGAACGAGACATTGCTGCGCTGGGCCACGTAGCGGACCTCGGCGCCCGCAAGCTCAAGCGATCCCTTACGCAGCACCTCGCCGCGCCCGAGGTTCATGCCCGCGTGGCGCAGGGCTTCGAGGTCGTCGGTCTTGCCGTCGAAGTAGTCCTGGATGCGCTGCTGATCGCGGCCACTCTGGATCATCTTGGTGTAGATGAACCCGCGCTCGCCGAACATCTCGTGCCCCTGGCCGCCGAAGTCCTTCCCCGGTGGCAGCTCGTGGTCCGAGAGCATCGCCATCTCCATGATGAAGGGGATGGACAGGCCCATCGCCGGGTAGTAGCCCTCGGGGAGCCGCTCGGCGCCCAGCACCTGGAGCACCTTGGCCCGGCGCTGGTCCGGGTCGCTGATCTCGCTCTCGATCTTCTTCGCCCAGCGGTAGCCGAAGAAGCCCATGCCGCCGATCGCGAACACCCCGGCCAGCACGGCGCAGCCGCAGCCGGCGGCCACCCAGACCCAGGGCGAGGTCGACTTCGAGGGCTGAGACATGGGGAGGCCTCCTGTCGGATTGACCTGCGGGACCTTCTGCAGGTCCCTACGCGCTCCGCCGGTGGATGTTCCGCGCGGGCCCCTTGCTCGGTCGAGTTGAGGCTAGACTCTATTGTGATTGTCATCCTGAGCGAAGCGAAGGATCTGGGCGGGCCGGATGCCCGGGCCGCCCCCAAGTCCCTCGCTGCGCTCGGAGTGACAAATACCGGCGGGCCTGTCATGACCAAGACACCCGACCCCGGCCTCTCCCGTCGCGCCGTCCTCACCACGCTCGCGGCGGTGCCCGCGGCGCTGGCCGTCCGGAGCGATGCCGGACCAGCCGCCGCCGAGCCCGCGGCCAGGGTGGAGCCGCGCCAGGGCCCGCGCCGTCACGTGGTGGTGGTGGGCGCGGGCGCCTTCGGCAGCTTCACGGCGCTGGCGCTGGCGCGCCGGGGGACGCGAGTCACGCTGCTCGACGCCTGGGGCCCGGGCAACGCGCGGGCGAGCTCGGGCGGCGAGACGCGGGTGATCCGCGGCGTCTACGCCGACCGCGCCTACGTCGAGCTGGCGGCCGAGGCCCTGACCCGCTGGCAGGAGCTCGAGGCGCGCTGGCAGCGCCGCCTCTACCATTCCACGGGCGCGCTGTGGATGGCGAGCGGGCCGGCCGACTTCGTGCGCGCCGCGCAACCGCACCTCCAGGAGCTGGGGTTTCCCTTCGAGGAGCTCTCGGCGGCGGAGGCCGCCCGCCGCTTCCCGCAGATCCGCTTCGAGGGCATCGGCTGGGCGCTCTTCGAGCCCCGGGCCGGCTACCTGCTGGCGCGCCGCGCCTGCGCGGCGGCGGTCGAGGCACTGGTGGCCGCGGGAGGCGAGTACCGCCAGGCCGAGGTGCGGCCCGGCCGGCTCGGCGCCGGCGGCATGGAGGCCGTAGAGCTAGGCGACGGCTCGCGCCTGGCGGCCGACGCCTACGTATTCTGCTGCGGCCCGTGGCTGGGGAGGCTCTTTCCCGAGGAGGTCGGCGAGCGCATCCGACCGACGCGGCAGGAGGTGTTCTACTTCGGCACCCCGGCCGGCGACCCGCGCTTCGAGGAAGGCTCGTTGCCGATCTGGATCGAGGTCGGCGAGCGGCTTTTCTACGGCATCCCCGGAAACGAGCACCGCGGCTTCAAGGTGGCCGACGACACTCGCGGCGAGGCCTTCGACCCCACCGCCGGCGAGCGGGTCACCACCGCCACGGCGCTGGCGCGGGCGCGCGAGCTGCTGGCGCGGCGCTTTCCCGCCCTCGCCGGCTCGCCGCTCCTCGAAACCCGCGTTTGCCAGTACGAGAACTCGCCGGACGCGCACTTCATCCTCGACCGCCACTCGCAAGCGGAGAACTGCTGGCTGGTCGGCGGCGGCTCGGGCCACGGCTTCAAGTTCGCGCCGGCCTGGGGCGAGCGCGTCGCCGCCACCGTGCTCGGCGAGCGCGCGGTGGATCCGTTCTTCGGGTTGGCGAGATTCGAGGAGCCAGGGTAGGGCTTCGCTCAGACTCCCAGCACCGCCACCTCGATCAGCTTGGCGGAGGCTCGCTCGAAGGTCGCCACCTGCTCGGCACCCGATCGCAGATAGTCCCGATGGATGACTCGATCGACGAAGCCCGGCTTGGCGGACTCCAGGCCTGGAGCGACCAGCACTCTCGGCGCCTCGCCCGTGCCCTCGACTCCCGGAGTCGCCAGGAAGGCTCGAAGGGCGGCCAGCGTGTCCTTCTTCGAGGCGCCGTAGTGATGTTGAAACGCGTGGTAGGTCTCGGCGAGCACCAAGTCGGAGATCAGGACGCGGTCGCCCGCTCGCTGGCGCTCCTGCAGGAACCGTAGGGCGGCGAGAGCGAGCCCTTCCGGTTCGCCCGCGAGGACCCGCACCACGACCGAGGTGTCGAGACCCACGTTCAGAGGCCACGCTCCCTGGCAACGCCCGCGGCGATGCTCTTGCGGATCGCATCCATGTCGTGCTGCTGGACTCGACGCGCGTATTTCCGCAAGACGCCGAACCAGGGAGGCATCGGGTCCTCGTCCCGCGTCCTGGAGGTGCCAGCGTCCTGCTGGTCCTCGCTCGCCCGGGGAGGCTCGCGGCTCACGTAGCCGCGAAACAGCTCCTCCGCCACGTCTCGCACAGCTCGTCCCTCGAGGGCACTCTTTGCCTTTACCTGGCGGTAGAGATCGTCCGGTACTTCGATCGTAGCCTTCATGGGGCCAGTAAACCGTATTCCTGTATCCCCGTCAAGGAGGACCCAAGGGCTCGAAACGCGCCGCGAGGCCCGCGGCGCGTGAGCAGCGCTTCGTAGGACAGATCGCCCTGCGTTCTCAGGAACTGTTTGAAGTCGGCGGGTGGCTAACCCTACAGCTCTCTAACCTCAAGTTGACAGCTCTCAACTACATGCCAGACAGCTCTTGACATTTGTAATCCTCAGCTCCTACACTATCTCGTGACAGCTCTGGCGACATCCGTTGAGAGCTCGGATATGGAGGGCAAACAATGAGGGTCTTCATCCCAGCCATCCGAGGGTTAATGGGCGGGCGGCAGTACTTCACGATCTCGGTGTCGCTCGCCGAGGTTCCTCGGTTGTTCCGCTTCAACGACTGGGAGCAGTGCACGCCCGAGCTCCGCGCCCAGCGCGTCCTGAACAGGAGTCGCGTACCCGACATCATGAAGTACATCCTCGATAACGAGGACGGCTACCTGTTCTCCTCGATCACCGCTTCCTACTCCTCCGAGGTGAAGTTCCTCCCGATCGCCGAGAACTTGGATCTGGGCACTCTCGAGATGGAGCTCGAGAACCTCGAGCTGGTCATCAATGACGGTCAGCACAGGTCCGCTGGCATCGCAGCAGCAATCAAGGAGAACCCCGCCCTAGGCAAGGACAAGATCTCGGTTCTCCTGTTCCCGATGGAGAACCTCGAGCGACTGCAACAGATGTTCACGGATCTCAACCGCTACGCGCACAAGACGTCCAAGTCGCTCGACGTCCTCTACGACCACCGCGACAACCTCTCAGCCTTGACCATGGATGTCTCCGAGAAGGTCGACGTGTTCCGGGGCATGGTCGACAAGGAGAAGATCACGATCCCGATTCGATCGCCGAAGCTCTTCACGCTGTCCACGCTCTACGACGCGAACGAGGAACTCGTTGGTCAGAAAGTGGATAAGCGTGGCAGTCAGGACTACGAATTGAGGCTCAGCCTCGCAGTGGAGTACTGGACGGCCCTGAGCACAGTGATCACCGACTGGCGCAAGGTCGCGGCTGGCGACCTCAAGGCGCCCGAGCTGCGCCAGGAGAGGATCAACACACATGCCGTGGTGATGCGAGCACTCGGAGGCGCAGGGCGATCGCTCATCGAGGAGCGCCCGCGTGACTGGCAGGCGCGACTCGAGCCCTTGCGGGAACTCGACTGGCGGAAGTCGGTCGGCTCGAAGGTCAATCCCGTTTGGGACAACGTGTGCATCACCGCGGGCTCCGTGGTCTCGAACCGGCAAGCGAGAGTGCAAACCCTGGCCGTCCTGAAGCGCGTTCTTGGCCTCAGCGTCTCTGCCAGGGAGCACCAGCGACTGATCCCTCCTGGAGCGCCTAAGGCCGGCAAAGCCTTGGCGCGGACGTAGGAGGGGGACCCCGCCAATGGACGAGACTACGCTCTTCGATCACCTGCTCCACGCTGAAGCCGAAGACCGCGCGGATGAGATCCTCGCCCGGGCCGGGTACGGCCTCGAGAACGAAGAGGTCTGGCATCCGCTCGGGGACATGCCGAACAACCGATCGGTAGTCACGAATCAGCAGACAGAGGCAACCGCTGCCTTCGTCGAGAAGATCGTCAATGGCATCGACGCGCTCCTGATGGCGGAGTGCCTCAAGCGCGGCATCGACCCCAAGAGCTCGGCCGCGCCGGAGAGCATGGCCCGAGCAGTCGGTGAGTTCTTCCAAGTGAAGGATGGGCTCCTCTCCAACCTCGTGGCCAAGGAACAGACAGAGCTGGCGAAGAGGCTCCACGTCGTCGTGCTCGGCGAGAAGGCCTCTCCGTCATACTTGGTCATCGACAAGGGCGAGGGCCAGACTCCCGACGAGTTCCCGAGCACCTTCCTCTCCTTGATCCGCATGAACAAGGTGGGCATCCCCTTCGTCCAGGGGAAGTACAACTGCGGCGGCACCGGCGCGCTTCCATTCTGCGGTAAGCACAAGATGCAGCTCATCCTGTCGCGCAGGCACCCAGACCTACCAGTACGGCCAGGAGACTCCTCGAAGGACCTCTGGGGGTTCACGATCGTCCGGCGCATGATGCCGTCTCCCTCCCGCCCGAGCTCGATGTACGTCTATCTCGCTCCGGGAGGTAGAGTGCCTCGCTTTGCCGCGGCGGCGGTGAAGGTGCTTCCCGAGGATCGGAGCACAGCGCAGCCCAGGCCGTACATGCTCGATCTGCCATACGGCACGTGCGTCAAGCTGTACAACTTCGAGTGGAAGGGCGGGAGGGGAATCGCGACACTCGAGGCACGCTACGAGCTCGAGCGATTCCTGCACTCACCCTGCCTCCCCTTCCGACTCACTGAGACCCGGGATTACCGGGCCAACTACTTCAGCACGACCGTGGCCGGAATCTGGGCCACGATCGGGTCGGATGATGCGCCGGAGGACTCGAAGGTCGAAGTAGGCTTCCCAGCTTACGCGGACCTTGACCTCCTGGGGATCGGGCTGCTGCCCTATCGAATCGCCGTGTTCCGCGAATCTGTGAGGCCCCGCCACATTCCACACGGTGTGTTCTTTACCGTCAACGGCCAGGTGCACGGCGGCCTTCCCTCGGACTTCGTCGCACGCCGGTTGAAGTGGGACTACCTGAAGGACCACCTCCTCGTCTCGATCGACTGCACAGCGATGGACCCGGGGGTAAGAGAGGACTTCTTCATGGCGTCGCGCGACCGGGTGAGGAAGAACGACATCTACGACGAGGTAGTCGACCGGCTCAAGGAAGTGCTGCGGGACCACGCTGGCCTTCGCCAGCTCAACGCTTCACGCCGGAAGAAGGAGATCGAGGACACCCTCAGCAACGAGGACGAAACCAAGAACCTCTTCAGCGAGCTCCTGAAGTCTGACCCCTTGCTCGCACGGCTCTTCGGGAGCGGCGACCGGCTGATCACCAAGGCCGGCCCCGACCCTGAGGCCCCCTTCACTGGGAGGAAATTCCCGACCTACTTCCGCCTGACAAAGAACCCGCCAAGTGGACTGGTGAAGTCCTGTCCGGTCAACCTGACGTGCCGCGTAGAGTTCGAAACCGATGCCGTGAACGACTACTTCAGGAGAAGCGACTCACCGGGGTCGCTAAGCGTCTCGCCACCGAACCTCGTTGAGCACCAGAACCTCTGGAACGGGCGCTGGAACGCCCTGCTGCGAGTCCCATGGGACGCCAAGCCTGGCGACCGTATCGATGTGGAGGTCCGCGTGGAGGACCTCCAGACTGAGACACGGGATTCGCCCTTCGTGTCCCGATTCACTCTGGTGGCCGAACCCGAGTCGGATCCGAGGCCGCCGGGGCCGAACCAACGCGGCCCTCGCAGCCAGCCTGGAACTCGGAGTCAGGCGCCGACCCTTGCCATCCCGGAGATCAAGTGGAAGGACTACGACGACTCTGGGGTCTCGCTCAAGATCCTGCACGACGACAGCGGGGGGCTCGAGTACTTCGCCAACAGGAAGAACGCATACCTCACAGATGCTCTCGTCCGCGCGAAGGAGGAAGACCATCCGCTCATCGAGTACTGGTTCAAGTATGGCCTCTTGCTCTGCGCCCTCGGAATGCAGAAGGAATTGCAGGACAGGGCTGAGGCCAAGGCTGAGGCCAAGAATGGCAACGCTGAAACGGAGGAAGAAGGTGAGGTCGACGAGCTGAGGCGCGTCAGCCTCTACTGTGACGGGATCGCGCGGATCATCATCCCGATGATCCGAACCCTCTACCGAGGCCCGCAGGCCGCCGGACCATAGCTGCGCCACCTAGTGCAGGGACCTGCACTCCCGACGCGGCCGGTGGAACAGCAGCACCTCCGAGGAGGCATCAACGTCCCCTTGGAGCTTTGCGTACCACTTGCGGTTGGGCACGTTCCGAACTAGGCCGCTGCCCGCAGCGTTGGCGTCGGTATCGAAGCCCGCTTCCGCCATCGTGGACAAGTAGAGCGGGAGTTGTCGCTTGAAATCGGCGAACCCCACCAGCTGAATGACGACGGCGTCGGGCGCGATAATTTGTCGCACCGACGTGAACACGGCCCGGATCATCGAGAAGTAGTTTCGTTCTCCAGTCGGCGTGCGGCTCCCCCCCGTGTAGTGGCTCGCGTAGAAGCCATCCGGCACCTGGGCGATCCAATAGGGGGCTGGGGTCTCTCGACGGCCGCGCACCTGCCAACGGTGATAGAGGACATGGACACACGGGTACGGTGGAGACGTGAAGACGAGGCGTGGCCGCACGCGGAGTTGTTCAATGCGCGGATCTTTATGAAGCCCAGCGGCATTGCGGCACAACAGCCGTCGCTTCCCAACTATGCGGTTCTTCGGGATACCCGCGGCCTGACACGACTCAACAAGCTCGCGCAGGCCCACGAGCATCTGATCCGCTAGCTCCGGCAGCTTCTCCGCGAGGTCCTGTCTGCTTGGAGCCGAATCGTCCCGACAATCCAGAGCCCACTGACCAAGGCGCAAGAGCACACCGCGGGCAAAAGCGCGCTGTCGCGGAAAGTCGAGATCCTCTGTCCGAGCGAGAGCCGCTGAGAGAAGTCGCCTCATCGAGACCGGGAGATTCTGGACGTCGGCCATGGACTCGGACGGCGCCCACCGCGGACCCCGAGCGGCACCGCAGGCCCACCATTGGATGGCGTCCTCGTCCCGGCCCGACAGAGGTCGAGTCTTTACTTCAGCGACGAAGTGCGCTAGGGCGTTCAGGTCGACACCGAGCACGGACCGCCCAATGCTGAGCGCCTCTACGACAGCCGTACCACCACCCATAAATGGGTCCAGGACACAGTCACCTGGCTCCGTGAAGGACTCGACCACAGCCTTCGCGATCTCGGGTGAGAACCGAGCAGGGTACAGGTAGAAGCTATGGGTCCTGCCGGCTGTGTACTTCGCCGAAACGAGAGCGGACCGTAGTCGTTCCGCCGCGTCTGGCTGGCGCCCTCTCATCGCTGATTCGTCTGCTCTTCCTGGGCCGCCTGAAGGCCGACAACTCTGAGCCAGCTCAAGGCGACCCTGTCTTCATAAGCTGCGAGCATGGGCTTCTTCTGGTTTCACATTACTCGGGCCCGAAAGTGCTCGTTCTGAAGCGCACTCAGCAGGTTACGGTGTCGTATGTACAGAGCAGTAGCAGATGGTCTCACAGAAACAAGCATTCAGGCCACATCTGCTCGCGCTGTACAGAGTGGGCGCACCCCGGATCGCAGGCAACGGCCTTCACCAATGCTCCTAGAGCTCGAAAGGCTCGCCCCGCGGCCCGCGGCGATGCAGCAACTCCTCGTAGGGCAAGTCACCCAGCGATCTCAGGAACTGCTCGTAGGCGGCCGGCGACACCGGTATCCGCCGGGCGGCGGCCAGCGCCGCGACGTCCTCGGGGCTCGTCGGCAGGTCGCGCTCCAGGTCGAGCGGCTCAGATCGACCGGCCGAGGTCGTCATAGCGATGGGCCAAACCTCTCTTGGCGAAGGCCTCTCGGACCTCGCCCTCGTCGACTCCAGGAAGCGTGAGCAAGTACCGGATATCCGCCAGCTCCTGGAAGCTGCGCTCGGGGCTGTTCGCCATGGCGTGCACCTTCATCGCGATCAGATGCTCCGGACGTGGAACGGGAGCCACCAGGCCGGGAAGCAGCTCCAGCCGGCGTACGTCGGTGAATAGGCGCCGGCTGGTTTCGTCTCGCACATACACGACGTCGACCCGGCCCCAGGCCGGATCGTCATGGAGATGATTGGAGTAGCCCGCGGAGCGATGAAGGGTCCTGTAGCCAAGCGACTCCAGGAATTCGATCAGCTCCGTCTGGTTGGCCGCGTCGGTCGCGAAGTCAACGTCGAATGTGGCACGAGGCAGGCCATAGGCGTGCAGTGCCAGGCCGCCGATCACGGCGAAGGGAGCGCCTCGGCCCTCGAAATGAGCGGCGACAACTCGGGTGGCGCGCGGGATGTCCACCCGCGGACTCTACATCCGCTCCGGCAGGGGCACGCCCAGCAGGCCGGTCAGCGCTTGCAAGCCGCGCTCGAAGACCTCGACCGCGGCCAGGCGGGCGGTGCGCACCTCGGGGTCCTCCTCCTGCAGGATGGGATGGCGGTGGTAGACGGCGTTGAAGCGCTGGGCGAGCTCCAGGGCGTGACGGGCCACGGCCGAGAGCTCCAGCGTCTCTGCCGCCCGCTCCACCACCTCGGGAATCTGCGCCACGCCGAGCGCCAGGTCCCAGAGGTCGTCCGACAGGCGGCCGGCAGGCAGGGCCTCGACCTCGGCCGCCGTCACCCGCGGGGCGAGCCCCGCTTCGGCGAGCTTGCGGCGGATGTTGCGCACCCGCACCGACGAGTACTGCAAGTAGGGCCCGGTTTCGCCCTCGAAGGCCAGGGCCTCCTCGAAGTCGAAAGCGATGACGCGCGTGGTCGTCGCCTTGACCATGAAGAAGCGCAGCGCGGCGGTGGCGATCTGGCGGGCCAGGTCGGCGAGATCCTCCTCGGGGAGCTCGCGATTGCGCTCCGCGATCTCTTCGCGGCTCTTCTCGATCAACTGGTCGAGCAAATCGTCGGCCTTGACCCCGATGCCCTTGCGGCCGGACATCTCGAGCGCCTTGCCGGCCTCGCCTTCCTCCTCGGCCGCGAAGCCGAGCTGGCGGGCGGTGGCCGGCGAGAGCGCCACCATCTCGTAGGCGAAGTGCACGGAGGCCGCCGCCTGCTCGCGGTGGCCGAGGGCTTCGAGCCCGGCGCGCACGATTTTCTGCAGGTAGCTCTGGCGCGCGTCGATGACGTTGATCACCCGCGAGGCGCCGCCGAAGTTTGGATGGTCGGCCACCCCGTCCGCACCAGTCTCCCAGACGCCCTCCTCCTCCCAGAAGCGATAGCTGAAATCGCAGCCCAGGAGGCCGAACTTCCAGAGCTGGTAGGCGATGTCCTTGCCCACGTAGGTCACCGTGCCGTCCGAGCGCACGATCACTTTGTCGGGGTCCTCGAGGCCGGCGAACTCCTCGCTCCCCGCGAGCGGCATCACCCAGCACCCCCGGTTCTTGCCCTCCTCCTCCAGTCGCACGGCGCCCGAGGCCTCGAGCAGCTCGAAGGCACGGGTGAAGAACTGCCGGGCCAGCACCTCGCTCTCGCGGGTCAGCAGGTCGTAGCCGATCCCCAGCCGGCGCATGGTGGCGAGGTGGCGGCGGAGCACCCGCCGCGCCACCAGGCGGCCGAGCTCGGCGCGCTCGCCGTGCCCGGACTCGAGGCCGTGGAGCGTCGCCTGGCGCAGCTCGCGGCGCGCCGGGTCGGCCTCGTACCAGCGGCCGACCTCGCTGTAGAGGTCCCAGCAGTAGAAGTCGAAGGGCTCGGGCAGCGCCGCGACCTCGGCGGCGCCCATGCCGCGCAAGTCGGCGAAGCCCACCACCACGTCGGCGAGCTGCACGCCGGTGTCGTCGATGTAGTTCTGGGTCTCGACCGCGAAGCCCAGTGCGCGCAGGCAGCGCACCAGCACGTCGCCGAGCACGGCGTTGCGCAGGTGGCCGATGTGCGCCGCCTTGTTGGGGTTGATGTTGGTGTGCTCGACCACCACCTTGCCGGCCCGCGGCGCGGGTGCCAGGACCTCCTCGGCCAGCAGCCGGGCTACGGCCGCCGGGCGGTGGAGGTAGAAGTTGAGGTAGCCGGCGCCCTCGACCTTGAGCTCGGCGACCCGGGGCGGCAGCTCCAGACCCTGGGCGAGCTCGGTGGCGATGGCGCGCGGGTTCTTCTTGAGCGTCCTGGCGAGCTGCAGGGCGCCGGGGAAAGAGAGGTCGCCGAGGTCCCGGCGCGGCGGCACCTCCAGCGCCGGCTGCTGCTCCAAGCCGTAGAGCTCGCGGATGCGGGCCGCGAGGCGGCCGGCGAGATCGCCCTTCAGCTCGGAGAGCATCAACGGAAGCCGCGCCGCAGCTCGCGCCGGAAGGTGTCGAAGGCGTCGTCGCCCCACAGGCAGACGATGACCCGGTCGAGCTTCGTCCCGCCCTGCAGGTAACGGTGGATCTCGGTCAGCATGATGCGGGCAGCGCGGTCGATGGGGAAGCCGAAGTTGCCGGTCGAGATCGCCGGCAGGGCGATGGAGCGCAGGCCGTTCCTGTCCGCCAGGGCGAGCGCGGCGCGCACCGCGGCGGCGAGCTTGCGGTCCTCGTCGCCGTCCCCCATGCGCGGGCCCACGGCGTGGATCACCCGCTTGGCCTTGAGCTTGCCGGCGCCGGTCATCACCGCGGTGCCGACCGGCGTACCGCCGATGCGGTCGCACTCCTCCTGAATCGAGGGCCCGCCGCGTTTCTTGATCGCGCCCGCCACCCCGGTGCCCAACTTGAGCGACTCGTTGGCAGGGTTGACCAGGGCCTCGACCTCGAGCTCGCTGATATCGCCCTCGACGAGCTCGAGGACGGTGCCGTCGAGCTCGAGAGACAGCCGTTTCTCGGTAGCCTCGCTCATCTCTCCCTGGCGCCCTCCGCGAGCAATGATACCAAGCCCTATGCCCCGAACTTCTTGAGCCGCCCGCCGTTGGCCAGCATCAGGCCGAGCAGCTCGCGCGACGGAAAGGTCCCCAGATGCCCCGCCGTGCAGGCCAGCTCCGAGAAGTCCTGCCCGCCGTCGCGGAAGCAGACTCTCGAGTACAGGAGGAGCGGCACGGGGTGCCAGCTATGGGCCTTGAGCGGCGCCGGGGTGGAGTGGTCGCCGGTGACCGCGAGGACGTCCGGCCCGAGCGCCAGCAGCCGTGGCAGCGCCGCGTCGACCTCCTCCAGCACCTCGACCTTGGCCGCCAGATTGCCATCCTCACCGGCCTGGTCGGTCTGCTTGACGTGCAGGAAGAAGAAGTCGAAGCGCTGCCAGTGCTCGGCCACGGTGTCGAGGATCTCGCCGATCCGCTTGCCGCAGGGCACCACTTCCATGCCGCAGGCGCCGGCCACGCCGCGGTAGAGCGGATAGCCGGCGAAGGCCCCCAGCCGCAGGCCATAGAGCTCGCCCATCTGCGGCAGGTGGGGCAGCACGGAGAAGCCGCGCAGCAGCAGCCGGTTGGCCTGGGGCTCGCCGGCGATCGCCGCCTCGAGCACCGGCAGGGCCCGGCGCAGCCGTTCGACAGTGGAGGCGGCCTCCGGGGTCAGGGGCTCGGGCGGCAGCGGCGGCACGCCGAGCTGCTGGGGGTCGGTGTCGGAGACCGCGGCCGAGAGGCCCTCCCCCTTGAGCACCAGGACGAAGCGATGGCCCTCGCCCGGCTCGATCTCGACCTCGAGGCCGGAGACCGGACGGGCGGCGATCGCTTCCCGCATCCGGCCGACCAGGCGCACGCACTCGGAGGTGGGGATGCGCCCGGCGCGGCGGTCGGTCAGGTTGCCGGCCGCGTCGGCGGTCGCGAAGTTGCCGCGCACCGCCACCTCCCCCGGCTTCAGGGTCAGGCCGGAGCCCAGGGCCTCGAGCACGCCGCGGCCGATGTCGGCCTCGCGGCTCAAGGGGTCGTAGCCGAAGAGCGCCAGGTGGCCGGGGCCGCTGCCGGGCGTAATGCCGGTCGCCACCGGCACGATCCGCCCCAGGGCCGAGCGGCCGGCCAGCGCGTCGAGGTTGGGAAGCCGGGCGCGGCCGAGGGCCGTCTCTGGCTGCTCGTCGGTCGCGATGTCGCCGACGCCGTCGAGCACCAGCAGGACGAGCTTGCTCTCTGCCGGCTGGGCGAGACGGGCGAGGAGCTGCAGGTGATCCATGCGCCGCTGGTCTCTGCGGCGCCTCACGCCACCAGGTACACGCTCGCCCGCACCTGCACCCGCGCCCGGGAGTCGAAGCCGCTGCCGACCACGGCGAACGAGCTCTCCGCCGCCATCACCGGCAGCACCACCCAGCCGTCGAAGCTCTCTCCGCCGGAGTACGGCGGCACCACCGGCTCGATTTCGGCGAGCTTGATCCAGTGCTGGTCTTCCTGATCGAAGCAGGCGCGCAGCTCGACGTACGCGCGGTCGAGGTCGATCGAGCGCTGGCCCGAGGGGTGCCAGATGGAGACCACGAACCGGGCCTCGTCGTAGTCGCTGGAAGGGATCACGGCATTGCCGCCGACCACCAGCGGAAAAGAGAAGCTGCCGTTGCTGTCGGTCGCGAAGATCTCGGGCGTCGCGTCGAAAACGACGTGCCGAGGGGGTGTCGTTGTGCTCATCGAGCCTCCTCTCCGCGCGCCAGCCTCAAGGCGCGCGCGACGCGCCGCCGCGTCTCCTCCCGATCGTCCCCGAGCAAGGGCGATCCCAGGCCAAAGGCAACCGCTCCGGCGCCGCGGTATTCGGGAATCTCCTCGACCCCGAAGCCACCGGCCGCCAGCATCGGAATGTCGGACAGCGGCTGGCGGATGGTGGCCAGGTACCGCGGCCCACCCACCGGCGGCAACGGGTAGATCTTCACCAGGTCGGCGCCGCCCTCGCTCGCCGCCACGATCTCGGTGGGCGTCAAGGCTCCGGCCACCAGGTACAGCCCGCTCTCGCGTGCCGCCTGCAGCAGCTCCCGGCCGGCATTGGGGCTGACCAGGAACTCCGCCCCCGCGGTCACGGCCGCGGCCACGCGGCCCGGGCCGGTCACCGTCCCCATGCCGATCCAGGGCGGGCCGGCGCCGCGGCGGGCCTGAAGCTCAGTCACCAGCGCCGTTGCCCGGGGTACGCTGAAGGTGATCTCGACGAGCTCGAGGCCGGCGTCGAGAAAGGCCTCCGCCTGCGCCCGCCCGTCCTCGAAGGAGGCGGTGCGGACGACGCCGATCACGGGAGCGCGGGCCAGGCTGTGGGCGATCTGGGCTTTAGCAGGAGCTGCGACGAGCATTAGACACGGCAGTCTATCATCGCGATCGCGCACGCCATGGGCCGGAGTTGTCACCCTAAGCCGACCTGGAGACTCTTCCTAGAAGAGGGCTCATCATGTCTCAGTTGGCTTCTGCTCTTTTTGAAGAGACTGTATGAATCGCGCTCCTCGAGTGGCGGCCGTCCGAGCAGCGATGTCAGTGCCCAGCCAGCCCGGCGGGCCTCAGAATGGCCACAGGCTGAGAAAGGGAGAGTCGACCGTGGGACCCACCCACTCATCCAATCCAGGCCCGATCCTGAGGAGAGCACCGATGTCCATGTACCCCTCCACCCGTAGACTGTTGTCCCTCTCTTTGGCGGTAGCTCTTTGTCTCGCGGCTGTGTCCCCGGCCTGGGCAGCGCCCCGCGCTCCGGGCCGCGAAGAGCCGGTTTTCGCCGTCGGCTTCCTGGAGGCGGCGATCGACTGGTTGCTCGACTCGCCGCTCGCCCGCTGGCTCGGCGGCCAGCGAGAAGAAGCAGCGAAAGTCAGCCCTGGTTGGGACCCCAACGACCTGGCCCCCAGGGACCCGGACAGCGGCGGCGAGATCATCCAGGTCAGCCCTGGCTGGGACCCCAACGACTAAGCCTGTAGAGGCATCTGCAGCGCCTGGGCGCGTCCTGCCAGGAGTTGCGGCTGGATTAAAATGAGAGGACGCGTATAATGGCCGTCCGAGCACGGCCATGTTACGACTGCGACCCCGGTCTGCACTCTCGCGAGGGGAGGTCATGTACTTTTTGACGCGGGACGGAGCCTGAATGCCCAGGAATCATCCTGACGCGGACGCCCTGCAGCGCTTCGTCGCCGGCGGTCTGGAGCGCCGGGCGAAGCTGCAGATCGGCTGGCATCTGTTCAACTGCTCCGAATGCCGGGAACGGGTAGAGGCCACCGAGCCCGGCCGCGCCTTGGCGGCCGACCTGCGCGCCACGCTGCTGGCCGAGCCCGACCGGCAGAGCCACGCCTACGAATCCGCCATCTCGAGAACCCTGGAGGTGCTGGCCGAGCGTCAGGCGAGCCTGGAGCGGGAGCGCGAGCAGGCACCGCTCCTCTACGCCGATCTCGCCCGCCACCCGGCGGCGCGGCAGACCGTGCTGGTGCGCAACACCCGCCGCTACCAGAGCTGGGGGCTGGCTCAGCACCTGATCGAGCGCTGCTCCCAGGCCTGGTCCACCGATTCCCGCCAGGCCGAGGAGCTCGCCTTGCTGGCCCTGGCCATCGCCGAGCAGTTCGAGCCGCCGCTCTACCAGGAACGGATCCTGAACGACCTCAAGGGCCGCTGCTGGGTTTCGATCGGCAACTGCCGGCGTATCGCGACCGACCTCAAAGGCGCGGAGGAGGCCTTCGATCGCGCCAGCGAGCTGCTCGCCGCCGGCACCGAGGACCCGGTGGAGTGGGCCCTGTACCTGCATCGCCGCGCCACGCTGCACCTCTACCAGCGGCGCATGGCCGAGGCGGAGCCGCTGCTGCGGCGCGCCATCGCCGCCTTCCGCCGGATCGGCGACCCGCATCTGGCCGGCCGCGTGATGCTCACTCTGGCGGAGCTCCACAGACTGCGATTCGAGCCCGACCGCGCGATCGCCACCCTGCAGAAGGCGATGAAGGTCCTGGACCTGGAGCGCGAGCCCAAGCTCGCTCTCGGTACCCGCCACAACCTCATCGACTTCTTCGCGGAAGCCGGGCGCTACATGGAGGCACGCTCCCTGCTGGTCAAGAGCCGCGAGCTCTACGACCGCTACGCCGACCCGCTTCTCCGCCACAAGCTCGTCTGGCTGCAGGGCAGGATCGCCGCCGGCTTGGGCCAGGAGCAACAGGCCGAGGCCCTCCTCGAGCGGGCCCGCAACACCTTCGTTGCCCAGGGGATGAGCGCGTATGCCGCCGTGATCTCGCTCGACCTCGCCGAGGTCTACGCCCGCCAGGGGCGCAGCGCCGAGATCAAGCAGCTCGCCGAAGAGATCCTGCCCATCTTCCAGGCGTTGGACATCGAGCGCGAGGCCCTCACCGCCCTGCTGCTGTTCCAGGAAGCGGCGACGGCCGAGCGCGTCACGGTCGCCATGCTGCGCGGCCTCTCCCGGCGCGTGCGCAGGAGCACCGAGGAAGCGCACGCCGGCGCTCCCCGCTAGCCCTTCTTGGGGCTAGCCCGCCCCCAATTTCGGCTGGTGCGCCAGCCGCACGCCGGCACGCCGGCAGATGCCCCGAAGGATCGCTACCTCCCGCTCCGTGAGTTCGCTTCGGGCAGCCAGCCGGCGCAGGTCGCGGAGCACCCCCGCGAAGCTCTCGTCACGAGCGAAGCCGATGGCGGCGAGCAGGGGCTCGAGTTGCCGGAACAGCCCCTCGACCTGCTCCGCCCTGGCCGGGGCCTCGGGTGGAGCGGGCCGTTCGGTGCTCTCACCGGTGGCCCGCGGCCGGCGCGCCAGAAAGAGCTCGTAGGCGACGATCAGCACCGCCTGGGCGAGGTTCAGGGTCGGGTGCCGCGCCGCGGCCGGCACCCCCACCACGGCGCCGCAGAGCGCCAGCTCTTCCAGCGTGAGCCCGCTCGTTTCCGGGCCGAAGACCAGCGCCGTACCGACCTCGGGTTCGGCGGCGATGGCCGCGCCGAGCTCGCGGGGGGCGAGCGGGGCCATCGGCAGCCGGCGGCCCCGGCTGGCGGTGGTGCCCACCACCCGCTGGAAAGGCCGCACCGCCTCGGCGAGCGAGGGGAACCGCTCTGCGCCGGCGAGGATGCCCCGCGCCTTGACGGCCAGGGCCCGGGCCATCGAGCCGAGCGGCACCGCCGGCTCGACCAGCAGCAGCCGTTCGAGGCCCATGTTGGCCATGGCGCGCGCCACCGCGCCCACGTTGCCCTCCTCCTGCGGCCGCACGAGGACCACGGCAGGGGGCGCCGCCCCGGCGGCGCGGCGAGGGCTCACGCGCCGCTCCCGTCGCCTTGACAGGCCCCACCGGGGGCGTTAGCTTCCCGCCGTCCCTCGAGAGAGAAAGCCATGAGCGTCCACGCCTCGACCCGCGCATACCTGATCTTCACCGGCACCGGGCCGATCCTGGTGCTCTCGACTTTCCCCCAGCTCACCGACGAGCGGCTGGTCGAGAAGCTGCGATACAAGGGCATCGACAAGTTCATCGCCTACGAGGTGGACCTGGAAGCCGTCCGCCAGCGCTACAGCCACTCCTTCGCCTCGATCGCGGCCGATCTCGAGAAGGCGCAGGATATCCGGGTGCTCGATTTCAACGGCCACCAGATCATGGCCAACTTTGCGTTGAATCAGCTCGGCGATCCGATCAAGGTGGGCGACTGAGGCCGTCGCCGGCAGCCCACTGCAGCAGGTCGTAGCCCATCTCCCGGAACAGCCGGTAGGTCGCCGGCAGCGGCAGCCCCACCACGTTGCTGTAGTTGCCGTCGACGGCGTCGACGAAGAGTGCGCCATGTCCCTGAATGGCGTAGCTCCCGGCCCGGTCGAGCGGCTCGCCGGTGCCCACGTACCACGCGACCTCGAGCTCGTTCATCGGCGCCATCCGCACTCTCGAAACCTCGACGGTCACCCTCTCGCGGCCGCCGCCGGCGTCCGGCTCGAAGAGGGCCACACCCGTCGCGACCGTGTGCTCGCGGCCAGCCAGCCGGGTGAGTGTGGCCACGGCCGCCGCGCTGTCGCGCGGTTTGCCGAGCAGATCGCCCTCGAGCACCACCACGGTGTCGGCCGCCAGGATCAGCTCCCCGCTCTCGGCGATCGCCCGCGCCTTGGCGAGAGCCAGCCGGCGCACCATGGCCTCGGCCGGCTCGCCGGCGAGCGGCGTCTCGTCGAGGTCGATCGCCCGCACGGTGAATTCCAGGCCGAGCCTGGAGAGCATCTCCCGCCGCCGCGGCGAGCCGGAGGCAAGGATCAGGCGGGGCAGCAAGGTGAAGAGCCCGTGAGGAAACCGTAGCGAGCGGGCCAGATGCAAGGAGCGGGAGGGCCCGGGAACCGGAGCATACACGACAGCCTGTGAGGATTCCCGGGAGGACCCGCGACGCTGCAGGTGGCCCGCGCAGCAGGTTTCCTCATGGGCTCTCAGGGGTAGTAGCCGAGGATCGTCTTCGCATCCAGCCCCGCCTCCCGCATCTTCACCTCGATCTCGCGGAACGCCTCGTCTCTCCCCTCGCTCGCCGACTGGTAGGCGAGCAGGTACTGCGAGCGCAGCTCCGCGGCGATCGCGTCGTAGGCACGGCCGAGGCCGCTCGCGCCCTCGGTGAAGAAGGCGAGCCCCCCCGTCTCCCGCGCCAGGCGCGAGAGCTTCAGGCGGAACTCGTTCTGGCGGCTCGCGAGATCGATGCCGATCGGGTAGATCGCTACGCCCGTGCGGCGGGCGTACTCGACCACCTCCTCGAAGCGGTAGCGGCTGGAGGAGTCCTCGCCGTCGGAGAGCAGGATCAGGGCGCGTTTTCCGGACAGGCCGCTGAAGTAGTAGAGGGCGTAGATCAGGCTGTCGTAGAGCGCCGTCTCGCCCTCGGCGGTCAGGCCGGAAAGGCCGCCGGCCAGGACCTCGGGGTCGCTGGTGAAGCGCACGGCGAGGCGCGGCCCGTCATTGAAGGTGATCACCGCGGCGCGGTCCCTCGGCGTCAGAACCGAGCGGAAGAACTGGAGGGCGCCCGCCTCGGCGTCGTCGAGCTCCTCGAGCATCGAGGCCGAGGTGTCGAGCAGGATGCCGGCGTGAATGGGCTGGTCGCGCACCTTCTCGAAGCGCATCACGCTCTGCTCGGCACCGTTCTCGAACACCCGGAAGTCGTCGCGCGCCAGGCCCTCGACCGGCCGCCCGCGGCGATCGACGACCGCGGTGTAGAGCTCGACGAAGCGCACCTTCACGCTCTCGCCGAACTGCGGGCTGTTGATCAGCACGGCGTCCTCGGCCGAGCCGCCGCCGGCGAGATGCGCCACCGCCCGCACGTAGGCCGCCTCCTCGCCGGCGGGGAGCAGGATGGGCTGCGAGAACGGCGACTGGAAGAGGGTCGCGACCAGGGCCTCGCCGCGGTAGAGCTCGAGGCGCTCGAGCACCTCGCCCTCCGGCACCTCGACCACGGCGGCGGCCGGCACGCTCGCCGTGTAGCGCTCGCCGGGCCGCGGCTCGATCAGACGCACGGCGAAGCGGTGCGGCCCGGCGTTGACGATCAGCTCGTCGGTCGCGAGCTCGCGCGCCTCGGTGTCGAGCGCCACCGCCCGCAGCCGATGGATGCGCGGCGCGGGGCCGAGGTCCACCTCGGCGCTGAACGGCGGCTCGCGCTTGGTGAGCACCGGCTTGCCGTCGAGGTCGAAGCGCACCCGCGAGACCGTAGCGCCCACCGCCAGGGCCTCGAAGCGCTGGCGCCCGGTGAGCAGGCGCGCCGGCGGCGCCAGCAGCTCGACGGCGCTGTCGCTCCCGGCGAGCGCCGCGTTCGCCTCGGCGAGCACCGGCGCCCGGGGGTCGCGCGCGGGGGCTGCCGGGCCGGCACCCGTCAGCTCCGAGGCGGCGGCCGCTGGCCCCGCCGGCACCGTCGCGGGTCCCGTCTCGGCCGGCACCGAGAGCTGCCGCTCGGCGCGGAAGAAGCGGCCGCTGCCCTGCTCTTCGAGCTTGAGGATCAAAGTGTACTCGCCGGGCCGCAGCAGGCGCTGGAACAGGAGCGGCCAGCGACCCTCGACCCGGTCCGCGGCGCCCATCTGGAACCGGTAGCGGAAGTGCTCGAACAGCTCCTCGCCGCGCAGCACCTCGCCGTCGAGCACGTAGCCTTGGCGCGCCGCGCCTCCCTCCCCTTCCGGCACTGGCACCCCTTCCGGCACTGGCACCCCCTCCGGCACTGGCACGGAGAGCAGGCCCTGGATCACGGTGCGGCTCTGCTGGCGGCCGGGAAAGGCGACGGCGAGGTCGGCCTCGAAGATGGCGGCGCCGGCGGGCAGGTCGGTCGAGTAGGCCACGAAGGTGCGCAGCCACTCATCGCTCGGCCGCGGCAGCAGCGCGCGCTCGACGCCGGCCGCTCCCAGGTCGACGGCGCTCGCCAGGCCGGAGAGGATGTCGTCGCCGCGGCTGCAGCGCTCGGCGATGGCCGCGAAGACCCGGCCGGGCTCGCTTCCCGCCCCCAAAGCTCCCAAAGCAGGGGCCGACCCGAACCCCGAGGCGCCCATTCCCTCGCCGTCGTTCCCCCGCGAGCTGGCGCGCCCCCGCGCGGCGCCGCCGGGCACGAGCAGGTCCCTCGGCGCAGGCTCGGAGAAGGCCTGACTCGACGGCGAGAGCAGCGATTGCAGGCCCTGGGTCGGGTGCCAGAGCTCGAACGGCCCTCCCGGCGCGCCGGTGGGCGCCACGAAGACGAGGGCGAAGGAATCGCGCACGCCGCGCACCCGGGAGTACCACCAGATCTCCAGCGGCCGCAGCAGCTCGCTGCAGGAGGCGCGCACTGTGGACTCCGGCGGCCCCAGCGCCAGGAGCATCCGCGCGCGGGCTCCCTCCAGCCCGTCGAAGCGCTTGCGCGCCTCTTCCACCCGCTCGTTCCATCCCTCTCGGAATTCGTTGCGCGCCGTCTGGGGGTAGGGATCGCGCGCCTGCCAGAAACGGCGGATGAACTCCTCGCGCTGGAAATCCTTGCCCAGGGCGAGGAACGCCTGGCGCTCGGCGTCCGAGATCAGGACCGCCACCTCGGCGAGCCAGGCAGTGTACTTGGCGGGCGGGTCGGAGAGCGCCGGTTCGGGCGCCGGGGTTTCGACGGCGGAGACGGCTAGGGCGGCGAGCAGGCAGCCCGCGAGCGGGCCGCGCACGGAAGCAAGACGCACCGGCCCATCCTACGGACGGGCGGGAGCGCTGGCAAGGCCGGCGTTGCGGCGCCCTGGTCGACCTTCGCCGTTGTGTCGTGACCTGACGCCGCAGGCGCGCTACTCGCTGTCGCGCTCTTCGGCGTCGAGCGCCTGCACGATCTGCGTGACCTCCACCTCGGCCTTGCGGATCTTGCCGCGCGCGATCTCCAGCAGCTCGCTCGCCCGCCGCAGCTCGTGGGCGAGGTCGTCGACGTCGATCTCCTCGCTCTCGATACGCGCCAGGATCGACTCCAGCTCGGCCATCGCCTCGGAGAAGCTCGGTGCCGGCGCCTCGGAGGCGGCGCTCGCAGCCGGCTGGTTCGTCTTTTCGGAGCTCATACGGCACGGGCCTCCACGCCGGCGGCCTGGGCGAGGGCGCTCTCGACGCGGCTCGCCAGGGTGCCGCCGGCCGTCTCGGTGACGATGCGCTCGCCCGCCTCGAGCGCCGCCGGGGAGCGGATCAGCGCGCCGCCCGCCGTGCGGGTGATGGTGAACCCGCGGCGCAGCGTACGGCCGGGGCCGAGCTCCAGGCACAGGCGCTCGAGCCCGGAGAGGACGCGCGAGGCCGCGCGGAGCTGGCCGCGCGACGCGGACGCGAGCCGTGCCGCGGCAAGCCGCGGCTCTCCGTCCCGGCGATCGAGTAGGCGCGGCGAGGCGTCGCGCAGCCGCTCGGCCAGAGCCCGGCGGCGGTGGGCGGCGGTGCGCAGTAGAACGAGGCCGGCGCGGCCGAGCGAACGGTGCAGCTCGGCCAGGCGCGAGCCCGCGAGCGCCAAGCGGTGCCGGGCGCGCGTCACCCCGTGCTCGGCAAGCGCCAGGCGGTGCCGCCCGCGGTCGAGCGGCAGCAGGGCAGCGGACTTGAGCCCGCCGGCGAGCGCGGCGAGCCCCTGCTCGGCGCGTGCCACCATCTCCACCAGCAGCTCGGCGGCCTTGGTGGGGGTCTTCACCGCGGTGTGGGCCACGCGGTCGGCGATCGCCTGGTCGATCTCGTGGCCGAGCCCGGTGACTACGGGGAAGGGCGCGCCGGCCACGGCGAGGGCGACCTCGCGGCTGTCGAATACGGCGAGGTCGGAGCGCGAGCCGCCGCCGCGCACCAGCACGGCACAGGCCAGGCGCGCGCCGGACCCGGCCAGCGCCGCGAGGGCCGAGGCAATCTCGCGCTCCGCGTTCTTGCCCTGCACCGAGGCGTGTACGAAGAGCACCCGGAAGCCGTAGCCGCTCTCGCGCAGGGTAGAGAGGAAGTCGTGGTAGGCGGCGCTGCCGTGCGAAGTGACGAGCGCCACCTCGAGCGGGAGATCGGGCAGGGCCAGGCCGCGGTTCTTGTCGAGGAGGCCGGCCGCGGCCAGCTCGGCGAGCGTCTGCTGGCGGCGGCGCTCGAGCAGGCCGAGGGTGGCCAGCGGGTCGACCTCGCGCACCACGAGTTGCAGCCGGCCGCCGGGCGGGTAGAAGTCCACCCCGGCCCGGCAGCGCAGATCCACCCCTTCGGCGATCGACTGCCCCGAGGCGGCGAGCAGGCGGCTGATGCGCTCGAGGTCGGTGCGCCAGATCACGGCGTCGAGCTTGGCCGCGACCTCGTCGCCGGCGCCCTTCTCGACGAGCTCGAAGTAGAGGTGGCCGCGCTGGCTACGCCGGACCCGCTGCACCTCCCCCGCCACCCACAACGACGGGAAGGCCTCCGCGAGGAGGGCGTGGATGCCGTCGCAGAGCTCGGAGACGGAGTGAGTGGTATCGGCCGCCGGGTACGTCAATGATACGACCGCAGCTCGCTCGCCGAGACGAGCGGGATCGAAGCGGCCCACTCCAGGGCGCGCTTCTCGCCGAACGTCCAGCGCTCGAGGAAGCTCTGCGCGTCCTCGCGCTCGAAGAACAGGCGCCAGATGAAGGTGTGGCCGCCCGGAGCCGAGAAATACGTGTACTGCTTCGGACCTTCAGAAAGGTCGAAGCCAAGGTTGGTTTCGCCGTTGACGCCGACGCAGGCGAGCGCGATGGCGCGGTGGGCGAGGGCGAGGGCGCGGATCGCGTCCTCGTAGTCGGACAGCTCCTCGCGCGACAGCGGCGAGTGATAGATGGAGATGCGCGACGCGTCCTCCTCCGCCAGGAGGTTGTAGGAGACGTCGTTGCGATCCATCGCGTCTTTGGTCTCGCGGGTGGTGACGAAGACGTCGTCGGTGCCGGTGACCTTGTAGGTGATGGCGTAGACGTCATCCTCGAGCTTGCCGAACGCCTCGGCGAGGATGCTTTCGTCTTCAATTGTGAAATAATAGAGCCGATTCATTAGACGGCGGGAGCGCATGCTCAGTTTTCCTCCGACGCGAATTGCCGCAAGCAGATTCACCGTCTGGGGGACGGCGATCTGGGCTGGGATTCAGGGTGCGAGGCGACGACGGCGGTCGGCCCTTCAGCTTCCAGGCCGGCCCCTAGAATATCGCAGTTTTCTCGCTGAGCAAGCCCTGAGGCCCCGGCGCTCCCCACGGCAGTCCTACGTGCGTGGCGACCATGGACCAGGACCGCGCCCCTGAGCCCCGCCTCATCGTGCCCGCCGCCTTGCTCCGGGTGTGGGAGGAGCACGGCCGGGCCGAGACCCTGGCGGCGGCACGCGGCGCGGTGCGCGAGCGCCCCGGGGTGCTCTGGCCACGGCCCAACCTCTGCGCCGTGGTGCCGGAGGCCGGCGACCCGGCGGTCTTCGATGCCGCCCTGGTGGTGGCCGCCGAGCTGCTTTCCGCCACCGCCGCCGCCGGCGGTGGCCCCGGCCCGCGGGGCGGCGGCCTGCGCTTCCTGCTCTTGCCCGGGCAGATCGAGCTCCCCGCCGCCGCGGTAGTGGCCAACCCCCTGCTCGAGGAGACGGAGCGGCGGGCGCCGGCCCTCGAAGCGGGCAAGGTCTTCCTCACCACGCACGCCGCGGCCCGCCTGGAGGTGCGCCGCAAGCTGCGGCCGGCCGGGACCTTCCAGGGGCTCGGTGGCCTGCGGGTGCCCTTGGTCCAGGCCCTCGGCGAGGACACCGAAGCGCCACCCTACCGGAACCCCCGCCCGCTCAAGCGCCGCTCGGCCTACGTGCCCCGGCCGGAGCTCGACAAGGTGCTGGCCTCCCCGGCACCGCGGGTGGTGGTGACCGGCCCGGCAGGCTGCGGCAAGACGCGTGCGGTCTGGGAGGCTCTGGCGGGCGCCGGCGCTCCCGTGCTGTGGACGAGTCCGAGGCCGGCACGGCAGGCGGGGCCGACGCTCACCACCCAGCTCCTCCTCCGCATGCTGGCCGCCGGCACCGCGGCGGGCGCGGCCTTTCAAGGGCTGGCGGACCTCGGCGTCGACGACCAGCGGGTCGGGCCCGCCCTGCCCGGCCTCCTCGCCGAGCTGGGCCGGGCGGCGGGCCGGCCGCCGGTCGTGGTGGTGGACGGCCTCGAAGGGGCGACCGCGGAGGATCTCGCCTTCCTCGCATGGTTGGCCGAGACGGCCACCGCGAAGGGCGGCTTCCGCCTGGTCGCGGCCGGCCGCTCGCTGCCGGCTGGCCTCAGGCGCTCCTCCGCGCTGGGGGCGCGCGTCGAGCCGCTGCCTGCCGCCGACCTCGCGGCTACGCTCTCGCGGCTCGGCGCCAGCCTGTCGCTTCCCGCCGCCGTGCAGACCACCCTGCTGGAGGTGGCGCACGGCAACCCGTTCGCACTGGAGGAGGGCTTGACGGCGATGGTCCAGGCCGGCCTGATTCGCCAGGTGCTCGGCAGCTTCTTCTTCGGTGGCAGCGAAGCGACGACCTACCTTCCCTCCGAGCGGCTGGTGCAGCACGCGGAAGCCGAGGCCCGCCGCCTGGGCGGGCCGCTCGCCTCCCGCCTGCTGGCCGTCGCCGGCCTGCCGGTGCCGCCGCAGGCCCTGGCCGCGGCCGGGGGCGAGGCGCTCGCGGCCGGCTGGGCAGGAGCGTGGGTGAAGGAGGGCTGGGCCGAGGCGGCCCCGTCGGCCTGGGGCCCCGGCCTGGTGCTCGCCTGCCCGGCCCTGGCCGCGGCGCTGCGCGCCACCCTTCCCGGCGCGGAGGCCGCCCGCCTCCGGTTGACGTTGGGGAAGACGCTGCCGGCGGTGCCGCAGGCTGCCTGGCCGCGCTACGCGCTGCTCGCCACCTCGCCGCTGGGGCTCACGGCGCTGCTCGAGGCGGTGGCGGAGGGAGGGGCGCCGCCCGAAGCGCTCTTCCAGGCCCTCGCCGCTGAGCTCGACGCCTTGCGGAAGCGCGCCAAGGACCTGCCGAGCGGCCAGCCGCAGCTCGAGCTGCTGATCCTCTGGCACCTCCTGCCCCTGGCCAGAAAGCTGGGGCGCTTGCGGGACCTCGCCGACGAGCTGACTCTCGCCCGCGCCCTGGCCCAGGGCGACTCCAGGAAGGCGCTGGCCCTGGCGGGCCTCGCCGCCGAGCTCGAGGAGCAGGAAGGGCGCCTGGCGGATGCCGAGGCGACCCTTCGCCAGGCGCTCTCGGGGCCCGGCGCCCGCGAGCCGCTGGCCGGCGCCGTGCTGGTGCTCCACCTGGCGCGGCTGCTGATCCGCCAGGAGCACCACCAGGAGGCCGGCGAGCTGCTCGAGCGGGTGCTTCCCCACCTCGGGCCGGCCGACACCTCCTCGCTCGCCGCGAGCTGCCTCTTCCACCTCGGCAATGTCGCCGTGCACCAGCGCCGGCTGCGCGACGGCCTCGAGCTCCACGAGCGGGCGCTCGCCATCCGCCGCCACCTCGACAAGCCGAAGGCCGTCGGCAGCTCGCTCTCCGCCCTGGGCCGGATCGCGTTGCTCGAGGGCCGCTACCCCGCCGCCCTGGCCCACTACCGGGAAGCCGAAAGCGTGCTGGCGGCCGCGGGGGACCCCGCCGAAGTCGGCTTTGCGCTGCTCGGCATCGCCAAGGCCCTCTCCCGCCTGGGTGACTTCGCCACCGCCTCGGCCCCCTTGCGGCGGGCGCTGGCGCTGCGCGAAGCGAGCGAGGATGCCTCGGGCGCGGCCATCGCCCGGCTCGCCGTGGCCGAGAACTACTTCCACCTCGAGAGCTTCGACAGCGCGCTCGAGGAAGCTCGCAGGGCGCAGTTCGACCTGCGGCTGCAGAGCTCCTTGAACGCCGCCCTTGGCGACGCCCAGCGACTGATCGGCGAGGTGCTGCTCGCCAAGCGCCAATGGAGCGAGGCCGCCTCGGCGTTTGCCGAGGCGGTGGCGGCGCACCGACGGGTAGGCGATCGCGAGGCGATCCTGCTCGACCTCACAGCCTGGCTGGACCTCGCGATGGCGGCCGCGGACGAGGCCAGGGTCGAGCGCCTCGCCGCCGATCTCGGGGCGTTCCTCGGGGAGAGCCTGCACCTGGAGCGCCGCGAGATCGGCGAGCTACGCCTCTATCAGGCCCTCGCCTGGCTCGCCCGCCGCGACAGCCGGCCGCGCGGCGCCCTGCCGCACCTGCGCCTCGCCTATCGGCTGCTGCTCGCCAAGGCCGACGGCCTCAGCCCCACGGAGCGGCACACCTTCCTCTTCCGGGTCCGCGAGCACCAGGAGATCGTCGCCCTGGCCACGCAGGAGGGCCTGACCTGGCCGGCGGCCCCGGGAGCTGGCCGCGCGATCTGAGCCTGGAACGAAACCGTCGCGAGCGGTCTAGGTGCAAGGAGCGGGAGGACCCGGCGACCGCAGCGTACACGTCAGTACGTGAGGATCGCGGGGAGGACCCGCGACGCAGCAGATGGACCGCACAGTAGGTTTCGTTCCAGGCTACTCGAGGAACGTAGCGCCGGTGCGCTTCAGATAGGCGTCCAGGTCGCGGCGCTCGCTCTCCGCCAGGCGCTCGCTCTCGAACAGGTAGGTCTCGCCCGGCGCCGGCATGGGGATCGAGACCAGCGTCAGCGCGCGCTCGAGGTCGTCGCAGTTGAGCGGCATCAGCAGGCCGAGCGGCCGGCAGGCGGCGACGAGCTGCGAGCCCAGGCGGCTCTCGATCTCGACCTGGAAGTCGCTCGGCAGCTCGAGCGGCGTGATGAGGTAGCCCGAGCGGGAGCGCGCGATCTTCACCTTGGCGAGCACCGTGCGCCGCTGGGCCGGCACCACGAGCTCGTCCGTGAGCCTGGAGGCGGCGCCCGAGACGTCGAGGTCGGCGATCAGCGAGCCGCTGCCGCCGAACTCGATCTGCAGGGCGAGGTCGTAACTGCCGGGGCCGAGGGGCCGCAGCACCAAGCGGTTCGACAACAGGGAGAGCTCGTGCTGCGGTGAGGAGAGCTGGACCTTGATGCCGCCGGTCTCGATCGGCGCCAGGTCGGAGGTCAGGTGGTCGTACCGCTTGTTGAGTGACCCCAGCTCGAAGACCCCGGTCTCCGCGGCGAAGGCCCCCACGGCGAAGACTCCGGCACCGGCCAGAGAAAGGAAGGCGGCGAGGGCTACGGTGCGAGTCGGGAGGCGCATGATCGTCGCCCGGCGCCGGCCACGAGGGCGCGGCCGGCGCGGGGCTCACCGATAGTAGCCACGGATGGTGCGCGCTTTCAACCCGTCCTTCTTCACCTTGACTTCGATCAGGTGGAAGGCGCCGGTCTCGTCGCTCCTGTCCGGCGCGTAGGCGATGAGATAGCGGCTGCGCAGCTCGCTCTCGATCTCGTCGTAGACGCTCGCCAGCTCCTCGGCGCGGTCGATGTAGAACAGGCGCCCGCCGGTCTCCCGCGCCAGATCGCCGAGCTTGCCGCGGATGCGGAGGTCGGCGGCGCCGACCCCGAGGCCGACCGGGAACACCGCCACGCCGCTGCGTTTGGCGTATTCGAGCGCCTCTTCCCAGCGGATGCTGCTGGCGGTGTCGTCGCCGTCGGAGAGCAGCACCAGGGCGCGCTGGCCCTCGAGCTCCCGCATGTAGTAGAGGCTGGTCACCACCGCGTCGTGCAGCGCCGTCCAGCCCACGGCCTGCAGGCCGTCGAGCCCCTGCATGCAGGCCCCCTCGTCGTCGGTCGGCGGCATCACCAGGGTCGGCTTGCCGGAGAAGGCGACCACGAAGCAGTGATCGGTGGGGCGGACCACCTCGCTCAAGAAGTTGCGGCCCGCCTCTTGCGCCTCGGCGAGCGAGCTCGCCATCGAGCCCGAGGTGTCGATCGTGATGCCCAGGATCAGGGGCAGGTTCTCGACCAGCTCGAACTTGGTGATCTGCTGGCGGCGGCCATCCTCCTGCACCTCGAAGTCGGCGTCGGTCAGGCCGCGGGCGAGGCGGCCAGAGC
The DNA here is from genome assembly GCA_044869805.1 of Thermoanaerobaculia bacterium. Classification (GTDB taxonomy): domain Bacteria; phylum Acidobacteriota; class Thermoanaerobaculia; order Multivoradales; family SZUA-115; genus CAWDVR01. Next base: position 32,891 of record JBIOXV010000207.1, on the reverse strand, counting down.
GGTCCACCACCGTGGTGTAGAGCTCCACCAACCGCACGTCCACCTCTTCCACGTAGTCGGGCGCGTTCAGGAACCGCACGTCCTCCGCCTGGCGGCCGTCGTCGAGGAAGGCGGTCGCCGCGACGTAGGCCGTCTGGCCCGCGCCCGGCACCACTACTTTCACCGTCCACGGCGGCTTCTCGAGCGTGGCGATCATCTGGTCGTTGACCTTGAACTCGACCTTGGACACCGTGCGCTCGTCCGGCACCACCACCTCGGCCCGCGCCGTGACCTCGCCCGCCAGCCGGGCGCCGCGCTTGGGCTCGACGATCCGCACCCGGAAGGCGCCGCGCGGCTGGTTGAGGATCACTTCGTCGGAAGCGATCAGGTTGCCGGCGCCGTCGAGCCCCTCGACGCGCACGATCTGCTCCGTGGGGTAGGTCGCCAGGCGCAGCTCGACCTCCCAGGGCTCGGTCACCCGCGTCACCTGCGCCACGCCGTCGACCTTGAAGACCACCTTCTTGATCCCTTCGCCGGTGACCAGGGCGATGGCGCGCCACAGCCCGAGCACCACCTGGCCCTCGAGCGGCGGGGCGAGCATCAGGCTGTCGCGGGCGACCGCGGCGGCCTCCGCGGCGAGCTTCTCGCCCTGCGCCGCGGCGGTCATCAGGCCGGAGGTGCCCTCCGGGGGCGTCGGGCTCTTGGGCACCCGGAACCCGCTCGCCACCCACGCCGTGGCGCCGCTGGTCGCATCCCAGACCTTGAAGTGAGCCATCACCGGCATGCCGGTGCGCAACGGCTCGTCGATGGCGAGCTTGATCTGCTGGCCGGCCGGCGGCGGCTCGATCTCGAAGCGCAGCCGGGCCTGGCCCAGGATCCGGCCTTCGCTCGACAGAATGCCCTCGACCATCAGCTCGAGGTCGCCGTCGGCGTTGGCGGTGAGCGGGTCGCCCGCCGGCAGTGTCACCATCATGCGGGCCAGCATGCGCTCGCCGGCGAAGTGCGGGAACTCGACCGCCAGCGGCGCTAGCGTGAGGGTGGGCTTGTCGGAGGGCGGGAGCACGGTCTGGGCAGCCTCGCGGGCCCAGGCGGCGAGGTCCTTGGGCGGCCCCACGAAGGCGTCGACGGCGGCCGTGGTCGGGCGGCCGCGCAGGAACCCGGAGAGCCCCTCGACGCCGGTGGCGCGATCGATCTTGCGTGCCTCGTCGCAGGCCTGGAGATCGAAGCGCATGCCGACGATGAAGTTGCGCAGCTCGTCGTACTGCTCGAGCAGGTACTCCATCTCCCGCGTGTAGAGGGCCCGCTTGCCGTCGTCGGGCCGCCACAGGCGGTAGGGCTCGACCGGCGTCGAGCGGTAGAGCACCAGCATCGGCTCCTCCGACCAGCGCGAGCGCCGGCGCAGGTAGCGGCCCTTGACCTCGCCTGTGTCGGGCTCCGCCCCGGACTCCTGCTGGGCCTCGATGCCACGCGCGCCCGGGCCGGTGGCCGGCGGGTAGCTCCAGACCTCGAGCGGCTTGTAGGCCTGGCCGCAGTCGACCACGATGCGCTCGGCCGGCGGGCCGTTCAAGAACACGAGCTGGTAGCGGAGGTCGGCCGGCGACAGGAACAGCGAGCGTGCCAGCTCGAGTCGGCGCCGGATGCCTTCCTGGAGCTCCTGCTCGGCGGTCTCCGGGATGGGGTCGTGGTCGAGGAACGCCGCGATCGACGCCGCCCGGCTGGCGGCGTCCGTGGTGAGGAGTTTTTCCCGCTCCCCCGGCGCCAACAGCCAGCCCGGGCCGTCGTAGAAGAAGCTGCGGTCGGCCTCCGGCCAGGGGCCGGCCTCCTGGCCGGAGGCCGGCGAAGCACACACTATCGAGGCGAGGCCCACCAGGAGGAGGGCAGTGCTGCTGCGGGCGGTGGAAAGCATGGGGCCGGCCTCTGCACGCTAGATGCCAGGCACGCCAGATGCCAGGCACGCCAGACGGCAGGCGCGCCAGGCGGCGGACAGGTAACGCTTCGCCTTGGCGCCCGCCCGCATCCGCCATACACTCTGCCGGCAGCCCCAGCCTCCGTCTTCCGGCCGCGGCCGGCGGATGCGCAGCGGCCACGACCATGCCCATGCGCAAGAACGTTCCGATCGCCACCTGGCTGGCGGGAGACCAGGTGCAGGGCTTCGCGCTCTTGACCCGCAAGGAGACGCGCCAGGACCGCAACGGCCGCTCCTACATGGACCTCGAGGTGGCCGACTCGAGCGGCAGCATGGTGGCCAAGATCTGGAGCGACAGCCCGGCCCTCGACGGCCGCTTCGAGGCCTACAACTTCGTGGCCTTCCGAGGCTCCGTGAAGCTCTATCGCGATGCCTTGCAGCTCTCCATCGACGAATGCCGGCAGGCAACCGACGAGGACCGTCGCCACGGCTTCGACGAGGCCCTGCTCATCCCGTCCACACGCGAGGACGTGGATGAACTCTGGCGCCGGCTCCTACGGGTGTTTCGCGAGGAGATCTCCCGCCCCGCCCTCGCCCTGCTGGCGAGCGACACCCTGGCGATCTACGGCGAGGCCTTGCGCAAGCACCCGGCTGCCAAGTCCATGCACCATGCCTACCGTGGGGGATTGCTCGAGCACGTAGTGTCGATGGCGGAGCTGGCCCTCTCCGTCAGCTCCCACTACCGCGAGCTCGACCGCGACCTGCTGCTCCTGGGCGTGCTGTTCCACGACCTCGGCAAGATCCGCGAGCTGGGCGGCTTCCCCTCGAACGACTACACCGTCGAGGGCCGGCTGGTGGGCCACGTGGTGATCGGCCGCGACCTGCTACTCGAGCGGGTGGCCGCGATCCCCGATTTTCCGGCCGACCTCAAGCTTCAGCTCGAGCACCTCGTGCTCTCACACCAGGGCAAAAAGGAGTTCTCGGCGGTGGTCGAACCGATGACCGCCGAGGCCGTGGTGCTGCACTTCATCGACGACCTCGACGCCAAGCTCAACCAGATCAAGGTCGCGCGCGAGCACGGCACGGGCCTGCAGTACCTCAAGGGCTTCGGCCGCCACCTTTACCTCGACGGCCTGACGGACGAAGCCTCGATCGCGGCCGGGGACGACAACGGCGGCGAATCCCGCGCGGCGAGCGATGAGGAAAACGAGCAGGAGAGCGCCCAGCCGCCGCTGTTCTAGGCGATCTGCGGCCTTGAACGTCGGGTGCGAGTCAGACGAGGAACATCGCCGCCGCTGCCGCCAGCATGGCGAGCATGGTGACGAAGACGGTCGCCTGGCCGAGTCGTGAGCTGGGCTGCCCCTCCATGATCCTGCGGTCGGAGGCGACGGCGAGGATTCCGGCCAGCAGGAAGGGCGCGAGGATGCCGTTGATGATCGCGGAGAAGTAGAGCGCGCGCACGGCGCTGAAGTCGGCGAAGTCCATCGCCACGGCGCAGCCGATGGAGAGGGCGAAGACGCTGTAGAAGCCCGGCGCCCCTCGCAGCCGCTCGTCGATCCCCTCCCTCCACCCGAACAGCTCGGAGAGCGCGTAGGCCGCCGACCCGGCGAGCGTCGGGATCGCCAGCGCACCCAACCCCACGATGCCAACCGTGTAGAGGACAGTGGCGAACGGGCCCGCGAGTGGCCGCAGCGCCGACGCGACCTCCGCCGAGGTCTCCGGCTGCGTGATCCCGTGCCGGTGGAGCGTCAGTGCGGTCGTCAGGATGATGAAGAAGAACGTCAGGTTGCAGAAGAAGGTGCCCACGCCGACGTCCACAGAACGGGTCACGATCTCCTCGCGAGTGGCGCCGACCCGCTCGCCGAGGACCTTGCGCCCCTGGGCTTTTTCCTCCTCGACCTCTTCCGACGCCTGCCAGAAAAAGAGGTAGGGGCTGATCGTGGTGCCCAGGATGGCGACGATGGTCGCCCAGGCGCCTTCGCCCCGCGGGATGCTCGGCACGAAGGTCGCGCGCAGGACCTCGCCCCAGTCCGGGCCGATGGAGATCGCGGTCACCACGTAGGCGAAGAGCACCAGCACCAGCCACTTCAAGATCCGGGCGATCGCCGCATAGCGCAGGGCGATGGTCGCCCAGGCGATGACCAGCCCGAAGCCCACGACCCAGGCGCGCGAGTCGACTCCGGTCAGCAGCTCGGCCGCATCGCCCATCCCGGCGAGGTCGGCTCCGACGTTGAAAGTGTTGGCGGCGAAGAGTGCTGCCGCCGCGAGGAAGAGGACAGGCCGAGGGAGCTTCCGGCGCAGCGCGTCCATGAGGCCGCCGCCGGTCACCATCCCCACCCGGGCGCACATGCCCTCGACGGCCGCCATCAGCGGCCAGGTCAGCGGCGCCAGCCACAGCAGCCCGGTCCCGAAGCGGGCGCCGGCGATCGAGTAGGTGGCGATCCCGGCCGGATCGTCGTCGGCGGCGCCGGTGACGAGTCCCGGACCCAAGGCCCGCAGCAGGCGGCGAACCAGCGTCGGCTTCCTTTCTGCCATGGCTCGCTCGGGATGATACTCGTCCTCGACAACCTTCCGCGGCACGCGCTACGCTCCGCGCGCGACGGCACGAGGGTGCCAGACCGATCAGCCCAGACCGCGGGGATCAAGATGATCAAGGCCTTCTTGCCAACCGGATTCCACTCGGTGGACGCGACGGCGGCCGATGCCGCGCTGCTGCTGCAGCAGGCCCTTTGGATCGACCTGCTCGAGCCTGCGGCCGAGGAGATAGGGGCGGTCGAAGCGATCCTCGGTCTCGAGCTGCCCACCCGCAAGGAAGCCCAGGAGATCGAGGTGTCGAGCCGCCTCTACGTCGAAGGCGGGGTCGTCTTCATGACCTTGACCGTCCTCCTCCACGCCGATACGACGAGCCCCGAGACGACCCCCATTACCTTCGCCTATGGCCGGGAGCGCCTGGTCACACTACGCTTCGCCGAGCCCGCTCCATTGCGGACCTTCCCCGCCAAGCTGCAGCGCACGCCGCAGAGCTTCTCCACCGCCCAGCGCGTCTTCCTCGGCCTGATCGACGAGATCGTCGACCGGGCGGCGGACATCCTCGAGCTGGTGGCGGCGGACGTGAACGCCATCTCCCGCGTCGTGTTCGGAGGCTCGCCGGCCCGCGGCGCAGCATCGGGTGTGGATTACAACGAGATCCTCACTCGCATCGGCCACGACGGCGAACGCGCCGCCGGCGCGCGCGAGAGCATGGTCAGCGCTGGGCGCCTGCTGAGCTTCTTCGAGGCCAACCGCGTGGAGAGCGAGCCGCTCGACCAGCATTGGGCGACCGTGGCCAAAGACGTCACCGCGCTCACCGAGCACGCCACCTTCCTCTCGGGCAAGGTGAACTTCGCGCTCGACGCCACGCTGGGGCGGATCAACTCCGAGCAGAACACCATCATCAAACTCTTCTCGGTGCTGGCGGTCGTCTTCCTCCCGCCGACGCTGATCGCGAGCATCTACGGCATGAACTTCGATGTCTTTCCCGAGCTGCACTGGCGGCTGGGATATCCGCTCTCGCTCGGCCTGATGCTGGCGGCGGCGATCCTTCCCTACGTGTTCTTCAAGCGCAAGGGCTGGCTCTGAGCCTGAGCCCGGGGAGCTTGCGCGAGTAGCGTCGCCGCCAGAGAAGTGACCGCCTCACGGGTAGTACCCTCGCAGCGTCTTCACCTCCACGCCCCGGCGGTCGACCTCGAGGTCGATCGAGCGGAAGGCGCGGTCGCGCGCAGTGTTCTTCGACTGGTAGGCGAGGAGGTACTGGGAGCGCAGCTCGTCCTCGATCGTCGCGTAGACGGCGGGTAGCTCGGCGATCGAGTCGAGGAAGAAGCTGCGGCCTCCGGTCTCGTCGGCGAGGCGGGTCAGGGCCTTCCTCGCGGCCCCCTCCTTCTTCTCCAGGCCGAGCGAGATGGTGTAGAGGGTGATGCCGGCGCGGCGGGCGTACTCCAGGGCCTGCTCGAACTCGAAGCGGCTCGACTCGTCCTTGCCGTCCGAGATCAGGATCAGCGCCCGCTGCCCGGTGACGCCGGTGAAATAGAAGAGCGAGTAGATCAGGCTGTCGTGGAGCGCCGTGCCGCGCTCGGCCTTGAGGCCCGCGAGCCCCGGGCCGAAGACCCTGGGGTCGCTGGTGAAGGGCACGGTCAGGTAGGGCCGGTCGTTGAAGGCGATGAGCGCCGCGCGGTCACGGGGCCGGATCGAGTGCTCGAAGAACTGCAGCGCCGCGGCGCGCGCCGCCTCGATGCGTTCGGTCATCGACGCCGAAGTGTCGAGCAGGATGGCGGCGTGGAAGGGCAGGTCGCGCACCTGCTCGAAGCGCGAGATCTCCTGCTCGACGCCGTCCTCCTCGACGCGAAAATCGGCCTGCGCCAGGCCCGGCACCGGTCGCCCCTGGCGGTCGAGCACCGAGGTGTAGAGCTCCACGAGCTGGATGGCGATGTCCTCGCCGTAGCCGGGGGTGTTGATGAACACCACGTCCTCGGAAGAGCCGCCGTCGGTGCGGTAGGCCACGGCGCGCACGAAGAGCGACTGCGCCTCCTCCGGCAGCACGATCGGCTGTACGTAGGGCGGCTGATAGAGGGTCGCCACGCGGGTGTCGTTCAAGTAGATCTCCACCCGTTCGCAGGCTTCGCCCTGGGGCACCTCGACCTCGGCGCGGGCGCGCAGGCTCCGCTCGTACTTCCCGCCGCGGTGAGGCTCGGTGAGCCGCACGCGGAAGCGGCTTCCCGGCAGGTTGACCAGCAGCTCGTGGCTCGCGAGCTCCTCGCCGCTCTCGGCGGAGGCCGTGGCGCGCAGCGTGTGGGGGCGGGGGAAATCGCCGAGGTCGAGCTCGACCGAGAACGGCGGCCGGGTCTTGGTGAGGATCGCCTCGCCGTCGAGCTCGAACCGCACCTGCTGCACGTCGCCGCCGGTGACCACCGTGTCGAAGCGCACCAGGCCGGTCAGCAGCTCGCCGATCGGCGGCACCAGCTTGACCGTGGTCTCGCCGGCGGCGAGCGCGGCGTTGGCCTCGGCCAGCACCTCGGCCAGGCGCGGGTCGAGCGGCGGCGCCAGCTCGGGCTCGGTCACCCGCGGCACCTCGAAGGGCCGCTCGTAGCGGAAGAAGCGCTGCGCCGCCAGGTCCTCAAGCTTGAGCACCAGGGTGTAGGGCCCGCCGGGGCGCAGGTAGCGCTGGAAGACGAGCGGCATCCGTCCGTCCGCGGCGGTGACCGAGGCCGGCAGGTCGAACTTGTAGCGGAAAGAGTCGAAGAGCGTCGGCCCCTGCAGCACCTCGCCGGTGAGCACGAAGTTGTAGCTGCGCTCGCCGCCCAGCTCGGCGGCCTTGACCGCCTCCGCCGAGACCAGCACCGCGCCCTGCACCACGGTGCGGTTCTGGTGGAAGCCGGGGAAGTCGAGCGCCACCTCGGCGGGGAAGGTGGCGGCCTCGGCCGGCAGGTCCGTGGAGTAGGAGTTGAAGGTCGCCACCCACTCGCGGCCGCCCAGGTTGGGCGGCGAGGACACCCGCTCGAGCACGGTCATGTAGCCGATCTCGCCCTCCTCGTCGATCCAGCGCAGGGCGATGCGAATCAGCTCCACGTCCTCGGGCAGGCAGCTCGCGCCGGTGTCGAAGCTCACCAGCTCCTGGCGCCCGAAGCTCTGGTGCCAGATGCGGTACGGCCCGGCGCCTCCCGGCTGGTAGAAGACCACCACGAAGCGCGAGCGGAAGAGGTCGCTGCCGCCGGGGTAGAACCACAGCTCGAGCGGCCAGAACGCGGCGCGGCAGCGGATGCCGCGCCGCACCTCGGGCTCGCCGTTCAAGAGCAGCACCTTGGCGCGCGCGTCGTCGAGGCGGCGGAATCCAGCGCGCGCCACCTTCACCCGCTCGCCCCAGCGCTCACGCAGCTCGTTCCTGCCGGTGTCCGGGTAAGGGTCGCGCTCGCGCCAGAAGCGGTCGATGAAGGCGTCGCGCTGGTAGTCCTTCTGCAGGGCGAGGAAGGCCTGGCGCTCCTCGTCGGTGATCAGCACCGTGACCTCTTCCAGCCACTGCCGGTACTGAGGAGGCAGCAGGCTCTCCGCGGTGGCGGCCTGCGCCTGCGCCGCCTCCACCCGGTTCTCGGGGTCCTGCGCCGCAGGGACGCGGGCGGCGAGGAACGTGGCCGTGAAGAGCGAGGCGGCGAGCAGGACGAGCAGTCGATCTCGGTTCATCTGTGCCTCGAGGACTCTACGTCAGGGGTAGTAACCCTGGATGGCCTTCACCTCGCAGCCGCGGCAGTCGACGTCGACCTCGACCCTCCGATATGGGCCGTCGCGTTGGGGGCCGTCGCGCTCGGCGTGGAGCGGCTGGTAGGCGAGGAGGTAGCGGCTGCGCAGCTCGACGAGGATGGCGTCGTAGACCGGCGTGAGCTCGGCGGCGGCGCCGGGGAAGAAGGCGCGGCCCCCGGTTTCGGCAGCCAGGCGGGCGAGGCGCCGGCCCGCCCCGTCGGGCTCGGCCAACCCCAGGCCGATGGCATAGATCGTCACCCCCGAGCGGCGCGCGTAGTCGAGGGCGTCCTCGAAGCAGTAGCGGCTGCCGTCGTCCTCGCCGTCGGTGAGCACGACGAGGGCGCGCTGGCCGGGGAGGCTGCCGCGCGAGGAGCCGGCGGCGTAGAACAGGCCGAAGATCAGGCTGTCGTAGAGCGCCGTGCCGCGCTCCGCCTTGAGGCCGGCGAGCGCGCCGCCGATCTGCGCGAGGTCGCGGGTGAACCGCGCGGCGAGCTGCGGCCGATCGTTGAAGGTGACCAGCGCCATGCGATCGCGCGGGTTGGAGAGCTGCGCGAAGAAACCGAGCGCCGCCTGCCGCGCCGCGGGCAGCAGCTCCGCCATCGAAGCCGAGACGTCGAGCACGCCGAGAGCGTGGATGGGCAGGTCGGCCACCGCCTCGAAGCGGTCTAGGCGGACGGGAGCGCCGTCCTCGCGCACCTGAAAGTCGGGCTCCCCGAGGCCGGCCACCGGCCGGCGCTGGCGATCGACCACGCTGGCATAGACCTCCACCAGGTTCACGTCGAGTGAATCCCCGAAGCCGGGCGGGGCGTTCACCCACACCAGGTCTTCCGCCGAGCCGCCGTCTCCCGCCCCGCCGTCGCCAGCCAGATGGGCCACGGCGCGCACGTAGGCCGGCTCGCCGGCCGGCGGCAGCGCGAGGGGCTGCGCGAAGGAAGAGCCCTCCGGCGGCGGCCCGTAGAGAGTGGCGGCGAGGCCCTCGTTGACGTACAGCTCCAGGCGGTCGAGGCGCTCGCCGTCGGGCACCTCCACGGCGGCGCGGGCGAGCACCCCGCCGTCGTAGCGACGGCCCGGCACCGGGTCGGTCAGCCGCACGGCGAAACGCTGGCCCCCGGCGTTGAGCAGCAGCTCGTCGCTCGCCAGCTCCTCGCCGGCGGCCGAGAGGGCGGTCGCCCGCAGCGTCCACGGCTCGGGATAGGGGCCGAGGTCGAGCTCCACCGAGTACGGCGGCCCGGACTTGGTGAAGACCGTGGCGCCGTCGAGCGCAAAGGCGACCTTCTCCACCCCCTCGCCCACCACCAGGCTCTCGAACCGGGTGAGGCCGGCGGCGAGCGCACCCATCGGGCGCACGATCTCGATCGTAGTCTCGCCGGCGGCCAGGGCGGCGTCCGCGGCCGCCAGGAGCCTGGCCGTCTCCGGGTCGGAAGGCGCTCGCGGCGCGATGGCGTCGACTTCGGGGACGATCAGCCGGCGCGCGGCGCGGAAGAAGCGCCCCGCGGCCAGGTCTTCCAGCCGCACGAGCAGCGTCACCTCGCGCCCGGGCCGCAGGTGGCGCTGGAAGACGAGCGGGATCTCGCCGCCTTCGACCGATCCCGCCGGCACGTCGAAGCGGTAGCGGAAGCGTTCGAAGAGCTGCGCGCCCTGCCCCGCCTCGCCGGCGGCGAGGATTTCGCCGTTGACGACGAAGTTGTAGGAGGCGTGCCCGCCGAGCTCCGCCCTCCCGGCCTCGTCGACCGGCACGGTGAGCACGCCCTCGACCACCGTCCGCCGGCCGTGCCGGCCGGGGAAGCGGAGCGAGAGCTCCGCCGAGAAGCTCGCCGTCCCGGCCGGCAAGTCGGTCGAGTAGGAGGCGAAAGTATCGACCCACTCGCTGCTCTTGGGCTTCGGCGGGTGCTCGATCTGGGCGAGCAGCACCACGTAGCCGAGGCCGCGCTTGCCGATGAGCTGCAGGGCGAGTTGGAACTGCTCGTAGTTGCAGCCCACCGTGGAGCCGCCGGCGCTGTCGTCGCGATAGAAGGCCCGCGCACCGCCCTCGCCGTCCCACACCTGCCAGTGGCCGGCTCCCCAGCGGCGGTAGAAGAGGAAGGCGAGGGGCTCGGCCGAGCTGGCGGAGGCGAGCTGGGCCTCGGAGGAGCCTTGCGGCGCGAGGTAGAACCACGCCTCGGTCGGCCACAGCACCCCGCCGCAGGCGACCTCGAAGCGCTCGTCCGGCACACCGAAGACCAACATCGCACGCGACCGCGTGTCGGAGGCGACGCCGAACAGCCGCTTCGCCTCCGCCAGGCGCTTCTCGTGATCCTCCCGGCGCTCGTTGCGCGCCGTCCGCGGGTCCGCGTCGCGGAGCTTCCAGAATTCACGGATGAAGGCGTCTCGGCGGTAGTCCTCGGTCAAGGCGAGGAACGCGGCGCGCTCGGCGTCGGTGATCAGCACATCGACGTCCTCGAGGAAGCGCCGGTAGGGCTCGGCGAGCGCCTCGAGCTCCGGCCCGCCGCGCGGCGGCCGCAGCAGGGCGCTGGGCGGCGCCGGCGCCTCGAGCGTCGCCGGCTCGCGCAGAACGGGCTGGGCGGAGGCGGGAGAGAGAGGCGCCAGGAGCAGAAGGAATGCGATGGGAATCGGAATTCGCCAAACGGGACGGCTCGTCGCGAGCGAGCCACGCGCAAGGAGCGGGACGCCCCGGCGACCGGAGCGTACATTGGAGCACGAGAGGATCGGCGGGGCGACCCGCGACCCAGCAGATGGCACACGCAGAAGCTCCGTCACGGGTAATAACCACGAATGGTCTTCGCTTCGAACCCAGCCTTCTCGATCTTCACCTCCACGCTGCGGAACGTGGCCTCCTTCGAGGTGTTGGTCGACTGGTAGGCGATCAGGTACTGCGAGCGCAGCTCCTCCTCGATCGCGGCATAGATTGCCGGCAGCTCGGCCGCGGAGTCGAGGAAGTAGGCGCGGCCTCCGGTCTGGTCCGCGAAATGCGCCAGCTCGCGGCGCGCCTCGCCCTTGGGCAGCGACAGGCCGATCGAGTAGATCGTCACCCCGGCGCGGCGGGCGTACTCCAGCGCGTCCTCGTACTTGAAGCGGCTGGACTCGTCCTTGCCGTCGGAGAGCACCAGCAGCGCGCGCTGGCCCTTGATGCCGTTGAAGTAGTAGAGGCTGAAGATCAGGCTGTCGTAGAGCCCGGTGCCGCGCTCCGCCTTCAAGCCCGCGAGGCCGCCAGCCAAGGCGGTGACCTCGTTGGTGAACTTGACCTCGAGCGTCGGCCGGTCGTTGAAGGTAACCAGCGCGGCGCGGTCCTTGGGCTCGAGGATCTGCTGGAAAAAGCCGAGCGCCGCCTCGCGCGTCTGGTCCAGGCTGTCCTCCATCGAGCCAGAGACGTCGAGCAGCACGGTGGCGTGGATGGGGAGATCGCGCACCACCTCGAAGCGCCGGATCTCCTGCGGCGCGCCGTCTTCGAAGACCCGGAAGCTGCCCTCCTCGAGGCCCAAGCTCGGCCGTCCGTCGCGGTCGAGGGCCGTGGTGTAGAGCTCCACGAACTGGATGTCGATCTCCTCCAGCAGGTCGGGCGCGTTGACGAACACCAGGTCCTGGGTGGAGTTGCCGTCCGGCAGATACGCCACGGCCTGCACGTAGGCCAGCGGCTCGTTGTCCGGCAGCACGATCGGCTGCTCGAAGGGCTGCTGGTAGAGGGTGGCGACGCGGGTCTCGTTCAAGAAGAACTCGACGCGCTCGATCGAGCGGCCCTCCGGCACCTCGACCTCGGCGCGGGCCACCAGGCTGCCCTTGTAGGTGGCGCCGCGCCGCGGCTCGGTCAGGCGGACGGCGAAGCGGTGTGGCGTGGCGTTGATCAACGCGCGGTCCGAGGCCAGCTCGTGGCCGGAGGCGTCGTAGGCCGAGGCCTCGAGGGTGCGCGGCCGCGGCAGCGAGCCCAGGTCGAGCTCCACCGAGTAGGGCGGCACCTTCTTGGTCAGCACCTCGCGGCCGTCGAGACGGAATGTCACGCGGGCGATGCCGCTGCCGGTCACCAGCGTGTCGATGCGCCGCATGCCGGAGAGCAGCTCGCCCTGGGGCTCGACGATCGCGAGCGTGGTCTCGCCGGTGGCCAGCACCGCGTTGGCCTCGGCCAGGATGCGCGCCGTGTCGGGGTCGGGCGCAGGTGGCGGCGCCTCGCCGACCTCCGGCACCTCGAGCGCCCGATCGGAGCGGAAGAACTTCTTGCCGTTCAGGTCCTCGAGCTTCACCACCAGGCGGTAGGAGCCGGGCCGCAGGTAGCGCTGGAAGACCAGGGGGTACGACGCGCCGGCGGCCTCGCCGACCGGCAGGTCGAACTTGTAGCGGAAGGAGTCGAAGAGCTCGGTGCCCGCCAGGACTTCGCCGGTGAGCACGAAGTTGTAAGAGCGGTAGTCGGCGAGCGCGGCCTGCCCCGCGTCGGCCAGCGGCACGGTGATCACGCCCTCGACCGCGGTGCGGTTCTGCCGCCGGCCCGGGTAGAGAACCTCGAGCGTGGCGGGCAGCGAGGCCGCGCCCGCCGGCAGATCGGTCGAGTAGGCCTCGAAAGTGGACACCCATTCGCCCTCGGGCGGAGGAGGCTTCTCCGTCGCCTCGGCGAGGGTGGTCTCGTAACCGAGGGCGCCCTGGGCGATCATCGAGCCGAGGATGGCCGCCACCTCGTCGCCGCGGTAGCAGCGGTCGCGGATCTGGGCCAGCAGGTTTCCGCCGCCCGTGCCGCCAGCGCCCATCGGCTCCTGGAACAGCTCCTGGAGGCCCTCGATCGGCCGCCACAGCGTGTACCTTCCGGCACCCCACTTGCGGTAGAAGACGAGGAAGAACTGGTAGCTCACGCGGTCGCTGCCGGCGTAGGCCCAGATCTCGGTCGGCCACAGCACGGTCGGGCACTGCACCTTGCGCACCTCGCCCGGCTCGCCGTTCAGGAGCATCATGCGCGCCCGCTCCTCCTTGAGGTCGCCGAACGTGGTGCGGGCGAGCGCCACCGTCTGCTCGAAACGGTCGCGGAACTCGTTGCGGGCGGTGTCCAGGAACGGGTCGCGGGCCTTCCAGAAGCGCGCGATGAAGGCGTCGCGGTGGTAGTCCTCCTTGAGCTCGAGGAAGGCCGCCTTCTCCTCCTTCGAGATCAGCACGTCCACCTCCTCGAGCCACGCCTGGTACTTGGCCGGCAGCGCCTTGATGCGGTCCGCGTCCTTTTCCTTGGCGTGGGCCGAAATGGTGGGGAGCGGCGCCAGCGCGACCAGAGCCAGGACGCACACGCTACAAAGGGTCAGGAGCTGGAGGTGGCTTCTTCTCATCATTCCTCTCTGCCGAGTCGAGGCTGCGACGACAACGGGCTCAGTGCGCGCATCCGCGGCATGCAAGCCGCGGGCCGCTCGAACGCAAGTTTAGACAGTCTCCGCGTCGCCCGCGGGGGGAGCTCACGAGGCGGGTCCGGGACCCGCGGCCCTCCCTAGCGGCTAAAATGGCCCCCTGATGGACGCCGTCTACCTCGACCACAACGCCACCACCCCCCTCGACCCCCGCGTGGCCGAGGCCATGCTCCCGTGGCTCGGCAGCCGCCACGGCAACCCTTCCTCCATCCACCGCTTCGGCCAACAGGCACGCGAGGCCGTCGAGGCCGCGCGTGCAGAGGTGGCGGCGCTGCTCGGCGTCCGGCCGGTGGAGATCGTCTTCACCTCCTCCGGCACCGAGGCCAACAACGCGGTCGTCGCCGCGGTGGGCGCCGTGGCGGGCTACCGCGGGCACCTGGTGCTCTCCGCCTTCGAGCACCCCTCCGTGCACCAGGCCGTCGAGCTCCTGGAGGCGGCCGGCATGGAGGCGACACGGGTGGCCCCGGACGGAGACGCCCCAGAACGCGAAGGAGTGGTACCGGCCGCGGCCGTCGCCGCCGCCCTGCGGAGCGACACCCGTCTCGTCTGCCTGATGCTCGCCAACAACGAAGTCGGCACCATCCAGCCGGTGGCGGAGGTGGCCCGCGCCTGCCGTACCCGGGGCATCCCGGTGCTCTGCGACGCCGCGCAGGCGGCCGGCAAGATCGCCGTCGACGCCGGCGAGCTCGGCGTCGACTACCTGGTGATCGGCGGCCACAAGTTCCACGGCCCGCTGGGGGCCGCCGCCCTGTGGGTGCGGCCGGGGGCGCCGTTCGCCGCCAGCCTGGTGGGCGGCAGCCAGGAGCGCCGCCGCCGCGCCTCGACCGAGAACGTGCCGGCGATCGTCGGCCTCGGCAAGGCGGCCGAGCTCGCGCGCCGCGATCTCGCCGAGCGCCACCGGCACCTCGCGGCGCTGCGCGACCGCTTCGAGGCCGGGCTCGCGGCGGTGCCCGGCGCCGTCGTCCACTGCCGGCAGGCGCCGCGCCTGCCCCACACCTCGCACGTCGCCTTCCTGGGAATCGAAGCCGAGTCGCTGCTCATCCGCCTCGACCTGGCCGGCTTCGCGGTCTCCACCGGCTCGGCTTGTTCCTCCGGCGTCGTCGAGCCGAGCAAGGCGCTGCTCGCCATGGGGATGTCGCCGCGCGAGGCCCTGTCCTCGCTGCGCATCAGCTTCGGCCTGACCAACACCGAGGCCGAGGTCGACGCCTTCCTGCCCGCCCTTGCCCGCGAAGCCGCAGCACTGCGCCGGGTGGCGCCGCTCGCCGAGGCGTCACCGGCGCAGTCGCCGATCGCGGGGGCCGCGTGAGCAGGCCCACATGAGCAGGCCCAAATGAGCAAGCCCCTATGAGCCATCTGATTGCCGTGGCGATGAGCGGCGGCCTGGACTCCTCGGTCACCGCCTACCTGCTCGCCAAACAAGGCGAGAGCGTGGTGGGGCTCTCGATGCTGCTCTGGGACCGCGCCGAGGAGGCGTCCAACGGCCGCTGCTGCGGCGCGCTGGACTTGGGCGACGCGCGCCGCGTGGCGCAGCAGGCCGGCATCCCCCACTACACCCTGCGCCTGGACCGCGAGTTCCGCGACCAAGTGGTCGATCCTTTCGTCGGCGACTACCTGGCGGGCCGCACGCCCTCGCCCTGCGTGCGTTGCAACACCTGGATCAAGTTCGACCTGCTGCTCGCGAAGGCGCGGGCCTTCGGCGCCGAGCAGGTGGCGACCGGCCACTACGCGCGCATCCTCCCGGGGCCCCACGGCCTCGAGCTGCACGCGGCGCGCGACACCGAGAAGGACCAGAGCTACTACCTGTTCGAGCTCGGCCCCGAGCAGCTCGCCGCCTCCCGCTTCCCGCTCGGCGAGCTCACCAAGCGCGAGGTGCGCGACATCGCCCGCGAGGCCGGGCTGGTAGTGGCCGGCAAGGGCGAGTCGATGGAGGTCTGCTTCGTCTCCGGCGGGGTGCGGGAGTTCGTGGAGCGCGAGGCGGCCGCCCGGCCCGAGCGCTTCGCGGCCCCGGCCCCCGAGCCGGCGACGATCGTCGACCGCTCCGGCGCCACCCTGGGCCACGGCGAGCCCTACTACCGCTACACCGTGGGCCAACGCCGCGGCCTGGGCGTGGCCGCCCGCGAGCCGCTCTACGTGCTGGCCGTGGAGCCGGCCGAGAACCGCGTGGTGGTCGGCGGCGGGCGCGAGCTCGCGGCTCCCGGCCTGCTGGGCGAGCGCCTGCACTGGATCGGCGACAGCGCGACCCTCGCCGAGCCGGACGGCTCGGTACGGGCCACGGTCAAGATCCGCTCCCGTCACCCCGGCGTCGGCGCCACGGTCCGCCCCTTGCCCGAGGGCCATGCCGAGGTCCTGTTCGACGAGCCTCAACGCGGCGTCGCACCCGGGCAGGCCGCGGTCTTCTACCGCGGCACGCGAGTGCTCGGCGGCTGCTGGATCAGCTCGGGTCTCGCGGAGTAGCGGTCGCTTCCGGCGCCGCGCCTTTGGCGGGTGGCGCCACCACGAGGACGATCTCCCCCTTGATCGAAGGCCGCGAGCCGAGCTCGGCGGCGATCTCCGACAGCCGGCCGCGCACCATCTCCTCGTGCAGCTTGGTGAGCTCGCGGGCGAGGGCGGCGGGGCGGTCGCCCAGCTCGGCGCGCGCATCCTCGAGGCTCGGGAGCAGGCGGTGGGGCGACTCGTAGATCACCAGCGTGTGGGGCAGAACGGAGAGCGCGCGGTAGAAGGCGCGGCGCTTGCCGGCGCGGGGCGGCGGGAAGCCCGCGAAGGTGAAGGGGTGAGGCGGCAGGCCGGAGGCGACGAGCGCGGCGAGCAACGCCGAAGGCCCGGGCACGGGTTCGACGGCGAACCCCAGGGCGGCGGCCTCGCGCACCAGCAGGAAGCCGGGATCGGAGACCAAGGGCGTGCCGGCGTCGGAGGCCACGGCGATCACCCGGCCGCGGCCCAGCTCCTCCAGCAGGCCGGGCAGGCGCTGCCGCTCGTTGTGCTCGTGGAGCGACACCAGCGGTCGCTTGATGCCTAGCTTGGAGAGCAGCAGGCCGGTGTGGCGCGTGTCTTCGCAGGCCACCAGGTCGGCGCGCTCGAAGGCCGCGCGGGCGCGCGGCGAGAGGTCTTCCAGGTTGCCGATCGGGGTCGAGACGACGAGCAGACGGCCGCGGGGAGATGCCATCTTGAGAGGGTCGAGCTCGCGCCGGGCCGCGAGAGCGGCGATGGTACCATGCGGTCATGGCCGCTTCCCGGCGCTCTCGCGCGGCCCCCTTTGCCGCGACGATGTTCGCCGCGGTTCTCGTCGCGGCCACCGCCCACGGCCAGGCACCGGGCCGCGATGCGGCGCTCGAGCTCGAGGACCGCATCGTCGCCGTGGTCGACGAGGACCCGATCCTGCTCTCCGACGTCGAGCGCGCCCTGCGCTTAGGGCTGGTCGACCCACCGCAGCCGGGCGAGACCCCGGACGCCGTGTCGCGCCGGGCGCTCGAGGAGCTGATCCAGCAGCGGCTGCGCTTCCACGAGGTCGACCGCGTGGGCCTACTCGAGGTGCCGGTGGCCGAGATCGAGGCCCAGGTCGAGGAGATCCGCAGCCGCTTCCCCAACGAGGCTGCCTACCAGCAACGCCTGCGGGAGCAGTCGCTCACCGAGGCGGGCCTGAAGCAGCTCGTGGCGCGCCAGCTCGCCATCCTCGCCTACATCGAGCGCCGCCTGGGCTCGCGCGTTTTCGTCAGCGCCGACGACATCCGCCAGTACTACGAGGAGGAGATGGTGCCGGCCCTGGCCGCCAAGGGCGAGACCGTGCCGCCGCTCGAGCAGGTGCGCGAGCAGGTCCGCGCCGTGCTCCGCGAGCAGCGGCTGAACGAGGAGGTGGTGCGCTGGACCGCCGACCTGGAGCGCGCGGCCGACGTCGTCAACCTCTGGGACCGCCGGCACGACCGCCTGCCGCCGGTGGTCGACACCATCGCGGCACCCGCCAGCGAGAAACCGCGCCCCCGGCGCTGACCGCGCCTTCCGGCCCCCTCGCCCCGCGGCAGCGGGGAGAGGGCTGGGGTGAGGGGCGCTCTTACTTGGGGACTCCGTATCCCGCGTCCCGCTCGTAGATCTCGCGGTAGTGGGCACGGCTGGTCAACACCTTGCCGAGATAGCCGCGGGTCTGGCGGAATGCCACCTTGGTGTAGAACTCGGCCGGCTCGGTGCTGAAGCAGTAGCGCTGCCACAGACGGGCCTGGTCCTCGCCGGCGTTGTAGGCGGCGACCACCGCGGCGTCGGCGCCGGGGAACTGCCGGCCGAGGTCCGCCAGCAGGACGGCGCCGAGCGCGATCGCCACCGGCGGCCGATAGAGGTCGGCAATCTCGATCGTCGGCATGCCGATGCGCTCGGCGAAGCGTTGCGCGGTCTGCTGGGTGAACTGGGTGAGGCCGCGCGCCGAGGCTCCGGAGAGCGCCCGCGGATCGAAGCGGCTCTCCTCGCGGATGATGGCGGCCAGCAGCATGGGCTCGACCCCGCGCTTGCCGGTCTCGGCCTCGAGGAGGCCGCGGTACGGCAGCGGGTAGAGGAGCTCGCGGTAGGGCCGGATCAGCAGGCGATGCGGCGCGGTGCGCGGCAGCCGCTCGCCCAGCACCTCCGCCACGCGCAGCGCCTCGCGGGTCTCGCCGGCCGCCGCGAGATGGCGGCTGCCGGTCAGGGCGAGGATCGGGACCGAGATCGGGAAGGCCCGCGCCACGGCCGGCGCCCCCTCCTCGAACAGGCCGAGCGCGAGCAGCACCTCTTCCGGCCGGCCGAGCGGCATGGTCCACAGCGGCCAGCTCCCGACCGGCACCGGCAATGCCTTCAGGAAGGGCACCAGGCTCGGGTCCTGGGCCAGGCGCTGGGCGAGCGCGGCCATCGCCGCCTGGCCCCGCGGATGCCGGTCGCCGAGCAGCTGCCAGGCCGCGTACAGGCCGTCGGTGCGCTCGGAGGCGGCGAGGCCCAGCCCGACGTCGCGCGCGGCGGGGGCGAGCGCCGGAGCCGCCAACCGCTCGCGCGCCGCCGCGGCGAACGGCTGGTAGGCGTCGCGGCGCAGCACCTCGAGGTAGGAGAGCACGGCCTTCTCGCGCTCGCCGGCGAGCTCGGCGCGGCGGCCCCGCCAGTAGCCGATCTCGCTCGCCAGATCGGGCGCCGCGCGCTCGGCCTCGGCGAGCCAGGCCGCGGCGCGGTTGGCCCGGCCCTGGACCAGATCGGACGCGGCCAGGAACAAGGCTCCGCGTGCCGCCTGGTCGCGCCCGTGGCGCAGCGTGGCGAGCAGCGCGTAGGCCTCGAGCGCCGCCTTCTCGGCGCCGGCCCGCCACTCGACGCGCAGCGCCGAGAGCAGGCCGAGCGGCCCCCACTCCGACGCCGGGTCGGCGAGGTAGGCGCGGCGGAAGCTCGCCGAGGCGCGGCTGGCGTCGCCCAGGAGCTCGTGGCAGCGGCCCTCCTGGTAGAGCGCGTCCGCTTTCTTCTCGGCGCTCGGCGCGCGCTCGGCGAGCGCGCCGAAGCCGCCGGCCGCCGCGCGGTAGTCGCCCAGCCAGAAATCGTTGCGCTGGCGCGCGTAGTGGTGGTCGAAGGCGGCGCCGTCGAGCAGCGCCGGCAGCGGGCCGGCGGCGGAGAGCGCGCGGTCGAGGAGCGTCGAGGACCGCGCGAAGTCGCGGTGCTCGTGCAGCGTCATGCCCACCGCCAGCATGAAGCCGGCGCCGGCCCGGCCGAGGAGCTGGTCGGTCGCCAGCCGCGCCGCCTGGTAGGCGATGTCGTCCTCTCGCGTCTCGCGCAGCAGGGCGGCGACGATCTCGGCCGCCCGCGCCGGCTGGCCTTCGGAGAGCGCGCACTCGGCGCGCGTCAGTTGCAGCTCGCGCCGCGCCCTGGCCTCGAAGCGCTGCTCGCGGATGCCTCCCAGCAGGCGGCAGTCGCCGCCGGCGGCGAGGGAGCGGCGCAGCACCTCGACCGCCATGCGCATCTCGGCGAACGGCTGGTCGGCGCCCACCACGTGTGCGATCAGCCCGGCCGCCATCTCGGGATGGCCGAGCCGCTCGTGCTCGAGAGCCAGGCGGTAGTAGCTGTAGAGGGCGAGGCCGGGATGGCTGGCGATCGCGGCGAGGAAAGCGCTCGAAGCCTCGGTGCCCTGCTGCAGGCGGTCGAGGAGGCGCCCGCGCAGGTAGTGGAGGCCGGCGCGGCGGGAGAGCTCGGGATCGGTGGCGAGCAGGCGCTCGGTCTCCCGCAACGCCGCGTCCCAGCGCCCCGCGAGCTGACTCTCGACCAACGTCACCCGCGGGTCGAGCTTGCGGAGGTCGACGGCACGAGGGTCGTCGCCCGGCGCGGCGAGCAGGGCGAGCGCGACAAAGCCACTGGCGGCAGGCATCGGGGGGCTTGGGTGCCGGCTTCAGCCCGGGGCGGGCATCCGCAGGACCTGGGCTCCCAAGTGCTGCAATTTCAGTTCCATACGCTCGTAGCCGCGGTCCAGGTGGTAGATGCGATCGACCGTGGTCTCGCCCCGCGCGGCCAACCCGGCCAGCACCAGGCAGGCCGAGGCGCGCAGGTCGGTGGCCATCACCGAGGCGCCGGCGAGCGGGGTGGCGCCGCGCACCCGCGCGTAGCTCCCCTCCACCCGGATGTCGGCGCCCATGCGGTTGAGCTCGGCCACGTGCTGGAAGCGGTTCTCGAACACCGTCTCGCAGACCGTGGAGAGCCCCTGCGCCTGGGTCATCAGCGCCAGGTACTGGGCCTGGAGATCGGTGGGAAAGCCGGGGTGGGGAGCGGTCGCGACGTCGCGGGGGGCGAGGTCGCCGCGGCGGGAGACGCGCACCGAGCCGGGCGCCTGCTCGACTTGCGCGCCACTTTCGGCCAGCTTCTCGAGCAGCGGCGCCAGATCGGCGGGGTCGGCGCCCTCGAGCGTCACGTCGCCGCCGGTCAGGGCGGCGGCGATCAGGTAGGTGCCGCCCTCGATGCGGTCGGCGATCACCTCGTGCTCGGCACCGGCCAGGGTCTCGACCCCTTCGATCACGATGCTCTCGCTCCCCGCCCCTTCGATGCGCGCGCCCATGGCGTTGAGCAGGCGGGCGAGGTCGACCACCTCGGGCTCGCGCGCGCAGTTGCCGAGCACCGTGGTGCCGCGGGCCAGGGAGGCCGCCATCAGCAGGTTCTCGGTGCCGGTGACGGTGGGGATCGCGAAGCGGAAGCGGCAGCCGGTGAGGCGCGCGGCGCGGGCGTCGACGTAGCCGTGCTCGAGCACCACCTCCGCGCCCAGGGCCTGGAGGCCCGCGAGATGCTGGTCGATGGGCCGCACGCCGATCGCGCAGCCGCCGGGAAGCGACACCCGGGCATGGCCGTGGCGGGCGACCAGCGGTCCCAGCACCAGCACGCTGGCCCGCATGGTCTTCACCATCTCGTAGGGTGCCACGTCGGCCTCGTGCCGGGTGCCGGCGGGCCGGAGCGCGAGACGCCCGGCGTCCTCCTCGTGGCCCACCCCCAGGTGCTCGAGCAGCGAGAGGAAGGTGTGGATGTCGCGCACCCGTGGCACGCGACCGAGAGTCAGGGGCCCGTCGGTCAGCAGGCTCGCGGCGAGCGCGGGAAGGGCGGCGTTCTTGGCCCCGGAGGCGCGCACGGTGCCGGCGAGGCGGCAGGGGCCGGTGACGACGAAGCGGTCCATCAGGCGCGCTTTAGTACCACAACTCTCGCTTTTCCCGCGTAGTCGGCACGCGCTTCGACGAGCGAGAACGGGCTTCCCACGGGGCGTTGTGTAGGAGGTCGAGCGACTGCCTCGCGCAACCTTCCGCTCTCTGTATCTCGGCCGGCGAGCAGGTCCTCGACGGCGGGGAGCTGGCCGTCCCCGATCTCGAAGGCGAAGAATGCGCCCTCCGGAAGCGCGGTCGCGGCTGCGAGCAAGCGGCGGATTTCCGCGAGGCCGCCCTCGCCGGCAAAGAGCGCCGCCGCCGGCTCGAAGTCCCGCACCTCGGGCGAGAGCCGTGGCGCGTCCTCGTGCGGGACGTAGGGCGGGTTGCTGACCACCAGGTCGAAGCTCGGCCGCCGGAAGCAGGCCGTCCAGTCCGCGGCAATGTAACGCAGGCGCGCGCTCACCCCGTGGCGCCGCGCGTTCCCCGCCGCCACCGCGAGGGCCGCGGGCGAGAGATCCGTCGCCACCACCCGCGCCCGCGGCAGCTCGGCAGCGAGAGTCACCGCCAGGATGCCCGAGCCGGTGCCCAGATCCAGGATGCGCGGCTCCGGTGGCAGCGGCAAAGCGAGCGCCGCTTCCACCAGGTGCTCCGTCTCCGGCCGCGGGATCAGCACGCGGTCGTCTACCGCGAAAACTCTGCCGTAGAACTCGCGCTCGCCGAGGAGATAGGCCACCGGCTCGCCGGCGAGACGCCGCGAGAGCAGGGCCTCGAGCTCGGCCGCGGCGTCATCAGGAACCTGCTCCCCACCCCGCGCCAGCACCTGCGCCTCCGACAGCCCAAGCACCCGGCCGGCGAGAAGCAGGGCCTCGCGCGGCGAAGGCTTAAAGGAAGCGGCTTTCAGGCGGACGCGGGCGAAGGCTACGAGCTGGTCGAGGGTGGGCAAGGGCTTGCCGGGGAGCCTAGCACCCCCGGAATCCGCAAGGCGCCGCGCCTGCCTACCGCCCCGCCGGCTCCACAGCCGGCCCGCAGACGTGGCCGTGCTTGGAGGAGGGCGCTATGAGCGCGCTCGCGGCGACCAGGGCGTCGCGATCGACGCGCACGCCGCCTTGCCAGATGCCCGCGATGTCGCGGGCGGCCAGCACGTCGGCGGTGGGGTCGCCGTTGACTAGCAAGAGGTCGGCGCGGCGCCCGGGGCGGATGCGCCCGCGGTCGTGCAGCCCGAAGCGCAGGGCCGGCTCGGCGGTGGCCGCGGCCAGGGCCTGGGCAGGCGAGAGCCCGGCGTAGACCAGCATCTCGAGCTCGCGGTGCATGGTGGCGCCGTGCGCCGTGTGCGGGTTGGGGGCGTCGGTGCCGGCGAGGATGGGAGCGCCCGCCGCCGCGAGCTGGCGCACGGACTCGACCGCGGCCTCGAAGTTGGTGAGCTCGAAGCCCGGCGGGAAGGGGGCTTCGATCAACGCGACGGCGGCCGGCGAGAGGAAGGGCGCGAGGAGCGGGTCGTCGAGCGGCTCGAGGCCGAGCGTGGTCTGGCTCGCCACCTGGTAGAGCGTCAGGGTGGGAACGACGAAAGCCCGGCGTGAAGCCACGAAGCGGCCGAAATCGGGATCGGGAAACACGTCCATCAGGGTGTGGACCAGACCGTCCGCCCCGAACCCCACCGCGGTGCGCGCGTCCGCGAGCTGGGTAACGTGCACCACGGCCAGCCGGTGCCGGCGGTGAGCGCCCCGGATCAGCGCCTGCAGGCTCTGCGGCGAGAGCTTGGGAAAGTCGTAGCCGAGCTGCCGGAAGTCCTCGTAGACGATCTTGATGAAGTCCGAGCCCTCGGCCAGGCGATCGTCGACGAAGGGTTGCGCTTCCTCGGGCGCGGCGACGGTGGGGATCGGGAAGCCGTACTGGGTGCCGTGGCCGCCCGGCGCGGTGGCGAGGATGCCGGCCGAGAGGTACTGCGCCCGCTGGCCGTCGACGTGGGTGGCCTTCACCTCGGCGACGTAAGCCGGGTCGTCGAACATGCCGAGCTCGGTGGTGACTCCCAGGGCCAGCGCGTCGATCAGCCCGAAGGGCGCCGCCGCCGTGGCGTGGCCGTGGGCGTCGATCATCCCGGGCAGCAGCGTCTTGCCCGTGCCGTCGATCACCTCGGCGTGCGGCGGCGCCGGCAGATGCGGATGGACGGCGACCACCCTCTCGCCCACCACCAGCACGTTGGTCGAAGGGATGGTGTGGCGGCCGTCGAAGACGCGGACCTGGCGGAAGAGAAGGATCTGCGTCCCCTCGGAGGTCGCCGTGGGAGCCACTGCGAGCAGGGCGGCGGCGAGCAGCAGGAGCCCGAGGCAGGCGCCGACGCGGGAGCGCGATATGGCCATGGCGACCCTCCGGGCGCGAAGCCCTCTTGCTCAGGAGGTGCGCCGTGGCCGTGGGGGCGAGACAAGGCCGAGAAGGGCTCTCAGTTCACCAGCGGGTCGTCGCCCTCGCTGCCCGCGTCGCTGTCGCGCACGTCGCCGGGCAGGAGCACCACTTGGCGCAGGTCGCCGCCCTGCACCCGGATCTCGATCAGCGGCCGGCGCAGCGGCTCGACGGCGTGGTCGGGGTGGTAGATGAAGCCGCTCCCCAGCGGGATGCCGTAGCCGCGCACGTGGCCGCCCAGGTGCAGCACCGCGGCCTTGAGCGAGGCCCAGTCCTCGCCCTCCTCGTGCGCGCCCACCACGTGCGGCAGGATGCGCAGGGTGTCGACCAGGCGGCCGGAGGCGAAGCCGCCCGTCCCCCAGCCGCCGAGGCCGAGCTGCACGGCGCCTGCCGAGATGCCGATCAAGAGCGCCCCCTCGTAGTAGCGGCGCACCAGGACCTGCTTGAGCCCGTTGGCTTCGAAGGCCCGCCAGCCGCGCTCGACGTCGCCGCCCGAGAGCAGGATGAGGTCCGCGGCGTCCACGAAGTCGAGGTCGGCGGCGCCCGGGTCGGCCGGGATCATCCGCCGCTCGGTGATCCCCACCTCTTCCATGGCGGCCTCGAAGATCGAGTAGTAGGTGGGGTCGTCGCCGTTCGAGGCGCCGACGTAGGCGGCGCGCGGCGAGCTGCGCTCGATGCGGGCCTTGACCCCGGCCAGGAAGGGCTTGCCCTCCGGCTTCCAGAACAGGATCTGGCTGTCGGCCAGGAGGTAGATCGGCTTGACCGCGCGGTCGGGCCGCGCGTACTCGAGCGAGAACGGCCGCTCCTGCGTCTCTTCCAGCCCTTCGTCCAGCTCGGCCACCACGCCTCCCCTCTCAGTTTCCGCCGCGCGCCGCCTCCTCCATGCGCTCGGCCTCGTAGTGGGCGACGAGCGGCTCGATCAGCGGCTCGAGGTCGCCTTCGAGCACCCGCTGGAGCTGATGGAGGGTGACGCCGATGCGGTGGTCGGTGACCCGGCTCTGCGGAAAATTGTAGGTGCGGATCTTCTCCGAGCGGTCGCCGGAGCCCACCATGCGGCGGCGCTCCGCCGAGACCTCGGACTGTGCTTTCTCGCGCTCGATTTCGAGCAGCCGCGCCTTGAGCACGCGCAGCGCCTTGGCCTTGTTCTTGATCTGGCTGCGCTCGTCCTGGCAGGCCACCACGATGCCGGTGGGCAGGTGGGTCAGGCGCACGGCGGAGTAGGTGGTGTTGACGCCCTGCCCGCCGGGGCCGGAGGAGCAGTAGCGGTCGATGCGCAGGTCCTTCTCGTCCACCGTGACCTCGACGTCGTCGGCCTCGGGCAGCACGGCGACGGTGACCGCCGAGGTGTGGATGCGGCCTTGGGACTCGGTGGCCGGCACCCGCTGCACGCGGTGCACCCCGCCCTCGTACTTGAGCCTGCTGTAGGCGCCGCGCCCCTCGACGATCGCCGACACCTCCTTCGCTCCGCCGACCTCGGACTCCGAGAGGTCGATGACCTCGACGCGCCAGCCCCGGGACTCGGCGTAGCGGCTGTACATGCGGAACAGCTCGGAGGCGAACAGGCTGGCCTCGTCGCCGCCAGTGCCGGCGCGGATCTCGAGCACCACGTTGCGCTCGTCGTTCGGGTCTCGGGGCGTCAGCTCGCGCCTGAGCTGGGCGGCGAGCTCCTCGACGCTGCCGGCAAGCCGGAGGCGCTCCTCGGTCGCCATCTCGAAGAGCTCGTCCTCGCGCGGCAGCCCGGCGAGCATCTCGTCGGTCTCGGCGAGCTGGCGCTCGGCCTGGCGGTAGCGGCGGTAAAGGCGGACGATGTCGTCGATCTCGGAAAGCGCTCGAGTGGCCTTGGTGTAGGCCTTGGGGTCGGCCAGCACCTCGGGGTCGGCGAGCCTCGCCGTCAGCTCCTCGTGGGTGCGCTCGAGGAGGGCCAGCTTGTCGATCATGCCAGCTTGTCGATCATGGGGTGTTCGGTTCGAGAAGGGAGAATCGAGCGCCGCGGCCCTCGCCGCGGCGCCGTGGAGCCTGGCTCGGCGCTCCTCAGGCCGAGGCGCGCTGGCCGTAGCGGCGCTGGAAGCGCTCGACGCGACCGGCGGTGTCGATCAGCTTCTGCTTGCCGCTGAAGAAGGGGTGACACTCGCTGCAGATCTCGAGCCGCAGCTCCTCGGACGTCGAATGGGTCTCGAAGGTGTTGCCGCAGGCGCAGACCACGGTCACCCGGTGCAGCTCGGGATGAATGCCTTCTTTCACGGTGATACCTGCCTTCCAAAGGTTGGATCTGAAGTGCCTTGCAGTCTCCCCGGCGCCGCCGGGCGGCTCCCGGGAAACGGGAAGGGTACCGGATTTAGACCTCCGGGCGCAACCGGTGATGGGGGCGGTTTATTCCCCTGCCGGGTCGCTGATGGCGCCGAGGGGGACCGATGCGGGCCGGCGGCCGAGCATGAGAGGATGCCTCCATCCCTCTCTGCGTCCACCCGGGTGGCAGGGGGCCAACCGCTGTCGCGGGCGAAGGCTCGAGAGTCTCGCGGAGGCTCGCCAGTGGCGAACGAGACGACGCCGGATCCCGAGCAAGTGGCCGAGCTGTACGAGGCCGCCGTCGAGCTGCCGGCGGCCGAGCGCACCGCCTTCCTGGACCGCGCCAGCGCCGGCCGGGCCGCCTTGCGCGCGGAGGTGGAGTCGCTGCTCGCGGCTCACGAGGAGGCGGCCGGGTTTCTCGAGCAGTCGCCGGCACCGGCGTTCCTCGGCGGCTCCGGCGGAGACGCGGAGGCTGCTCCGGGCGGGCGGGCCGGTCCCTACCGCGTGGTGAGCGAGATCGGCCGCGGCGGCATGGGGACCGTCTACCTCGCCGAGCGGGCGGACGGCGCCTTCGAGCAGCAGGTGGCGCTCAAGCTCATCCGCAGGAGGCTGGTCTCGGAAGCCTTGCTCGAGCGCTTCTTCCGCGAGCGGCAGATCCTGGCGCGTCTCGAGCACCCTCACATCGCGCGTCTGCTCGACGGCGGAGTCAGCGAGGACGGCCACCCTTACTTCGCCATGGAGCTGGTGCGCGGCGCGCCGCTCGCCGCGCACTGCGACGCGCGCCGGCTGCCGTTACCCGCGCGGCTCGAGCTCTTCGATCAGGCCTGCCGCGCCGTGCAGCACGCGCACGCCAACCTGGTCGTGCACCGCGACCTGAAGCCCTCGAACATGCTGGTGACCGAGGACGGGAGCTTGAAGCTCCTCGACTTCGGCATCGCCAAGGTGCTGAGCGACGAGGCGGAGGGCGGGGCGGCGCTGACCCGGGCGGGCCTCGTGCCGCTGACCCCGGAGTACGCGGCGCCCGAGCAGCTTCGAGGCCAGCCGGCCACCACCGCGACCGACGTCTACGCCCTGGGTATCGTGCTCTACGAGCTGCTCACCGGCCGGCGGCCGGGCTGGTCGCAGCGCGGTGACGCCTCCGGTCTCGGCGCCGCCGAGCCGGAGCCGCCGGCGTCGGCCGTCTCGCGGCCGCGCGCTGTGCGGAGGAGCGACGGCGCGACGAGCGTCGCGGCGCTCGCCGAGGTGGCCGCGGCACGGTCCACCACCCCCAAGCGCCTGCAGCGCGAGCTCGCGGGTGACCTCGGGGCCATCGTGCTGCGGGCCCTGGAGGGCGATCCGGCCCGCCGCTACCCTTCCGTCGAGGCCCTGGCAGAGGATCTGCGGCGATTTCGCGCCGGCTTGCCGGTGCGGGCCCGCGCCGCCACGCTCCGCTATCGGGTGGGCAAGCTGGTGCGCCGCCATCGCCTGGCGGTGGCCGCGGGCGCCGCGGCGGTCGTGGCCATGCTCGCCGGCACCGCCGTGAGCCTCTGGCAGGCTGGCATCGCCGCCCGCGAGCGCGACGCGGCGCGGCGCCAGGCCACCCGCGCCGGGGAGGCCCAGCGTTTCCTCGAGAGCATCTTCCTGGGCGCCGATCCGGACCGCTCTCAGGGGGCGAAGCTCACCGCGCGCGAGCTGCTCGACCGCGGCGCCGCCCGTGTGGACGAAGCCCTGGCCGGAGAGCCCGAGTTGCGCGCCGAGATGCTGACCCTGCTGGGAAACGTCTACCAGCAGCTCGCCCTCTATGGCGAGGCGCGAGGTCTCTTCGAGCAGGCGCTCTCCCTGCGCCGGGAGCTCCACGGCGAGGGCCATCCAGAAGTCGCGGTGAGCTATCGCCGGCTGGGGCTCGCCCACCACAGCGCCGCGGACTACGCCGGCGCGGAACCCCTACTCGAGCATGCCCTCGAGCTCGAGGAGGACCGGGGCGACCCGCTGGGGATCGCGGTGGCGGCGAGCTCCCTGGCGCTCCTGCGGCGAGCCCAGGGCGACTACCCGGAGGCGCGCCGTTTGCTGGAGCGGGCGGTCGGGCTCTTCGGCGACCACGGCCCACCGGCGAGCCCCGACCTCGCCAAGAGCCTCAACAACCTCGGGCTCGTGCTCTGGCGCCTCCGCGAGCATCGCGAGGCCGCGCGGGTCTTCGAGCGCGCGTTGGCCATCCATCGCGAGAACGAGGGCGAGGTCTCCTCGTTCGTCGTCGGCTGCGAGGACAACCTGGCGTTGATGCTCGCCGAGCTGGGCGACCTCGAGTCCTCCCGCGAGCACAGCGATCACGCCGTCGGCATCGCCGAGCGCCTGTACGACCGGCCGCATCGGCTGCTGGCGTCGACGCTCAACTCCGCGGGCTCGATCGCGGCCAAGCGCGGCGAACGCGAGCGGGCGATCGCCTTCTACCTGCGGGCGATCGAGGTCTACGAGGGCAGCCTGGGGCCGGACCATCCCGACCTCGCGTACTCGCTGCGCAACCTGGCGGCCGAGCGCATTGCCGAGGGCGACCTTCGCGAGGCGTTGGCGCTCTACACCCGGGCCCTGCGGATCCGCGAGCCGGCGCTCGGGCCCCGGCACACCCTGGTGGCCTCGAGCTGGCTCGATGTCGCCGAGGTGCAGCGCGACCTCGGGAGCCTAGTCGCGGCCGAGGCCGCGGCGCGGCGGGCCCTCGACATCTACCGCCAGCAGCCCGGTGGGCACCCGCAGACAGCCCCGACGCTCCTCGATCTGGGAGAGATTCTGGTGCGAGCCGGCCGCGCGACCGAGGCCGAGCCGCTGCTGGCGGAAGCCCTGGCGATCCGCAAGGCAAAGCTGCAGCCCGGCGACCCGGCGATCGCGGAGGCCGAGGCGGCGCTGGCCAAGGTGCGGCTCGAGGGCTGAGCAGGTCGCCGGTGGCGCGGCCCCGATGCGCTCGCGGCCCGCGAGCTCGCTTAGAGTTCCTAGCAAAACCGTCGCGAGCGGTCGATATGCAAGGAGCGGGAGGACCCGGCGACCGGAGCGTACACGCCAGTACGTGAGGATCGCCGGGAGGACCCGCGACACAGCAGATCGGCCGCGCAGCAGGTTTTGTTAGGCGCTCTTACCAGCTCGGGCCGTACATCACGGCATTGAGAAACAGCGGCATGGTGCCGCGGAAGAGCAACCGGAAGGCCGGGTCCTGGGAAAAGCCGATGACCCGCCCTTTGCCCGAGGGGTGGTCGGCCACCAGCAGCGAGCCGGCCAGCCGCTCCCTGGCCTCTTCCCACACCAGCCCCGAGGCCACGGGCTTCTCCGCCGCCACCGTGAGCACCGTCTCCTCCGGCGGCAGGGTGGGCAGCACGATGGTCGAGCCGGAGAACAGCACCGGCGGCGCGGCGGGCACACCGGCGGCCATGGGGTGGGTCGCCCGCACGCTGGTCGAGAGGATCGCCCCCGGCGTGGACAGCGGCCGGGCGGCGAGCGGGGACAGCGTGGCGCCGCCCTCGTGGGTCTCGCCGTCGTCCTCCGGCGGCTTCCAAGTCTCGATCGGGAGCAGCCCGGCCTCGTCGGCCCAGGTCAGGGCGTCGCCCAACGCGACCAGGATGCCGCCAGCTTTGACCCACTCGGCCAGCGCCTGGGTCTGCTTCTCGCCCAGCACCTCGCGGTAGTCGGAGCCGTCCGGGAGCACCAGCACCTCGAGGTCCGCGAGCGCCTCGGTGACAGTGCCGAGCTCGAGGCGCCGGACTTTCATCTCCACCCCTTCTGCGAGCAGGTGCCAGAGGCTGCCGAAGGAGGTAGCGCTGACGCCGCTGCCGCCGACCAGGCCGACGCGAGAGGTCTCGACGGGGACCATGTCCTCGGAGCCCAGGCTGATGCCGGCCTGCGTCGCCGACGAAGCGACCCGCCGCAGCGTCACTCGATGCTCGGCGGCCAAGCCGAGCAGGCGCTCGTCCAGGTTTTGGCCAGTGCCCGGATGGGGGCCGTTGCCCAGGCGCGGGATGAAGAGCGTACCCGGCGGATAGGCTGCGCCGCCGGCCTCGAAGCGCACCAGCGCCAGCCGGGAGCGAATGCCCTCCCTGCCCAGCGCGGCCCCGAAACGGAAGCTCGCCACTCCCTGCGGCGCCAGCAAGTAGCCGACCTCGCCGGCGCCGGCGAGGCCGCCGACCGCGGCGCGCATCGGCATCGCGGCCGGCGCCTCGCCCTCGATCCACCAGGTGGAGACGTTGTAGGCGAGCGGCAGCGACCAGGCGGTGATGTCGTAGAACTCGGTGTCCAGGCTCTCGGCCACGCGCTGCCGCTGGCGCTCGACGAACTCCGGCGGCAGCGGCGACTCGATGCGCATCAGGGCGTCGACCAGGGCCGCGAGCGGCTGCGCCGTCGACACCACGTAGGTGCCGTTGGGGAAGCGCCGCTTCTCCTCGGCTCCTCCGGCGCCGGGCCGCGCCAGCAGCTCGGAGTCCGCCAGGAGCTGGTTGACCTCGATGCCGTGAAAGGCCAGCAGCTCCGCCAGCGCCCGCCCCTCCGGCTGCCCGGGCTCCCAGAGAACGCTCTGGGCGAGATGGGTGGAGGCGGCGCGGCGCACCGCGACGTAGTCCTTGAGCAGGGCGACGCGGTTTTCGGCCGCCGTTTGCACGGTGGTGATCGAGCTCGTCAGGTGCCGCGCCAGGCGGTCGGCCAGGGTGAGGAGCGAACCGTCCGGCAGGCGCAGCACCTCGCCCGCCCGGCCGCCGCCCGCCATCTCGTAGGTCATGCCCACGGCGCCGCGCAGCGCCGGGTAGGAGTCGCCGTAGCCGGGGTAGAAGAGGTCGTAGCGCTGGGCGTTGTAGAAGATCCAGCCCTGGCTGTCGAAGGCGCGGCTGTTGGCACGGCCGAAGACCGAGAGCCAGGCCAGCACCCGCTTGTCGATCGCCGGGTTCACGGGCTCGGCCGCCGGCGGGAAGAAGTAGGTGGACCCGCTGCCCATCTCGTGGAAGTCGACGTAGACCTGCGGCTCCCACTGCCGGAAGGCGGCGACCCGATGGCGGGTCTCCCGCTGGCTGGCCCACGCCCAGTCGCGGTTGAGGTCGATCAGGTAGTGGTTGAAACGGCCGCCCGGCCAGGGCTCGACGTGCTCGGCGGCGGTGGGGTCGGGATCGGGAGCCGGCCCGCGCCGCTGCTCGTAGGCGGAGACGTAGCGCTCGCGGCCGTCGGGGTTCGACAGCGGGTCGATCAGCACCACCACCTCGCGCAGCAGCCGCTCCCAATCTCCCCGCGCCGCGGCCAGCACATAGGCGGCTCCCATCGCCGCCTCGGCGGAGGACGACTCGTTGCCGTGCACGCCGTAGGCGAGCCAGACGATGGCGGGCTGGGTGAAAGTCAAAGCCTCCTGCTCCTCGGGAGCCAGCGACGCGGGGGCCGCCAGCCGCAGATGGCGCAGCCGGATTTCTTCCAGGCGCTCGATGTTCTCCGGGCTGGAGATGGCGACCAGCTCGAGCGGCCGGCCCTCGTAGGTCTCGCCGTAGGGGCGGATGGCGACCCGCGGCGAGGCCTCGGCCAGGCGCTGGAGGTAGGCGAGGACGCCCGAGTAGTGCGTGAACCTGCCGCCCAGCGGGTAGCCGAGAAACGATGCCGGGCTCGGCACCTCGGGGTCGAGTGGCGGCAGCGCCACTTGCTCGCCGGCCGAGAGCGGCGCCATTAGGGCCGACGGCACGACGGGGGGCAGCGGCGCGGCGTCGCCGGGCGCCTGCGCGCCGGCGGCGGCCTGGGCACCAGCCAGGGCCGACAGCACGAGCCCTCCCCAGACGCCCGCCAGGATCAAGTTCCGCATCCGACGCCGATTCTATCGAGGCTGAGGTGTCAAGACTCGGCAAAGCCCTCGGCCGAGATCTGGAGCCGCTTCATCATCTCGTGCAGGGTCGTGGGCTTGACCTTCAGCAGCTCGGCGGCACGCTTCTGGATGCCGCCCGCGTTCTGCAGCGCCTTGATGATGAGCTGCCGCTCGTAGGAGGCGATCGCCTCTTTGAAGGAGAGGCCGTTGGTCGCCGGGGCCGGCTGCGCCAGGCTGGTCGAATGCGGCTGCCGCACGGCGCGCGGCAGCAGGTCGAGATCGAGCGCCGTGCCCGAGGACAGCACCACGGCGCGCTCGATGGCGTTCTCCAGCTCGCGCACGTTGCCCGGCCAGTGATAGTCGAGCAGCGTCTCCATGGCCGGCGCCGAGATTTCGCGGATCGGCTTCTCGTTCTCCCGCGCGTAGACGGCGAGGAAGTGCTGCGCCAGGGGCGGGATGTCCTCCGTGCGCTTGCGCAGCGGCGGCAGGTTGATCGAGATCACGTTCAGCCGGTAGAAGAGATCCTCGCGGAAGGTGCCCTTGCCCACCTCGGCCTCGAGGTCGGCGTTGGTGGCGGCGATGATCCGCACATCGGACTTCAAGGTCTCCACCCCGCCCAGGCGCATGAACTCCTTTTCCTGCATCACGCGCAGCAGCTTGGCCTGGGTGTCGAGCGGCACGTTGCCGATCTCGTCGAAGAAGATCGAGCCGCCGTGGGCGAGCTCGAACAGGCCCTTCTTGCTCGAGATGGCGCCGGTGAAGGCGCCCTTGACGTGGCCGAAGAGGTTGCTCTCCAGCAGGTCGGGCGGCATCGAACCCGAGTTGACGGTGACGAAGGGCCCCTGGGCGCGGCGCGAATGGTGATGGATCGCCTTGGCCACCAGCTCCTTGCCGGTGCCGCTCTCGCCGAGGATGAGGATGTTCGAGCGCGCCGGCGCGGCCAGCCGGATGAGCTCGAAGACCTGGCTCATGGGCTTCGACTTGCCGATGATGTTGTCGAAGGCGTAGCGGCGCGACAGCTCGGAGCGCAGCTCGCGGTTCTCGCTCTTCAGCCGCCGCTGCTCGAGCCCGCGCTGCAGCGTCAGCAGCACTTCCTCGTTCTTGAACGGTTTGGGGATGTAGTGGAAGGCGCCCTCGCGCATCGCCTGCACGGCGCCCTCGATCGACGAGAAGGCGGTGATCACCACCACCACTTGCTCGGGGTCGCGGCGGCGAATCTCGCGCAGCATCTCCTGGCCGCTCATCCCCGGCAGCATGAGATCGAGCAGCACCAGGTCGATGTCCTCGCGCTCGAGGAT
>JBIOXV010000206.1:0-37468 GCA_044869805.1 Thermoanaerobaculia bacterium | reverse complement strand
AGGGCCCCGCCCACACCCGCCAGCAGGCAGGCCGCCAGCGGTAGCGATCGGTACCGGGGGATCCGCCGCCTCTCTCGCTCGGGGAAGGGCACGACCACCGCGGACGGCGCTTCCGAGTCCGCGCTCGCCTGCGTCTCCTCCTCCTCGCCCTCGCTCGTCGCTCCAGCGCCCTCCTCGTTCTGAAAATCCACCACGCCGGCGAATACCGCGTAGCAGTCCTCGCAGGAGGCGAGGTGCTCGACGATGCGCTCGCGCGCCGGCCCTTCGCGCCGGCCGTCGATGAAGGCGGCCAGCTCCTCGGACGAAGGGCAGCCGGTTCGGGTCGGCGCCTTGGAATGCCTCGTCGGCACAGGCTTGGCGAGTCTCATCGGCACCAGTTTCTCATATGGCTACGCGGCATTAGACGGACGCGGCCGGGCCGCCTGCCCGTAGTTTCCTTCTTTCCTCTGCGACCCGGTTCCTGGCTGCTCTCGGCTGGCATCACTCGGGCTCCCAATCGTCCCACCCCAGCAGGTCGCGAACATCCTCCTCGCTGATCCCTCTGGCGAGGAGGGCAGCTCTGAGCTTCGCGCATTCCTTGTCGAGCAATCGGTAAAGGGCCTTTTGATCGAGGCTGAGAGCGCGCGCGATCTGCGCGACCTTGGCTCCGTCGCTCCGCAGCCGCAGTATGAGACGGGCCTCGGCCGGCAGCTTCGCAAGCTCCTCGCGAAGCACCGCGAGCACGCGGTCTCGCAGGCGGGCTCGGTCCTCGGTCAGCAGCCGGTCCTCGCCGGAGTCGCCCTGAGCGGGAGTCGATGCCAGCGCTTCCTCTCCCACCTGCTGGCGGGGCGTGCGCGCGGGAAGCCGCTCCGCGATCTCGGCGATGCGCTCAGCCGTGAGGTCGACCTTGTAGTTGTGGAGCATCGTCTCGGTGGTCTCGTGCAGCGTCATCCCGTCGCGGTGGAGCAGCCGGTCCAGCAGCTCGGCATCCGGGCCGAGGCGCTTGGCCTCGGCGCACGGCCGCCACTTGCCCCACAGGTGGTTCACGTAATCCTTGGCGAAGTTATGGACTACCACGTCCAGGTAGGTGGCGAGCGTGCACGAGCCGCCGAACCTCCGCAGCACGGCGTAGTCGTCCCCGATGATCTTGAGCTGGACCTCCGACAGGAAGTCCTCGCACTCCTGCGGCGAGAGCCGCCACCTCCGGCACGCGTGCCGCGCCGCGCGCTGGATCCGCGGCAAGTGCTCGAGGAAGCGCTGCTCGAGGGTACTGGGAGGCCGACTGCCGCCTGCGGGCTGGTCCGCGCTCAACGCTGAGATTTCCCGGGAAAAATGGTCAGCGGTGTCCGTCTAAGCACACCGAGATGCCGCCCACAGCGCCGCCTCGGACCTACTACCCGCGCAGTGGAAGCCAGATTCACAGAGCTAGAAGCATATTCCACTTTCGTAAGGATTCTCTAGATGGCTGGCGGGCTGATCCGCCAGCGTCTTGGAGACTTCTACTGACTGGAACTGCTGTCGTGCTGGCCCTCGGAGCTGGCTGGTACGGCAGCTTCGAGGGTTCGTCCCGGCCGTCGCCGGAGGACCTGTTCCGCTCGAGCCGGCTCCTGTACCCACGCCTCTCCTTCCCGCAGAGCTATGAGTCTTGTGAGCCCGAGCCCGAGCCGGGGCTCGTCCCGGGTATGGACTGTCAGCGGTCCAGCCGGCCTTTCGCGTCCGAGGTGCGGGCGGCTCTACGGGCTGAGCGGGACGCACTAGCGACAGCAGAACCGGCCGCTGCGAGTGGGGCCGACCCCGGGTATGCGCTGCTGCGCGTGGCTGTCGAGGGCCGGGGAAGCCCTTCCAGCAGGCTCGCGGAGTGGCTGGAACGAGAGGCCATCCGGACCCCGTCAGCCGACCGATGGATCGATGTGAGCGCGGCCTGGTACGTCATGGCGACCGCCGAGGACAAGCCAGCCCTGCTGGCGAAGGGCCTCGCGGCGGCGGAGAAGGCCTTGGGGATCGCGCCGGACAGAGCCGAGGCGCTCTTCAACCAGGCGCTTCTGCTCGAGGCCCTCTGGGCGACCGAAGCCGCGCGCCAGGCGTGGGGGAGCTACCTCGGCGCCGAGGCGCCAGGATCACCCTGGCGGCAGGATGCCGAGCGGCACCTCGAGGAGCTCTCCGGGCCGCTCGTTGCCGAGCGCTGGCTGGAGGTGCGCCGCGAGCTCGAGGCCGAGGAGGGGCCTTTGTCTCCTGCGCAGGTCGACGACGCTGTCGCCGAGTTCGCGCGGCCCGTCCGCGACTGGATCGAGCACGGCCTGCTCCCGGCGTGGGCGGCGGCCTGGCTGCGAGGCGAGGCAGCGCGAGCAGCAGGAATGCTCGAGCGCGCGGCGCAGCTCGCAGAAGCACTCGACCACCGCTCGGGCGAAGGATTGCCGGGCGCCGAGGTGATCGCATTGCAGGCTGCCGTCGCCTCCGGTTCCCGACCCGAAGTCGAACGCATGGCCCGCTCTATCCTCGACTTGCAGGCAGGCCGCGAAACCTACCTTCGAGGCGAGCCGGAAACGGCGCTCGCGGCTCTCGAGCGTGGCCTCGCGAGGCTCGACGCGGGATCGCCACTCGCCCACTGGGTGCGCTTCTTCATCGCGGCAAGCACCGACCTCCAGGGCCACAAGCAGCTCGCCGAGGAACAGCTCCTGAGCCTGTCACGCCAGATCGAGGCCAAGCCCTGCCCCACGTTGTCGGCCAGAGTCGACGCCCTTCTCGGCCGCATCCGCAACAACACGGGCCGGCCGGAGCAGGCCATACCTGGTCTCAAGCGAGCGATCCGTGAGCTGGACGCCGTGGGCGACGATGAGAACGGCGCCTATGCCGAAACGCTCCTCGTCGAGAGCTTCCACCTGCTGGGCGACGTGGAGAGCGCCTGGGGGCACTTCTACCGGGCATTGAAGAAAGTCCGGCCGCTCGGTACGCCGCACCGCGAGCTGCAGGCACTGAACGTGGTGGCGAGCTTCGCGCGGCGGATCGGCGACGAGCGGCTCTCCTGCCGCTACCAGGATGCGGCGGTCGCGATCGGGCCGCGCCTCGGCAACCCGGCGTACTTCGCGGACGTAGTCTTGTGGCGGAGCCTTCTCAGGTATCGCCAAGGAGACGCAACCGGGGCGGCCGAGGACCTCGAGCGTGCCGAGGAGGAGAGCCGGAAGATCCAGGACCCCAAGATCGCGGCGCGGTTCACGGCCGAGCTGAATCTGGCGCAGGGGATCATGCTGCGCGAGTCGAGCCCTGTCCTCGCCGCCGAGGCCCTCTCCTCGGCGATCTCGTACTTCTCCGATCTCAGACTGTGGTCGAGGCTGGTCCTGAGCCACGAGGCGCGGGCCAGCGCCCGCCGGCTGCTCGGCGAGCGCGAAGCGGAGCAGGAAGACCTGAGGCGCGCCCTTGAGCTGCGCGAGAGCCTGGGCGGGCGGCTGGCGGACGACGCGTTGCGCATCTCGTTCGCCGGCGCCGTGGAAACCGCCTCCGACCAGCTCCTCCGGGAGATGCTGGCAAGCCCGCTGGATGCACACCGTCTCCTGGAGCACGTCGAGCGCGAGCGGGCGCTCAACCATCCTACGCGCCGGGGCGAGCAGTGGAGCACGGCAGCCGAGCCCATCGCAGCGATCCAGAGCGCTTTGCCGCCGCGCAGCGCCCTCGTGGAGTACGCGATCCTTCCGGACCGCCTCCTGACCTGGCTGGTGACGGGGACGGCGGTCGACCTCTTCGAAACCCCGGTGACCGCCGCCGAGCTCGAGGGCCTCGTGGTCACCTTCACGGCCACCAGCGAGGAGCCTCCTGGGCGGCAGGCGTCCGCCGGGCGGTTGGGCGAGCTGCTGTTGGGGTCGGTGCTACCCGAGGTGGAGCTCGGAGGCTTCGAGGCGCTGGTCATCGTGCCGGACGACCTCCTGTTTCGCGTTCCTTTCGCGGCGCTTCCAGTGCCGGCGGACGGAACTCTCCTGGTGGAGCACTGTGCCCTCGCGATGAGCCCCAGCGCAACTCTCTTCGCACGTGGCGCTCGCCGGCTGCACGCGCGCGCCGTCACGGGCCAGGCGGAGCAAGGGCTTGTGGTGGCGGACTCGGAGATCGACCGCGAGATCTGGCCGAGCGTCCCGGCCCTTCCCGAGGCGCGGCGCGAAGGAGAAGCGATCGCCGAGAGGCTGGGCGGAGCTTCCACCCTGTTGACGGACGCGGCGGCCACGGTCGAAGCTCTTCGTGAAGGTGTGGCCGCGGCGACCTGGCTCCACTTCGCGGGCCACGCGGTGGCGCTACCCGCACGACCGCTCGAGTCGTACCTCCTGTTGGCGCCCTCCGCGGAGAGATCCGGCCGGCTCCCAGCCCGCGAGATCGCCGAGTGGGACCTCTCCCGCCTGCGGGCCGTGGTGCTCGCCGCCTGCGGCTCGGCGGCCTCGCCCACCGAGGCCTGGCCGGCCGCCGTCTCCCTCGCGCGACCGTTCTTGACCGCCGGCGTGCCGATCGTCATCGGTACCCTGCGCCCCGTGACGGACCACGAGAGCCAGCGATTCTTCGAGAGGTTCTACGACCACCTGGCCGGCCACGGCTCGGCTTTCCGTGCATTCCACGAGACGCAGGTGGACCTGCTGCGGGAGGAGAGAGCAGGGGAGAAGCGAGAACGCGGTTGGTCGAACTTCGTGCTGTTCGGGGGGCCGGATCTGGAGGCGGGAGAATCGTAAGGAGGGAAAGATATGGCTTACAACTTCACCGCCGTGTTCTCGGGTCCGTGCGCCTACGTGCCAAACAAGGTGCCCAGCACCATTGGACCAGCCTCTACCTGGTCGGTGATTCTCCCGAATCTGCAGACAGGGTGGACCAACGCCACCCAACAGGTCGACCGGCACCAGGCTGTGGTCCAGTACGATCCCGCGGTCTGGACGGCATCGGAGAAGCCGGATCTGGAGCTCACGATCAACGGTCCCGGCGGGACCCACAAATCCAGCGTGTTCCGTCTCCGGGCAACGCAGATGAGCTTCGTGCTCCCGGGTGCGGCGGACTTCAAGCCCAACCTGGTGTCGGTTCCGGACGCCGAGAAGAAGGACCCCGACAAGATCGAGCTGCTCAGCCAGCAGCAACTGAATTCGCTGGTCTGGCTCGCGCCTCTGGAAAAACTGGTACCAGGTTTCGGCTGGTTCGGCCGCCAGTTCGAGTCCTACTTCGACGGCAACGGGCTGCCGGCACCTGCCGGGAGAGTCGCAGGCCACGTGCTCCTGCGCCATGGCACCCTGGGTACCCACGAGCTCGATCGAGCGAACCCGGACGGCTTGGGCAGGCGCCTGGCCAGGATCTGGGACTTCCGCGATCCCAGCGTCTTCGCCCCGGCGAACCTGTTCGTGCAAGCCGTCGCCCTCTCCTTGGCGCTCACCGCCGAGAACCTGGGCGCCCCCGAGGTGACACTGAGACAGCCCCAGCGCACCATCACCCTGACTCCCGTGGCGAGCGGCGGGCAGGTGTCGCTCGAGATCAAGAACCGCGAGCTGGAGAACATCATCGGGCTGCCCGAGGAGCCGGATGAGTCCAAGGTCGATCGCGACTTCCGGTTCCTCTACAACCACGACCAGCAGGGTCAGGAGGACGAGACTCGCTATCCGCTGCCGCATCTACTGCCCATCAGTGGAGGGATTGGGGGCGAGACCGCTACCTGCGGAGGCTCGGGGTCCAAGGGCTTCGCCGAGCGGTTCAAGTCCACGATCGCGCAATGGTAGGCATCGCTCGATGAGCCAACCGAGATTGACCCGAGACGAGGGCGACGAGCTTCCCCTGGGCCAGGCGCAGCCGGTGCCGTGCTGCGTGGGCGACAGCTTCGAGCGCTTCCCACAGGTCGGCCGGCAGTGGTGCTGGGCGGCGTGCGGGCAAATGACCGCGCATTACCTGGGGCTCGGCGCCGGCGACCAGTGCGCCATCGCAGTCTGGGTGCTGCGCCAGCTCTTTACCGTGAGGTTGCGGAGGGCCTGCGACGCCGCCCTCCAGGCCCTTCCGAAGCACGCCGGCAGGACGCTGACCCGCCCTCAGGTCACGAGATTGCAGCAGCACGTGCTGGGCCAGCTCATCCCCCAGCGCGGGGCAGGACGGGAGGTCGACCCGCTGATCGCCGAGGCGATCTGCGTGCAACACCGGCCGGTGCTGATCCTGCTCGGCAGCGAGGAGCCGGGCGGTGGTGTTTCCGGTCACCTCGTGTTGCTGATTTGCGCCACGATGAAGGGCGATGCGCTCGAGACCGTCTGGCTCGCCGATCCGGACACCACCGTGGGAGGCGTCTACCCGGTCAAGGCGGCAGGGCTCCGATCGGGGGGCGCGACGATCCACGGACCCTGGATCAACACCTGGGTGCTCTGAAGGGAGAAAAGCGGTGCGATTCGAAGAGCCCGCGGCCGAGTTTCGAAGTCAGCTCGTGCCGGACCTGGGATCGCTGCTCGGGGCGCTCCTCCTCCGCTCGGACCCGGAGGCGCGAGCGGGCATCGAGGGGGTAAAGCTGCACGAGTCCTGTCGCGAGCTGATCCTGGACCTGCCCGCCGGCTGGGTGGAGGACCTTGCCGCGCAGGGGTTGGACTACCTCGAACGGTATCGGCGTCCTGCCCTCACCTGGTACCACGAGCTTCGCCGCGGGCGCTCGGGGTTCGGGTTCGGACGGAGCGTGGAGGACGGCGGCTCGCGGGTGATCGAGGTGGCGGCCTCGAGGGTCGCGCAGGAGTTCATCGACACGGT
Organism: Thermoanaerobaculia bacterium; assembly: GCA_044869805.1. GTDB lineage: Bacteria > Acidobacteriota > Thermoanaerobaculia > Multivoradales > SZUA-115 > CAWDVR01. The sequence goes on along the minus strand of JBIOXV010000206.1, from coordinate 30,760 downwards.
CGAGTGGTTGGACACCTTCCCTCCTCCCCCGGAGCTCGGCTGCTCCCCGCGGGACGGTCACCGCTCCACGGTCCGCCTGCTCTGCGTCCCGCGCTACGGCTTCTACGCCCTGGCGGCGATCGCCGACGAGCGGATCGACGGGGTGTTCCCGTTTTTTCGCCAGGTCCACAGGCTGGAGAGGAAGCAGGGTTACTCGCGGGCCGAATTCCTGGACTTTCTTCCGAAGCTGAAGCCGTTTTTCGGCGTAGAGGAACCCGACAGGAGAGAAGAGGAGGCGGCGCGCCCGAAGAACTGATGTCCTGCCTCCGGTGACCGCCTCACCCAGGCGTGTGTGACGGCAGGACCCGAACCGGCCTCAGCCGGGTCGATTGTGAACGCCGGATACGACGCAGCCTCAGCAGTCGCTCCCCAAAGGCCCGGAGCTGGGGGACCGCCTTGGAGGTTGTACCGCTTGCTTCATACAGATCCATCTGCTATAGATACAGATCGCAGGAAATGGAGGTGTCCCGTGACTGTTGCTCTCAACCCAGGCGCAAGTCCCCGAGCCGTGAGCCCATCCCTGCGCCGGCGTAAGAACCTCTTCGTCGACCAGGGGAAGATTGACCGGGCGAAGGAGGCCTTCGGAGTCGCTACCGAAACCGAGGCCATCGATCGGGCACTGGATCTCGCCGAGGATTTCGCTGCTTTCCAGCAGGAAGTCCGGAGTGGCATGGACGCGCTCCTCGGCCGGGGCGGGTTCGTCGATCGCTTCATCGCGTCTCGTGCTGACGGCGGCTGATGTTCCTCCTGGACTCGAACGTCTACATCGACAGCTTCAACGACGCAGCCTTCGCCGAGGGCTTTCGCGCTTTTCATGAGGCCGAGCTGCCAAGCATCGTGCTGAGCGCCGTGGTGCTGTTCGAGCTTCTCGTCGGCGCTCAGTCTCCAAAGAAGGCCGAGGCTCTGAGGCGTGGGTTGGTCGAACCGTTCGCCGGGCGGCGACGTATCCACGTCCCGACCCGCTCCACTTGGGAGAGCGCTGCCGCGGTGGATCGCCGCTTGCGTAGCCGTGGAGGTCTCGAAGCGAGCCTCAGCCAGAGGCGGTTCGCCAACGACATCCTGATCGCCGCGAGCGCGCGCGAGATCGGCGCGACGATCATCACCCGCAATCAGGCCGACTTCACGATCCTCGCGCATATTCTCCGCGTGCGGGTCGTCGTCCCGTGGCCCTGAGGGCGAGTGACCTCGCCCTCGAGACGCGTCCCTTCTTCCTCTCCCTCCGCCCTACCCCCCGATCCTCGTCCCTGTCACTTCCTCCACGTCGATCGACAGGCCTACGCCGTAGTCGAGGTCGGCGTCGGTGCGCGGCCGGCACTCCCACTCGCGGGTTGCGGGGTCCAGCAGGTAGTCGCTGCACAGCTCGGCGGTGTAGACGGTGGTGACGTTGAGCGGCACCTGGCTCTCGATCACCAGCCAGCCGATGAGCAGCGGTGGTGGGACGATTCCCGGCAGGCCGCCGAAGTAGAGCTGGTAGATGCGATTGCAGTCGTCCATGGTGGCCTGGCTGTTGCCGAGGCCGATGAAGTCGAAGGCCACCGGGTCCACGATGTTCGGCTCGCGGCCCTTGGGCGGATAGGGGGTCTGGCTCTCGTAGAGCACCAGGAGCTTCTTCTGGACCTGGGTGTCGGTGCTGGGGTTGTAGATGTTGATGTCGGTGGCGTAGTTGCCGAGCTTGACGATCGCTTCGCCGCCGGACTCGCCGGGCTTGCCGAAGCCGACGTTCGAGGCGTTGAAGCCGCACACGAACTTGGCGGCGTAACTGAAGAGAAAGCCCTTGTCCTGGGCCTCGGCCTGGGGCGCGGGCGGCAGCAGGATGGCGGCGGCGAGGGCGGCGCCGGTGGCGACCGTGGCGATCAGGAACCAGTGGCGTGGTTTCATCGAAGGCTCCTTTCTCGTGGAGGAGAGCGAGCCTCCGCCCCCAACGCGAGGGCGGAGGCCGTGCGGATGAGCGGCGAGCGCAGGGTCAGCTACTGAATCAGCTTTCCTGCTACCTGCTCGACGTCGATCGACAGGCTCACGCCATACTGTTGGCCGGCCGCGACGTTGCAGAGGTTCGCAGCGCCGCCGGCGAGGCGTTGATCGGAGCACAGCTCGGCGGTGTAGACGGCGGTGACGTCCAGCTCCAGCGGGCTCTGGATCACGAGCCAGCCGATGATCAGGGTCGGCGGATTCACGATCCCGATGCCCGCCAACTGGTAGATCTTGTTGCAGTCGTCCATGGTGCCGAAGAAGACGGGCAAGGTGATGACCTCGCCGCCGGTGTCCGGGATGACGTTGGGCTCGCGGCCAATGGGGGGGAAGGCGACGTCGCTCCGGTAGAGCACGATCACCCGCTTCTTGAGGACCTGGTCCACCTGCTGCGGGTTGAAGATGTTGATCTCGGTGGCGTAGTTGCCGAGCTTGACCGTGGCCTCGCCGGCTGGCACCGCCCCCGGGGCGACGAAGCCGATGTTCGAGCGGTTCCAGCCGCAAACGAACTTGGCGGCGTAGCTGTAGAACGGGACCTGTGCCTCGGCGCTCGGCGCCGGGACCAGGGCGAGCAGCAGCGCGGCGGCGGCGAACGTGAGGGCGAGCGAGTTGCGGGGCTTCATCTGGGCTCCTTTCGTAGGTGTGGCTTTCCGGTCGGCTCCCGCGGGCCTCCACCCCGCGTCGAGGTGGCGAGATCCGCGGGCCGGCGGACCGGGGCCGGTTACTGGATCAGCTTGCCTTCCACCTGCTCGACGTCGATCGAGAGCGACACGCCGTAGTTCTGGCCCACCGCGACGTTGCAGAGGTTCGCGGCGCCGCCGGCGAGGCGCTGGTCGGAGCACAGCTCGGCGGTGTAGACGGCGGTGACGTCGAGCTCCTGCGGGCTCTGGATCACCAGGTAGCCGATGATCAGGATCGGCGGGTTGACGACCGGGATGCCGGCGAGCTGGTAGAGCTGGTTGCAGTCGTCCAAGGTGGCGTGGAAGACCGGCAGGGTGATGACCTCGCCGCCGATCTCGGTCAGCACGTTGGGCTCGCGGCCGATGGGCGGGAAGATGGCGTCGCTCCGGTAGAGCACAATCACCCGCTTCTTGATCTCCTGGTCGCGCTGCTGCGGGTTGTAGATGTTGATCTCGGTGGCGTAGTTGCCGAGCTTGACCGTGGCCTCGCCCCGGGGTGACGCGGTGGGGGAGAGGAACCCGATGTTCGACGGGTTCCAGCCGCAGACGTACTTGGCGGCATAGCTGTAGAAGGATTGGGAGGGCTGGGCGTCCGCCGTCTCGGATGGCGGCACCAGGGTGAAGGCGAGCGCGGCGGCGACGGCGGCCGCGGCGAAGACGAGCCAACTGCGCTTCTTCATCGACAGCTCCTTTCAGTCAGTTCAATTTCCAAAAACTAGCATCAACAGTCCTAGTGCGTTGGAGCCCTCCCAGGGAGACAGGAGCCGGGAAGGGAAGCGGTGGCAGTACGCTGACAGCCCATGGTGAGCCCGAGAGGCCCGGCCGGGCAGCCGTCGCCACCGGACTGCGGTGGCCGGGTGCGGGCTAGAATGCCGGCCTCATGCCCCAGCGCCTGTTCCTGATCGACGGCTACTCGAACATCTTCCGCGCCTTCTTCGCGATCCGGAACCTGTCGAATTCGAAGGGCGCACCCACCAACGCGGTCTTCGGCTTCATCCAGATCCTGCGCAAGCTGCTGCGCGACCACGCGCCTGAGCTGGTGGGCGTGGCGCTCGACGTCTCGCGCCGCACGGTGCGCAGCGAGAAGTTCGCCGACTACAAGGCCAACCGGGCGCCGATGCCGGACGACCTGCGGGCGCAGATCCCCGCCATCCGGGCGGCGATCGACGCCTTCAGGATCCCGATCCTGGAGCTCGCGAGCTACGAGGCCGACGACGTGCTCGGCACGCTGGCCAAGAAGGCGGCGGCGGCCGGCTACGAGGTGGTGCTGGTGTCGGCGGACAAGGACCTGATGCAGCTCGTGGGACCGGGGGTCTTCCTCTACCACACGGGCCGCGACAAGCTGTACGACGAGGCCGGGGTGTGCGAGGACTTCGGCGTCCCGCCGTCCAAGGTGGTCGACGTGCTGGCCCTGATGGGCGACGCCTCGGACAACGTGCCCGGCGTGCCGGGGATCGGGGAGAAGGGGGCCAAGGGCCTGATCCAGGAGTACGGCTCGCTCGAGGCGCTGCTCGAGCGAGCCCAGGAGGTGTCGCGCAAGGCATACCGCGAGGGCCTCGTCGAGAACCGTGCCCTCGCCGAGCTGTCGCGCGAGCTGGTGACCATCCACATCGACTTACCCGTCGAGCTCGACGTCACGGCCTTGACGCTCGACCCGCCGGACACCGAGGCCCTGCGCCGCCTCTACGCCGAGCTCGAGTTCAAGACCCTGCTCGAGGAGCTGGGCGCGGCGCCGGCCGCGGTCGCTGCCCAGGAGCCGGCGCGCGAGATCGAGAACCCCGAGGAGTGGGCCAGCGAGGCCGCGGCCTTGAGTGACCGCTTTGTAATGGCGATCGGCGAGGGCCAGCCGTTGGGTCTTGCCATGGGGGGTCTTGCCATGGGGGGGCTTGCCATGGGGGGCCTGGCGACGGCCGGGCCCGCCCTCGCCGGGTCGCAGAACCAAGTGCTGTACGCCGATTTCCGTCGGCCGGGCATGCGGCAGGCGGCGGTCGCCAGCCTGGAGGCCGCGCTCCGGGAGCGGCGGGGCCGCCTCGCCGGTCATGACCTGAAGGAGGTCCTGCGCCTCTCGCCGCACGGTGCCGACGAGTGCTGGCCGGGACTCGTCGACCTGATGCTGCTCTCCTACCTGCTGCGGCCGGCACACGGCCACAGCCTCGAGGAGATCGCCGCCGATCGCCTGCAGGCCACACCCCTCCGCGCCAAGGAAGCCGGCTGGAACAAGGGCGAGGAGCCGCCGCTCGGCAGCCCCGGCCTCGCCGCCTTCGCGGGCGAGCGCGTGGGGCTGGTGCGCCGGCTGCTGCCGATGCTCGAGGCCGACCTGGGCGAGGGGCCGCTCGCCGCCATCTACCACGACATCGAGGCGCCGCTGATGCCGGTGCTGGTGGGCATGGAGGAGACGGGCATCCTGCTCGACGTGCCGTTCCTCGAGGCCATGTCGCGCGAGCTCGCGGCCGAGCTGGCGCGCCTCGAGGCCGAGATCCACGAGCTCGCCGGCGAGCCGTTCAACATCAACTCGCCGCAGCAGCTCGGCGTGATCCTGTTCGAGAAGCTCGGTTACCCGGCGGGCAAGAAGACGCGGAAGACCAAGAGCTACGCCACCGGCGCCGACGTGCTGGAGGAGCTGGCCGCCAAGGGCTACCCGCTGCCGGAGCGGCTGCTGCGCTACCGGGAGATGACCAAGCTCAAGGGCACCTACGTGGACGCGCTGCCGGCCCTGGTGGACCGGAACGGGCGCCTGCACACCCGCTACCACCAGGCGGTGGCGGCCACCGGGCGTCTGTCCTCGGCCAGCCCCAATCTGCAGAACATCCCGGTGCGCACCGAGCTCGGCCAGCGCATCCGCCGCGCCTTCATCGCCCCTCCCGGCAGCCTGCTGGTGGTCGCCGACTACAGCCAGATCGAGCTCCGCGTGCTGGCCCACATCGCCCAGGAGGAGGAGCTGATCGCGGCCTTCCGCCGCGGCGAGGACATCCACCGCTCGACCGCCGCCACGGTCTTCAACGTGGCACCGGAGCTGGTCACGGGCGACATGCGGCGCGCCGCCAAGACCATCAACTTCGGCATCCTCTACGGCATCAGCGGCTTCGGCCTGGCCCAGAACCTGGGCGGCATCTCGCCCAAGGAGGCGGACAAGTTCATCCGCGCCTATCTCGACCGGCTGCCGGGCGTGCGGCGCTACCTGGAGGAGACCGAGGCGTTCGCGAAGCGCGAGGGCAGGGTGGAGACGCTCTACGGCCGCGCCCGCTACCTGCCGGACATCAACTCGCCCAACTGGAACCTGCGCGAGAACTCCCGCCGGGTGGCGATCAACGCCCGCATCCAGGGCACGGCCGCCGACCTGCTGAAGAAGGCGATGATCGCCGTCGACTGCCGCCTGCGCGCCGACCACCCGGGCTCACGGCTGCTGCTCACCGTGCACGACGAGCTGGTGCTCGAGGCTCCTGAAGGCGAGGCCAAGGCTGTCGCCGCCCTGGTCAAGCAGCAGATGGAGGGCGTGGCCGAGCTCGCCGCGCCGCTGGTGGCCGACGCCGCGGTGGGAAAGAGCTGGTACGAGGCCAAGGGCTAGAAGCAGGAGGAGGCTCGGCGATGACAGGAGACTCGTAGGGGCGGCCCTCGTGGCCGCCCGGCCAGAGGGCAGGCACAAGGCCTGCCCCTACAGCCTCAGCCGGCGCTCGTCATCCCCTGCCGGTAGAGCTCCGCGGTGTGGATCTTCTGCCAGATCTTCTGCGACAGGTTGGTGGTCAGGTTCTCGATCTCGTTGACCGAGGCGAGGATCGCGGGGTCGTCCAGGTGCTGGCCGTAGAGCGCCGCGGCCTTGGCGGTGAGCGCCAGCATCTCCGAGCAGTAGTCGAGGTAGCGAGTGAGCTCGAAGGGCGTGAGCACCCGCTTGGGCGAAGAGGCGGTGTCGGGGCCCGGCGAGAGCACCCGCTCGGGGTCCTTGGTGAGCTGGTGCATGTCGATCACGTGGGCGAGCGACCGCAGCTCGTGCAGGCCCCTCAAGGCTCGCTTGCGCTTCAGGCGGCCCTCGAGGGTGATCAGGAAGACCACCGCCAGGCCGATCAGGATGACGTCGTTGATCGCCGCCTCGACGCCCTGCACCAGGTCGACCCAGGGGACCTCGCCGGCCGAGAAACGCAAGGTGGTGAGCGAGGCCGCGAGGCTCGCCACCAGCAGCAGGATGGCGAGGCCGATCCAGCCGCGCAGCCAGCGCATGGGCGCGGCGAGGAAGCGGCAGCGCCCCTCGGTGTCCTTGATCACCGCCTCGAGCTCGCGGCACACCCGGGAGAGGCCGGAGCCGGGGAAGCGCTCCTCGACCCGGCGGCAGAGCAGGGTGATGGTGTCGTCGATCTTCGCCGGATCGAGCTGGCGGTACATGCGGTCGCGATTCTCGCCCGCGGCGGCGCCGACCGTCGAGGGGGCCGGCGCCGGAGCAGGCGGTCGCGGCGACTACTCTTCCACGCCCGGCGGCAGCATCTCGCCGTTCGGGCAGGAGACCTCGTTCTCGCCCGGGCACTGGCCCGGCGGGTAGGGGCCGAGGCGCATGCGCTGGCTGCCGAAGGTCACCTGGTCGTCCTGACCGCAGCGGGTGTCCTCGCAGGTCTCGGTGAAGGTGCACTGGTAGATGCACTTGCCGTTCGCCTTCTGCTTGATGAAAGTGGGCGGGTTGTCGTACACCGTGGTGCAGGCGGAGAAGTCGGGCTCGCAGGGGCACTCCTCACCCTCCGAGAGCGGGCAGATGGGTCCGATGCGGGGCTCGAAGTCCGGCGCGAAGAGGGGGGCGTTCGGCGCCCCGGAGGCGATGTCCTCCGCCGCGGCGGGCAGCGCCACCAAGTTACAGGCGAGGAGCGCAAGGCCGAGCAAGGCTCTCATTGGTTCTCTCTCCTTCTCGGGCAGGAGCGCGCGCCTCGATTGGCCCGCGACCACCCGCGGCCAGTATCCCGAGGGAGAGGGTCGCGCCCGCCGGCCGTTCGATGGACCGGCGGGTCCATCTTTGGGTAGAGGCGGCGAGGGCCGCGGGGCCTACTCCTCATCCATCCAGACGCCCTGGGGAACGCGCCTGCAGAGCGGGCCGCTGCCCGAGTCCGGCATGCCCGGACAGGTACCTGGCGGCAAGGGGCCCATCCGCTCGCGCTCCTGGGCGCGCTCGTAGATCGGGAAGGGGTCTCCACAGGCGACGTCGAAGCACTCGTAGATCGTGTAGCAGATGAGGATGCAGATGCCGTTCGGTTTTTGCCAGACCTCGAAGCCGTCCTCGATCGCCGTGCAGCTCGAGTACTGGGGAGTGCAGATCGGATCGCCTTCGATGGGCTCCGCCGACAGCGCGACGGGCGGCGCCGCGCCGAGAGCTGGGGCCTCGGCCTCCGAGCCGGACGCCACCGGCGAGAGCGCGAGCATCAGAACGAGCATCATCCATCCCAAAAAGCGATTCATCAGGGTCTCCTTCGCAGATGCTAGGTCGGGGTCTCAGCCCCCGTTCGAGGGCTCAGCGATGCGGCAGAGGGGAGCCTCCGGGACTCCCGGCATCCCCGGGCACTGGCCTGGCGGTCTCGCGCCGCCCGGTCCACCACCCTCCAACATCCAGTAGACGGGCTCGGGAGTGCCGCAGACGCTGTCGCGGCAGGCGTGGAGCTCGTAGCAAATCATGATGCAGATGCCGTTCGGCAACTGGCTGACACGCAGGCCGGCAGCGACGATGGTGCAGTCGTCGAAGTTCGGGTAGCACGGCTCCTCGTCGGCGACGGCGGGCCGCGGCTGGGTGGCACCGCCGAGGATCGCCAGCGTGGCGATCAAGGCTGGCAGCTCGACTCGTGTCCAGTGGGATCTCATTTCGTGGCCTCCGCGCGGCCTGAGCCGCGATCTGAAGTCGAGAGCAGGCTATGCCGTCGGTGCGAGCCCTGCCTCGGCCGATGGGTGGAGGCCGGTCTCTACCTTTCGATAGAGCCGCCGGGTGAGCTCTCCGGCTCACGCGGGCCGCACGATGCCGCGGCGGATGGCCATCACGGCGGCCTCGGTGCGGTCGGCGGCGCCGAGCTTGGCGAGCAGCGCGTTGACATGGGTCTTGACCGTGCCCTCGGTGATGCCGAGCGCCGCCCCGATCTGCTTGTTGCCCTTGCCGGCGACGATCAGCGCTAGCACCTCGCGCTCCCGCGCCGTCAGCTCCGCGGCCTCCACCCGCTGCGCCAGCCGCTCGGCGACCGCCGGCGGGATGCGGCGCAGGCCCGCCGCCACGGCGCGCACGGTGGAGAGCAGCTCCTCGCGCGAGGTGTCTTTGAGCAGGTAGGCACGGGCCCCGGCCTTGAGGGCGCGGTAGATGTCCTCGTCGCCGTCGAAGGTGGTGAGCACCACGATGCGCGCCTCCGGGAACTGGCGGCGGATCTCGGCCGTCGCCTCCACCCCGGTGGCCTTGGGCAGGCGCAGATCGAGGATCGCCACGTCCGGCTCGAAGCGCCGGTAGAGCTCGACCGCCGCCTCGCCGTCGGCGCCCTCCGCCACCACCTCCATGTCGCCCTGGCGCCGCAGCAGGGCGACCAGGCCCTCGCGCACCACGGGGTGGTCGTCGACGACGAGCACGCGGATCGGAGACGTGGCTGGCATGGCGGGAGCCTCCCTCAGGTGCCGAGCGGCACCTCGACCGTGACCGCGGTGCCGCCCGTGGGGCCCGAGGTGAGGTCCAGGTGGCCGGCGAGCGCCGCCGCCCGTTCGTGCATCACGGCGAGGCCGAAGTGCGGCGGGGCGCCGGGGGATTCCTGGGCCTCGATGGCGCCGTTGCCCTGGGGGAAGCCCGTGCCGTCGTCCGCGACGCGCAGGCGAACGAGCTTCTCGCCGTAGGAAAGCTCGACCTCGACGTGCGCCGCGCGGGCGTGCCGCACGGCGTTGGCGAGCGCCTCCTGGCCGATGCGGAAGAGGTGGTCCTCGACCTCGTCCGGCAGCGGCCGCTGCCGGCCGGTGCTCTTGACCACGATACGCGGCCCGCCGGCGCTCGACAGCCCGGCCGCCAGCTCGGCGAACGCCTCGGGCAGGCTCTTGTCCTCGAGCTCGGCGGCGCGCAGATTCCACACCGAGCGGCGGGCGGCGGCCAGGGCCTGGCGCACCAGCATGCGCGCCCGCTCGAGGTGCGAGCGGGCGCTGGGAGGGGAGTCGTCGAGCTCGCCGGCGGCGCCCTCGAGCTGCAGCGATACCGCGGCCAGGCCCTGGGCCAGCGTGTCGTGGATCTCGCGCGCGATGCGGTTGCGCTCGCCGACCACGGCGTCGAAGCGGGCGCGAAGCTCCCCGACCCGGTGGCGATAGGCGGCGAAGGCGAGGCCGCCGGCGAGCAGCACGGCCAGCGGCAGAAACCAGGCCCGCTGGTAGAGGCGGGGCGCGATGTAGATGTCGAGCCCGGTGGGCCGTGGCGTCCAGGCGCCGTCGCTGTTGGCCGCCAGCGCCTCGAAGCGGTAGCGGCCGGGCGGCAGGTTGGTGTAGGTCGCCGACCGCCGGCCGCCGGCCTCGATCCAGTCGCGGTCGAAGCCGGCGAGGCGAACGCGGAAGCGGACGCGGTCCGGCGCCAGGAAGGTGGGGACGGTGTACTGGATCTCGAGCCGGGACAGGCCGGGCGCGAAGCGCAGGCCGTCGGCCTTCGCCACCGGCAGGCCGTCGGCAAGCAGCTCCTCGAGCACCACCGCCGGCAGCTCCAGGCGAGGCTCCAGGCGAGCGGGATCGATCACCGCCACGCCGCGCTGGGTGGCGAACCACAGCCGGCCGTCGCGCGCCGCGAGCGCCCCCGGCTGGCTCGAGGCGCTGCACTCCGCGCTCTCCATGCCGTCGACCCGGTCGAGCGCGAGGGCCTGGACCGCCCGCCGCCGGCCGGCTGCCAGCTCCTCGAAGTCCCGCTTCGCCACGCGGTAGGGGCCGTGGTAGCTGCCCAGCCAGAGCGCGCCGCGGCCGTCGTCGAGCACCTGCAGCACGGGGGTCGAGAACAGCCCCTCGCGCTCGGTCAGGTGCAGCCAGCGGCCTCCGGCGAGCCGCGAGAGCCCCTGGTCGGTGCCCGCCCACACCGTGCCCTCGGCATCCTCGAGCATCGAGTAGACGTTCTCGGTCGGCAGGCCCTCCGCCTTGCCCCAGGCCGTGAAGCGCTCGCCCTCCATGCGCTGCACGCCGCCGCCGAACATGCCGAGCCACAGGCCGCCTCCCGTGGCACTTCGTTGGGCACCTCCTTGGGCACCTCCTTGGGCACCTCGTTGGGCACCGCGTCGGGCGCCGCCGATCGCCATCACCATGTTGCACGACATGCCCTCGGCTTCGGTGTAGGCGCGGAAGCGTTCGCCGGTGAAGCGGGCGAGGCCACCCGGCGTGCCCACCCACAGCACGCCCTGGGCGTCCTCGTAGAGGGCGTTGACCACCGGCGACGGCAGGCCGTGATCCGTGGTGAAGATCTCTATCTTGCCGTCCGTCATGCGCGCCAGGCCGTCGTTGGTGCCGAACCACACGGCGCCCGTCCGGCTCGCCCACACCGGCGCCACCGCCCCGGGAGGCACGCCCTCGGGGACACCCCAAGTCTCGATGCCGGCAGCGGTGACGCGGTTGAGGCCGCTCTCGGTGCCGATCCAGACCCCGCCCTCGCGGCCTTCTGCCACCCCCTCCGGGCTCTCCGCTACAGAGTAGGCGCTCTTGCCGAGTAGGCCCTCCCGCACGCCGAGGGCGAGGACCCGCGGGTCGTGGAAGCGGTCGACCCCGCCGCCGTCCGTCCCCACCCAGAGGCTGCCCTCGCGATCCTCGGCCAAAGCACGCACCGTGGTCTGCGACAGGCCGTCGGCGGCGGTGAAGGTCTCGACCGCGCCGCCCTGCCAACGATGGAGCCCGTGGCGGGAGCCGAACCACAGGCCGCCGTCTCGATCCTCCCAGACTGCTTGCAGCCGCGGGTCCGGCAGCTCCTCGGGCGCCACCACGCGCTCGCAGCCGCCGCTCCGGCAACGATAGATGCCGCCCCGGCCGCCGGTCCAGAAGCTGCCGTCGCGGGCCGGGCGGAGCACCGGCACGGGACCCGCGGGCCAGCCGGGCCGGCCGGCGAAGCTCTCGACTTTGCCGGCCGCGAGGCGCGCCAGGCCGAAGGGCGTTCCGGCCCAAACCGAGCCGTCGGCCTCGGGCAGGAGGCTCCACACCCAGTCGGAGGGCAGCCCCTGGGCCTCGGTGAAGACCCGCTCGCCGGCCTCGTTCCAGGCGATCACGCCCTGGCCCTGGGTGGCGGCCCACAGCGTGCCGTCGCCGGACTCGGCCAGGGCCTCGACCGCCCCGAAGGCGCTGCCGTCGGCGCGCGGCACGGCGCGCACCGCGCCGCCGTCGATCAGGAACAGGCCGCCGAGGGTGCCCACCAGCAGGCCGCCCTGGCGGCGCTCGACCAGGGAGCGCACCTGGACAGTTCCCATTTCGGGGGCCGTCCGCTGGTCGAAGACGGTGAAGCGCACGCCGTCGAAGCGCGCCAGGCCGGCCTCGGTGCCGAACCACAGGTAGCCGTCGCGGGTCTCGAGGATCTCCTGCACCGTGCCCTGCGGCAGACCGTCCTCGGTGCCCCAGGCGTCGTGCACGTAGCGGGGGATGGTAGTGGCAGTTTCCAGGCCGGCCGCCGGCCGGGCCGCGAGCGCGCAGGCCAAGAGCCAAGCCGCGGCCGTCCGCCGCGCGTGGAATGGAGTCGAGCACGACACTACTGGATGTATCCCCAAGGGCCGAGGCTCTGTTCAATCAGTTGTACGGAAGCCACGACCGATGGATCTGGCGGCTTCAGCCCCTGGAGCCTGCAGGCAACGCGGCGGCCGGGCGAGCAGGCGCGGCGCTCAGCGACCGGGCGAGGCGGGGCCGGCGGCCGTGAGGCGGAAGAACTCCACGAAGCGAGGGGAGAAGGCGCTGGCGAGCGGGGCGCGCTCGGGGTCGGCGGCGCGGCAGGCGGCGACGTCGGCGCGCGCCAGGCCCAGCAGGACGGCGTCGCTCTCGCCGCTCGCCACGTAGAGCGCGAAGCGCGCCGCGGCGCGGAACAAGGAGGCGTGGGCGGCGGCGCGCGCCTCCGAGAAGCGGGCCCCCTCGAGCACTTTGAGGACGCGCTCGTAGTCGCCGCGGAAGAGGGCATCGGCGGCCCGGGACAGGGCGTCGGGCGGCGGCGCCACCGCCTTCTTGAGCCGGGTCTGCGCCCCCTCGAGCGCGGCGATCGCGGCCTCGAGCTCGGCTTGCGACCCGCTCCCCGAGCCGGCGGCCAGCGCCTCGCCCGACGCGACCGCGCCTTCGAGCTCGGCGCGGCGGCGGCCGATCTCGCGCGGGTAAGGCTCGAGGTCGCGGCCCGTGGCCAGCAGCTCACGCGAGCTCGCCAGGGCGGCGCCCAGGCGGTCGGCGACCGTCCGGCGCTCGGCCTCGGCCTCCTGGCCGAAGCGCCTGGCCTCGCTCTCGATCGCCTCGAAGCGCGCCAGCGCCTGCGACGCGAGGTCGGCGGCGGCCTGGATGCGTGCCGGGTCGGCATTGCTGGCATCGCCCGGCATCCGGCCCCGGGCCTCGGCAAGCAGGCCGGCCGCCTCGTCCTCCCTCGCCGCCAGCGAGGGCTCGCCGCGGTCCCAAGCGGCGGCGAGGTCCGGCCGGCCGGCGAGCTGGGTCACGCGTCGCGCCGCCTCCTCGGCGCGGGAGAGCCGCCGCCGCGCCTGGGTGAGGCTCTCGTCGGCCGCCGCCGAGGCGGCCAGCCGTTGGCGGCACACGGCGCGGCCGCGCTCGAGCTCCTTGGCCTCCTCGAACTTCTGCACCACGCCCTGGCGCTCGGACTCGTCCCAGGCGACGATCGCCGCCGGGCAGTCACCGAGCTCGAAGAGGGCCTTGCCGAGGTAGTAGTAGGGCAGGTAGCGCTTGAGGTAGAGCTTCCGCGCCAGCCGGGGGTCCTCGGCCGGCTTGCCGTTGATCGCCAGCCGCATCGAGTCGACCGTGGTTCGGTAGTCCTGGCGCGCAATCGCCGCCAGGCCGGCCTTGTAGTGGTCGAGGAAGTCATCCTCGGCGGCCCGAGCGGCGGGAGCCCAGGAGAAGAGAAAGGTCAATGCGAGGAGGAGGGCCACCGTGGTCGCACAGAGGAGTCCTGGAGACTGGGTAGGAATCGTCGCGAGCAGGGCTGCCTGCGAGGAGCAGGTCGTCCCGGCAACCGGAGCGTACAGAGAAGTACGTGAGGATTGCCGGGACGATCTGCGACAACGCAGGCGGCCCGCGCAGCCGATTCCTACCGCCACCAGCCCGCCTCCTTGAAGTAGTCGACCGCTTCGACCCGCCCCAGATCGGCCCGGCAGGGAGCCGAGCCTCCGGCCGCGACCACGGCCTGGCACGAGGCGGGCGCCGGCGCGCCCGGGCGCACCAGCTCGGCGCGGAACCGGCCGGCCGGAAGGCGCAGGGCGAGGGGCGTGAAGCGGCCGGCCGGCAGCGACACCTCACGCCCCGCCTCGTCCACCACCCGCACCACCTGCGCCCAGGGCGTGGCATCGATCACCAGCCAGCCGAGATTGGCCGCCGCCGGGGGAGGGGCGGCCGGCCTCGCCGCCGGGACTGCCGGCCGGGCCGTGGCGGCCGGCGATGTGGAGGTCGAAGGTTCGGTGCGCAAGCTCATCAGCACGCCGGTGGTGACCAGCAGGCCGGCCGCGGCCAGCGACGGCATCAGCCAGCGCGGGCGACGGCGGAAGGTCGGGCGAACCGGCTGCGTCTTGGGCTGGGGGGGCGCGGCAGCGACCGCGGGCTGGGGCGGCGCCGCCGCGGCCACGGGTTGAGGGGGCGCCGCCGGCATCCAGGGCAGGCGGGCGGGCAGGGGCTGCGCCGCCGCGATCCGCGTCACGGCCGCGGTCGCTGCCGGGCCCTCTGCCGCCGCCGGCGAGGCCGCGGGAACCACCGCCACCACCGGCGCTGGAGAGGGCGCCGAGACCGCGAGGGTGGACTCGCGGGTGTCGTCCAGCGAGCGCGCGGGAAGGATGTAGGCCGTCTTCAGGCTCTCGTCGCGGGCGTCGGTGCCAGACGCCGGCGGCGGCTGCGCTTGGGCGAGGTCCGGCGGGATGGCCATGGTGTCGTCGAGCGACAGGGCGCGCCCACCGGCCGTCTCGTCGAGCCGGCGCCCCAGCCGGCGTTTGCGGCCCCGGAGCTGGTCGACGATCGGGGTCAGATCCTCGTTGAGCTCGTCGAAGCTTGCGTGGCGGTCGCCGGGGCTGGCGGAGAGGCAGCGGTCCACCAGCGCCGAGAAGGCGGGCGGGCAATCCGGCCACAGGTCGGCGAGCGGCACCGGCCGCCCCACCAGGGCGCGGTCCAGGAGCTCCGCCGGGCTCGAGCCCGGGAAGGGCGGGTGCCGCGACAGCAGCTCGTAGGCCAGGGCCCCGAAGCAGAACACGTCGGTGCGCGCGTCGGCGGGCAGCCCCAGCGCCTGCTCGGGAGGCAGGTAGCCGCCGGCGGCGGAGAACGCTGCCGGCGAGGCCAGGCGGGTGGCGGCGCTCGCCAAGCGGGCGATGCCGAAGTCCACCAGCTTCACCCGCTCGCCGTCCTCGAGGTGTACGGTGGCAGGCTTCAAGTCCTGGTGCAGCACGCCCTTCTGGTGCGCGTACTCGAGGCCGCGCGCCACCTCGGCGAGCAGCGACAGCTCCCGCTCGCCGTCGACCAGGCCGCGGCGCGCGATGCGATGGCGCAGGTCCTCGCCGGTCAGGAACTCCTCGATCAGGTAGGGCTTGCCGTCGCCGGAGCCGAACTCCAGGATCTCGACGATGTGCGGGTGGCGCAGCGGCGCGGACGCCTCGGCGAGGCGCAAGAAGCGCTGCCGAAACGCGGAGTCCGCGGCGATGCAGACCTTGATCGCCACCGGCCTCCGGCTGGTGCCGTCGCGGCCGCGATAGACCACCGCGAAGGGGCTCTCCGCGATCTTCTCGACGATGTCGTAGCGGCTGACTTTCTCGAACTCGATCACGCTGCGGCATCTTAGCACCGGGGTTCGAGGGCCCCTGACGAGGCCACGGGGCGCTTTATGGCTCTGGAGACGGGGCCTCCGCGGCCGACTCCGCCGAGGGCCCCTTGCGCCGCTTGCGGCCGCCGCGGCGGCGCCGTTTCTTGCCGTTGCCGGCCTTGTGCTCGCCGTCGTGCGGGGGCTCGGCGGGAGCGGCGATCGCGGCCGCGGGCGCACGTTGCGCCGCGGCCTCGGCGGAGGGAGCACGCCCTTCGCCGCCGAGCTTCTTCGGCTTCTTCTTGCCGCCGCGGCGGCGGCGCTTGCGGCCATGCTTGCCGCCCTTGTCCTCCTCAGGCTCTTCCTCGGCATCGGCCGGCGGCAGCGCCAGGTCCGCCGCCTGCACGATCGGCCGCTCCGCCCTCTCGGAGGAGGCCTTCCTGGCCGGCTCGGCGGCGTGGCGCGCGCGCACCTCTTCGGGTGCGCGGTCGAGCCACTCGAGCTCCTGCTCGGGGCGGTGGAGCTGGGAGGCGGCGATCACCTCCACCTCGATCTCGAACTCCCGTTCGAGCTCGGCGATCTCTTGCCGGCGGTTGTTCTGGAAGTGGTCGGCGAGCTCGGGGTGGAGGGCGATCTTGACTCGCGCCAGCCCGCCGCCCGCTGCCCGCGCCTGGATGCGGCGCAGAAGCGCCAAAGACACCATCTCCGGGCTCGCGATGCGCCCGGTGCCGGCGCAGGTCGGGCAGGCCCGGTGGGTGCGCAGCGAGAGCGCCTGCTGGATGCGCTGTCGGTTGATCTCCAGCAGGCCGTTGCCGCTGATGCGCCCCACCGAGGAACGCGCCTTGTCGTTCTTCATCGCGTCGCGCAGCGCTTTCTCCACCCGGCGCTGGTTCTTGGAGGCGCGCATGTCGATGAAGTCGACCACCACCAAGCCGCCGAGATCGCGCAGCACGAGCTGGCGCGCCACCTCGTGCGCCGCCTCGAGGTTGGTGGCGAGCGCCGTCTCCTCGTGGGTGGCGGCGCGGGTGGCCTTGCCCGAGTTGACGTCGATCGCGGTCAGCGCCTCGGTGCGGTCGATAACGATCGAGCCGCCCGAGGGCAGCTCCACCACCCGCTCGTAGATGCGGTCGATCTGCGTCTCGAGGTCGAAGCGCGAGAACAGCGGCGTGCGCTCCACGTAGCGCAGCAGACGAGTCTTGCCGCGCGGCAGGAACGCCTTCAGGTAGTCCTCTGCCTTCTCGAAGGCGTCGTCGTCGTCGACCAGGACCTCCTCGATCGAGGCGTCGAGGTAGTCCCGCAGGGCGCGCAGGATCAGGTCCTGATCGCTGTACAGGAGCTTCGGCCCCTTGCCGCGCTTGGCCTCGGACTCGACCCGCTTCCACAGCCGCAGCAGGGCGGCCAAGTCCCGAGACAGCGTGGCCTTGCTCTGCCCCAGAGCGTTGGTGCGCACGATGACGCCGGCGCCCTCCGGCACCTCGAGCCGCGCCACGTCGTCCTTGAGCTCGCGGCGGATCTCCTCGTCCTCCACCTTGCGCGACACGCCGCGCGTGTCGTCGAAGGGGGTGAACACCAGGTAGCGGCCGGCGAAGGAGAGGCTGGTGGTGAGCGCCGCGCCCTTGCTGCCCTCGGCGTCCTTGGTCACCTGCACGACCACCGGCCGGCCGCGCTCGAGCAGGTCCTCGATGCGGCGCCGCTCGCCGTGCTCCGGCTGGTGGTGCCAGGCCTCGGGAACCAGATCCTGGGTGGCGAGGAAGCCGTGGCGGGGCGCGCCGTAGTCCACGAACGCGGCGTTCAAGCTGGGCTGCACGTTGGAGACCACGCCGCGGTAGATGTTGCCGCGGGTCAGAGTGTAATCGGCGACCTCGACCTGGTAGTTGTCGAGCGTCGAGCCGGTGGCGATGGCGATGCGCAGCTCTTCAGGGCGCTGCGCGTTGATCAGCATGCGTCGGATCATGATGTTCTTTGAGGGGTCCTTGGGTTGGTGGAGAGCGAGGATTGGAGCGAGCCGCGCAGCAGGCCGGCATGGCGCCGGGCGGAACCGCGAGGTCGCGAGAAACTCAGGCGGGCAGGTCGAGGGGTCGACCCGGCTGCACTGCGGAAGCTGAGCTTATGGAAGGTCGCCGGGGAAGGCAAGGTGAGGCCTGTACCCTGCCGCCGGCCGGCCGGCCGGCACGAGCTCCCGGCCGGGGGACCGGCGGGGCCTGCCGCTACTCCCCCCGCAGCACCTCGACCGGGTCGAGGCTCGCGGCGCGCAGGGCGGGGACGTAGCTCGCCGCCGCGGCGACCAGGATCAGGAGCAGGCCCAGGGCCGGCATGGTGGTGGTGGCGAGTGGCGCGAACCCGCCGAGCAGGCCCGCGAGCTGCTTCCAGACGAAGATCACGCCCGGGATGCCGAGCAGGAAGCCGGCGCCGGACAGCACCAGGCCCTGCCTCGTCACCTGCCCCACGACGCTGCCGCGAGGCGCGCCGATCGCCATGCGGATGCCGATCTCTCGCGTGCGCTGCGCCACGGAGTAGGAGACCACGCCGTAGATGCCGACCGTGGCGAGCAGCAGCGCGACGACGCCGAAGATGCCGATCCACACCGCGATCACGCGGGCGCCCACGAACTGCTGCGCCACGTGCTCCTTCATGGTGCGCACCTGCGCCACCGGCAGGCTCGGGTCGAGCCGCCAGACCGCGGTGCGCACGGCGTCGGCGATGCCGCCGGCGCCGGACGGCGTGCGCAGCAGGAAGAACAGGGCGCGGGCCGGGGCCTGCTCCTCGCTTACGTAGGCGATGGCGCTCGGGCCGCCCTGGTCGAGCATGCGGCCCTGCACCACGTCGCCGGCGATGCCGACGATCTCGCGCGAGGTGCCGCCGAGAGTGACCCGCCTGCCGAGCGCTTGCCCGCCCTCGAAGTAGCGCCTCGCGAACGCCCTGCTCACCACCGTCACCGGCACGGAGCCGAGGCCGTCGCCGGGCTCGAGCGCGCGGCCCTCGAGCACCGGGATGCCCATCGCCGCCAGGTAGTTGGGCATGACTTTGAGCGCCACGCTCTCGGGGAGCTGGCCGCCGGCCGGTGGCTCGGCGCCGTCGATCGCCACGCTGGCGGTGGGGTTGCCCCGGCTGCGCGGCAGGCTCTGGGTCGCGGTGGCGGCCGACACCCCGGGCAGCCCCGCCAGCCGGTCGTCGAGCTCGCGGTAGAAGCGGGACACCGCGGCATCGTCCGGGTAGCGGGACTCGGGGAGCGACAGACGGAAGGTCAGCAGGTCGCGGTCGTCGAAGCCCGGGTCGAGCACCTGGAGGGAAACCAGCGTATGGACCAGCAGGCCGGTGCCGCTGAGCATCACCACCGCCAGGGTCATCTGCCCTGCCACCAGGCCGCGGGACAGCCACTGCCGCCGCCTGCCGCCGGTGGCCCCGCGCGAGCCTTCGGCGAGCGCCGCGGCCAGCCGCGCCTTGGAGGTGCGCAGCGCTGGCAGCAGGCCGAAGAGCAGACCGGCACCGAGGCTGAGCGCGGCGATGAAGCCGACCACCGCGCCGTTGAGGCGCGGCAGCACGGCCTTGGGCAGCTCGGAGACGAGCTGCTTGTCGAGCACGTCGATGGCCCAGGCGGAGAGCAGGAGGCCGAAGAGGCCGCCGAGCCCGGCCAGCACCAGGCTCTCGGTGACGAGCTGGCGCACCATCCTGCCGCGCGCCGCGCCCAGGGTGGAGCGCAGCGCGATCTCGCGCTGGCGGTCCTGCCCACGGGCGAGGAGCACGTTGGCGATGTTGGCGCAGGCGATGAGCAGCACGAAGAGCATGGCGCCCTGCATCAGGGCGAAGAGCTTGCGGTCGGTGGGGCCGGGGACCTGCTCGCGCAGCGTGCGCACCCGCGCGTCGTAGCCGCGGTTGGACTCCGGGTGCTCCGCCTCGAGCCGCGTGGCGATCGCCGACACCTCGGCCTGCGCCGCCTCGGCGCTCACCCCGGGCGCCAGGCGCCCCATCACCAGCAGGTCGCGCTCGGCGCGCGGGAGGTTCGCCGGATCGAGGGCGAGCGGCACCCAGAGCCCGGCGTTGCCGGTCAGGAACTCGCCGCCGTCGGCCAGCACGCCGACCACGGTGTAGGAGAGGTCGTTGAGCTGGATCGTCCGGCCCACGACCTCGCGCGAGCTGCCGAACCGCTGCTGCCAGAGCTTGTAGGAGAGGACGGCCACCCGGTCCCTTCCCGGCTGGTCCTCCTCGGGCAGGAAGCCGCGTCCCAGGAAAGGCCCCATGCCGAGCATGTCCATGGCGCCGGCCGTGGCCCGTTGCGCCGTCACCTCTTCCGGCTGGTCGCCGCCCGTCAGGTTGAAGATCGCCGGGCGAAAGGCCTCCAGCGCCACGAAGCTGCGGCTGGCGTCGCGGAAGTCGACGAAGTTGGCGGGGCTGACCGCGGAGTCGTCGTCGGGGGTCTGGCGGTTGATCTCCCAGAGCATGGTCAGGCTCTCGGGCTCGCGGTAGGGGAGCGGCCTCAGGATCAGGGCCTCGATCATGCTGAACTGCACGGTGTTGCCGGCGATAGCCACCGCCAGCGAGACACAGATGAGCAGGCTGCTCCCGCGCTGTTTGACGAGGCTGCGCAATGCCAGGCGAACGTCCTGCCACGCGGTATCCATGATGTCCTCCGGCGGTTCCCGAGGTGCGCCGACACCCGCAAGGACGCCGCGAGGGTGCCGATTGTTTCAGCCGCTCGCCGCCGGAGGTCGCCAGGGCGCGTGTACACTCGCGCCGTGGCGCCCCTCTTCGCGAAGCGCTACGGCCCGGCCGCGGCGGTGGCCTTCGTCATCCTCTTCGCCGTTCCCGTCGCGCTCCACCTGGGCTTCTTCGTGGCCGATTTTTTTGCCGGCAAGTGCTTCATGCCCGACCCCGGCGAGCTCCTCGGCGGAAATGCTCTGTGGGCCGCGGCGTGGACGCTGCTCGGGCTGCTGCCGCTGGCCTACTGCCTCGACCGCTGGGCGCCTTCGTGGGCCCGGAGCTGGTGGCCCGTCCTGGCGCTCGCGGTCGTCGCCTTCGGGATCGCGTGCATGCGGCTCGCTCCCGACTCCATCGGTACTGCCGACCTCCTCCGCTGGACCGTGCCCGAGGCCATGCTGGTGGTGATGGGCTTCCTGGCCTTCCGGGCGGTAGCGGAGAGGGCGCGGTAGGTCGGTCCGGGCTCAGCCTTCGCCCAGCGCCAGAGCACGCAAGTCGCCGCAGTCGAGCGGCTCGCCAGGAAAACTCTTCTCGCTCCAGCGCCGGGCCGCGGCTGAAGCTGCTTGGCCGCCGCCCCGGCCGAGCTCCCAGGCGGCCTGCTCGGCGAGCAGCGCGCCGGCGTAGGCCTGGTAGAGCTCGAAGGCGAAGCGCCGCGCTCCGGCCTGTCGGGCCTCGGCAAGTGCCTGGGGCGCCTCGGCACCGGCCCGGGAGCCCTCGGCGCCGCCCGCGCCTGCGCCGTCGAGCCAGCGGGCTGCGCCAAGGGCGCGCTCGCGGGCCTGATCAGCCACGGCGGCAAGCTGCGGCACGGGGTGGCTGGCAAGCCGCTCTTCGAGATCGGCCAGCAGCACCGGGAGCGAGCCCTCCTTGGCGATCGCCCGCAGCAGGTCGAGGGCCAGCACGTTGGTGGTCCCCTCCCAGATCGAGAGCACTTGCGTGTCGCGCAGCAGCCGCGGCAGCCCGGTGTCCTCCACGTACCCAGCGCCGCCGAAGCACTCCAGCACCTCGCTGGCGACGGCCACCGCCCGCTTGGCGGTGGCCAGCTTGGCGAGCGGCGTGAGCAGGCGCAGCAGCGCCCGCTCTTCGGCGGTCGCGACGCCCACTTCCTCGCGCCCCAGGAGCTCGACGGCCCGGAAGGTGAGGTGGAATGCCGCGCGGTGCTCGGTCGCGAGGCCGGCGAGGGTTTCGAGATGGAGAGGGTGCTCGGAGAGGCGGCGGCCAAAGGCGGTGCGGCAGCGAGCGTAGTCGCGCGCCAGCGCCAGCCCGCGGCCCATGTACCCCACCGCGCAGCAGGAGTTGTAGAGCCGGGTGACGTTGAGCATGGTGGCTACCGTCGCCACGCCGCGGCCGGCCTCGCCCACCAGTCGCGCCGGCGCGCCCTCGAGGGTCAGCTCGGCGGTGGGCAGGGCGCGGGTGCCGAGCTTGTCCTTCAGGCGGTGAATGCGGATGCCTTGCAGATCGCCGGCCTCGTCGCGCAGCTCGAGGTAGAAGAGCGACAGGCCCTGGCTCCCGGCCGGCGCGCCCTCGATCCTCGCCAGCGCGAGCGCCATCTCGGCGGTGGTCGCCGAGGTGAACCACTTGCTGCCGTAGAGGCGGAAGCCCTCGCCGTCCGGCCGCGCCACGGTGGAGGTGCCCGAAATATCGGAGCCGCCGGTGCGCTCCGTCATCCACTGGCCGGAGGTCCAGAACGAAGCCGGGTCGCGGCTGGTGAGGCGGGGGAGGGCACGGGCCCGGAGCTCGGGGCCGCCGTACAGCTCGAGCACGCGCGCCGCGCCGTCGGTCATCGCCAGTGGGCAGGAGGCGATCGCCGAGGAGGGATGGTAGAGGTAGAGGCGCGCGAACTGGTCGACCCGCGAATGCTCGCCGTGCCGGCGCTCGTAGGCAGCGGCCACCACCCCCTCCCGGGCGGCGATGTCGTGCAGCCGCCGCCACGCCGGCGACACCTCGATGCGATCGACGCGGCGGCCCCAGGGGTCGAAGGGCAGGTGCCGCGGCGGCGAGGCCTCGGCGGCATCGGCCAGGCGCAGCATCTCGCCCGCCGCCATCTCGCCCAGCCGCTCGAGGCCGGGCTCGACCTCGGCGCGGACCGTCCCCGGCAGCCGGCGCTCGAGATAGGAGCGCAGCACGGCGTCGCCGCGGAAGGTGTTGCCGAGCCGCGGCGCCTCCTGGAAGAACTCGGGGCTCACGCGCCGGAAGCTACCCGCTCCCCGGCGCCGAGGCAAGGGGAGGAGCTGTCCCCGTTACAGAGCCTTACAGCACCTGGCTGCTAGAGACCTCCGAGCCCTGCGCGGCTCGACTCGAGACCAACAGTAGCGCTGTCAATCGGCGCGGAGCGCGTCCGCGTGCGGCCGCCAGGGGGGTGCCCTGCCCGAGCGGCCGGCCTGGGCGGAGCTCTGCGCGAAACGGAAAGGATGGAGCCATGAAGGAGTGTAGGAGCTGGTCTTGTTGGTTGTGTGGCATCGGTGCCTTGCTCCTCGCGCTGGCGGTGCCGGTGGCGGCCGCGAGCGACGCTTCGCCGGCGGTGATCAAGAGCGGCGTCGACATGTGGGTGACGCCGAACGGCGGGTCGACCTTCTCGAACTTCGAGTCTGACCCCATTCCCGCCGGCTTCTTCTGCGAGAGCTCGAAGCCCTTCACCGGCCGCATCGCTTGGACCGGCATGCCGCTCCAGGCCGAGCCGAAGCGGGCCCTGGGCGACGTCGACACGCTGGTCAAGCGCCTGGACAACGCGACCTTCGACGTCAACGGCGAGGCCCATACCCGCCTCCAGATGCTGGCGCTGTCGCTCAAGAGCGTCGAGCCATTCGACAGCGGCTGCGGCCTTTACAACGCCTACGTGCGACTGGACGGCGAGCAGCAGCAGACCGAGATGAGGATCGTGCGCACCATGGAGATGGGCGGCTATTTCGTCGCTCCGCTGGCCCTCCACACCAAGGTCATCTTCGAGCCTCTCCCCGGCCAGCCCGGCGAGCGGCGCGAGCTCAAGCGCTACATCGAGCTCGGCCCGGGCTCGACCTCGGTGTGGTCGATCGCCAAGGCTCCGGAGCAGCACGGCTACGTCAAGGTGGACGCCGACCACGACGGCTCGATGGACACCCTGGTGCCGATGGACAGCGAATTCGCGGCCGGCATGGCGCCGGCGGGCATGATGCAGCTCCCGCAGACCGGCAACACCTCGAGCATCGCCTTGGCGCAGCAGCAGCAGCCGAGCTGCCCCTGCGGCTACTGCCCGTACACCACCTGCCACTGCGATCCGTCGTCCGACGACCCATTCACGCCCCCGGGCGACTGCCAGCACCTGCACTGCCAGGTGGTCTGCGTGCCCAGCGGCTCGGTGCCGCCGGGCGGCGAGGGCATCGCCTGCATGTGCGTGGACACGCTCCAGAGCCCGTGAGGCGAAACGCGTCCTGACCTAACCCTCTGGCGGCGGCCGGCTCCGGCCGCCGCCTCCCTTCCGCGGGTACCGGCGGTACGCAGGCCGGCGAGCGGCAGTGCTGTTACACTCGGTGGGTCACCGAGCCTCGCGGCTCGGCCCTTCCACCGAGGAGCCTCGAGCTGGACACACCGATCGTCTCGTCGCCCGTGGTGCGCCGCACCCGGCGTCTGCCGCTCGCCTGGCAGATCGCCAAGGGCCTCGTCAAGCGCCCGTTCTACGCCCTCTACGAGCGCCACTTGGCGGCGGAGGTCGCCGGCTGGCGGCTGCCACACCACATTGGCATCATCATGGACGGCAACCGGCGATTCGCCCGAGAGTCGGGATTGTCGAGCCCGGCGGACGGCCATGCGCGGGGCGCCGAGAAGCTGCGCGAGGTGCTGTCCTGGTGCTACGAGTTCGGCATCCCGGTGGTGACCGTGTGGAGCTTCTCGCTCGACAACCTGAACCGCGACACCACCGAGGTCGAGTCCCTGCTCCATCTCTTCGAGCGTGAGACCCGGCGCCTGGCCGAGCACTCCGACGTGCACACCAACCAGGTGCGGGTCCGTTACCTGGGCAAACTCGAGCTCCTGCCCGAGGGGCTGCGCCAGGCGATCGCCAACGCCGAGGGCATGACCGCCGGCTACGACCGCTTCCAGCTCAACATCGCCATGGCCTACGGCGGCCGCGAGGAGATCAGCGAGGCGTTCCGCCGCTATCTGGCCGATCACGCCAGGAACGGCCGCTCGGTGGCCGAGGTGCTGGCGAGCTTCGACGACCGCGCCATCGAGCCCTATCTCTATACCTCCGGGCTGCCCGAGCCGGATCTCATCCTGCGCACCAGCGGCGAGGTCCGCATGTCCGGTTTCCTGCTCTGGCAGGCTGCCTACGCCGAGTTCTACTTCTGCGACACGCACTGGCCCGCCTTCCGCCGCATCGACCTGCTGCGGGCCCTGCGCTCGTATCACCAGCGCCAGCGACGGTTCGGAAGGTGAGCCCGCTGCGCGCTCTGGTGCTCCTCGCCTCTGTCGCCACAGCAGCAGCGCTCGCGGCCGAGCCGCCTCCCGACCCGCGGGCGCTCCTGGCTCAGGCCAAGGAAGCCTCGGGAGGCGCGGCCTGGGACGGCAGGAAGACCCTCTACACCAAGGCCGAGGTCGAGGCCGGCGGCCTCACCGGCACCGCCGAGGTGTGGGAGGACCTGGTCGGCGGCCGCATGACCTCGACCTTCGAGCTCGGGCCGCTGCGTGGCGCCGCCGGCTTCGACGGCACCGCCTGCTGGTCGCGCGACGGCTCCGGGCAGATCCACGTCACGGACGACCGCGCCAGCGCCGAAGAGGCTGCCAACGAGGCATACCTGCGCTGCTTGGCGCACTTATTTCCCGATCGCTGGCCGGCCGAGGTCGCCTACCTCCGCGCCGCGCAGGAGGGCGAGGGGTCGTTCCACGTGCTGTCGGCGACCCCCAAGGGCGGCCGGATGATGGAGCTGTGGCTCGACGCCAAGACCTTGCTCCTCGACCGTGCTATCGATCGCGGGCCGACCCAGACCCGCAGCCGCTTCTTTTCGGACTACCGACGGGTCGGCGGCCTGCTGGTGCCCTTCGTCCAGCGCTCGACGACCGGCGACGCCCGTTTCGACCAGGTGGCGCGGGCGGTCGCCGTCGAGCTCGACCGCGGCCTGGCGGCGGACGCGTTTCGGGTTCCCGAGGCCAAGCTCACGGATTTCCGGTTCGAGGACGGCAAAGCTTCCACCACGCTGCCGTTCGAGCTCGTCAACAATCACATCTATGCCCGGCTGATGCTCGAGGGCAAGGGCCCGTTCCGCATGCTGGTCGACACCGGCGGCGCCAACGTGCTCACTCCCGCCACCGCGGCGGCGCTGGGCCTCCTGCCGCAGGGCGCGTTCGAAGCGCGGGGCGCCGGCGAGGGCACGGAGCAGTTCCAGGTCACTCACCTGCGCGAGGTGGCGCTCGGCCAGTTGAAGCTCGAAGACCAGCTCTTCTTCGTGCTGCCGTTGACCGACCTGGCGAGCGTCGAGGGCGTGGAGATCGCCGGGCTGGTCGGCTTCGAGGTCTTCTCGCGCCTGGTGGTGACCATCGACTACGCCGGCCGGCGGCTCACCCTGACTCGCCCCGACGCCTTCCAGTACCAGGGGAAAGGCGTAGCCGTGCCCTTCACCTTCAAGGACCGCACGCCGCAGGTGGAGGGCGAGATCGACGGCCTGGCCGGCGCCTTCACGATCGACACGGGCAGCCGCTCCTCGCTGTCCGTGAACGCTCCCTTCGCCGCTCAGCACGGCCTGCGCGAGAAGTACGGCGCCCAGGTGGAGACCCTGGTCGGCTGGGGGGTGGGAGGCGGCGTGCGCGGCCTGGTGGCCCGCGCCGGGGTGCTCAAGCTGGGCAGCGTCGAGGTGCCGGGGCCGGTGATCGACCTCGCGCAGGTGACGAAGGGTGCGTTTGCCGATCCCTATCTCGCCGGCAACGTCGGCGGCGGGGTGCTCAAGCGCTTCACGGTCACCTTCGACTACCTGCGCAAGCAGATGATCCTGGAGCCCAACGACTCCTTCGCCAAGCCCGATCCCTACGACCGCGCGGGCCTGTGGGTCAACCGCCCGCCGCCGGGCGACCGCTTCACGGTCGAGGCGGTAGTGGCCGGCGGCCCGGCGGCCGAGGCCGGCGTTGCCGTAGGCGACGTGATCGTCGCCGTCGGCGGCCGGCCGGTGGCCGAGGTATCGCTCGCCGACTTCCGGGGTGCCCTGCGCAGCCGGCCGGTAGGAAGTGAGATCAGGCTGACCGTCCGACGCGGGCCGGCCAGCCACGAGCTGAGCCTGACGCTCCGCGAGCTGATCTAGCCGCCTGTAGCGGCCCAATCGATAGCGCCTGAGCGGCCCTCGACGGCCCTGGCGGTGTTGGGCCTCGTCACCATAGCCCAGCCTATGCCTGCGTCGGCGCGCCTTGCCGGACCGCCGACTGGCTCGCCCATCCACTACCGATTCGACCGCTACTTTCCACTAGTCGCCCAGGTTCCGCAGGGCGTCAGTTTGGACGTCCGCTCAGCACGAGCCTGGCTGCGTGGTGTAGCAGCAGTTCTGTCCGGTGTAGTACCAGAAGTATCCGCAGTTCGTGAAGCAGTACTTCGCCTTGTAGGTGGTGCTCCAGCCACCGGGTTCGTTGTAGCAGCGGTCCCGCCATTCGCAGTAGAGGTCCACACAGGCTAGCTCGACCGGCGCTGGGGCCAGCAGGTCCGCCGCTAGCGGATCTGCCGGCACCGCTTCGTTCTCGGAGACTGCCGGTGCGAGGGCGTCGGTCGCCCCGGACGCCGGGGTCGCGGCCTCGGCGAGCACCCCCGGACTGGCGACGAAGGTCAGAAGAAGAATCAACCCGAGCGTCCATCTGCGCATGAGAGCCTCCTGGGTAGGGACCCCGGCGTCTAACCGGCGGCCGTTTATCATGCGTGCATCTATATCATCCTACGACCGTTGTATTGTTAATAACATTAACTCGAGTCGACGATCCGGCACCGCTCGGCGCCGTGGTATCCCTCATGGCCGGCTACCTGCCCGCTCGTAAGGCGGCGCAGGTGGACCCGCTACCCCTGTTGCGTAACGGCTGACGCGGATTCCCCCGCCTCGGGTAGTATCAGCGTGTTTTTCCGCGGAATGGCTCCGCGGAGGCCCTTGGAACCGGGCTCCCGTCAGGCGGCGGGCGTTCATCAAGAAGGAGTGGCGTCATTCCCAGCAAAGTTTTCGTCGGCAATCTGGCTTTCAGTACCACCCGAGACGAGCTCTCCAGCGCCCTGGCCGAAGCCGGGGAGGTGGTCGACGTCTTCCTGCCCAACGACCGGGCCACCGGTCGGCCCCGCGGCTTCGCTTTCGTGGAGTTCGCGAGCCAGGAGCAGGCAGAGGCGGCGATCCGGCTGTTCAACGGCAAGGAGCTCGGTGGACGCCCCCTCAAGGTGAACATGGCTGAAGACCGCCCGCCGCGGCCGGCCGGTGGGCGCCCCAGCTACGGAGGCCCACCGTCGGGCGGCTACGGCGACTTCGGCGGTTTCGGCGGCGGCTTCGGGGGAGGTGGGTTTGGCGGTGGCGGTGGTGGCGGCGGCCGGCCCGGCGGAGGGCCCGGCGGCAAGAGCAAGGGCAGCCGCCGCAACCTGCGCGCCAAGAAGCGCAGCCTGTAGTCCTCACCTGTCGCGATCCGATCTCGCGGCGCGGACGCGCGCGAGATCCCAGACCGCAGTCTGCTCGTCGCTGAAGTCGGCCGGGCCCCAGCTCGCCTCGAGCTCCCGGCCGAGCCTCGTCGCCTCGGCGGCGAGCCTTGCCGCCAGCTCGGGCGGCATCCCGCCTCCCCACCGGCCACACGCGGGCACGGTGAGCCGCGCTTCCTCGGCTGCCGAGTCGTGGTGCACGATGGCGATCGCCGCCGGGCTTGCGAGCAGCGCCTCCGGCCGCGCCGGCAGGTCCCGCGCGAGGCGGACGCGGGGAGCCTCGAGCACCGGGTCCGCGGAGGCGACGTAGACCGGCCGTCCGTGCAGCGCCTGGTAGGCGGGGAGCGAGCGCGCGAACCGCCAGATCGGCTGCCACGGCAGCTCGACCACCGCCCCGCGGCCCGGCTCGGCCGCGAAGCGACCGTAGAACGCGGGCACAGCGCCGGGCTCGACCTCGGGCCGAGGGCAGCTCCAGTCCACGAAGTCGTTGTGGTGCGTGAACGAGCTCTGCCAGCGCTCGCGATCCGCGAGCGGCCCGGCCGCGAGCCAGAGAGCCGGCAGGGCTGCCCTGAGCGCCAGGCCGGCGGGCCGGCCCAGCCGCCACCGCGCCTGGGCTCGGGCGAGCGCGGTCAGGCCGCACGCCGCCCACAGCAGCAGCAGCGGCTGCGCCGGGAGAAGGTAGCGGCTGGCGATCAGCGGCGTCTCGACGCCGACCGGAGAGAGCACCAGCACACCACCGAGCTGGGCCGCCAGCAGCCAGGCGGTGAAGGCGGCGAGACGCGGCCTTCGACGCCAGAGCCAGCCGCAGCCGGCCAGAGCCAAGCCCAGGAAGGCCGCAGCCGCGAGCCAGCTCGTGGTGCCGGTCTGGAGCAGGATCACTCCCCGGGCCGTCCCGAGCCCGAGGGAGGCCGACTGGCGGCGCTCGGCTGCGAGCTCGACCAGGCTCTCCCAGCCCGGCAGCAGTACGGCGCCCAGCGCGAGCCCGAGCCCGGCGGCGGCCAGCAGCAAGCGCCGAAATAGCCCGCGGCGGTCCGCGGCCGAGCGGGCGACCAGTGCTTCGCCCACCCCGAACGCCAGCGGCGCCGCCACCAATGGCGTCGCCACCAGGTGGCAATAGACGGCCAGTGCCCCGAGCCCGGCGTAGAGCGTAGCGTCGCGCCGCCGGCCGTCCGCCAGGAAGCGGAAGCCCGCGAGCACGGCGATCCCGCCCAGCAGCACGATCGGCATGTACGAGCGGGCGATCCGGCTGTAGAGCACCAGTGCGGGAGAGAGGGCCAGCAGCCAGGCGAAGGGTATGGCGACGGACCGCCCTACGAAGCGTGCCGCGAGCCAGGGCAAGGTGACGATTGCCACCAGCCCTGCCAGGATCCCCGGCGCCCGCAGCCAGGCGTCGGTGATCGTGCCGCCCGCTTCCAGCCACAGCCGCGTCAGGGCGGCGAACGGCGGGAACGGGTCCGGCGCCCCAAAGGTCGTCAGCAGCTCGCCCACCGGTCGGCCGAGCGCCGCCCGCACCAGGTGCAGCTCGTCCCCGCCCACCACCTGCCCATCCAGGTTCCACAGCCGCAGCACCGCACCCACCAAGAGCGGTGGCAGCAGGCCCGCTAGCCGCAGACGACCGCCCGCCTCCGAAGCTTCCTCTCTACCCACCATTGACGAGAAGAGCTTAACTGCACGCCAGCGGAGCGCTCGTCGGGCGGCTCAGGGGCCCAAGCTTGCGGCCCGTATGTCCGACCGGCTACACTCTTGCGGCTTTGGCTAGCGGGGCTTGGCGGCGTCGTTCACCAGGCCTCCGGTGCTCGCGGGGACCGCCGGCATAGCTCAGGGGTAGAGCAACGGTCTTGTAAACCGTAGGTCCTCGGTTCAAATCCGAGTGCCGGCTCCAGAGCATGCCCTGGTAGGGTAGTCCCGTTCGCGAGACTCTCTTTGACAGGACCGTGGAGGCGTGGCCGAGTGGTCAATGGCAGCAGACTGTAAATCTGCCGGGCAAAGCCCTACGGTGGTTCAAATCCATCCGCCTCCACCATTTTCCTTCGTACTGCGAGCCGCTGCACGCGGCTCGTTGCTTCTCATCGCTGCGTCGCCCAGTCTGGAAGTGCCAGTCTGGAAGTGCCAGTCTGGAGGTGCCAGTCTGGAGGTGGGAGTAAACCTCGAAGCGGGAGTAACTCAGGGGTAGAGTCACGGCCTTCCAAGCCGTTGGTCGCGGGTTCGAATCCCGTCTCCCGCTCCATCCCTCTTGCCTCGGGACATCCCCCTGTGGCAAACTGACCCCCTCTTGAACCGCCGCCCCAGGCCCGGGGGTTACCAGCGCCGGCCGGCTGGAAACGGTTAGGGCTTTACAGGGGCGGGGAAAAACACTAGAATCGCGCGGTTCGGCTGACGACTCCACCTTGGGTGCCACGCCCGAGGGGGGAGTTGCAGTGTCTCTAGGGTCGCAGTCTCTAGGGGTCAGGGTGTCCAAGGCCCACGTGGCTCAGGGGTAGAGCACCTCCTTGGTAAGGAGGGGGTCACCGGTTCAAATCCGGTCGTGGGCTCCACGGTGGAAGACAGCGAAGACTTGAAACGGCACGGCGCCAGCGAGCGGCCCTCGGGGGCCAGGCGCGCGGGCTCGAGGAGGCATCAGAGTCGCCATGGCGAAGCAGAAGTTTGAGCGGTCGAAGCCGCACGTGAACATCGGTACGATCGGGCACGTGGACCATGGCAAGACGACGTTGACGGCGGCGATCACGAAGGTGCTGGCGTCGAAGGGGTTGGCGGACTTCGTGGCGTTCGATCAGATCGACAAGGCTCCGGAGGAGCGGGAGCGTGGGATCACGATCGCGACGGCGCACGTGGAGTACCAGTCGGCGACGCGTCACTACGCGCACG
>JBIOXV010000205.1:0-25486 GCA_044869805.1 Thermoanaerobaculia bacterium | reverse complement strand
TGGCTTCGGGGCTTGCCATGTGGGTGGATTGGTCGCCATCTGCTGGTTCCTGCTTGCCTTGGTCAAATGACGCTGTGGGTGGCCTAACGTCCTGGCGATCAGCGGCGGTCGCGAAGCGGCCGTCCGTCTGCATCGCCTTGTTGGGCGGCACCGGCGAATACGGAACGACTCTTAGTCGGAAGTAGAGGCTGGCCTCCTGACGGTTCATGGGCTCGACCCGACCGCGTCGATGATGAGCAGCGCCACATTGACAAGAGGCTGATTACGACAGCGCTTCGTCCAGAATCTTGAGGGCCAGCGGCCAGTTCTCCTTGTGTCCGTCGCGCGCATTCTCGGAGACGAAACCGGAGTGGGTCAAGCGGACTTCGGTAGCCCCGCCTTTGGGGACAAGCTCAATCCGAAGGACCGTCTCGGCTCCTTCTGTCCCCTCGGTGGTCCCGTTTCCCGTCATCCACGTCATTTCGATGAGCTGGTTCTCCTTTGCTTCGAGGAATCGGCCGTAGTGAGGATGTCTGCCCCAGTCATCCCGGTTGTAGAAGAAGTATGGGCGCCCTGGCTCGGGCACCATGGCGAGCGTTCCGGCCTGGGCGAACCAGGTGTCGAAGCGCTTCGTCCAGGCAGCGTAGACTTCTTCTGGTCTGGCGTTGACCGTGTATTCGCAGGTCATCTGCAGCGGTCGAGCGGAGAGATCGGGGCGGGGGATTGAGCTCACGGGAACCTCCTGACGAGACGTTGATTCTCCCAAGACAGCATCACGGCGGTGGCCATAGAGCGCTAGGAAAGCGACACCAAGTCCTACGACCTAACGCGATACCAAGTATTACGCAGTTTGGGTCACTCATCGTGCCCATCGGCGGTTCAGGCGCGGTGCCCCCGATGAAGGTCACGAATCGGTGCATGCGTTCCTCAGTGTCTCGTCCGCCCAACGTGCGCCTCTCTGTTTACGCGACGTGGAGTCGGCCGGTATTGCCCCGACGAGCAGCGTAGTGTTGGCTGCGCTCTGGTTCGGCATCAGGCCACGTTCGCTCCTTAGCTTGGCAACAGTTAGTGGCATTTTACACCAGGCTCTATAGGAAGCAGCGCGACAATGCGTGTCGCAGAAGAGCCTTGGAAGTGCTCGGCGGGGACTTTGAGATGCGAGCTATTAGACGACAGCGCCCGAGTCGCCCCGTAGCCCTGCGGAGCTCGTTGAGCCGGCGGGCTTTCGACGGGCGAAGCCCGAGGTGGTCCCGGCCCGGGTGGGGACGCGAGCTCCCCGTGCGGAGGGATACTCGGAGCTTCTGCGACAGGATTGCGTCCGATAAGCTTCGTAGCCTACTTGCTTCGCAGCAATGACGGAAGGTGGGACGGCTCAGCGACTTGGTGCCGATCGGAGTGACGGGACGCCGGGATGCTCTGCGACAGTGGCTCGACGCAGAGTGTCGGGGATGCTCTGCGACAGAGAGCCGTGGGGTTGCGTCGGTGCCGATCCCTTTCCAAGTGCTTGCGGTCTCCGCCATGCGGGAGACATGCAGTGAGCGCACAAGTGGGGCGTATCTCTGGGCCTGCTCGCGACGGTCTCCTCGCTCTGGCAGC
The DNA here is from genome assembly GCA_044869805.1 of Thermoanaerobaculia bacterium. Taxonomy (GTDB): domain Bacteria; phylum Acidobacteriota; class Thermoanaerobaculia; order Multivoradales; family SZUA-115; genus CAWDVR01. The sequence continues at coordinate 23,911 of JBIOXV010000205.1, read as the reverse complement.
CTCCCGCGCCTCCCGCAGCTACTCCTCGCCGTGGATCCTGCGGCTCACCAGCTCGTCGGCGTCGAGCTCAGCTGACTGTTTCGCCTGCTGGCGGCGGACGAAGGCGGCGTCGACGCCGTGGATGCGGAAGGCCACCAGGTCGTCCGGCGTGAGCCCCTTCAGACCGGTGGCCTGGAGGTCGCGGATGAACTCGGGGGAGACGCCGTGGATGCGGAAGCCGACCACGGCGTCGAGCGGGATGCGCCGGTAGCCAAGCTCGCCGAGCTCGCGGATGAAGTCCGCGGAGGCGCCGTGGATCTTCAGCGTCACCGCCTGATCCAGCGGCGGGCGCTCGTACCCGAAGGCCACCAGCTCCTTCAAGAGCGCCGGCTCGACGCCGTGGATCTTGAGGGTCACCAGTTGATCGAGCGCTGGCCGCGCGTAGCCGAGGTCCCCGAGCTCGCCGATGAGCTCGAGCGATACGCCGTGGATGCGCAGGGTGACGAGCTGGTCGACGGGCGGATGCTCGTAGCCGGCCGCCTGCAGGCCGCGGATCAGCTCCGGCTCGACGCCGTGGATAGCCATGGTGATCAGGCTGTCGTAGGGCAGGCGCGAGTAGCCGAGCGCGTCGAGCTCGGCAATGTCCCGGCTGGTGACGTCGTGGAGGGCGAGCGAGAAGATCTGATCGGCGGCCGGTGCCGGATACCCCAGGCCGCGCAGCTTGTCGAGGTAGGCGCGGCTGGGCTCGAAGCGGAAGGTGCCGGAGCCGTCGCCGCCCGAGAACTGGCCCTCGAAGTGGAAGACGCCGGCGTCGCGCACAAGCTCGAAGCTCGCCGGGCCGCTCGAGCCTGCCGCCGGCAGGCCCCGGAAGTCCGCCCGCGGGTGGTCGTTGCTCAGAGAGGTGTGGCTCCCCGGCCGCGGGCGGGCCTCGATGCGCAGCTCCACCTTGCCGTTCCTCCGCTCTTCGATGCGCCAGGTGCCGGTGATCTCGCCGGCGACGGAGCCCGAGCCGGACGCCGCGGGAGTCTCAGCCGGCGCGGGGCCCGCCACGGCCACGGGGCCTGCGATCGCGAACGCCACGGCCAGGCCGGCCGTCGCCAGGGCCAGGGCCGCCGCGGCGCGTGGGACCTGCCGCACCTCGAGGCGCCGCACGTCGAGGTGTTTGGCCTCGAGAGGCCGCAGCACGCGCCGCACGCGGGCGAGGAGCGCCCCTTCCCCGGCGTGCCCGTCGGCGGCGACGGTCCAGGCGGGGCCGCCGCTGGCGCGGCGCGAGGGCCGCAGCAGCTCGATCGCGGCGAGCGCTCGCGCGAAGGTGAGGCGGTCACCGCAGGTGGCGACCGCGAGGTCGTCGCAGCAGTGCTCGCGCTCGAGGCGTGTGCGCGCCGCCATCCAGCGCACGGCAGGGTGGTAGAAGAGCAGGATCTCGACCAGCGCCGAGAGCAGGTTGGCGAGGTAGTCGTGGCGGCGCACGTGCGCCAGCTCGTGGGCGAGGAGCGCCTCGAGATCCCTGGCCGGCAGGCCGCTGAAGCAGGCGATCGGCACCAGCACCACCGGCTTCAGCCAACCGACCACGGCCGGCACCTCCAGGCGATCGGTGGCGAGCAGGCGCACGGCGCGAGCGAGGCCGAGCCGCCCGCAGAGGCTCTGCCAGCGCTCACCCCATGGCTCGGGCGGCGGCTCGACGCCGACTCGGGTGAGGAGCTGCGCCTGCTGATAGCCGCGCAACCAGCGCACGGAGAGGAGGAGCACACCGGCGAGCCAGGCGGCGGTGAGCCAGGGCATGGCGGTCTCGGTGGCGCTGCGCAGGCGTTGAAGAGTGGTCGCCAGGGCCGGCCCGGAGCTGGAAGGCGCGGCGGCAGGCGAGAGGCTGGAGATCGAGGCCGTCGCCGCGGTCGCGGCGAGCGGTCGCAGCCCGCGTGCGGCCGGGGCCGCTCCGCTGCCCAGGAAGAGCGCAGTGCCGGCCACCGTCGCCAGGGTCAAGGCGAGGGCCGCGCAGCAGGCCGCATAGCGAAGCGCCGGGCGGCCTGGCCCGAGCAGGAGCAGCACGCCGGCCAGCGCGGCGGCAATCAGCAGCCCCTGCCACAGCGAGTGGACGAGGGCCCAGCCGAGCGCCTGGGCGCCGGGGAGAGCCAGTAGCGAGAAGAGGTCCGGGACGAAGCTCATGGGTTCCCTCCTGCGGGGCGGTCCGCCCCCGCTTCGGCCAACAGCCGGCGGATCTCGGCCAGCTCGCGGTCACTGGCCCGGCCCCGCGACAAGGTCTGCATCACCAGCTCGACCGCCGAGCCGCCGAACGCCCGGTCGAGCAGGTGGTCGATCAACTGGCCCTGGGTTTCCTGCTCGGAGAGCCGCGCGCGGTAGACGTGGGCGCGCTGGCTCTCGTCGCGCACCACCAGGCCCTTGTCGGTCATGATCTGCAGCAGCTTGAGCACCGTGGTGTAGCCCGGGTTGGGCCGGCGCTCGATCGCCTCCTGCACCTCGCGGACCGTCGAGTCTCCCCTGCGCCACAAGGCGCGCAGGATCTCGAGCTCGGCGTCGGTGGGCTTTGGGAGCTTGGCGGCGGGCACGGCGAGGTTATATACGAAGGGCTTCGTAATGTCAACGAAGAGCTTCGTACTAGCGTCTGACGCCGGGACTCCTCACTTCCCCCGCGGCCCCGGCAGGTACGGCCGCGTCAAGTCCCTGGGCTCGCCGGCGGTGCAGAGCACGTTGTCCTCGATGCGCATGCCGCCGAAGGGGAGCAGGCGATCGACCAGCGGCCAGTTGACGATCGTGCCCTCGGGCGCGGCCCTGAGCGGGTCGAGGAGCATGGGGATGAAGTAGATCCCGGGTTCGATGGTCACGTAGTGGCCGGGCTCGAGGACGCGGGTGTTGCGCAGGTAGGGATGGCCCTCGGGGGGCGGGTTGGTGCCGCCATCGGGCGAGGCCTGTCGGCCGCCGACGTCGTGCACCTGGATGCCCAGGTGATGGCCCACGCCGTGGGGGAAGAAGGCGCTGCTCACCCCGCGGTCCACGATCTCCTCGGGGCTGGCCTTGACGATCCCCACCTCGGCCAGCAGCTCGGCGGTGAAGCGGTGGGTAGCGAAGTGGATCTCGGTGTAAGGCCGGCCGGGGGTGACCATGGCGCACAGCCGCCGCTGGAAGGCGTCGAGCCCCTCGAGCAGCGCGCGGTGGGCGCCGTCGATCTCGGGCCGCGCCCAGGTGCGGGTGATGTCGGAGGCGTAGTTGCCGTGGCGCGCTCCGGCGTCGAGCAGCAGCACGCGGCCGGGGGTCTCTCCCGCCCGCCGCTTCTGCTGGTAGTGGAGGATGGCGGCCTTGCCGTCGAAGGCCACGATGGCGCCGAACGGCAGCTCGTCCAGCACCTGGTCGGCGCCCGCGAGGAAGGCCCAGAACACCTCGCGCTCCGAGCCGCCCTGTTCCCACGCCTCGCGCCCGGCCCGGTGCCCGGCCGCGCCCTTGACCGCCGCGGCGTCGAGCAGCGCCACCTCGAAGTCGGTCTTGTAGGCGCGGTACCAGTCGAGCGGCGCCATCAGGGCGGCCGGTTCGATCTGCTCGGCGGCGATGCCCACCTCGGCGGCGGCGGCCGGAGAGTTGCCCACGTAGGCCACGCCGGTGAGCGGGCCGGTGAGCTTGGCCAGGTCGGCGAAGCTCTCGACCTCCTTCAGGTCCACCGCCTCCTCCCAGTAGGAGGGCGGCTCCGGCGAGGTGTCGTACCAGTAGTCGCGTGGCTGCACGCGCACCACCACGGGCGTGCGCCCCGGCCGCGCCAGCACGGCGTGCTCGGGGCCGACCAGGGGCGCCCAGCGGGCGAAGTGGGCGCCGGACCAGAAGGGGACGATCCCGTCGTCGGCGTGGTAAGTCTGCTCGCGGCCGGCGTGAAACAGCACGCCCTCGAGCGGCACTCCCCGGCGGCCGGCGCGCTCCAGGGCGTCGGCGAGCCAGCGGTCGAGGGTGGCGAGATGTTGGCGGTACAGGGCCGTGGTGCTCACGCATCCTCCCGGGTCGATACTGTGGGGCGGGGAGCATAGCAGCGCCCCCTCACCCCGGCCCTCTCGGGGCCTGGGGAGGAGCGAGGATGCCACCGCTGACATGCAGGGGCAGGCCTCGTGCCTGCCCTCTGCCAGGGCGGCCACGAGGGCCGCCCCTACAAGTCCGAGTCCAGTAGCGGGACGAAGGCCGGGAGAAAGGCCTCCCGGCCAAGTCGAGCGCAAGATCCGGCTATCGAGCCCCGGCGCGGGCGGCTACCATAACCGCCCAATGGCGACCGCCCGCGCTCCGCGCACCGCCGACCACGTCTCCCGTGGCAGCTCGCGCCCCACCGATCTGGCCCTCGACGCTGACCTCGACCGGATCGAGGCGGCGGTGGCGAGCTTGCGGCGTGATCCCGTGTTGCTCGCCGGCGCCGGGACCTGGGGCCACGCCGCGGGCCTCGACCCGGGAGCGCTAGAGCGGCTCTGCGTGGCCCACTTCCATGCACCGGCAGCCGAGCTCCTCGCCCAGGCGCGGCTGGCGCGTGCGGCCGAGTTGCTGCTGGCCACCTCGCAGCCCATCGCCGCCGTGGCCGCGGAGGCCGGCTTCCGGGGCACCGCCGCCTTCGAGGCGCAGTTCCGCCGCCGCACGGGGCTCACTCCGGGCGAGTACCGGGAGCTCCCCGGCGCGCGCCGCTTCGAGGTCCGCCTGCCGCGCTCGTTCCACCACCGCCGGACCCTCGCTTATCTCGGGCGCGACCCGATGAGCGCCACCGAGCGGCTGTCCGGCAGCCTGTGGGAGGCGGCGTTCCTCCTGGCGGGCAAGCCGGCGCTGCTCTCGGTCGAGATCGGTGCCCGCTCCGCCGCCTGCACGCTGGTGGCGCGCGGTCGGCTGCCCGCGCGGGCGGCCGTCGAGGCGCACGCCAAAGTGCTGCGCCGCCTGGGCCTGGCGGGCGATCCCGACCCCTTCGAGGCGCGGGTCGAGGCCGACGCGGCGCTCGCGCCGCTGGTCGCCGGTCGGCGCGGGGTGCGCATCCTGCTCGTCGGGGAGCTGTTCGAGGGCCTGCTGTGGTCGATCGTCGGCCAGCAGATCCACCTCGGCTTCGCGCGCACCCTGATGCGCCGCCTGGTGGAGGCGACCAGCGCGCCGGTGGGCAACGGCCTCTACACCGTGCCGGCGCCGGAGGCGGTGGCCGCGCTCGAGCCGGCGGCTCTCCTGGCGCGCCAGTTCTCGCGCCGCAAGGCCGAGTACCTGCTCGCCGCCGCCCGGCTGGTGGCGAGCGGCACGCTCGACCTCGAGGCCCTGGCCGCCGGCTCGGCCACGCGGGCGGAGCGGGCCCTGCTCGCGGTGCGCGGGCTGGGCCCCTGGTCCGTGCACTACCTGATGATGCGCGGCTTCGGCTTCTCCGACTGCGTGCCGGTGGGCGACTCGGGGCTCGTGCGCGGCCTGCAGCGCTTCTTCGAGCTCGGCGAGCGGCCGGGCCCGCGCCAGACCCTGGCGCTGATGGAGCCGTTCCGGCCGCACCGGAGCCTGGCGACCTTCCATTTCTGGCAGTCGCTGTCGGAGGGTGTATGACCTTCTTCGGCACGATCTTCGAATCGCCCTGCGGCCCGCTGTCGCTGATCGTGAACGAGGCCCGGGCGGTGGTGCAGATCGAGTTCGAGCGCGGCCGCTCGGCGGAGCGCTTCCGGCGGCTGCTCGCCGAGCGCACCGACGCGCTGCGCGAGGACGTGGAGCGGACCCGCGACCTCGCCCGGCAGCTCGGCGAGTACTTCGCCCGCGCCCGCCGCGCCTTCGACCTCGAGCTGGCGCCGCGCGGCACCGCCTTCCAGCTCGAAGTGTGGCGGGCGCTCTCGACCATCCCCTACGGCGTTACCCGGACCTACACCGAGGTGGCGACGGCGATCGGCCACCCGGACGCGGTCCGCGCCGTGGGCACCGCCAACGGCGCCAACCCGATCCCAATCGTCGTCCCCTGCCACCGTGTGATCGGCGCCGACGGCTCGCTGACCGGCTACGGCGGTGGGCTGGAGAACAAGCGCCTGCTGCTCGAGCTCGAGGGATGGCGAGACGAAAAAGCGCAGCTGACCTTGGGATTCAGGTGAGCCCGAAGCCCACGGGATGGCCGGAGGCCTTGAGATCTGAGAACAGCCTCGTACTAGCGAGCGCGCTTCACGATATCCTCCTCCAGAGGCCGCGCGCGGGCGCCGACAGACCATGATCCGTCTCATAGAAGCCCTCAATTTCGTTTGCCTGCGTGACGTTCGCCAGGAGCTCGCCGGGTTCCAGATTCTGGTGGGCGCAAACGCCAGCGGCAAGTCGTCGTTCCTCGACGTCATCAGCTTGATGAGCGATCTCCTTCGCGACGGCCTGGTCGCGGCGATCCGGGAGAAGCGCGCACCCGACATCCAGGATCTGGTCTGGATGCGGCAGCCGGGAAAGCACTTGGAGGTTGCGGTCGAGTTGGCGATCCCGGCCGAGCGGCGGAGTCGCTTGCCCCAGAATGGATACGACCGTGCGCGGTACGAGCTCTCGATCGGGCACGACCGTCAAGGGCAGCTCGCGATCCTCGCCGAGACTCTCTGGCTAGTCAACCACGCGCTGATAAAACGATCCTTCAATTTTTCCACCGCCCGGCAGCTGGAGTTCTTTCCGGCTCCCCGGGAGCCTCGGCCCAACCTGGTCCTGCCCGAAAGGAAGAAAAGCCCGCCCGGCTGGAGGAAGGTGGTTTCCAAGAAGAGCGAGTCTGGCAACGACTACTTCTCGTCTGAGACGACAGGCTGGAACAGCCCATTCCGCTTGGGGGCTCAGCGGCTGGCGCTAGCCAACTTGCCGGAGGACGAGGATAAGTTCCCGGTGGCGACCTGGGTCAAGCGCGTCCTGATGGACGGGGTGCGGCTTCTCGTTCTCAACAGCCTGAAGATGCGGCGCCCGTCCCCGCCAGGAAGTCCTCTCGAGTTCCAGCCCGATGGATCGAACCTTCCCTGGGCCGTCGAAGATCTCCGCACCCGTGGGGATCGCTTCCAGTTCTGGCTGGATCATGTCCGCACGGCCCTTCCAGACATCGAGACTATCGACACCGTGCAGCGTGAGGAAGACAAGCATCGATACCTGAGGATCAAGTATCGCAACGGGCTCGAGGCGAAATCGTGGACGCTATCGGACGGCACGCTACGACTGTTGGCGCTTACGCTGCTCGGGTACCTCGAGCCGGCAGACCGCGTGTACCTCATCGAGGAGCCGGAGAACGGCATCCATCCGGGGGCACTCGAGACTGTCTTCCAGTCGCTGTCGAGCCGTCAAGGAGACCAGATCCTCTGTGCCACCCATTCGCCGATCTTTCTGTCGCTTGCGGAACCGGAGCAAGTTCTCTGTTTCGCAAGGGACTCCAATGGGGCGACCGATGTAGTCCGGGGAAGCGAGCACCCGAACTTGCGAGACTGGAAGCGCGAGACCGACCTCGGAACGCTCCTCGCCTCCGGCATCCTCGGATGACGATCGAACCGCATCTGGATCTCGTCGTGCTCGTCGCCGACAAGGATCTCGAAGAGGCGATCAAGGGCTTGCTCTCGCGTCCCGCGAGCCTTCGGATCCGGCCCCTGCGCACAGAGGTCCGTCGCCATCCCCAGCGGGATCCGGGCTGCCGGTTGCGCCCTGAGGATCTGCTGGCGCTCTATGCGAACCGGGCGCGACATGCTCTCGTGGTCTTCGACTATGAAGGCAGCGGTGGTGAGGGTACTCCTCCAGAGGAGATCGAAGACTCTTGCCGCAGCCGCTTGGAACGAAAGGGCTGGGAAGATCGCGCGGAGGTGCTGGTGATCTCACCCGAGCTCGAGGCTTGGGTGTGGAGCGACTCGCCACATGTCGACGAGCAGCTAGGTTGGCGGGGACGCCAGCCCGGTCTTCGCGCATGGATGGAGGCGGAAGCCTTGTGGATGGTGGAGAACTCCAAGCCTTCGCGCCCCAAGGAAGCGCTGGAGCGGGTGCTGACCGAGAGCCGCTTGCCGCGCTCCGCGGCGATCTACGGAAACCTTGCCCGCCGAGTTAGCCTGCAACGCTGCACAGACGAGAGCTTCGTGCGTCTTCGCAAGATCCTGCAGTCCTGGTTCCCTCAGACCTGAGGCAGTTGCCGTGCCGTCTGGCCTGGCGCGACTACCGTGCGCCGGTGCTATTCTGGCTCGCGAATCGATTTCGCGAACTGGAAGGAGAGGAGAAACCATGCTTTCGAGAAACCGCGTCGCCCTCCTGGGGCTCACCTTCTTGCTCACTCTCGCCGGCGTTGGTGCCGGCGCCCAACCTTCCGTGCGGCCGGCCGTGACCCCTGCATCCGATCCCGGATTCGGCCCGGTGCCGCACCTGCACTTCGGAGCGCTGGACAAGGCCCTGCTCGCCGCCGAGGACGCGGAGAGCGAGGAGCTCGGCGGGCCGATGCGCTTCGCCATCTCCCACCCGGTCGCGGTATCGCCGGATCGCGACGGTGTCTGGGAGAGCGCCAAGGAGGGCACCTTGCGCTGGCGGTGGCGGGTGAGCGCCGCCGAGGCCGTGAGCCTGAACTTCGGCTTCAGCCGCTACCGCATGCCGCCGGGAGGCCGGCTGATGATCTACGCGGCGGATGGCAGCTCGGCCCTGGCCCCCTTCACCGCCCAGGACAACCAATCGCACGGCGAGCTTTGGACGCCGATCCTGCGCGCTACCGACGCGGTGCTCGAGCTCACGCTGCCGGAGGCGGAGCGTGGCCAGCTCGAGCTGGAGCTCACCTCCGTCAACCACGGCTACCGGGACTGGAGCGGCCTGGGCCCGGACAAATCGGGGGCCTGCAACGTGGACGTGGTCTGCTCGCAGGGCGACCCCTACCGCGACATCATCCGCTCGGTCGCGGTGTACCAGCGCAGCGGCGCCTTCGCGTGCACCGGCGTCATGGTCAACAACACGGCGCAGAACCTGCGCCCGTTCTTCTTGACCGCCAACCACTGCGGCGTCAGCTCGGGCAACGCGGCTTCGGTGATCTCCTACTGGCTGTACGAGAACTCTACCTGCCGCCCGCCCGGCAGCCCGGCCTCCGGGGGCCCGGGGAACGGCAACCTCTCGAAGACGCTCTCCGGCGCGACCTTCCGCGCCAGCAGCCCCGCCTCGGACTTCACGTTGATCGAGTTCAACAGCGCGCCCCTCACCGACCGTCGCGTGTTCTGGGCCGGCTGGGACCGGGGCGGCAGTAACCCCTCGTCGGCGATCGGCATCCATCATCCGCAGACCGACGAGAAGCGCATCAGCTTCGAGAACCAGGGCTTGACGACCACCAGCTACCTGAGCAACGGCTCGCCGGGCGACGGCACCCACCTGCGGATCATCGACTGGGACACCGGCACCACCGAGCCCGGCTCCTCGGGCTCGCCGATCTTCAACTCCAGCAAGCGGGTCGTGGGCCAGCTCCATGGCGGCTTCGCCGCCTGCGGCAACGACGACTCGGACTGGTACGGCCGCTTCTCGAGCTCCTGGACCGGCGGCGGCACCAACTCGTCGCGCCTCTCCAACTGGCTGGACCCCGGGGCGACCGGCGCCACCACGCTCAACGGCACCCAGCAGCCGACCGGCAACCCGCCGGCGGCGCCGTCCAACCTGACCGCCGTGCCGCAGTCGACCACCCAGGTGCTCCTCGACTGGAACGACAACTCGAACAACGAGACCGAGTTCAGGATCGAGGTCAGGCCGCCGGGCGGCAGCTTCACCGACATCGGCTCGGTGCCCGCCAACTCGACCGGCGCGATCATCACCAACCTCACGCCCTCGACCACCTACGACTTCCGGGTGCGGGCCCGCAACGGCGACGGCAACTCCGCCTACTCGAACACCGCCACCGCGACCACCGGCGGGCAGACCGGCCCCTGCGTCTCCGATGGCGACACCATGTGCTTCGTCGGGAACCGCTTCCGGGTGGAGATGAACTGGCGCTTCGCCAACGGGCAGACTGGCAACGGCCAGGCCGTGGAGCTCACCGATAACTCGGGGCTCTTCTACTTCGTGAACCCCAACAACCTCGAGATGCTGATCAAGGTGCTCAACGGCTGCACCTCGAACAACCGCTACTGGGTCTTCTACGCCGCCACCACCAACGTGGAGCTCACGACCACCGTCACCGACACCCAGACGGGCGCCGTCCGGACCTACTTCAACCCGCTGGGCACGCCGGCGGCACCGATTCAGGACACCAGCGCCTTCGCGACCTGCCCGTAGCGGCAGACCCTGACGGCAGGCGGCCGGGCTCGACCCGGCCGTCTGCTCCTCAACCCGCAGCGACCGGCGCCGGCCGCACGCGGCCATCTCGAAGCTTGAGCGCGAGCACCGCCGCCGCCACCACCAGCGCGGCACCGAGCACGAACAGGGAGTCGAGCGTGGTGCCCCAGATCAGCCAGTCGAGGAGGCCCGAGAACACCACGCTCGAGTAGAGGAAGGGCCCGACCTGGCCCGCCGGCGCCGAGGCGTAGGCGCGGGTCAGCAGGAGCTGGCCGGCGGTCGCCACCAGACCGGAGGCGAGGAGCGCGCCCCAGGCCGCGGCCGAGGGCCGCTGCCAGGTGCCGGCGAGCGGCAGCGCCGAGACCGCGGTGGCGATCGCCGCGAAGTAGAAGACGATGCGCGTGGTGGGCTCGGTGGCGGTCAGGCGTCGGATCCCGACCTGGGCCACGGCGCCGAGCACCCCGGCCGCGAGCGCCACCAGCGCCACGCCCTGGAACACGCCGCTCCCCGGCTTCAAGATCAGCGCGATCCCCAGGAACCCCAGCCCCAAAGGCGGCCACAGGCGGCGCGGGATGGGCTCGCGCAGCCACAGGCGCTCGATGGCGGGCAGGAACAGCGGCAGCGTGTAGTTGAGCAGCACGGCGTCGGCCAGGCGCAGGCGGCCGATGGCGTAGAAGAAGCAGTACATCGCCGCCAGGCCGAAGAGCCCGCGCACCAAGTGCTGCGAGAAGTGGCGGGTCTCGAGGTTCGCGGGCCCGTGGCGCGCCGCGAGCGGCAGCAACACGGCGAGCGCCACCGCGTTGCGGAAGAACACCACCATCGTGGTCGGCAGCGACTGCGAGGCGGCCTTCACCGCCGCGCCCATGGCGGCGAAGAAAAACGCCGAGGCCAGCATGCAGAAGGCGGCCCGCCGCAGATCACCGCGAGGCCCGGAGCTGGTGAAGAAGTCGTCGCGAGCGGGCCGCGCGCGAGGAACGGGAGGACCCGGGAACCGGAGCCTACACGCCAGTAGGTGAGGATTCCCGGGAGGACCCGTGACGAAGCGCCCGGGCCGCGCAGCAGACTTATTCACCACCCGGGAAACCCGCCGCCTCTGTCACCCGCTCGGCCTGCAAGAGGTGGCGGCGGCCGTGCGCGGCGAGGATCAGGAACCCGGCGCCCAGCCGCACGCGGATCATCGACAAGAAGGGGTTGCGGAAGCGGATGCGGTTCAGGTCGAGCGGCGCGGCGCGCGCGAGCAGCGACCGCACCTCGGCTTGCGAGCGGAGGAAAGCGTCGAGCACCTCGCCCTTGCTCGCCACCAGCGCCGGGATGATTTTGCTGGGCGCCTCGAGGCGGCGCCGCGGAGGCGGCTCCAGGGTAGCGATGAACCAGCGCTCGAACCAGCGCGGCTCGATCGGTCCGACGCGCGGCGGCGCGCCCCGCTCTTCGGCGGCCGCCAAGGCCGCTGTCATGGCGTTGGAATACTCCGTGTTCCCCTTGGTGAGGTGATCCAGGCACTGCGCGATGCTCCAGGCGCGGCCGCCCTCCGGCTGCCAGACGCACTGCGCGTCCGAGAGGCCCGCGACGAGCCGCTTCGCCTGCTCGTCGATGCGCTCGAGATCGCGGAGCAGCGTCGAGATTTCGGCAGGAATTTCCGGGACCGCAGCCAGGGTATCGAGCACGGCTCTCCTCCTCGATCTGAGTGCGCGCGGCACAAGTCTATCTCCGTGCCTCGCCAAGCGACGGGCAGCCAAGCATGTGCGAGGACGCGCACCGTGGCCTTGCGCTGTCTCTTCGCGGGGCACGCCCCTTGAATAGTGAGGTCCGCGATGCAGGCTCGCCAGACGAAAGTTCATCTTGGCAGTGGACAGGGAGGAGCCCATGAGATCAAGACGGTGTCGATCGATACACGTGCTCTGTTGTGCGACGTTCCTCGCCGGCGCGATGCCGGCCTTGGCGCAGACCCATGTGCGGACGGTCTTGGTATCGCCCGTGCCCGGGGAACCACTGGCCAGCGGCCAGGCCCTGCTCGCGGCGGTCGCCGGCATCCCCAACCCCGGCGCCGCCGATCCGTGGCTGGTGAAGATCGAGCCCGGCATCTACGACCTGGGCGATGACTCGCTCACCATGCGCCGCTTCGTGGACCTCGAAGGCTCGGGCGCCACGATCATCCGCGGCCACGGCCGCGGCGACATCTTCGGTGGCACGGTGGTGGGCGCGAGCAACGCCGAGCTGCGCGAGCTGACCGTGGAGACCGACGGCGTGAGCAGGGCGACGGCGGTGGTCGGCGTCTACCTCCCTGCCGTCGATACGCGCCTGCACCGGGTGCGCGTGGTGTCGAGGAACGGCGTGGAAGGCACCGATGCGATCTTCATCCGCGGCGGAGCGCCCAAGCTCTCGGAGATCGAGGTCGTGGCCTGGGGCTCCGCCTTCGCCTCCGGCATCGTGATCGACGAGTCCGCCTCGCCCACCGTCTCCGACAGCACCATCGAGGTGAGCGGCGCCACCGCCACCAACCGCGGCGTCCTGATCCAGGAGGCGATCGCGGCGGGCGAGCCGCTGCTGCGCGGCGTGCGCATCACCGTCGCCGGCGGCCAGCGGGCCTACGGCATCGTGGGGCGCTACAAGTTCCAGCCGCCGCCGATCGTGGTCGCCGATGCGATCCTTCGCGTTTCCGGCGGCAAGATCGAGAACGTGGGCGTGACGTTCACCAAGGGCGCCGGGCTGATGCGCGTCGTCTCGTGCCTGATCGACGCCAGCGGCACGTCGAGCTACGGGGTGCGGACCAAGGTTGGGGCGGCAGGCATCACCGTCACCGGCTCCGAGGTGAGCGGCGAGACCGGGACCGTAGCCGGCATCGGTGCCGAAGGCATCGTGGCGGTCTCCAGCACGGTGCTGAAGGGCGGGCCGGCCGGAGAGGGCACGGTGTGCGCGGGGGTGACGGACGAGAGCTACGTCTTCTACCCGGACACCTGCCCGTAGCGGCTGCGCGGGCCTCCTGCTGTGTCGCCTCATGCTTCGCCTTCGGCACCACCTCTCGCTCGACGCGAGCCCGGCTCTCTGCGGCCGCGGCGCTCGGGTGCTCGTGCCGGCACCGAGCCTTCCGGGAGGGCTTCGGCCGCCACTTGTTCGACCAGGCCGTTCTGCACCGCGTAGAAGATCAGCTCCGCCGTGCTGCGCAGGCTCATCTTCGCGAGGATCCGCGACCGATACGTCCGTACCGTCTTGGGGCTCAAGGCGAGATCCTGCGCGATGTCGCTGACCCGGGCGCCGGCTCCCAGGCGCCGGAGGACCTCGTATTCGCGGTTCGACAGCGACTCGTGAGGGGCGAGCGCCGTCCCTTCGCTGAGGCTGACGGCCAGCTCCTGCGCCACGGTGGGCGTCACGTACTTCCGGCCGCTGTGGACCTGGCGAATGGCATCCACCAGCGCGGTCGGCGAGTGGTTCTTGGTCAAGTACCCGTCCGCTCCGGCCTTCAACACTCGGCGTGCGTAGTGGCGCTCGGGATGAATGCTCAGCACCAGGATACGCGGGCTGCGGGTCGCGGAACGTAGGGCTCGAATGAGGTCGACCACCGCCATGCCCGGCATGGAGACGTCGAGGAGCAACACGTCGACGGCGGTTGTTCGGCAGACCTCGAGCGTGCTGCCGGCGTCGTCCGCTTCCCCTACCAGGACCATGTCGCGGTTCTGGGAGACGAGGTACTTGAGGCCCTCCCGGACCACCGGGTGGTCGTCGGCGATGACGAGACGGATCGTCACTCGTGGGCTCCCTCGTGTTGCAGCGGGACGCGGAAACGGACTGCCGTCCCGCGGGGCATCGCGGGCAGGATCTCGACCTCGGCGCCGATCGCTCGGGCGCGCTCTCGCATGCCGAGCACGCCCAGTGAGCTCGGCCCCCCGGCCGTGCCCTCGGCGATCCCGACACCGTCGTCGACGACCTCCAGGATCAGAGCGCCCCCCGAGACCTCACAGCGGATGTCGACCGATTCGGCGTGGGCGTGCCGCGCCACGTTGGTCAGCGACTCCTGCAGGATGCGGAAGACGGTCGTGTCGCGGTCGCGGTCGGGGGAGAGGGGTGGGAGTCGCAGGTCGAGGCGGCAGCGCGCGCCGTTCCACTGCTCGAACTCCTGCGCCTGCCACTCGATAGCGGCCTCCAGGCCGAAGTCGTCGAGGATGGCCGGGCGTAGCTGCGAGCAGAGGTGCTGCACCCTCGTCAACATCTCCTCGACCAGCGAGGCCATCCCCGTGGCCCTCCGGGTCCGCAGCCGCCGCGGCAGCCGCCCCACGAGCCAAACGAGGTCCATGTTCAGGCGAGTCAGGGCCTGGCCCAGCTCGTCGTGCAGCTCCCGGGCGACGGTGGAGCGCTCCTGCTCGCGGACGTCGATCAGGCCCGCCGCCAACTGCTGGAGCCGTTCGTGCGACTCCCGCAGCATCGCCTGGCTCCCACGTAGCTCCGTTCGATCGCGATGGATCGCGATGTAGCCGGAGCGGTGGCCTTCCGAGCTCTTGACGACCGAGGCCGCGACGTCGGTCCAGATCACCGAGCCGTCCTTCCGCCGCCGCCGGACCTGCCCCTGCCATTCGCCGAGGCTGGACAGCTCGGCCAGCTCGTCTTTCCAGTCGGCGAGCGCCGGCTCGTCCTCTAGGAGGATCAGCCCTTCGATCGGACGACCCATCGCCTCCTCGGCGGTGTAGCCGAACAGCGCCTGGGCGCCGTTGTTCCAGTAGGTGACCGCGTGCGTCGCGTCGATGCCCACGATGGACTCGCGGACGCTGTCCAGCAGGAGCGACTGGAAGCGGAGCCGCCGCTGGTCTTCGCGCTGGCGGGTCCGATCCTCCACGACGCTCAGGAGCAGCTCGCCGTCCCGGTACTGCAGGCCCCTGAACTTGACCAGGTCGGTGGCGCGGTCGAGCACGTAGATGTAGCCGCCGCCGTCCGCATATCCGATGTCTCCGGTGCGGAACCAGCCTTCCTCGTCGAGCACGCGCCGCGTCACCTCGGGGCTATTCAGGTAGCCCTTCATGACCTGCGGACCGTGGACCCAGATCTCGCCGAGCTCGCCGATCGGCACGTCGCGTTTGGTGGCCACGTCGACCACGCGGCACTGGGTACCGGGCACCGGCGGGCCGGCGGAGCCCGGCCGTACGGCGTCGCGCGGCGTCCAATGGGTCGTGGGGGCGGTCTCTGTCAGGCCGTAAGCCTGCTTGACCACGCATCCCAGGCGGCGGGCGCAGTCGCGGGCCGTTTCCTGCGGCAACGGAGCCGCCGCCGACATGAGGTAGCGGAGGCTCCCGAGGTCGTATCGTGCGACCAGAGGATGGTGGGCGAGGGTGCGGACGATGGGAGGCACGACGAAGGCGGTGGTCACGGAAAAGTCCTGCACGGCACGGAGGAACTCCTCCACGTCGAAGCGAGGGAGGACGACGATCGTGGCGCCCGCATGCAGCGACAGGTTGAGGACGACGTTGAACCCGTAGATGTGGTGGAAGGGCACGACGCCGATCACCACCTCTTCCGCGGCCATCCGCTCCACCGCCTGCATCTGGACGAGGTTGGCGACCAGGTTGAAGTGGGTCAGCATCACACCCTTGGGCAGGCCGGTGGTCGAGCCGGAGTACAGCAGTGCGGCCACGTCCTCGCGCGGGTCGACTGCGACCGGATCGAGGGAGCCACCGCTCTCCGACAGGGAGGTGAACGGCTCCGCCCCGCCAGCCTGGCCGAAGACGAACACGTCACGCACCGCCGCGCTTCGTGCGGCGTTTGACGCCTTCGCGGCGAACTGCGGACCGGTCACCAGCGCTCGGGCTCCCGAGTCTCGGAGCTGGTGGGCGAGCTCGGTGGCGTTGTAGAGCGGATTGATGGTGGTGACGATGCCGCCGGCGAGGCCCGCGCCGAAGGCGGCGACGGCGTACTCGGGGAGGTTCGGGCTCCAGATAGCGAGCACGTCGCCCTTGCCGAAGCCGCGCGCGGCCAGGCCAGCCGCCGTGCTGCCCGCCGCCTCCGCCAGCTCGGCATAGCTGATCGCGCGGCCCGTCAGCCCGTCGATCACTGCGGGCTTGTCCGGATCGACCGCCGCTCGACGGAGCACGAGCTCCGGCAGCGACACGAGCGGCACGTGCGGAGGCGACGACGCGTTGTGCTCGGCCATTCGAGGGGACCTCTGGGCTTCGCCGGGAGGCCGTTCGGTTTGCACTCTAACGGCGCCTCGTGAAACCGTCTATAGGCAGAATGCCTGCAAGGGTCCGGCCGTTGTCGCACGCTCTCTTTTCCCACCCTGCGACTTGTGCCGGCGTCGAGGGGTCGAATAGCTTCGGCCGGTGGGGGATATGCCCGCGGCGTCCGCTGCAGCCGGCCCCGGTTTCGCGCCGCCGGCGGTGTCGGTGGAGCGGCGCGTGGACGGGTCGGCGGTCCTGCGCTCGCCGCAGGCGCTCGGGGAGTATCCGACCAACCTCGGCTGCCTCCTGTTCCACTGGGCGGCTACGACTCCCGAGCGGGTCTTCCTGGCGGAGCGCGACCCGCACGGTGGCTGGCGCACGCTTTCGTACGCCGAAGCGGCCCGCGCCGCCTGCTCCGTCGCGCAGGCGCTGATCGACCGCGGCCTCGACCAGTCCCGCAGGGTCATGGTCCTGTCTGGCAACGGGATCGACCACGCGCTGATGATGCTCGGCTCCTTCCTGGCCGGAGTGCCGATCTGTCCCGTATCGCCCGCCTACTCCCTCGTCAGCACCGACTACGGACGGCTCGAGCACATCTACCGGCTGATCGAGCCCGCGCTCCTCTATGTCGACTCCTTCGAGGCGTTCCGGCCGGCCCTGGAGGCGCTCGGCCCGGGGGCCCCGCGAAGCGGGGAATCAGGCAAACCGGGCGCCGAGCTGGTGTGCTCGTCGGGCCTCCCCGAGGGAGTTGCAGGCACCCCGTTCTCCGAGCTGCTGGGCGCGGTGCCCACGACCCAGGTCCGACGCCGCGCAGAGTCCGTGTCGCCAGCTCACATCGCCAAGATCCTGTTCACGTCGGGTTCCACGGCCCAGCCCAAGGGGGTCGTCAACACCTACGGCATGCTCTCGTCGAACCAGCAGATGCTCAGGCAGTGCTGGCGGTTTCTGGAGCATACGCCGCCGGTGTTGCTGGACTGGCTGCCCTGGCACCACACGTTTGGTGGCAACCACAACTTCAACATGGTCTTGCGCAACGGCGGGACGCTGTTCGTGGACGACGGCCGGCCCACGGCCGCGCTCATCGAGCGCACGGTCGCGAACCTCCGCGAGGTCTCGCCCAATATGTACTTCAGCGTGCCAGCCGGCTACGCCACGCTCCTGCCCTACCTCGAACAGGACGACGACCTGGCGCGTTCTTTCCTGCGCGAGCTCCGGTTCGTCTTCAATGCCGCCGCCGCGTTGTCGCAGGACATCTGG
Source organism: Thermoanaerobaculia bacterium (assembly GCA_044869805.1). Taxonomy (GTDB): domain Bacteria; phylum Acidobacteriota; class Thermoanaerobaculia; order Multivoradales; family SZUA-115; genus CAWDVR01. The sequence continues at coordinate 6,338 of JBIOXV010000205.1, read as the reverse complement.
GACCGTCTGGCTCGGCTGTCGATCTCCCACCTCGGCAGGCGCGTCCCCCTGACCTCGGGCTGGGGCTCCACCGAGACCGCCCCGCTCGCCACCACCACCCACTTCCCGGTGGACCGCGCCGACGTGATCGGCCTGCCGGTCGCCGGGGTCCAGGTCAAGCTGGCTCCCGTGGCCGCCAAGCTGGAGCTGCGGGTCCGCGGCCCCAACGTGACGCCCGGCTACTACCAGGCGCCGCACCTCACCGGCGAGGCCTTCGACGAGGAAGGCTTCTATCGCACCGGCGATGCCGGAAGGCTCCTCGATCCGGAAGCGCCGGAGAAAGGGCTCGTCTTCGACGGCCGGCTGGCCGAGAACTTCAAGCTCGGCACCGGCACCTGGGTGCACGTGGGAGTGCTGAGGACGGCGGTGTTGGCCGCCTGTGCCCCCTTCCTCCAAGACCTCGTGATCTGCGGCGAGGACCGCGACCAGCTCGGCATCCTCGCGTGGCCAAACGTGAGCGCGTGCCGCGATCTGGTAGGGCGGGACGCCGCCGCCGATCCCGTCTGCCTCGCTCGCGCCCCGGAAGTGCTCGCAGCCGTCCGGCAGGGAATCGGAGCCCACAACCGGGCCCATCCCGGCGCCTCCACGCGGATCGCGCGCGTCCATCTGCTGGCGGAGCCACCCTCGATCGACGCCAACGAGATCACCGACAAGGGGTATATCAACCAGCGTGCCGTGCTGGAACGGCGGGCGGACCTCGTCCGCGGGCTCTTCGTCGGTCCACCCGGGCCCGACGTGATCGTGTGTTGAGGTCGTAGGCGGAATGTCTACAGGGACTCGGTCGGGATTGCACCCGTTGCCTTCCCACCCTGTGACTTGTGCCGACATTCCGGCCCGAATAGCGTAATCGTGCAGCTTCCCACGGTGAGATTCCCCGGCCGCCGGAGATTGTCGGTGGTAGCGACATTTGCCGGGAGAGGAGAGACCATGCGCGAAGTCCGTTCGTCCCGATCCGCCATGTGGCTGGCGCGCTGCGGCAGTCTGGTTCTCGCGGCCGCCTTCCTGTCGGCATCCGCCCACGCGCAGCAAGCCGACGAACCCGCGCGGGAAGGCGACGTCGAGGAGCAGGCCCCGCAGGGCGAAGCTGCGGTTCAGGACGAGGAGGACGCCGTGACGACGGGCGAGGAGATCGTCGTCACCGCGCGGCGCCGGGAGGAGAGCCTGCAGGACACACCCGTCGCAGTCTCGCCCTTCAGCGCCGAGACGCTCGAGGCCCGCCAGGCCGAGGGGACCCAGGATCTCGAGCGGATCACGCCGAGCCTCCAGCTCAAGCCGGCCGGGCAGCTCTCGGGGAACACCGCGGCCAGCGTCGTGTTCATCCGCGGAGTCGGTCAGCTCGACCCGACGGCGGCGGTCGATCCGGGGGTCGGCATCTATATCGACGAGGTCTACGTCGGACGCGCGGTCGGCGGTTTGATCGATTTCGGCGACATCTCGAGCGTCGAGATCCTCCGCGGGCCGCAGGGCACTCTCTTCGGTCGCAACACGATCGGCGGTGCGATCCTGGTGCGGACCCGCCCCCCCGAGTTCGGCAGCTTCGGCGGTAAGGTGAACCTCCGCGTCGGGGACGACAATCTCTACGACGGCTTCGCCGCCTTCAACCTGCCGCTCGGCGACACGGCGGCGGCACGGCTCTCGGCCGGCTTCCGCCAGCGTGACGGCTACGTCACACGCCCGTTCGACGGTCGCGACCTCGGCGACGACGACCGGTACAGCCTGAACGGCAGCCTCAACTGGACGCCGTCGCCGAGCTCCCTGGTCTTCCTCCGCGCCGACTACACCAAGCGCGACGAGAACGGCGCGCCGTTCGTTTTCGCGGGCATCAATGAGCGCGCGCCAGTCCCGGCGATCGTCAGCGTCGCCGCCGGCTGTCCCGGCGCCACCATCCCGTTCGTGCCCCCCGGCGACCCCCGCTTCGGGCCGCCCCACGTGCCGCCGATCGACGACCCCCGCTGCGCCAACAACTTCCAGGCGTTGGGCGGCCTCGCCAGCGGCGGCACGGCACCGGTCTCGAGCACGTCGGAGGTCTGGGGCGTGGCCGGTACCGCCACCCTGCAACTGGCCGACTGGGCCTCCCTGAACTCGATCACCGCCTACCGTTCGACCGACTCCCGTGGCGTGCGCGATGCCGACAATACCCGCTTCGAGATCTTGACCACCGACCTGACGACCGACTCGAGACAGGTCAGCCAGGAGCTCCAGCTACAGCTCGGTTTCGAGAAGCTCAGCGCGATCCTGGGCGGCTACTACTTCAACGAGGCGACCGACGAACGGCTGACGGCGTTCCTTCCCTTCCCGCCGACTCCGCCCATCATCGCCTCGCTGCTCGCCGGCGGACCGGGCGCCCGCGACCTGCAGATCTCGGACCTCGAGACCGACTCCATTGCCGCCTTCGGCCAGCTCTCGCTGAAGCCGATCAGCCGGCTCGAGCTGACCGGCGGCCTGCGCTACACCCGGGACCGCAAGACCTTCCAGGGGACGGTGCTCAACCTCTTCCCCTCCACCCGGCCCGATCCCGATCCCCTGCCCACCCTGGCGATCCCCGAAGGCGGGCCGCTGTTCATCTTCAACCGGCCCTTCGAAGACACCTTCTCGGCGCTGACCGGCTCGGCGAGCGTCCAGTACCGCTGGAACGACTCGCTCAGCACCTACGCTTCTTACGCACGCAGCTTCAAGTCCGGTGGCTTCAACACCCGCTACAATGCGCCGCCGCCGGGCTTCGTGCCCGTGCCCTTCGACGAGGAGACCGTCGACAGCTACGAGCTGGGCGCCAAGCTCGGCGTCGGCCGCGACTTCTGGTTCAACATCGCCGTCTTCCGGGCGGACTACCAGGATATCCAGATGATCTTCCGCCAGGGCGTGGTGCCGCTGCTCTTCAACGCGGGTGAGGCGACGATCGAGGGCGTCGAGGCCGAGTTCCACTATCGCTCGGCGCGCCGACTGATCCTCGAAGGCGGGCTCAGCACGCTCGACGACGAGATCAAGAGCATCACGCCGATCCCTGGCACCGTCGCCACGATTGCGCCGGGGGACGAGCTGCCGCTGACCCCCTCGCTCCAAGGGAACCTGGGCCTCTCCGTTCCCATCGACCTCAACGATCGTTTCGTTCTGACGCCGCGCGTCGATGGCAGCTACACCGCCAGCGTGATCTTCATCGCGCCGGGCAGCGATCCGCGGGTCGAGCAGGACGACTACGCCGTCGGCAACGCCTCCCTGGCGCTCACCGACACGAAGCGAGACTGGCGATTGACGGCCGGGGTGCTGAACCTGTTCGACGAGCGCTACCTCGCCCAGGGCAACGCCTCCCTCGCCACGCTCGGCTACGCCGAGGCCATCTACGCCCGGCCGCGCAACTGGTTCCTCCAGCTCTCGTTCGATTTCTGAGGTCTCGCGGCACTGCCTGCGCGTCGCGGCCGGTAGGGGGAGGCGAAGGATGTCGCAGCAGCTCGAAACCGGAGACCTGGACACACAGCTCGAGCGGCAGAGGATGACACCGTTTCAGATCGCGGCCGTCGGCATCTGCACGATCCTCAACGCCATCGATGGTTTCGACGTCCTAGCGATCTCGTTCGCGGCGCCGGTGCTGGCCGAGGAGTGGGCCCTGCCCCCGAGGGAGCTGGGGATCCTCTTCAGCTCCGGCTTGGCCGGCATGACCGCCGGATCCCTGCTCATCGCTCCTCTGGCCGATCGCATCGGCAGGCGCTGGATGACGCTGGGAAGCCTCATCGGCGTGACCCTGGGGATGTTCCTCTCCGCCGCTGCGCAGGACGCGGCCCAGCTCGCCCTCACCCGCGTCCTGACCGGCCTCGGGATCGGCGCCATGCTGCCCAGCCTCACCACCGTCGTCGCCGAGTACTCGTCCACCCGGCGCCGGGAGCTCTCGATCAGCGTGTGGGCCACGGGCTACCCGATCGGCGCCACGCTCGGCGGCATGGGCGCCGTCTTCGTGGTGGACCGCTTGGGGTGGCGCGGGATCTTCGTCCTCGGCGGGCTGCTCTCCCTGGCCATGGTCCCGATCGTGATCTGGCGCCTGCCCGAGTCCCTGGCGTTCCTGGCCACCCGACGCCCCCGCGGGGCGCTCGAGAGGATCAATCTGCTGCTGCGGCGCATCGGCCGCCCACGGATCGACCAGATCCCCGAGCCGCCGGCCGCCCAGGCCCGCGCCCGTGACGTCGTGCGCGGGCGCCTCGGCGCCCACTCGGCCGCGATCTGGGGCGCGTTTTTCTGCGTGATGATGAGCTTCTACTTCGTTCTGAGCTGGACGCCGAAGCTGCTCGTGGACGCGGGGCTCGGAGCCGAGCAGGGGATCTCCGGGGGAGTGCTGCTCAACCTGGGCGGGATCGCTGGAGCTCTCGGGCTCGGGCTGCTGGCGGCACGGGTAGGCCCCTTCCTGATCGTGGCCCTGACCATGGCTGCCGGAGCCTTGGCGGTAGCGCTTTTCGGGCTCTTCGCCCACGGGCTCGCGCTCGCCATGACCTTGGCCTTCGTCGTGGGCTACCTCATCTTCGGATCGATGGTAGGGCTTTACTCGATCATGCCCTCGGTCTATCCGACCGAAGTGCGCAACACCGGCTGCGGCCTCGCGGTCGGGGTGGGGCGGATCGGAGCGATCGTCAGCCCCTTGGTGGCGGGTTTGCTCCTCGAGATCGGGTGGTCCGGCTCCTCGACCTACGTCCTGTTCGCACTTCCCCTGCTCGCGGCCGGCACCGCCACGTTCCTTCTGCAACGCATGCGATCGAGCGGGGCAGTCGCTGCGCCTGGCACCATGTAGTACCAGCTCACGGCCCGGGCGCGCATCGGAACCTCGCCGGTAGTGCCCGGCTCGAGGTCGACGCGGAGCTCCCTGGCAAAGGGCACGGCGTCGGCCAGCAGCAGGCGATAGGCCGAGACACGGTCCTCGCCACCCGCCGTCTGGTGCGCCGTCATGCCGTGGAGCGGGCTGCCGAATTCTCCCTGATCGAAGTAGAAGCCGCCGTTGAAGAAGTCCTCGATGCCGGTGCCGTGGAGGCGGGGCTCGGGCGCGCCGTCGACGTAGACGCGCTCGTCGCCCTCGAGATATCGGCGCTGGAGCGTGGCGACCGAGCCGAGCTGGGCCGCGAGCCCCACCCATTTGCCGGGCCGGTCGAGGCGCAGGAGCTCGAGATCGGCGCCCGCCGGCGCCGGGTCCTCGACCCTGAGCTGAGCGCCGAAGGTGCCACTGCCGGGAAGCGGCCCCTCGGCGTGCCGCCGGACCCCGTAGCCCACTACCACGTCGCCGCTCCCGGCCGGTGCGGTCGAGCGCAGCACGATCTCGACCGAGCGCTCGAACGGCATGGGAAAGTAGCTGTACAGCCCGCCCTGGGCATCGGCGCCGGTCAGCAGCGAGCGCGTCGGCTTCCGGGCGTCCGCTCCCACGCCGAAGAAATCGGCCACCGCCAGCGCCACCGTGGTTTCGCCGTCGAACCGCAGCTCGATCTCGGTCGAGGGCCAGGCCGTCCGCGGCAGCGCCAGCGTCAGGCGGGTCAGCAGGCCCGGCCCGCTCGCGGCATAGATCGTCCGCTCGCTCGCCGCAGCGAACGGGAACAGGCGTTGGGTCGACGGTCCTGCCGCGCCGGCGGGCCAGGGGTCTGCGCCGGGCGCGGTCGAAAGCAGCGCGCTCCACGCGGCGAGGTCCTCGGTGCCGGTGTAGGTGGTGACGGCCTGGCCGCCGGAGAGGACGTGGCCCGAGAGCCGATGGAAATTGAACTGAAACCACAGCCGCAGGCTCTCGGCGCCGGTGAGCGTGACGAGGCAAGACTTGGCGAAGGGAATGGGCACGTAGGAGTAGTAGCCGCCGCTCGAGGCGAGGTGGTCGCCCACCAGCGGCGGCGTGAAGGGCGACGCCGCGCCGCTGAACAGGTCGGGCAGCGGCAGGTCGATCCGCGGCTTCGCCTCGCCGTCGAAGAAGAACCGGATGCGCACCGCGGGATCGAGCGGCACGCTCTGCGTGTCGCCACTGGTCATCCAGATGCGGGTGATCGCCCCCGGCCCCGCCTCCTCGAAGATCACGCCCTCCTCGCCGAGCGTGCGCAGGAAGCGCGAGTCCCCGGGGGCGTGCTTGTCGCTGCCGCAGCCCGTGGGGCAGAAGCTGCTGCGCATCAGCACCTGGTCGCCCGGATCGAGCACCGCGAGCGAACGCAGGTCGCGCCAGACTTCCCAGGGGAGGGGAGGGCTTGATGCGGGCTGCGCGGCGCTGAGGTCGGCGGCAAACGCCAAGGCCGCGAGGAACTTGAGCTTGAAGACGGTCTCGACGGTCCGCGAAAGCACGCCGAGATGCTAGC
>JBIOXV010000204.1:0-6785 GCA_044869805.1 Thermoanaerobaculia bacterium | reverse complement strand
TGTTCCACGTCCGGGGCTTCGGCGGCGTCGAGGAGCTCACTCACAGGCACCTCCGAGGAAAAGGGATCTCGAAACTCGGCGCACTATTTCCCGGCGGGGCGGCGACTGTCAACGCGAGTGCCCGCCCTCCGACCGGGCGGCCACAAGGGCCGCCCCTACTCCAGTCGGTCAGGGCGAGGGGCCCCGGCTGTCCGCTTTCGGGACAGAGCCTGCCCGGAAGCGGCGCGCCCCAGCGCTCGCGCCACCTCCGGAGCAGGCCATTCCGCGGCGGGAGCCGCCCGTGCCCCTCGGCACACCCCTTGCTCCTCGCCCCAACGACTCGCGCCGCTTCCCGGCGTCGCGGAAGGCCCCCAGGAAGGGTGCACGATGAGCAATCTGCTTTCCGACTTGCGCCTCGCCGTCCGCCTGCTCGCCAAGAGCCCCGGCTTCACCCTGGTGGCGGTCGCCACCCTCGCCCTGGGGATCGGCGCCAACTCCACCATGTTCTCGATCCTCGACCACGCGCTGATCAAGGACCCGCCGTACCCCGAGCCCGGGCGCCTGGCCCTGCTCGAAGTCACCGTCGACCGCCCCGGCCAGCCGGGCGAGGTGCTGCCCTGGTCGTACCCCAAGTGGGCGACCATGGTCGAGGTCGACCGGGCATTTTCGCCGCTCGCCGCCTTCGACGTCATCGACCTGACGATGACCGGCGCCGACGAGCCCGAGCGGGTGCGGGGCGAGATCGCTTCCGCCGGCTACTTCCCGCTGCTCGGCATCAGCGCCGCCGCCGGGCGCGTCTACTCCGCTGCCGAGGACTCGACGCCCGGCCGCTCGCCAGTGGTGGTGCTCTCCCACGGCCTGTGGAAGCGCCGCTTCGGCGGCGACGCCGGCGTGGTAGGCAAGACCATCGCCTTGAACCGCAAGCCGCTCACCGTGCTCGGCGTGGCGCCGGCCGGCTTCCGCGGGCTCTCCGGCGAGGCCGACTACTGGGTGCCGCTGGCGATGGCCGGCGAGCTCTACTACCCCGAGGTCTACCAGGAGCGCTGGTCGCACTGGCTGACCGGCGTGGGCCGCATCAAGCCGGGCTTGAGCCTCGAGCAGGCGCGTGAAGCCCTGGCGGCGGACGGCAAGCGGGTGGAAGAGGCGCATCCCGCGCCGATCGACGGCACGGCGGCCTGGAGCGCCAAGCTCACGCCGTTCGAGACCGCGCGTACCGACCGCGCGCTCGCCACTTCGGTGGTTGTGCTGATGGCGGCGGTGAGCTTCGTGCTGCTCATCGCCTGCGCCTCGATCTCGAACCTGCTCCTCGCCCGCGCCACGGCGCGGCGCCACGAGATGTCGGTCCGCGCAGCGCTGGGAGGCCGGCGCGGCCGCCTGCTCGCCCAGCTCCTCACCGAGAGCCTGCTGCTCGCCCTGCTGGGCGGCGCCGCGGGCCTGCTCTTCCCGCTCTGGGGCCTCGAGGCCCTCACCTCGCTCGCACCCACCCGCTCGCCCAACGCCGGCATCCTGGCTGGGCACTTCCTCGAGCTGGCAGAGGTCCCGGTCGACGGCCGCGTGCTGCTCTTCACCTTCCTGCTGTCGGTCGCCGTCACCCTGCTCTTCGGCCTGCTGCCCGCCGTGCACGCCTCGCGGCGCGACCTGACGGCCCCTCTGCGCCAGTCGAGCGGCCAGAGCCGCGGTGGCTTCCGCGGCGCGCTCGCCCCCAGGAACCTCCTGGTAGCGGGGCAGGTGGCGTTCGCCCTGGTGCTGCTGGTGGGCGCCGGGTTGATGATCGAGACTTTCGCGCGGCTCTCCACCAAGCGGCTCGGCTTCGACGCGACGAACATCCTCACCTTCCGCCTCGAGCCTCCAGAGGGCGAATACAACCGCGAGACGGTGCTTGGCTTCTACGACGCGCTGCTGGAGCGGCTCGGCGCCCTGCCCGGCGTCGAGGCCGTGGGCGTCAACCGCTGCGCGCCGCTCTCCAGCCGCTGCAACGGCACCGTCGTCACCTCGATCGAGGGCCGGCCGCCGATCACGGAGAGCGAGGCGATCCCGATCGGCGTCCACGTGGTCAACCCCGACTACTTCCGCGCCCTCTCGATCCCGGTGGTCGAGGGCCGCGGCTTCGAAGGCACCGACCGGCGCGGCGCGCCGCTGGTCGCGATCCTCAACCAGGCCGCGGCGCAGCGTGTCTTCCTCGGCGAGCGCGCCCTGGGGCAGCGCATCCAGGTCGGCATCGGCATGTTCGGGGAGGGCGAGCACGCGGAGGTCGTCGGCATCGCCGGCGACGTGCATTACGGCGCGCCTTCCGAGGCGGTGGGACCGGACATCTACGTCTCGGTGCTGCAGTACACCGCGCCGCGGACCATGGTGCTGGTCAAAGGCAAGACCGCGCCGCTGGCGCTGGTGCCGGCGATCCGCCGCGAGCTCGCCGCCATCAACCCCATCCTGGCGATGTTCGACCTGAGGACCATGCAGCAGCGCGAGAGCGAGAGCATGTCCCAGGCCCGATTCGGTGCCCTGCTGCTTGGCATCCTCGCCGCGATCGCCGTGACGTTGGCCTCGCTGGGGCTCTACGGCGTGCTCTCGTTCATGGTCGGCGAGCGCCGCCGCGAGCTCGGCATTCGCATGGCGCTCGGCGCCGAGCGCCGGCAGGTGCTGGCGATGGTCACCCGCCACGGCCTCTCGGTGGCAGGCGTGGGCCTGGCCGCGGGTCTCGCTGGCGCGCTGGCGCTGTCGCGCGGCGTCGAGAGCCTGCTCTACGGCGTCTCCCCCACCGACCCGGGCACTTTCGCGGCGGTCACGCTGCTGCTCGCCGCCGTCGCCGTCCTCGCCTGCTACCTGCCGGCGCGGCGGGCCACGCACCTCGAGCCGATGACCGTGCTGAAGAGCGAGTAGGAGCCAACCATGAAGAGCTTCCTCGGGAACCTCCGCTTCGCCTGGCGCTCGCTGGCCAGGCGCCCCGGCTTCACCGCCGCCGCGGCCCTGGTGCTGGCGCTCGGCATCGGCGTCAATGCGACGCTCTTCTCCCTGCTCTCCGGCGTGCTCTTCTCGCCCATGCCGGGAGTCGAGGCGGGCGGCGAGCTGGTGTGGGTGTCCGCCGTCTGGCGGGACCGCGCGCGGCCGGGCGGGCTCTCCTACCCCGATTACGTCGACTACCGCGAGGCCACGGCCGAGCTGTGGAGCGGCCTCGCGGCCTACAGTGCCGTGCCCCTCAGCCTCGGAACAGGGAGCCTCGGAACAGGCAGTCGCGGCGGGGACCGCGAGCCGATGCGGCTCCTGGGCCACCTAGCTTCCGGCAACTACTTCGCGGTGCTGGGGGTGCGGCCGGCGCTGGGCCGCTTCTTCCTGCCCGAGGAGGACAGGGCGCCTGGGGCACGCCCGGTCGCCGTGCTCTCCGAGCGCCTGTGGCGCACGCGCTATGGCAGTGATCCGGCGGTGGTGGGCGGCACGATCGTGCTCAACCGCCGCGACTTCACCGTGGTGGGCGTGGCGCCAGCCGGTTTCCGCGGCCCGGAGCTGGGCCGCGCCGCCGACCTCTGGGTACCGCTCGCCATGGCCGAGGCCGCGCTGCCGGGCGACCCGGGGGTGCTCGCCGCGCGCGGCTCTTCCTGGCTCCAGGCGCTCGGTCGCCTCGCTCCCGGCGTGCCGCTCGAGCGCGCCCGCGCCGCGCTCGCCGCCGTGGCCGCCAACCTCTCCCACGAGCACCCGCAGAGCCACTTCCTGCGCACCGTGCGGGCGACGCCGGCGCTCGGCGGCCTGCCGCCCGAGGCGCGCGGCGAGCTGCTGCCGCTCGCCGGCCTGGTGGCGGCCGTGGCCGGCCTCATCTTGCTGATCGCCTGCTCGAACGTCGCCAACCTGCTGCTCGCCCGCGGCCTTGGCCGCGGGCAGGAGATCCGCGTGCGCCTGGCGCTCGGCGCCGGGCGCGGCCGGCTGGTCAGGGAGCTGCTGGGAGAGAGCCTGCTGCTGGCGGCACTCGGTGGAGCGCTCGGGCTGCTGGCCGCCGCCTGGTCCGCGGACCTGCTGATCGCGCTGCTCCCGGCAGCGGACTTCGACGGCCTCTCCGGCGCCGGCGGCCCGCGGCTGCTGGTCTTCACCCTGGCGGTGGCCGTGGCCTCGGCGCTGCTCGCCGGCCTGGCGCCGGCCCTCTCCGCCACCCGCCTCTCGCCCCGCACCAGCCTGGCGGCGGCCGGCCCCGGAGCCGGCTCGCGCTCGCGGCTCGGGCGGGCGCTGGTGGTGACGCAGCTCGCCTTCTCGCTCGTCCTCTTGTCGGTGGCCGGGCTCTGCCTGGGAGCGCTGGGACGCGCCGCGACCGCCGACCTCGGCTTCAACCCCGCCGGGGTGGCGGCCCTGTCCTTCGACCTCGAGCTCCAGGGCTACGCGCCCGTCGAGCGCCAGGCCTTTCTCGCCGAGGCGCTGGAGAGGGCCGAGGCCCTTCCGGCCGTGGGCTCCGCGAGCGCCGCCAACCTGGCGCCGCTCTCCGGCATCATGGTCGGCACCTGGATCGCCCCGGAGGCCGCGGCCGACCCGGACCGTGAAGGCACGCCGGCGTTCCTCAACGGCATCGCGCCCGGCTACTTCCGCACTCTGGAGCTGCCGCTCGCCGCCGGCCGCGACTTCACCTCGGCGGACGGCAGCCATGCGCCGGCGGTAGCGATCCTCAATCAGAGCGCCGCCCAGCGGCTGTTCGGCACCGAGAGCGCGGTGGGAAGCCGGCTGCAGCTCGACGGCGACGGCGGCACCGTGGTCGAGGTGGTGGGCGTGGCCGCCGACGCGCGCTACGACGAAGCCACCGAGGACCCGCGGCCCTTCGTCTACCTGCCGCTCGCACAGCGCTCGGTGCTCGGCAGGACGACCCTCCTGGTGCGGCTCGAGGGCGACGAGGCTGCCGCCCTGCCGGCCCTCGAGGGCCTGCTGGCCTCGATCGATCCCGACCTGCCGGTGTTCGAAACCACGACCCTCGCGTCGCTGGCGGCGAACCGTGTCGACAAGCAGCGCAGCATCGGCGGCCTGCTCTCGGGCTTCGGCGGCCTCGGCCTGGTGCTGGCGGCGGTCGGGCTCTACGGCTTGATGGCGCAGCTCGTGGCGCGCCGCAGCCGCGAGCTCGGGGTGCGCATCGCCCTCGGAGCGGCGCCCGGCGACGTCCTCCGCCTGATCCTGGGAGACGGCCTCCGCCTGGCCGCCCTCGGCGCCGGCGCCGGGCTGCTGCTCGCCCTGCCGGCCGTGCCGCTGGTGGCAGGTGCGCTCGGCGACCTCGCGGCGAGCGACCTCGCCGGCTTCCTCGGCGCCGCGGCCCTGCTCGCCGCGACCGCGGTCGCGGCCGCCTGGGTGCCCGCCCGCCGGGCACTGGCTCTGGACCCGCAGGAGGTATTGCGGGCAGAGTGAGGCCCCGTAAGCGACTCCTCTCTGGTCTTCCTGCTGTAGCGAATCGCCCTCGTCGATCGACCAACTGTCCGAACACGCTCCATCCGAGCTTGTCGTGGACTGTCTGCGCTCGTAGACTGAGGGCCTTCCATGCTCCATGTGACGAACGGCGACATCGCCGCCGACCGGATTCGCAACGCCGGCCTGCCGGGCGACGTCCTGCCCTGGCGGGACGCGCTGCACGAGGGCCCGGTTCCAGCCGGGCTGGACCTGCACGCTCTCTCCGCCGTGCGGGCCCGCTTCATCGCCGCCCAGGGCTGGGCCGAGCTCGTGGAGGTGGCGGCCGAGCTGGCCGAGCGCGACGGCCGCTTCGAGCGCTTCGCCGAGCACGACGAGGTGGTGCTGTGGTTCGAGCACGACCTCTACGACCAGCTCCAACTGCTGCAGGTGCTCGACGGGCTCGCCGAGCGCGGGGCCCGGCCGGCGAGGATCTTCCTCGTCCAGACCGAGAGCTATCTCGGCCAGATCCCGGTCGAGCGCTACCCGGCCCTCTTCGCCCTGCGCCACCAGGCCTCGCCGCCGCAGCTCGCCCTCGCACGGCGCGCCTGGGCCGCCTTCCGCTCGCCCGACCCGCGGGGGATCCCGCCCTTGCTCGACGAGGATACCCACCTGCTGCCCTTCCTGGCCGGCGCCCTCACGCGCCATCTCGAGGAGCTGCCGGCCACCGACGACGGCCTGTCGCGCTCGGAGCGGCAGGCGCTGGTGGCGATCGAAGATGGGGCGGAGACTCTCGGCGAGACGTATCGGCTCGCGCACCACGAGCGCGAGGAGCGCATCTTCCTGGGCGACACGGTCTTCGCCTCGTACCTAGAGCGGATGAGCGTCGGCCAGCCGGCGCTGGTCCTCTTCGCGGACGGTTCGACGATCCGGGCGCCGCGGAGCGAGGCCGAGGCGGAGGGTTTCTGGGCGAGCCGCGCGCGCCTCACCTCGCTCGGCCGCGAAGTGCTGGCCGGCGAGCAGGACTGGCTGCAGGTGCACCCCATCGACCGCTGGCTGGGCGGCGTTCACCTGACCCCAGGGCACCTGTGGCGCTTCGACCGCGCGCAGGGAGAGGTCACCCGCGATGGCCGGTAAGGGCAGCGCCGGCGCCTCCGCCAGCCCCCGTGTGGCTCTGCTGCTGCGCCTTCTCGACCAGGCGTTCGATCACAAGGCCTGGCACGGACCGACGCTCAGGGGCGCGCTGCGCGGTGTGACCGCGGAGGTGGCGAGCTTCCGGCCGGGGCCGGGCCGACATACGATCTGGGAGCTCGCGGTACACGCCGCCTACTGGAAGTCACTGCTGTCCAAGAACGGCTGGTTTGGAGGTGTTGGGGCCTGGGAAACAAGGCTTGTTGGAGGGCTGAGTGCGGCAGTCACGGTCGAGGTCCCCTACGGCTGCTGTCCAGGAACGAGCAGGGGTA
>JBIOXV010000203.1:0-14807 GCA_044869805.1 Thermoanaerobaculia bacterium | reverse complement strand
GAGGTGGTCTTCAACTACCACGGCCGGCTCGACCAGGCGCTGCCCGAGGGCGCCGTGCTGCGGCCGGCACCGGAGTCGCCGGGGCCGGCATCGAGCCCGCGCCAGCGCCGGCCTTACTTGCTGGAGGTGACCGCCGCGATCCAGGACGGCTGCCTGGAGACAGCCTGGGCCTTCGCGCGCGGCGAGCTGTCGGCGGCCGCGGTCGCCGGCTGGGCCGAGCGCTACCGCGCGGGCCTCGCGGCGCTCGTCGACCACTGCCTGTCGCCCGCGGCGGGCGGCTACACGCCCTCCGATTTCCCGCTCGCCGGGCTGGCGGGGACGCGCGGCGGCCAGGCCGCCCTCGACCGCCTGGTCGCCGCAGCGGGCGGCGCGATAGAGGACGTCTACCGCCTGACCCCGGTGCAGCAGGGCCTGCTCTTCCACAGCCTGCAGGCGCCCGGGTCGGGGGTCTACGTGGAGCAGCTCAGCCTCGAGGTCGGCGGCCTCGACCTCGACGCCTTCGAGCGCTCGCTCGCCGCCCTGGTGGCGCGTTACCCGACGCTGCGCACCTCGTTCCACTGGCAGGGCGTGGACGAGCCGCTGCAGGTGGTCCACCCCCGGGCCGTGCTGCCCTTCGAGCGCCTCGACTGGCGGGGCGTACCGCCGGAGGCTCGGCCGGCACGCCTCGCCGCGCGCGCCGCCGAGGAACGCCGGCAGGGCTTCGAGCTCGGCACGCCGCCCCTGATGCGCTGGACGGCGATCCGGGTCGCGGGCGACCGGCACCACCTGCTGTGGACCTTCCACCACACCATCCTCGACGGCTGGTCGCAGGCAATCGCGCTCGCCGAGCTGTTCGCGGTCTACGAGGCCCTGGCGGCCGGCGCGGCACCTCCCGCCCTGCCGCCGATCAAGCCCTTCCGCGACTACGTGGCCTGGCTCGGCCGCCAGGACCTGGAGGCCGCCGAGTCCTACTGGCGGGGCGCCCTGGCGGGGATCGCAGCGCCGACTCCGATCGGCGCCGACCGGCCCGCGCCGCTCGCCGACGACACCGCGGGCGGCCGCCTGCCGCTCACCCTGGCGGCGCCGGTGGCCGACGGTCTGCGCGCCGTGGCGGCGCGCCGGCGGCTGACGGTGAACGCGCTGTTCCAAGCCGCCTGGGCGCTGCTCCTCGCCCGCGGCAGCGGCGAGCGTGAGGTGGCGTTCGGCGTGGTGAGCTCGGGCCGCGCCATCGACCTCCCCGGGGTCGAGGCCATGGTCGGCCTGTTCCTCAACACCTTGCCGCTCGCCGTCACCGTGTCGCCGGAGGCCGAGCTCGGCGCCTGGCTGGCCGCGGTGGGGGCGGCGGGTTCCGGCATGCACCGCTTCGAGCACACGCCGCTGCCGCGCGTCCTCGCCGCGAGCCGGGTGCCGCGCGGCCAGCCGCTGTTCGAGAGCATCCTGGCCTTCGAGAGCTACGCGGCGGACGAGGCCGCCGGCCGCCAGGCGGCGGCGACCTTCGAGCTCGGCGCCGGCGAGGTGGTGGCCCAGACCCACTACCCGCTGACCGTGGGCGTGGTGCCGGGGCGTGCCGGCACGCCGATCACCCTCACCGCCGAGTACCAGGTCGCGCGCTATGACCGCTCGACCGCGGAGCGCATGCTGCGCCACTTCGCCACCATTCTGGCGGCGATCGCCCGCGGCGCGAGCGAGCCCGAGGCCCTGGCGCGGCCCTCTGGCACGGCGCACCGAGTCGCCGAGGTTCCCTGGCTCGACCCCGCCGAGCGCCATCAGCTCCTCGCCGAGTGGGGAGGCGACACGGGCGCCGCGCCGGGGCTCGGCGACCTCGGCGCCGCGGGCCTCTACGGCGCCTTCGCGGCGCAGGCGTCCGCGACCCCCGAGGCGGTGGCCGTGGCGTCGCAGCAGGCGACGTGGACCTACGACGGGCTTTCTGCCTGGGCGGGCCGCATCGCCGCGCGCCTCGCCGCCGAGGGCGCCGGAGCGGAGGCGGTGGTGGCGATCTCGGCCGAGCGGGGGCCGGCGGTGGTGGCGGCGATGCTCGGCGTGCTCCGCGCCGGCGGCGCCTTCCTGCCCGTGGACCCCGCCTACCCGGCCGAGCGCCTGGCCTTCCTGCTCGCCGACTCGCGCGCCGCCCTGCTGCTGACCGACCGGCCCGAGCGCTTCCCCGGCGAGATCGTGAGCGTGGACCTCGCCGAGACCGAGACGCCGGCCGCCAGTCGTGGTCTCGCGCCGCCGCCGCCACTGCGCGGCGCCAGCTCCCTGGCCTACGTGATCTACACCTCGGGCTCCACGGGCAAGCCCAAAGGAGTGATGGTCGGCGACGGCGCCGCCCTCTCCTACTCGCTCGAGATGGTGCGCCGCTTCGGCCTCGCGCCGGGCGACCGCGTGCTGCAGTTCGCCTCGATCGGCTTCGATGTGGTGATCGAAGAGGTGTTCCCAGCGCTGCTCTGTGGCGCCACCGTGGCGGTTCACGGCGGCGACCCGGCGCTGCTGGTGGCCGACCTCGACCGCGTGCTCGCCGAGCTGGCGGTGACGGTGGTCGAGCTGCCGGCGACCTTCTGGGAGCAGTGGCTGGATGGCTGGCGGCCCGGCCGCCGCCCGCCCACCGCGCTGCGCCTGCTGCTGCTGGGCTGCGACAAGCCGAGCCCGCGGCACCTGGCGGCATGGCGCGACTTCGGCGTGCCGGTGCTGTACGTCTTCGGCCTCACCGAGACCAGCGTCACCTCGACCCTCCATCCCCTGCCGCCGGCGCTCGCCCAGGAGGCGCTCGACGGGGACGCGCTCGACGGGGGCGCACCCTTCGGGGGCGCGCTCACAGCGGGCGCCGACCGCGACCTCGACCTGCCGATCGGCCGGCCGGTCGCCGGACATCGCACGCTGGTGCTCGGCCCCGGCCACGTGCCGGTGCCGGCCGGGGTGATCGGCGAGCTGGCGATCGGCGGCGTGGGGCTCGCCCGCGGCTACCTCGGCCGGCCGGGCCTGACCGCCGAGCGCTTCGTGCCCGACCCCTTCGGCCCTCCCGGCGCCCGGCTCTACGCCACCGGCGACCGCGCGCGGCTGCGCGCCGACGGCAACCTCGAGTTCCTGGGCCGCCTCGACCACCAGGTCAAGGTGCGCGGCTTCCGGGTGGAGCTGGGCGAGGTCGAGGCGGCGCTCGCCGCCCTGCCCGGGGTGCGCGAGGCGGTGGCGCTGCTGAGGAGCGACCTCTCCAGCGGCCCGGCCCTGGCTGCTTTCGTGGTGCCCGAGAAGGGCCCCCTCGCCCTAGCCCTCTCCCCGCAAGCGGGGCGAGGGGACTCGGAGCCCCTCACCCTACCCCTCTCCCCGCAAGCGGGGCGAGGGGACCGGAGTGAAGGCCAAGCGCCCGGGTCCCTTCCGGCCCCCTCGCCCCGCGACAGCGGGGAGAGGGCCGGGGTGAGGGGCGAGGTGCTTCGCGACGCCCTCCGCCAGCGGCTCCCCGAGTACATGGTGCCGGCGGCGTTCACCCTTCTCGACGAGCTGCCCCTGACCGCACACGGCAAGGTGGACCGCCGCGCCCTGGCGCGCCTGGCGGAGGCGGCCGCTCCGACCCCGGCGAAGCAGCGCGAGACGCCGCCGAGCGACACGGTGCCGCGCGCCGGCTCCGTGGCCGAGCTCGAGCGCCTGGTGGCTGCCGTGTGGCGGCAGGTGCTGGGGGTCGAGAGCGTGGGCCGCGAGGACAACTTCTTCGACCTGGGCGGCCACTCGCTGCTCCTCTTCCGGGTCGAGAACCGCCTGACCGAGGTGCTGGAGAGCGAGGGCCGGGGCCGCCAGGTCACCATCCTCGACCTCTTCCAGCACCCGACGGTCGCTTCGCTGGCGGCCCATCTGTCTCGCGGGGCAGAGGGGGCCGGCGGAGCGGGCGGGCCGGAGGCCGCCGCGGGCGGCGAGGTACGAGCGCCGGTGCCCGCGGCCCGCCCGGAGCCCGCCGGCCGCGAGATCGCCATCATCGGCATGGCCGGCCGCTTCCCGGGCGCGGCGGGCGTCGAGGAGCTGTGGGCCAACCTGGCGGCGGGCGTCGAGTCGATCCGCACCTTCAGCGAGGCGGAGCTCGCCGCCGCCGGCGTCCATCCCTCGATCCTGGCGCGGCCCAACTACGTGCGCTCGCGCGGTGCGCTCGACGGCGTGGACCTCTTCGACGCGGCGTTCTTCGGCTACACGCCGCGCGAAGCCGAGATCATGGACCCCCAGCACCGCCTCTTCCTGGAGACCGCGTGGGAGGCGCTGGAGCGCGCCGGCTACGACCCGGGGCGCTACGCCGGCCGGGTCGGCGTCTACGGCGGCATGAGCCTCGGCACTTATCTGCTGGCCCTGGCCTCGAGGCCGGAGCTGCTGGTCGCGCTCGGCGGCATGCAGGCGGTGATCGGCAACGACAAGGACTATCTGCCGACCCGCGTGTCCTACAAGCTCAACCTCCGCGGCCCCAGCGTCAACGTGCAGACCGCGTGCTCCACCTCGCTGGTGGCGGTGCACATGGCCTGCCGGGCACTCGCCAACGGCGAGTGCGAGATGGCGCTCGCCGGCGGCGTTTCGGCGTCGGTGGCGGAGGCCGGCGGCCACCTCTACGAGGAGGGCGGCATCGCCTCGCCGGACGGCCATTGCCGGGCCTACGACGCCGAGGCGAAGGGCACGGTGGGCGGCAGCGGGGTTGGCATCGTGGTCCTCAAGCGCCTGGCCGACGCGCTTGCCGACGGCGACACCGTGCACGCCGTGATCCGCGGCTCGGCGATCAACAACGACGGTTCCGGCAAGGTCGGCTACACGGCGCCGAGCATCACCGGCCAGGCGGCCGTGCTGCGCGACGCCCTCGCCGCGGCGGGGGTGGAGCCGGAGTCGATCGACTACGTCGAGGGCCACGGCACGGGCACCGCGCTCGGCGACCCGATCGAGCTCGCGGCCTTGAACCAGGCGTTCGGGGACGCTCATCTGCGCCGCGGCCGGCCCTGCGCCCTGGGCTCGGTGAAGAGCAACCTCGGCCACCTCGACGACGCGGCCGGCATCGCCGGCCTGATCAAGACCGTGCTGGCGCTCGAGCAGCGGCAGCTCCCGCCCAGCCTGCACTTCAGGCGGCCCAACCCGACCATCGAGTTCGGCGGCTTCGCGGTCAACGCCGAGCTGGCGCCGTGGCCCAGGGATGAGACGCGGGGCGGGCGGCCCCGGCGCGCCGGCGTCTCTTCCTTCGGCATCGGCGGCACCAACGCCCACCTGGTGCTGGAGGAGGCGCCGGCGCGCGAGCCCGCGGGCCCCGCCCGGCCTTGGCAGCTCCTCGTGCTCTCGGCGCGAAGCACCGCGGCCCTCGAGGCGGCGACCGACCGGCTGCACCGCCACCTCGCGGCCCATGCCGGCGAGACGTTGGCCGGCCAGCCGCTGGCCGACGTGGCGTTCACCCTGCTCGCCGGCCGCCGCGCCTTCGAGCACCGCCGCTTCGTGGTGGCGCGCGACGGCGCGGAGGCGATCGAGATCCTGTCGACCCGCGACCCCAAGCGCCTCGCCGGCCGCCGCCGCGCGGGCGGCGCGCCGCGGAACGTCGCCTTCCTCTTCCCCGGTCAGGGCACGCAGCACGTGGGCATGGGCCGCGGGCTCTACGAGGAGGAGCCGACCTTCCGCCAGTGGATCGATCGCGCCGCCGAGGTGCTGGCGCCGCGGCTGGGGGCCGATCTGCGGCAGGTGCTCTACCCCGTGGCTGACGCCCGGACGGGGGGCGGCGAGGCCGAAGCCGCGGCGCTGCTCGCCGAGACGCGGGTCACGCAGCCGGCGCTCTTCGCGGTGGAGCATGCGCTGGCGCAGGTTTGGCTCGAATGGGGAGTGCGGCCACGGGCCATGCTCGGCCACTCGCTCGGCGAGTACGTGGCCGCCTGCCTGGCCGGCGTCTTCTCGTTCGAGGACGCCCTGGTGCTGGTCGCCGAGCGCGGCCGCCTGATGCAGGCGCTGCCGGCCGGGTCCATGGCGGCCGTGGCGCTGCCCGAGGCCGAGATCGCGGCGCGGCTCGCGCTCCCGGCCTGGAAGGGCGCGCTGTCGCTCGCCGCGGTCAACGCGCCTCGGCGCTCGACGGTCTCCGGCCCCGCCGAAGCAGTCGAGCGCCTGCTCGCCGAGCTCGCGGCCGAGGGTGTCGAGCACCGGCGGCTCCACACCTCGCACGCCTTCCACTCCGCGATGATGCAGCCGCTCGCCGAGCCGCTCGGCCGGCTGCTCGCCGAGATCGAGCTCCATCCCCCGCGCCTGACGGTGATCTCCAACTTGACCGGCGCCCGGCTCACCGACGCCGAGGCCACCGACCCCGGGTACTGGGTGCGCCACATGCTGTCGCCGGTGCGCTTCGGCGATGGCGCCGCGGCGCTCTCGGCCGAGCCCGAGGCGGTGTTCCTGGAGGTGGGGCCGGGGAGGACGCTCTCCGAGCTGCTGGGGCAGCAGGGGGCGGAGCGGAGCGAGCCGCCGCCGGCCGTGGCCTCGATGCGCGGTGCCCGGGAGGCGGGCGACGACGGCCGCCGCCTGGCCGAGGCCGTCGGCCGCCTGTGGCTCGCCGGCGTGGAGCTCGACGCCCAGGGCCTCCACCGCCACGGCCGCCGCCGGCGGGTCCCGCTGCCGACCTATCCCTTCGAGCGCAAGCGCTACTGGATCGAGGCCCTGGCAGCTCCGTACACCAAGGCAGCGTACACCGAGGCAGCGCACGCCCAGTCCACTCGGCCAGAGCCCGCCCCCGCCGGGGCGGCGGAGCGTGCGCCGGCAGCACACGCCGCGGCGGACGCGGGCGACCGGAGCACGACCCTTGCCGGCGGAGGCAACGCGCCGGCGGTGCAGCACGGACGGCCCGAGCTCTCGACCGCGTTCGTGGCGCCGGCGACCGACCTCGAGAACCGTCTGGCCGCGCTGTGGAGCGAGCTCTTCGGCATCGAGGGCCTGGGGGTGCACGACGACTTCTTCGAGCTCGGCGGCCACTCGCTGCTCGCCACCCAGCTCCTGGCGCGGCTGCGCGAGCGCTTCGGGGGCGAGCTGGGGCTCGAAGCCTTCTTCTCCGGGCCGACCATCGCCGAGGTGGCGGCGCGCCTGGCCCAGGCAGGCAGTGATGCGGCCGGCCCGGCTGGCACCGTGGAGGGCCGGGACGCGCCGCTCTCCCCGGCGGAGATCGCCGCCGCCCCGCGCGGCGCCGAGGCGCCGCTCTCCTTCGCCCAGCAACGTCTGTGGGCCCTCGACCGCATGGAGCCCGACCCCGCGGTCTACAACCTGCCGCTCGGCCTGCGCCTCTCCGGGCGCGTGGAGCCGCGCCCGCTGGCCGCGGCGCTGTCGGAGATCGTCTCCCGGCACGAGACGCTGCGCACCACCTTCAAGACGGTGCGCGGCGAGCCGGTGCAGGTGGTCGGGCCGGCGGCGCCGGTGGCCCTGCCGCTGGTGGACCTGGGCGCCCTCGCCGCCGGCGATGCCGCGGCGCTCGCCGCGCGCCTGGGGCCGGCGGCGGCGGCGCGTCCGATCTCGCTCGAGCGCGGGCCGATGCTCAGCGCCCTGCTGCTGCGCCTCGCTCCCGAACCTCACGAGCACGGGCGCCACGAGCTACCCCGCCATCACGAGCTACACCTCACCGTGCACCACATCGCGATCGACGGCTGGGGCTGGGGCGTGCTGCTCGAAGAGCTGGCCGTCCTCTACGAGGCGGCCGCCGCCGGCCGGCCCTCGCCGCTGCCGCCGCTCGCCGTGCAGTACGCCGACTTCGCCGCCTGGCAGCGCCGCGCCTTCTCCGCCGAGCGGCTGGCCGCCGAGGTCGGCTGGTGGCGCGACCGGCTGGCCGGCGCGCCGCCCCTGAGGCTGCCCACTGACCGGCCGCGCCCCAGCGTGCGCAGCGGCCGGGGGGTCAACCTCTCGCGGCGGGTCGCCACGGCGAGCCTGCCGGCGCTGCGGCGCCTGGGCCGCGAAGAGGACGCCACACTTTTCATGACCAGCCTGGCCGCTTTCCTCGTCCTGCTGCACTCCATGTCGGGGCAGGAGGATCTGGTGGTCGGAACCGACATCGCCAACCGCGGCCGTCGCGAGCTCGAAGGGCTGATCGGCTTCTTCGTCAACCAGCTCGTGCTGCGCGTGAGCCTCGCAGGCGACCCCAGCTTCCGCGAGCTGGTGGGCCGGGTGCGCAAAGTGACGCTCGAGGCCTACGACCACCAGGACGCGCCGTTCGACCGCGTGGTCGAGGCGCTGGCGGCCGGGGTCGACCGCAGCCGCACGCCGCTCTTCCAGGCCAAGCTGGTGCTGCAGAACACGCCCGCCCCCCGCCGCCAGACGAGCGGCGTGGACCTGGCGCTGGTCGCCATCCACAACGGCACCGCCAAGTTCGACCTGCTGCTCGACCTCTCCGAGGAGCCCGATTGCTTCCTCGCCACCCTGGAGGTGGCGACCGACCTCTTCGAGGAGCGCACCGCGGCGCGCCTGCTCGACCGCTTCGACGCGGTGCTCGAGCTGGCTACCGCCGAGCCGGGCGCGCCGCTCTCGGTGCTCGGCTCGCTCCTCGCAGAGCGCGAGGAGGAGACGCGGCAGCAGCGGGCGCGCGGCGCCCGGCAGGCGGGCCTCGAGCGCGCCCGGCGCCAGGTCGCGCGGCGGCCGGCGCTGGCCACCGCTTCATCCATCACTACCGACGACATGCAAGGAGATCCCTGATGAGCGTGGAACAGGCTGTTGCACCCAAGCGGCGCGGCCTCGAGGACCTGCGGGGCGGGCGGCGGCGCGCGGTGGGCGTGTCGACGGCGGAGCTCACGACCGAGCGCCCGCTCTTCCCCGGCGGCGGCGTGCCGCTGCTGGTCGAGCCGGCGGTCGAAGGCGTCGACCTCGCGGAGTGGGCGCGCGACCGGCACGACTGGATCGAGGAGACGCTGCTCAAGGACGGCGGCATCCTCTTCCGCGGCTTCGGAATCCAGTCGCCGGAGCGCTTCGAGTCGGTGATCTCGGCGATCGCCGGCCACCTGCTCGAGTACAAGGAGCGCTCGTCGCCGCGCAGCCAGGTGGCCGGCAACATCTACACCTCGACCGACTACCCGCCGGACCAGTCGATCTTCCTGCACAACGAGAACTCCTACCAGCACGCCTGGCCACGGAAGATCTTCTTCTACTGCCACATCGCGGCCGAGACCGGCGGCGAGACGCCGATCGCCGACGTGCGCAGGGTGCTGGCGGCGATCCCCGACGAGGTGCGGCGCCGCTTCGAGGAGCGGGGGATCGCCTACGTGCGCAACTACCGCCGCGGCATGGGCCTGCCCTGGCAGGAGGTGTTCCAGACCGAGGACCCGGCCGAGGTGGACCGCTACTGTGCCGGCGCCGGCCTCGAGCCCGAGTGGCTGGAGGGAGGCGACCTGCGCACCCGCTCGCGGCGGCCGGCCATCACCCGCCATCCCAGGACCGGCGAGCTGCTGTGGTTCAACCACGCCACCTTCTTCCACATCACCACCCTGCCGGAGCCGATCCGCAACGCGCTGCTGGAACGCTTCGGCGAGGACGCGCTGCCCAACAACACCTACTACGGCGACGGCTCGCCGATCGAGCCCGAGGTGATGGAGACGCTGCGCGCCGCCTACCACGCGGCCACGGTCTCCTTCCCCTGGCAGCAGGGCGACGTGCTGCTGCTCGACAACATGCTGGTCGCCCACGCCAGGAGCCCCTTCACCGGCCAGCGCAAGGTGCTGGTGGGCATGGCCGAGGCGATCACCCGCGACGAGGTGGCGTAGCACGATGACGGGTTGCTCCTCATGACGGCGGGCGCCGTAACCGGCTTCCGCCTCTCCCCCCAGCAACAGCGGGCCTGGCGCGCGCTCGCGGCGGCCGGCGGCAGCGCTGCGTCTGGTGGCGCAAGTGTGCCTGCGGGCGCCGGGCAGAGCTGGCTCGTGATGGCGGCCGAAGGCCCGCTCGCGCCGGTGGCGCTGGCACGCGCGCTGGCCAAAGTAGTGGAGCGCCACGAGGCCCTGCGCACCACCTTCGAGCGCGTGGCCGGCATGGAGCTGCCGGTGCAGGTGATCGCCGAGCCCGAGGCTACGGGCCGGCGCTTCGCACTCGCCGCGGTCGACCTCTCGGGCCTGGCCCCGGGCGACGCCGAGGCCGTGCTCCCCGGCCTGGTGGAGCGCCTGGCACGGCAGCCCTTCGACCTGGCGCACGGGCCGGTGCTGCGCGCCGTGCTGCTCTCCCGGTCGAGAGAGCGACACCGGCTGTTCCTGGCCGCGCCCGCCGTCGCCGCCGACCCACGCTCGCTCGAGGTGGTGGCCGCCGAGGTGGCGGCGTTCCTCGCCGGCTCCGCGCCGGCGGAGGAGAGCCCGATCCAGTACGCCGACGTGGCGGAGGTGTTCCACGACTGGGTGAGCGGCGAGGACGGCGCGGCGGCGCGCGAGGTGTGGGGGCGCCTGAGGCCGGCGGGCGAGGGGCCGGATGCCGCGTTCGCGCGGCTGCCGTTCGCACACGCCGAGGCCGCCGGGCCCTTCGCGCCCGTGCGGGCGGCGCTGCCGCGCGGCGCGGAGGCGGCCGCCGCCGTGGCCACGCTCGCCGTCGAGCTCGCGGCGAGCCCCGAGGCCGTGGCGTTCGCCGCCTGGCACGTGCTCCTCGCCCGCCTCGGAGCCGACGGGCGGCCGGCGATCGCCACCTACCTCGACGGCCGCAGCAGCGAGGACTTCGCCAATGCCGTGGGGCTCTACGCCCGCGACCTGCCCATCGCCCTCGCGGCCTCGGAGCGGGCGCCGTTTACCGAGACCGTGGCTTCCGCCAACGCGGCCCTGGCGCTTGCCGCCGAGTGGCAGGACTTCTTCTCCTGGGAAACGTCCTTGCCAGGGAGCGCAACCAGCGGCCCAGGCTTCGCCTTCGCGTTCCTGCCGGCGATGGCCCCTCTCGCCGCGGGGAAGCTGCGGCTCCTGCCGCGCGACCAGGGCGGCTGCCGTGAGCCCTTCGGCCTGCGCCTCGAGGTGAGCCGCGGCGAGAGTGGGGCGCTCGGCCTCGCGCTCGGCTACGACGCGGCGCTCTACCCCGCGGCCGAAGCTCTCCGCCTGGGCGAGCGTTTCGCCGTGTTGCTCGGCGGGCTGGCGCGGAGCCCGAAGGCGGCCGTGGGCTCGCTGCCGCTGCTGACGCCCGACGAGAAGATCGCCCTCGCCGCCTTCAACGACACAGCGCAGGCGCTGCCCGAGGACGCCTCGCTGCCCGGCTGGTTCGCGGCCCAGGCCGCGGCCAGGCCGGAGGCGCTGGCGGTGGTGGCGGGCGACGACCACTGGAGCTACGCCGCCCTCGCCGCCGAGGCCGGCGCGCTCGCCGCCGAGCTCCAAGGGCACGGCATCGGCCCCGAGTCCGTGGTCGGCGTGCTGCTGCCGCGCACCGCCGAGCTGATGGTGGCGCTCCTGGGCGTGCTCGAGGCCGGGGCCGCCTACCTGCCGCTCGACGCCGCCTACCCCGACGAGCGCCTGGCCTTCATGCTGGCCGACGCCGGCGCCGCCCTGGTGCTGACCGGGTCACGGCTGGCTCCGCGCGTGGCCGGCTCGGGAGTCGAGCCCTGGCTGCTCGACGGCCGGCTGGGAAGAGCCTCGTCACCCAAGCCCGCAGGTGCCCGGAGATGCGAGGCATCCGGCCCCGGGGCGACGCAGGCGTGCTCGCAGCACGTCGAGGAGCCCAAGAATACCCAGCGCATCCAGGCACATCCGGCCTCGGCGCCGCTCCCCGAGAGCCTGGCCTACGTGCTCTACACCTCGGGCTCTACGGGTAAGCCCAAGGGCGTGATGGTGCCGCACTCGGGCCTCGCCAACTACCTCGCCTTCGCGCGCGACGCCTACGGGGTCGAGGCGGGGGGCGGCGCCCTCGTCCACTCCTCGATCGGCTTCGACCTGACGGTGACCGGCCTCTTCGCGCCGCTCGCCGCCGGTGCCGCCGTGGCCTTGCTCGCCGAGGAGGAGGACTTCACCGCGCTCGCCGAGGCCCTGCGCCGCGGCGCCGGGCGCGGCCTGCTCAAGCTGACGCCCGCCCACCTCGAGGTGCTGGGTCGGCTGCTGGCGCGCGAGCCCGGGGGGCGCGAGTCGGGCGCGGGCCGCATCGAGGTGCTGGTGGTGGGCGGCGAGGCGCTCTTTGGCGAGAGCCTGGCCAAGAGCCGCGCCTTCGCGCCGGCGGCGACGGTGATCAACGAGTACGGCCCCACCGAGACGGTGGTGGGCTGCGCCGTGTACAGCGTGGCGCCGGGGGTGGCGGTCGCCGGCGCGGTGCCGATCGGCCGGCCGATCGCCAACGTCCGTCTCTACCTGGTCAACCGCCTGCTCTCGCCGGTGCCGCCGGGGGTAGCGGGCGAGCTGCTGATCGGCGGCCGCAGCATGGCGCGCGGCTACCTCGGCCGCCCGGCGCTGACCGCCGAGCGCTTCGTCCCCGACCCGTTCTCCGATCCGGCCGCCCCTTCTGGAGCAGGGCCCGGCGGGCGGCTCTATCGCACCGGCGACCTGGTGCGGCTGTTGCCGAGCGGAGAGCTCGACTTCCTCGGTCGCATCGACCAGCAGGTCAAGGTGCGCGGCTATCGCATCGAGCTGGGCGAGATCGAGGCCGCGCTCGCTGAGCTGCCGCAGGTCCGCGAGGCGGTTGTGGTGCTAAGCGAAGACCCTGCAGGCGGCCCCGCGCTGGTGGCGTACATCGTGGGAGAGGATGCACCCCTCACCCTAACCCTCTCCCCGCCGGCTCCGGCCCCCTCGCCCCGCGGGAGCGGGGAGAGGGCTGGGGTGAGGGGTGCCCTCGACCCAGCATCCCTGCGCGCCGCGCTGCAGAATCGGCTGCCGGACTACATGGTGCCGGCGGCGTTCGTGTTCCTCGACGCGCTGCCGCTCACCGCGCACGGCAAGGTGGACAGGAAGGCGCTGCCGGCGCCCGACTTCTCGCCGCCGCGCGCCGAGGCCGCCTACGCCGCGCCGCGCGACTTCGAGGAGCAGCTCCTGTGCGAAATCTGGGCGCGGGTGCTGGGCATCGAGCGGGTGGGCATCGACGACCCGTTCTTCAACCTCGGCGGCGACTCGATCCGCATCGTGCAGGTGCTGTCGCTCGCCGAGGAGCGCGGCTACAAGCTGGGCCTGCAGCAGATCTTCGACCACCCGACCGTGCGCCAGCTCGCCCGCGTGCTCAAGGAGGCGGGAGCGGGCGGCGCCGAGGCGCGGGCCGAGACCTTGCCCTTCGATCTCGTCTCCGCCGCGGACCGCGCGCGCCTGCCGGCGGGGTTGGAGGACGCCTACCCGCTGGTGCGCCTCCAGGCCGGCATGCTGTTCCACAGCGAGCTTGCCGCCGGCTCGGCCATCTACCACGACCAGCACAGCTTTCACCTGCGCGCGCCGCTCGACCTCGCGGCGCTGGCCGCGGCGGTGCAGGCGGTGGTCAACCGCCACCCGGTGCTGCGCACCTCGTTCGACCTCGAGAGCGCCGGCGAGCCCTTGCAGCTCGTGCACTCCAGAGTGCGCGCGCCGCTCGCCGTGCTCGACCTCTCGAGGCTCGACGCGGCCGAGCAGGAGGCCGCGGTGGCGGCCCACCTCGCGGCCGAGAGCCGGCGCGGCTTCGACTGGGCGCGGCCGCCGCTCGCCCGCTTCCTCGTCCACCGCCGCGGCGGCGATAGCTTTCCCCAACAGACGTTTCAGTTCAGCCTCGCCTTCCACCACTCGATCCTCGACGGCTGGAGCGCGGCGTCGCTCTTGACCGAGCTGTTCGAGGGCTACGCCACGCGGCTCGCCGGCGCCGCGCCGGCGGAGGCGCCGCCCCCGGCCGTGCCCTACCGCGAGTTCGTGGCCCTGGAGCGCGAGGTGCTGGCCTCCGAGGAGGCGCACGTCTTCTGGCAGCGCCGGCTCGAGGGCGGCACGGTCGCCGAGCTGCCGCGCGCCCGTGGCGAAGCGTCGCGGGGCGAGGGGCGGTCGCTGTCGCTCGACGTGGCGCTCGACCCCGAGCTCTGCCGCGGCGTCGAGTCCCTGGCGCGCTCGCTCGCGGTGCCGATCAAGAGCCTGTTCCTGGCCGCGCACCTGCGAGTGATGGCGCTCATCTCCGGGCAGGCGGACGTGGTCGCCGGCGTGATCGTCCACGGCCGGCCCGAGCGCGCCGAGGGCGAGCGCACGCTGGGCCTGTTCCTCAACACCCTGCCGCTGCGCCTCTCGCTCGGCGGCGGCACCTGGGAGGAGCTGGTGCTCGCCACCTTCGCGCGCGAACGCGAGCTGATTCCGTTCCGGCGCTACCCGCTGGTCGAGCTGCAGCGCCGCCAGGGCGGCCGGCCGCTCTTCGAGTCGGTGTTCAACTTCCTGCACTACCACGTCTACCAGGAGGTCGAGGGACTGATGGGCGGCGGCCCGGCAGCCGAGGTGCTGGGCTACCGCGGCTACGAAGAAACCAACTTCCCGCTCACCACCCACTTCGAGATCGACCCCGCCGGCCACGGCATCTCGCTGTCCCTGAACTACCTGGCCTCCGAGCTCGACGGCGCCACCATCGCCGCTGGCGCGGGCTACTACCGCCGCGTGCTGGCCGCGATGTGCGCCGATCCCCTCGGCCGCTACGAGCAGGCATCGCTGCTCTCGCCGGCCGAGCGCCAGCAGGTGGTGGCGGAATGGAACGCGACCGCCGAGCGCTACGGCGGCAGCGAGCTGCTGCACGGCATAGTCGCCGAGCAGGTCGAGCGCACTCCCGATGCGATCGCGGTGGTCGACGAGGACGGCGCGCTCTCCTACGCCGGGCTCGCACAACGTGCCTCGATCCTCGCCGCGCACCTCGTGGAGCTCGGCGTCGGCCCCGACACCCCGGTCGGCATCGCCCTCGAGCGCTCGACCGACCTCTCCGTCGGCCTGCTCGCCATCCTCCAGGCCGGCGGCGCCTAC
>JBIOXV010000202.1:0-6033 GCA_044869805.1 Thermoanaerobaculia bacterium | reverse complement strand
TGGCAGCGCCCGAGCGCCGGCTGGGCCGGCCGCTGGTGCTCGCCGCGGTAGGCCTGCTGCTGGTCGCCGGAGTGCTCCTGGGCCGAGGCCCGCTGCTGCGCTGGCTGGATCGCGAGCCGGCAGTGGCCGACCCTGCGCCGGCCGCCACTGCAGGTCGCGCGGACGACCCGGAGGCCGCTCGGGCCGGCGATGGCGGCTCGGTCCCCGAGCTCCCGGCCGCGGCACCATCCACCGCAGCGCCTGCGCCCACCGCCGTGGCCCGGCCCACGAACGCTCCGCCGCCGGCGGCGCCCGCACCGGGTGGCCCGCTGACCCGCGTCGCCTCGATCACCTTCGGGTCAGTACCCGGCGAAACCATCGTAGTGATCACCGGAGACGGCGAGATCCTCGAGCCGCGGGTGTCGCGCCAGCGCCTGGGCGGCGCCGAGCCGCGCGAGCTGCTGCGCATCGCCGGCATCGCGGCGCCTTACGAGCCGGCCCTGATCCCGGTCGGCACGCGGGAGCTGCTGCGCATCCGCACCGGGCATCACCCGGGGGTGGGCGGCGGTGAGCTGTACGTGGTCTTCGATCTGCCCGGCCCGCGGTCCGAGGTGCGGTTGGACTTCCAGCCGACAGGCTTGCGGGTCTACCTACGCCGCGGATGACCGACGCTCGAGCGCGCTCCAGCGAGGCCGCGCAGCAGGCCTCGCTCAGGAGCGGCGGTGCAGGACAAAGTCCGGCGCATACTCCAGCGCCTCGCGGGCCGGTGAGGGCGGGAAGTAGTCGAGCTCGCGCCGCGCGGCCTCGGCGTGGCCCTGGGCGATCTCCTCGACCTCCTCGATCGTCCCCTCGGCGCTCACCATCGACAGCACCTCGTCCGGCCCCACGCGATCGAAGCCGCGGTCCTCGAGCACGTGCTCGATGGCGCGACGGCGGGCCGGGTCGAGGCGCGGCAGCAGCAGCAGCAGCGGCAGCGTGAGCTTTCCTTCCTTGAGGTCGGAGAGCGCCGGCTTGCCGAGCTCCGCCTCGCGGGCGGTGAAGTCGAGCAGATCGTCGACGAGCTGGAAGCAGAGCCCGAGCTGCCGGCCGTAGCGCTCGAGCACCGCGCCGGCCTCCGGCCGCACCGGCGAGATCAGGCTGGGCAGGGCGCAGGCGGCGCCGAACAGACGGGCCGTCTTGCGGTCGATGATGTCGAAGTACTCCTCGACCGTGAGGTCCGGCGCGCCCAGCCGCTCGAGCACCAGCAGCTCGCCCTCGGTCATGGAGAGGGTGGCGGCGCAGAGGCGGCGGATCACCTCCACGCGGCCGTGGCTCAATGCCATCTGCATGCTGGTGGTGTAGAGCCAGTCGCCCAGCAGCACCGTGCGATGGTTGTCGTAGAGCTGGTGCAGGCTGGGCCGGCCGCGGCGCAGCGGCGCGAAGTCGATGATGTCGTCGTGGATCAGGGTCGCGGTGTGGATGAACTCCACCACCGCCGCGTAGGTCACTTCCTCCTCGCCGTCGTGGCCCAGGAGCTGGGCGGTCAGCAGCAGCAGCGCCGGGCGCACGCGCTTGCCGCCGCCCTCGCCGATGTAGCGGCCGGCGTCGGCGATGAACGGCACGTCCGAGGCGAGGTGCTTGCGGAACAGCTCCTCGGTGGCGGTGAGCTTGTCCGCGACCAGGGTGAGGAAGCGGTATGGCGACACGGCCTCCGCCGTGGGCTCGCGGCTGGCGAGGGGCGCGTTCTGGCTCAAGAGAACGCCTTCACCGGGTCGAAGGGCTCGGTCTTCTCCAGCCGCCCGTCCCGGAAACGGAACACCTTGCCAGCCTCGAAGTACCACCAGGCGACCTCGAGGTGGTCGGGGAACTCGACCCGCTCCACCTTGTCCGGCTCGCCCATCTGTTGGTGCACCGAGCGCTCGTCCTCGGTGCGGATGGTGGCGAGGAAGGTGCGCAGGTTCGAGACGTAGGCGGAGTCGTCGACCACCACCGCCGACACCACGGGGCTGCCGCGCTTGATCTTCTGGCTGATGTCCAGCCGCTCGAGGACCTTCAGGCGCTCGCCATCGGGGCGGCGGATGGGCACCCCCACCAACAGCTCGAAGGAGTTGTAGTAGCGGTTCCAGGGCCACTCGAGCGAGTACTCGCCGCGCTCGTTGGTGAGCCCGATCAAGCGGGTCGGGTCCTTCTTGGTCTGGCCGAGCTGGCGGATGCTGAAGCCGCTCCTCGAGGCCTCGAGCACCACGTGCAGGTTGGCCATCGGATGGCCGGCCGGATCGGTCACCAGGCCGGTGAGCTCGATGCGCTGGCCCTCGTCGTAGCCGGCCCCGGCCGGCACCGCGACGAGCGCCAGGCCGAGCGCCAGGACCGCGAGCAGCCGGCGCGCCGAGCCCGCGGGCGACGAGCTCGAAAGGCTCTCGAAAGGGTTGTCCGCCATGGCCGAAGCGATTATACCTTCAGGGCTTATCGCCCTCCTGCCAGGCGATGCCAGGCGGCGGCGCAAAGAGATCGGTTTCGCCCAGGGGCCGGTAGCTCTTGATCACGAAGCGAGTCAGGTTGCCCTCGCCGTCCGTGTACTCGAGGCCGGTGACCACCCCCGCGGCGGTGTCCAGGGTAAGGATCGCCTCCCGCACCTCCTGCATCGGCCTGAGGGGCACCAGGTGGATGCGGAGCTGGCCGCCGCCGACCTCCTCGGCCGTGGCGCGGTAGCGGCTCTTCAGGTCCTCGGTCCCCAGCAGGAGCAGATCGAGGCCGGGCTCGTTTTTGCTGTCGATCATCTGCCGGTGGCCGGTCTTGTCGGCGCTGTTCCAGTAGTGGGCCACGGCCCCGCACACCAGGAAGCTCTTGGGGTAGGGCTCGCCGTAGTCCCAGCGCAGGCAGTCCGGGAGCGAGAGTGCCAGCCGGCCGGTCTCGTGCTCGCCCTGCGTGAATCCGGCCGGTACGTAGAGGTGGTCGAACTCGGCCACCCGCGGGCTCGAGGCCGCCAGCCGCCCGCGCACCTTGGCGAGCGCCGCCCAGGGGTCGGTCCCGTCGGCCAGCGCCGGAGCGCAGGGGAGAACGACACAGAGCAGGAAACTCAAGGTTGCGAGCACTTTTTTCATCGGAGAGTCTTCAGAGCTAGTGCAGATTCATGCGCCAGCTCAGTGCCTGAAGTGCCGCTGCCCGGTAAACAGCATGGCGATGCCGTGCTGGTCGGCGGCGGCGATCACCTCGGCGTCGCGCTTGCTGCCGCCGGGCTGCGCCACGGACTTGATCCCGGCCGCGGCCAGGGCGTCGAGGCCATCCCGGAAAGGAAAGAAGGCGTCCGAGGCGGCCGCGGCACCGTCGAGCGGAGGGCCCGCCTGGCGCTCTGCGGCCTTGCGCACCGCGAGGTGGCAAGAGTCGACGCGGCTCATCTGCCCGGCGCCGATGCCGAGCGTCGCGTCGCCGTCGGCAAGCACGATGGCGTTCGACTTCACGTAGCGTGCGACCTTCCAGGCGAGCTCGAGCCCACGGCGCTCCTCGACCGTGGGGGAGCGCCGGGTGACGCAGGACCAGGTCGAGGGCTCCTCGGCGTAGCCGTCCGGCACCTGGGCCAGGAAGCCGCCGTCGACGCCCCGCAGCTCGATCTCGTCCACCCGCGGCTGGTAGGGCGGGCAGGCGAGCAGGCGCAGGTTGGCCTTGCGCGCGAAGCGCTCCCGCGCCCCGGGCTCGAAGTCCGGAGCGAGCACCACCTCGACGAAGAGCTCGGCCAGGGCCTCCGCCAGCTCGGCGGTAGCCGGCCGATTGAGCGCGATGATCGAACCGAAGGCCGACACCGGATCGCAGTCGAAGGCGCGCCGGTAGGCGGCGACGAGGTCGGCGCCACGGCCCACGCCGCAGGGATTGTTGTGCTTGATGATCGCCACCGCCGGCTCGTCGAACAGCGCCACCAGCTTGCGGGCCGCGTCGGCGTCGAGCAGGTTGTTGTAGGAGAGCTCCTTGCCCTGGAGCTGCGAGAAGCCGCCGAGGACGCCGTTGCCGCCGGCGATGCGGTACACGGCGGCGTCCTGGTGCGGGTTCTCACCGTAGCGCGGCACCAGGACCCGCTCGAGGGGCAAGGTCGAGGTCGTGGGAAAGCGCTCTCCGGCGCGACCGGCCCGGGCCTCGAGCCAGGCGGTGATCGCCGCGTCGTAGTCGCGAGTGTGGGCGAAGGCCTTGGTGGCGAGCGCCCGGCGGAAGTCGTCCGGAACCGAGCCGCGGCCGCCAGGGCCCTCGGCCCGGAGATGGGCGAGCACCTCGGGATAGTCGCCGGGATCGACTACCACCACTACCCCGCGGTGGTTCTTCGCCGCGGCGCGCAGCATCGCGGGGCCGCCGATGTCGATCATCTCGACGACCTCGTCGAACGAGGCGCCGCCGGCGGCGGTCTCCCGGAACGGGTAGAGGTTGACTGCCACCAGGTCGATCGGGGCGATGCCGTGCGCCTCGAGCTCCGCGAGGTGCCCGGCGAGAGAGCGGTCCGCCAGGATGCCGCCGTGGATGCGCGGGTGGAGGGTCTTCACGCGGCCGCCCAGGATTTCGGGGAAGCCGGTGACGTCGGAGACCTTGGTGGCGGGCACCCCGGCCTCGACCAGATGACCGTAGGTGCCGCCGGTCGAGAGCACCTCGACCCCCAGTTCCGCCAGGGCGCGGCCGAAGGCGGCGAGATCGCTTTTGTCGGAGACGGAAAGCAAGGCGCGGCGAATTTTGGCTATGCGGACGGGGGGGCTATGCGGACGGGGGGGAGCCATGCGGGCGGGGGCCATGGAAGTCGGGCTCGTTCCTCGGACGGTGAAGCCGGTCGCGGGCGGAGAAGGCAGCGGCAAGAGCCCTCAGGGGCCGGGCGTGGCCCTCGGCAGCACGACCAGGTGGCGGCCGGCCAGGGGCAGTCCGCGGCGAGGGTCCGCGCCGCCCGCCTTGAGCCAGATGTAGCGAAACACCTGCGCCACGTCGGTCACCGCGTGACTGAAGGCAAGCGAGGAAATGCCGAAGGCGGTCGAGCGGTCGTCGAATGCTTGCTCGCCAGCGACATAGCCCACGCGCCGGTACTCGAGGCCGATCATCGGGTAGTAGGTCCGGCCGCGGGCGAGAGTACGGTGGATCAGCGGTGAGACGTCCGGCGCGCGCTCGAGGCCGGGCTCGAGCCCGTAGAAGGTCAGTGGAAAGCGGGGCAAGGCCGAGTCCACGTAGCGCAGATAGTCGCGGAGGTAGCGGCCCTCCTGGAGGTCGGCGGCGGAGGTAGCGAGCGGATTGTTGGCCTCCGCCACGTAGTAGGACACTACGCCGAGGCGGTGCACGATCTCGGGGAACGGTCGATGGTCGCGGATGGCCGCCGTCGCCGCCTCCACCTCGGCGGCGATCCTCACGGAAAGAGGGCCGTCACCGGCTTCCGTCTGCGCCGTGGCATCGGGGCTGGAGAGCGGTGCCAAGGCTCCAGCCCTGAGCTGCCGCTTGTGCTTGGCGATCTGGCGGGCGAGGTCGCGCGGCGCCAGCGCAGCCGCCTCCTCCGCGATCACGGTCTGGGTAGTCGGCGACCAGGCCCACACCGGCCAGGCGGCGAGCACGGCCAGGCCGAGCGCCGTCGCCGGTACCACGAGGGGCCTCGCTTGGGCGGGTCTCACCATCCGGCGTATTCTACAGGGCGACTGCTCGACGCATCCGTATCGTCGGTCCTCACGCTCGCCGGAGGCTCCGTGGGCGATCCACACCAGCTCGATACCACCGGCAAGGTCTGCCCGCTCCCCATCCTCCTGACCGCCAAGGCGATCAAGGACCTCGCGGTGGGTGACCTGCTCGAGGTGGTTGGCGACGATCCCGCGATCCTCGACGACATGCCGATCTTCTGCTTCCGCGCCGGGCATCGGCTGGTGGCGATGGAGGAGGAAGCCGGCGGCCTCATCCGCTGCCGGATCGAGAAGCTCAAGCAGTGAGCCGGCCGCGATGCGCGCGTCGGCCTGGCGCACTCGAGCCCGGTCGCGCCGCCGCTACCCATGTCCGCGTGGAGCCCCGCGGCTTGACGGGCAGGTCGCCGCGCTGCCAAAATCCGCCGTCCGGGCCCACCAAACCCCGGTTTTC
>JBIOXV010000201.1:0-15975 GCA_044869805.1 Thermoanaerobaculia bacterium | reverse complement strand
TAGCCGCGCGCCACGCCGGCGCCGCCCAGGCAGACCTCGCCCACCACCCCGGGCGGCACCGGCTCGCCGCGGCGGTCGAGCACGTAGGCGCGCACGTCGCCGAACGGCCGGCCGGCGGGCATCTCGGGCGTCGTCCATTCGGGAGCCAGGCCGCCGGCGCGCTCGATGGTGGCGCAGCAGGTGGCCTCGGTGGGCCCGTAGTGGTTGTAGAGCGGCGCCCGGCCCCGCGTGAGCCGTGCCCAGGCGCGCGCCCGCTCGGCGGGCACCGCCTCGCCGCCCACCATCATCAACCGCAGAGTGGGCAGGGGATCGGCCTCGCCGCGCGCCTCCCACTCCTCCACCCAGCGGCCCCACAGCGCGGCCGGCGCGTCGATGCCGGTCACCCGTTCGGCGGCGCAGAACGCCGCCAGCTCGCGCGCCGAGAGCTCGCCGGGCGCCGGGTGCATCACCAGCGTGGCGCCGGTGGCGAGCGCCGGGAACAGGTCGCCTACCGAGGCGTCGAAGTAGAGCGGCGGCAGCATCAGCAGCCGATGGCCCGCAAAGCAATGGATGCGCGCGAACTCGCGCACGAAGTGCTCGGCCGAGCCGTGGGCGACCGCCACTCCCTTGGGCTTGCCGGTCGAGCCCGAGGTGTAGATCACGTAGGCGAGCTGCTCGGGCGAGGCCGAGGAAATCTTCTCTGGCGCGCCCTCGGGGGTGTCCGCTGCCGAGCCGTTCCTGCGTTCTTCATCCTTGGGGGCCTCGCCGTCGGGCGCCGCCTCCTCGGTTGCGAGGAGGCACACCGCGGTGCCGGCGACGGCGGGCCCCAGCTCCGGCAGCAGGGCTCGCCGGGTGAGGGCGACGCTCGCCCCGGCGTCGGCGAACAGCTCGGCCAGCCGCTCGGGAGGGCTCGCCGGGTCGACCGGCACGTAGGCACCGCCGGCGGCGAGCACGCCGAGCACGGCGACCGGCATCTCGACCGAGCGGTCGAGGGCCACGACCACCCGCGACTCGGCGCCCACGCCGAGCGCGCGGAGCCTCGCACCCAGGCGCTCGGCGCGCGCCAGCAAGCGGCCGTAGGAGAGGCGGCCGTCGTGGGCGGCGACCGCCTCCGCCTCGGGGGTGGAGAGCGCCTGGCGGGCGCAGAGCGCGAAGAGCCCGCCCGCATAGCAGGGGCCGGGCTCGCCGCTGGCGCTCCACTCGGCGACCGCCTGGGCGCGCTCCGCCGGGGTCAGCATCGGCATTGCCCACACCGAACGCCAGGGCTCGGCCACGACGGCCGCGGCGAGCCGGCCCAGGTGGCCGACCCAGCGCTCGATGGTCGTCGCGTCGAAGAGATCGATGGCGTAGTCCACCACGCCGGCCAGGTCGCGGCCGTCTTCGGCGAACGAGAAGGTGAGATCGAAGCGCGCGGCGGCCACCGGCGGCTCGACCATCGACACTTCGAGGCTGCCCGGCAGCACGGCGCCGGCGGCCTCGCTCTTCGCGGCCGGCGCGTTCTGCAGCACCAGCATGGTCTGGAAGAGCGGGTTGTAGCTCGGGCTGCGCTCCACCCGCAACCGCTCGACCACGGCCTCGAGCGGCGTTTCCTGGTGGCCCAAGGCGGCGAGGCAAGCGTCGCGCTCTCGCGCCACCAGCTCACGAAAGGAAGGCTCTCCCGAGAGGTCGGCGCGCAGCACCAGGGTGTTGACGAAGAGCCCGATCAGCCCCTCGAGCTCCGGCGCGGTGCGGTTGGCTACCGCGGTGCCGAGCGCGAGGTCACGCCGGCCGGAGAGCCGACCCAGGAGCAGCGAGACCAGCGCCGCGAGCGCCATGAACAGGCTGGCCTGCTCGCCCCGGGCCAGCCCACCGAGCGCCGCCGCAACGCCGGGGAAGGTGAAGGCGTGCCGCGCGCCCCGGAGGCTCGCGACCGGCGGGCGCGCGCGGTCGGCCGGCAGATCGAGCACCGCCGGCAAGCCGGAGAGCGCCTGCTCCCAGGCGGCGAGCCCGCGCTCCGCTCCCGGGCCGCCGGCGCGACGCCGGTGCCACTGCGCATAGTCCGCGTACTGGATCGGGAGCGGCGGCAGCTCGGCCTCGCGCCGTTCCGACCTCGCCGCGTACAGGGCCGCAAGCTCGTCGCGCAGCACGCCGGAAGACCAGGCGTCGAACACGATGTGGTGCGTGGTGACCAACAGCAGGTGATCGCGCCGGCCGAGCCGCAGCAGGCGGCGGCGCTGGAGCCAGCCGGCAGCGAGAGCGAACGGGCGGTCGGCCTCGCGGCCGGCGAGGCGGAGCGCTATCTCCTCGCGCGCCGGCGCCGCAAGGGTCGAGAGGTCGACCACCGGCAACGGCAGGCGCCGCGAAGGCGGCGGCGCCGGCACCTGCACCGGCGCGCCGTCGCGCTCGACGATCGAAGTGCGCAGCGTCTCGTGGCGGCGCACGATCTCGGTCAGCGCCTCGGCGAGGGCCGCCACCTGGAGGTCGCCGCCGAGCCGCAGGTGAGTGGTGAGGTTGTAGGAAGCCGTGCCCGGGGCCAGCCGGTCGAGGAACCACAGCCGCGCCTGCGCGAGCGAGGTGGGCGCCTCGGCCCCGGCGCCCGGCGAAGCCGCCGCGCGGCGCGGGATGGCCTCGGGCTCAGACCCGGCCTCGCCCGCGCGCTGCCGCAGCCGGCGCGCGAGCGCCTCGCGCTGCGCGGGGCTGAGATCGGCGAGCCGGGCCGCGAGATCGCTCACGCGCTCTCCTCCGCGAGGAGCGCCTGGATCTCCTCCTCCGACATCGACTCCAGGTCGGCGAGCAGGGCCAGGCTTTCCTCGCTTCCAAGCGTCTCGAGCTGGCGGGCGACGATCACCTCCGCCAGGGCGGCGATGGTCGGCGCCTCGAACAGCGTCTTGAGCGGCAGCTCGACGCCGAACTGGCGCTGGATCTTGGCCAGGAGCTGGGCGCCGGTCAGCGAGTGGCCGCCGAGGTCGAAGAAGCTCTCTTCGACGCCGACCTCGGCGACGCCGAGCACCTCGCGCCACATGCCGGCGAGGGCCTCCTGCTCCGGGGTCGAGGGCGGCACGCGCTCGACCGCGCTGTCGCCATCGGGCAGCGGCAGGGCCTTGCGGTCTACCTTGCCGTTGGGAGTCAGCGGCAGCTTCTCGAGGACCACGAAGAGCGACGGCACCATGTACTCCGGCAGGCTCTGCCGCGCCGCCTCGCGCAGCGCGGCGGGGAGCACCTCGTGGCCGCCATCGAGCCCCGGCCTGGAGTGCGGCTCGAGGTAGGCGACCAGCCGGGCGTCTCCCGGGCGGTCTTCGCGCAGCACCACCACCGCCAGCCGCACCCCGGCCTGGCGGGCGAGCACGGTCTCGATCTCGCCCAGCTCGATGCGGTGGCCGCGCAGCTTCACCTGATGGTCGGTGCGGCCCAGCACCTCGAGCCGGCCGTCCGGGCGCCAGCGAGCCAGGTCGCCGGTGCGGTAGAGGCGGGCGCCGTTCTCCGCGGCCGGGGCGAACGGGTCGGGCACGAAGCGCTCGGCGGTGAGCGCCGGCCGCGCCAGGTAGCCGCGCGCGACCCCCGCGCCACCGATCGCCAGCTCTCCCGGAATCCCTACCGGGTTGGCGTGGCCGCGGGCGTCGCGCACGTAGACGCGGGTGTTGGCGATCGGGCGGCCGACAGTGATCGGGGCGCCCGCCGCCAGGCGCTCGGCCGTGGACCACACCGTGGTTTCGGTCGGGCCGTAGAGGTTCCACAGTGCCGCCACCCTGGGCGAGAGCTCGTCGGCGAGCGGGCGCGGCAGGGCCTCGCCGCCCGAGAGCGCGGTGAGCGACGGCGAGCCCTGCCAGCCGGTGGCCAGCAGCAGCCGCCAGGTGGCGGGGGTGGCCTGCATCACCGTGGCGCCGCTCGCCGCGAGCAGCCGGGCCAGGCGCGGCCCTTCGGTCGCGGTGTCGCGGCCGGCGAGGATCACCCGCGCCCCCACCGCGAGCGGCAGGAAGAGCTCGAGGACCGCGATGTCGAAGGACAGAGTGGTCACCGCCAGCAGGCGGTCCTCGGCCGCGAGCCCGGGCGCGCGGCGCATCGAGGCGAGGAAGTTGACCGCCGCGCGGTGCGGGATCTCGACGCCCTTGGGCCTGCCCGTCGATCCCGAGGTGTAGATCACGTAGGCGCGCTGCTCGGGGGAGACGGCGGGCGTTGCGGCCCGGCTCTCGACCGCCGGGCCGGGCTCGGCCGCGGCGCCCCAATCGGGCCCTGAATCGAGCCCCTGTTCCAGCACCGCCGGCGCCACGGCGTCGGGCAGGCCCGCGGCGAGCGGCGGCGCGGTCACCGCCAGGCGCACGCCCGCGTCCGCCATCATGAAAGCCAGTCGGTCGGCCGGGAACGCGGGGTCGAGCGGCAGGTAGGCGGCGCCGGTCTTGAGCACGCCGAGGAGCGCGATCACCATCTCCAGCGAGCGCTCGAGGTAGATGCCGACGATCGCCTCCGGCCCCGCGCCGGCCGCCGCGAGGCGCGCCGCGAGGCGATCGGAGGCGAGGTCGAGCTCGCGATAGGTGAGGGTGGCGCCCTCGTGCTCGACGGCCACGGCGTTGGGCGAGCGACAGGCCTGGGCGGCGACGAGGCCGTGCATCGTGCCCGGCTCGGGCAGCGGCGCGGCGGTGGCGTTCCAGGTCTCGAGCACCTGCCGGCGCTCGGCGGGCGCCATCAGCTCGAGGTCGTCGAAGGGCGTCTCGGGGGCGGCGAGCGCCGCGGCCAGCAAGTTCTCCAGATGGCCCGCCAGGCGGCGGACGGTCGCCGCCTCGAAGAGATCGGTCGGGAACTCGAAGAAGCCCTCGATCTCGCCCGCGGTCTCGGCCAGGAACAGCGTCAGGTCGAACTTCGCCGCCCCGGTGTTCACCTGGTCGGCGGTCAGGAAGCGATAGCGCAGACCGGCAGGGGCGGGAGCGTCCTGCTGGTAGTTCTGGTAGGAGAGCAGGGTCTGGAAGAGCGGCGAGCGCGACGGGTCGCGGGCCGGCGCCAGCTCGTCCAGCAGGCTCTCGAACGGCAGCTCCTGGTTGGCCGCGGCCGCCAGGCTCGCCTCGCGGGCGCGCTCCGTGAGCTTGGAGAGCGAGGGCCGGCCCGAGAGGTCGAGGCGCACCACCACCGTGTTGACGAAGTAGCCCACCACCTCCGCCACCTCCCGCCGCGCCCGGTTGGCGACCGGCATGCCGACCAGCAAATCGCGCTGGCCGCTGTAGCGGGAGAGCAGCGCGCCGTAGGCGGCGAGCAGCACCATGAACGGCGTCGCTCCGCTCCTGGCGGCGAAACCGCGCAGCGCGGTGGCGATCTGCGGCGGCAGGCACAGGGCCACGCTGTCGCCGCGGTAGCTCGGCAGCGCCGGCCGCGGGTGGTCGGTGGGCAGCTCGAGCACCGGCAGCGGCGCTGCCAGGTTCTCGCGCCAGAACTCCCGCTGGCGGGCCAGAGTTTCACCGCCGAGCTCGCCCGAGAGCGCCCGGCCCTGGAAGGCGGCGTAGTCCAGATACTGGATCGCCGGCTCGGGCAGGGCGCCGCCCTCGCCTCGGGAGAGCGCCTCG
This sequence comes from Thermoanaerobaculia bacterium, assembly GCA_044869805.1. Classification (GTDB taxonomy): domain Bacteria; phylum Acidobacteriota; class Thermoanaerobaculia; order Multivoradales; family SZUA-115; genus CAWDVR01. Next base: position 10,468 of record JBIOXV010000201.1, on the reverse strand, counting down.
TAGGCCGCGGCGAGGTCGCGGTAGATCACGTCGATCGACCAGCCGTCGGTGACGGCGTGGTGCATGTTGAGCGCCAGCAGCGAGAGCTCGGGCGCCAGGCACAGCAGGTGCGCGCGAAACAGCGGCCCGCGCCCGAGGTCGAAGCTCTCGCCCGCGGCGCGGCCGGCCAGGGCGAGCGCCACGCTCTGCCGCGGCTCAGCCGCGAGGCCCGAGAGGTCGACCACCGGCAAGCGCGCCGGCTCCGGCTCATCGATCCGCTGATACGGCTCGCCGTCCGCCGCACCGAAGGTGGTGCGCAGCGCCTCGTGGCGGGCCACGCAGGCGCTGAGCGCGCGCCGCAGGCGGCCGGCGTCGAGCGCACCCTCCACCCAGGTCGCCGAGGTGATGTTGTAGGCCGCGGTGCCCGGCACCAGGCGGTCGAGCAGCCACAGCCGCTGCTGTGCCACCGACAGCGAGTAGCGCGCGCCCGGCTCGCGCGGCAGGTGCGGGATCGGCGGCGGCTCGGCGGCGGTGGTCTTCGCCAGACGCTTCAGGAGCAGCGCGCGCTTCTCCGGCGACAGCCCTGCGATGCGGTCGGGCAGGCCGCTCATCGCCCCTCCTCATTCGAGTGCGGCTCGCCCGAGAGCTGGGCCCGCGCCTGCTCCTCGGAGAGGCCCTCGAGCTGCGCCAGCAGGGCGTCGAGGTCGGCATCGCCCGCCACCGCCGCCCGCTGCTGCACGATCAGGGTGGCGAGATCGGCCACCGTGGGCGCGCGAAACACGTCGCGGGCGGCGAGCTCGACGCCGAAGGCGGTCTCGATGCGCGATACGAGCTGGGTGGCGAGCAGCGAGTGGCCGCCGAGGAAGAAGAAGTTGTCGGCCACCCCCACCCGCTCCACGCCGAGCACCTCGCGCCACAGGCCGGCCAGCGCTTCCTCGTCCGCGCTGCGCGGTGCGACGTAGGGCTGCTCCACGTCGGGCCGCGCCCAGTCCGGCGCCGGCAGGGTGCGGCGGTCGACCTTGCCATTGGGAGTGAGCGGCAGCGCGGCGAGGGTCATGAAGGCGGCCGGCACCATGTAGTCCGGCAGCCGGCTGCGCAGATGGGCGCGCAGATCGGAGGCGCTCGGCGCCTCGCCCGGCTCCGGCACCACGTAGGCCACCAGGCGCAGCTCGCCTCCGCTGGCGGCGACGGCGGCCACCGCCGCCGCCCGCACTCCGGCATGGGCCAGCAGCCCGGCCTCGATCTCCCCCAGCTCGATGCGGAAGCCGCGGATCTTGACCTGGTTGTCGATGCGGCCGAGGAAGACGAGGTTGCCGTCCGTGCCCACCCGCGCCAGGTCGCCGGTACGGTAGAGGCGCGCGCCCGGCTCGGTGGCGAACGGGTCGGGCACGAACTTCTCGGCGGAGAGCGCCGGGCGGCCGAGGTAGCCGCGGGCCAGGCCCTCGCCGCCGATCGTGAGCTCGCCGGGCACCCCTTGCGGCAGCGCCTCGCCGCGGCGGTCCAGGACCGTGACCCAGGAGCCGCTGATGGCGCGGCCGATCGAGGGCTCGGCCGTAGCGCCACGCTCCACGCGCGAGAAGGTCGAGTAGGTGGTGTCCTCCGACGGGCCGTAGAGGTCGTACACGCGCTCGGCCGCCGTGGTGCGGTAGACGTCCTGCACCAGGGCGTTCTTGAGCGGCTCGCCGGCGAGGTTGACGGTCGCGACCGAGGCCGGCAGACCGCCCGTGCGCACCAGCTCCGCCATCGCCGAGGGCACGGTGTTGATCAGGGTCACCCGGTCCCGCGCCGGCGCCGAGGAAAGCGCCAGCGCGTCGTCGAGCAGCACCACCGTGCCGCCCGCCGCCAGGGTGGCGAAGAGCTCGAACACCGAGAGGTCGAAGCACACCGAGGTCGAGGCCGCCACCCCGGCCAGCTCCGCGGGCGTGAACAGCGTCCGCGCCCAGGCGATGAAGGCGGCGACGGCCGAGACCGGGATCGCCACGGCCTTCGGCCGGCCGGTGGAGCCGGAGGTATAGATCAGGTGGCTGAGCCGCGAGCCCGGCAGCGGCCCCGAAGGGCGCAGGCGGGCGAGCAGCCCTCGGGGCGAGGCGGCCGGGGCCGTTGGGGCCGCCGGCAGCGCGCTCCCATCTTCGTCGAGCCACAGCACGCGGGTCGCCGCCGGCAGCGCCTCGGAGAGGGCGCGCCCGGCGCCGGCGAGCAGCGCCTTTTCGGTCAGCAGCAGGGTGCAGCGGCCGTCCTCGAGCATGAAGGCGAGGCGGTCGGCCGGATAGTTGGGGTCGAGCGGCACGTAGGCGCCGCCCGCGCCGAGCACCGCCAGCAGGGCGATCACCAGATCAGGCGTGCGGCGGGCGCAGACCCCCACCCGCACCTCGGGCCCCACTCCCAGCCGCTCGAGCTCGAGCGCCAGGGACGCGGCGCGCGCCAGGAGCTCGCCGTAGGTGAGGCTCTCCTTACCCCAGAGGAGCGCCGGGCGGCCCGGCTCCGCTTCGGCCTGCGCCGCAAACAGCTCGAAGGCGTCGGCCTCCGGCTGGTAGGCGAGAGATGGGCGCCGGCGATCAGCCGCCAGCCCGGCGAGCTCGCCGTCGGTCAGCAGGGGCAGCCGCGCGAGCGGGCGGTCGGGCTCGGCCACGGCGGCCGTGAGCAGCGTCTCGAGATGGCCCAGCAGGCGGCCGATGCCCGCCGCGGTGAAGAGGTCGGTCGCGTACTCGGCCTGCAGCGCCCAGTGCTCGAGCCCGCGCAGGACCACCAGCGAGAGGTCGACTTTCGAGGACGAGCTGTCGACCGGGTCAACGCGCGCCCCGAGGCCCGGCATGTCCAGGGCCGCGTCGGTCTCGTGGCTGAACATCACCTGGAAGATCGGCGCGCGGGAGAGGTCGCGGGGCGGCGCCAGCTCCTCCACCAGGCGCTCGAACGGCAGGCTCTGATGGGCGTCGGCGTCGAGCACCTGGCGCGAGGCGAGCCGCACCACCTCGCGGAACGAGAGCTCGGCCGCGAGGTCGAAGCGCAGCGGCAGAGTGTTGACGAAGAAGCCGACCAGGACGTCGATCTCGGCGCGGCCGCGGCCGGCGAAGGGCGATCCCACCAGCACGTCGCGCTGGCCGGTGACGCGGAAGAGATAGGCGGCGAAGGCGGCGAGCAGCACGGCGAAGGGCGTCGTACCGTCGGCGAGCGCCAGTGCCTCGATGCGCTTCCAGAGCGACTCCGGCAGAGGGCGCGCGAGGAGCGCCCCGGCTGTCGACAGCTCGCGCGGGCGCGGCAGCTCGGTCGGCAGCTCGAGCACCAGGCGGGCGCCTTCGAGGCGCTCCTTGAAGAAGGCGAGGTTCGCCTGCTCCGCCTCCAGCTCTTCGGCCGGCCGGCCGCTCTGCCAGATCGCGAAGTCGGCGTACTGGATCGGCGGCTCGGGCAGGGCCGGCGGAGCGCCTCCCGCCGCACCGCTCCGCGACCAGGCGCCGTAGCGCTCGGCGAGCTCGCGGAAGAAGATCGCCAGCGACCAGCCGTCGACCACGATGTGGTGGAAGTTGAGGAACAGCGCGTGCTCCTCGGCGGCGATGCGGAACAGGCGGGCCAGGACCAGCGGCCCCCGCTCCAGGTCGAAGGGAAGCGCAGCCCACTGGCGCAGCCGGCGGTCGAGCTCCGCCGCGGCATCCGGCCGGCCCGAGAGGTCCTCCACCGTGAGCTCGAGGCTCAGGCGCTCGGCGATGCGCTGCACCGGGCCCTCGGCCGTGCGGGCGAAGGTGGTGCGCAGCGCCTCGTGGCGGGCGACGATCTCGTCGAGCGCCCGCGCCAGCGCACCGGCATCGAGCAGGCCCGAGAGGCGCATCACCTGCGCCACGTTGTAGGTCGAGCTGCCGGGGGTGATCTGGTCGATCAACCACAGCCGGCGCTGGGCGGCCGAGAGCGGGATCTTCTCCGGGTCACGCGGCTGGCGGCCGATGCGGGGCCGGGCCGGCACGCGCTCGCCGCCGAGCTGCTTCAGCAGCAGGGCGCGCTTTTCCGGCGACAGGCCGGCGATCCGCTGTTCGAAAGTGCTCATCTCGGGCTCATACCGGTCGCCACAGCGGCGCAGGCTCGGCGGCGGGGGCCAGGCTCGCGGCCGCCTCGACTTCGGCGGCCTCGGCGGGCGGGCGGCGGACGATCTCGCGCACCGCGAGCACCAGGCCCAGGAGCTGCCCGGCGAGCGACAGCAGCACGCGGCCCACCGGTCCGGGAAGCGGCATGCCGGAGAAGGGCAGCACAGTCGACAGGACGATCCAGGCCAACCCCACGCCGAGGTAGGTGCGCGGCCGACCCGGCAGCTCCGGTAGCAGCAGCAGGAGCAGCCACAGCGGCCCGAAGAGGGCGTAGGCGTCGGGCTGGAACGGGCTGCGCAGGGCGGCCAGGGTGAGCAGCGCGAGCCAGATGCGCGCCTGCCGCAGGCGCGGCGCCACGGCGGCCCGCCGCGCCGCCAACACCGTCAGCGCCAGCAGCAGCAGGGTGTAGACCCAGCCCACCACCTTGGGCGCCAGCGGGCCCGGCTCCGGCAGGCCGAGCAGCGGCAGCTTCCAGACCAGGCCGGGAATGGTGTCGTTGATCGCCGCCACCGCCCACAGGTCCTCGTTGCCCAGCCAGGCGAACGCCTCGCCGGAGAACACCCGCGGCAGCTCGAAGCCGAGGAAGGCGGAGATAGGCGCGAGGCCGAACCAGGCGAGGGCCAGGGCCCCGTACAGAGCCATGAAGCCGGCCGTCCAGGCCACGGAGGAGAGGCGCCGGCGCGTCAGGAGCTCGATCATCAGGAGGCCGGGGAAGAGCTTGGAGACCGTCGTCCACCCCAGCAGGGCGCCCCCGGCAGCCAGGCGCCCGCTCGCGAAGCAGGTCATCGCAACCAGGGAGAGGGCGAACGCGACGAGCTGAAAGTTTCCGATCTGCAGGGTGAGCACCGTGGGCGTGGCGGCGAGCAGGGCCGGCAGCGAGAGCGCGACGATCCAGCCGGCGCGGCCCCCGACCCAGCGCGCGACGGCGAGCACCGAGCCCATCAACAGCGCGAGGTCGAGGCAGAACCACAGCGCCCGCCAGAGCAGGAAGTCGCCCCCCAGCACCATCGCCAGCCGCGGCAGCAGCAGGAAGGTCGGCGGGTAGGGATACTCGTCGAGCCGGAAGCGATCGATGGTTCCCACGTAGTGGCCCGGGTCGTAGAGGTTCTCGGTGCCGGCGAGCGACAGCTCACCGGCCTTCCAATACGCGGAAAAACAGGAGTGCCCGACATAGAAGCCGTCGAACCAGAGGGCCGAGTGGCCGTCCTGCGAGGAGTCGGCCATGAACTCGGCGAGGCCGGCGAGCCGCGCCACGGCGAGCAGACCCACGGCGAGCCAGATCACGAACAGGGCGCGCCGGCCGGCGAAGAGCTCCCCCAGCGTGGCTGGCAGGCGCCGTGCCAGCCAGGGGGTGGAGGCCAGAGCGGCAGCACCGGTGACGAGCGCCGCGACCCCGAACGGCAAGCCGAGCAGGGCCAGCAGAACGGCCGGGATCGGCGCCGCCAGGAGAACCCCGATCGCCGCCACCAAGTGAGGGACGCCTACCCTGGACGGCGGCGCCAGCCTGGTCTCAGCTTCCTTATACATTTGGATATAAACCTATCGGCCGCGCGCGGACCACCCCTGAGGTGGCCCGCCGGCAACCGTGCCGCCCGCCTGGACTGTTGCAAAAAAAAGACAGTGGGCTGATCGTCTGGGACTCGACCAGCTTATTAAGCACTGGGAGTGCAACCATCGAGACGAAGCGGGACAGTCGATGTGAGTTTTCTGGCGACTCCTGGTTTGACCTCTATCCCCCGATGCACGTAGTGTTTGCGCCGAACTCTTTCGGAGGGTCCTTATGCGCTTCGGCGTCCGGTCGTGGAGATTGGTCTGTCTCGCCGCTGTCTTGTTACCAGGAGCGCTGGCGCTCCCCGCCTCGGCCGGAGGCCCGGAGCTGTTCAAGAGCCTCGAGTTCCGGTCCATCGGGCCGGCGATCGGCGGCCGGGTGTCGCGGGTCGCCGGGGTGGCCGGCGACCCGCTCACCTGGTATGCGGCCACGGCCCAGAGCGGGGTGTGGAAGTCGGTCAACGGCGGCCACGCCTGGAAGCCGATCTTCGACGAGCAGGACGTCGCCTCGATCGGCTCGATCGCGGTGGCGCCGAGCGATCCGAACGTGATCTACGTCGGATCTGGCGAGGCCAACATCCGCGGCAACGTGGTGGCCGGCAACGGTATCTACAAGTCGACCGACGCCGGCAAGTCCTGGGCCAGGGTGTGGAGTCAGATGGGGCAGATCGGCACCATGGCCGTGCACCCCCAGAACCCCGAGGTGGCCTTCGCCGCCGTGCTCGGCCACGCCTTCGGCCCCAACCCCGAGCGTGGCGTCTACCGCACCACGGACGGCGGCGCCACCTGGAAGCGCGTGCTGGGAAAAGACGCGGACACCGGCGCCTCGGACGTGGCCTTCGATCCCGGCAACCCGCGCATCCTCTTCGCCGGCCTGTGGCAGGCGCGGCGGCGGCCGTGGGAGATGACCAGCGGTGGGCCGGGCGGCGGCCTCTACCGCTCGACGGATGGCGGCGACACCTGGAAGCAGCTCACTGGCAAAGGCCTGCCGGAGGGGATCTGGGGCAAAGTGGGGGTCCGCGTGGCGCCCTCCGACGGCCGGCGCGTCTACGCCCTGATCGAGGCCGAGCAAGCCGGGCTCTACCGCTCTGACGACGGCGGCGAGAGCTGGGAGCTGGCGAACGGCCACCACGCGCTCTCGCAGCGCGCCTGGTACTACACGGTGCTGACCGTCGACCCCAGAAACCCGGACGTTGTGTGGTTCCCGCAGGTGCCGATGCTGCGCACCATCGACGGCGGCAGAACCATCGCCAACGTCGACGGCTTCCACCACGGCGACCACCACGACCTGTGGATCGACCCGCTCGATCCGCGCCGCATGATCGCCGGCAACGACGGCGGTGTCGACCTCTCCTTCGACGGTGGCGAGACCTGGTTCGCGCCGGCGCTGCCCTGGGCACAGTTCTACAACATCGATGTCGACCACCGGGAGCCCTACCACGTGGGCGGCACCATCCAGGACCAGGGCACGGCCTCGGGCCCCAGCAACAGCCTGGTATGGGGCGGCATCCCGCTCGGCCTGTGGCAGGTAGTGGGCGGCGGCGAGGCCGGCGACTTCCTCTACGACCTGGGCGAGGCCGGCCACATCTACGCCGGCGAGTACGGCGGCATCATCACCCACTACGACGAGGCGACGAGGCAGGCGCGGAACGTCTGCATCTACCCCACCAACCCTTCCGGCCACGGCGCCGAGGACCTGCGGGTGCGCTTCCAGTGGACGGCGCCGATCGCCGTCTCGCAGCACGACCCGCGAGAGCTCTACCACGGTGCCAACGTCCTCTTCCGCTCCACCGACCGCGGCCAGACCTGGTCCCAGGTGAGCCCCGACCTGACGCGCAACGACAAGTCGAAGCAGAAGTGGTCCGGGGGGCCGATCACCGGCGACAACACCGGCGTCGAGGTCTACGACACGATCTTCAGCATCGCCGTCTCACCGCTCGAGAAGGGCGTGATCTGGGTGGGGAGCGACGACGGTCTGGTGCACGTGACGCGCGACGGCTCGGCGAGCTGGGCCAACGTCACGCCGCCCGGAAGCCCCCCCTCGAACATGCCGGAGTGGGGCACTGTCGAGTCGATCGCCGCCTCGCGCCACGCCGCCGGCACCGCCTACGTGGCGGTCGACAACCATCGCATGGACGACTACCGGCCCTACCTCTTCAAGACCACCGACTACGGCAAGACCTGGAGCAGCCTGGCCGCCGGCCTGCCGCAGGACGTGCCCCTGCTGGCGGTGCGCGAGGACTCGAAGCGCGCCGACCTCCTCTTCCTGGGCAGCGACAAAGGGGTCCACTTCTCGAGCGACGGCGGCAAGAGCTGGGAAGCGCTGAAGCTCAACCTGCCGACCGTGGCGGTGACCGACCTGGTGGTCAAGGGCGACGACCTGGTGCTCGGCACCCGCGGCCGCGCGCTGTGGGTGCTGGACGACTTCTCGCCGCTGCGCGAGTGGTCGGACGACGTGGCGGGCAAGGCCGTGCACCTCTTCGCGCCGCGGCCGCCGCGGCGCTGGAGCTACGGCGGGGGCTGGAGCGAGGAAGCGCAGGGCGCCAACCCCACCTACGGCGTGGTCTTCCACTACGCGCTCGAGAAGAAGGTCGAGGGGGAAGTGACGCTCGAGGTCTTCGACAGCCGCGGCCGCCTGGCGAGGAAGCTGTCGAGCATCGCCGAAACCCCCGAGTACCCGGAGGACGACCCCGACGAGCCGAGCTCCAAGCCGGAGGCCGATCTCTCGGTCGAGGCCGGCCTCCACCGCGGCTCCTGGAACCTGCGCTACACCGGCGCCGAGCGCCTGGACAAGGCCAAGGTCGACCTCGGCAACCCGCGCTCCGGCCCGCTGGCGCCTCCCGGCACCTACACTCTCAAGCTCTCGGCGGGCAAGCTGACGGCCGGCGGGCCCGGGACCCAGCAGGTCGCCGAGGCCCGCGTCGAGGTGCTGCCCGACCCGCGGTCCAAGGTCTCGCAGGCCGATCTGGAGGCCCAGCTCGACTACGCGCTCGCGATCCGCGACGCCATCGACCGCGTGATCCGGGCGGTCAAGGAGGTGCGCTCGATTCGCACCCAGGCCGCCGACCTCGCCGCGCGCCTCGCCGAGCGCGAGGACGCCAGGGACCTGGTGGCGAAGACGAAGCGGGTGGTCGAGCGCGCGGATGCCCTGGAGGCCGAGCTCCACAACGCCAAGGCCGAGGTGGTGTACGACATCCTCGCCCGGCCCGGCGGCACCAAGCTCTACTCCAACCTGATCTTCGTCTACGAGACCGTGAAGGACGGCGACGGCGCTCCCAGCCAGGGCGCCCGCGAGGTCTTCGCCGAGCTCCAGGCCGAGCTCGCCCGCCACGAGCGCGAGCTCGCCGACCTGGTGGCCACCGACGTCGAGGCGGTCGACGCCGCGGCCCAGGCCCTGGCCCTGCCCAGGATCGTGGTGGGGGGTGGAACTTAGGACGAGCGCGGCAGTCGGTCAGAGCGATGTGCGCGTCAGGACGCGGCTCGAACGCACTGGCTCTAGCGAGGCGCCGTAGAAGAGGAACGAGAGCGTTCGCGAGTCCGGCGAACCGAGCCGCTCGGAGGGGCGCCATGTCGGATGCCTGATCTCGAGTACGGGTTTGGCGTGCCGGTGCGCCAGCTCTACCTGCAACACCACTTGAAATCTGCCTTCGGGCTGGGTGATCGTCCTCGTCCAGGGCTCGCCTTCAAGCTGAATCGGCATCGAGACCGCGGGTTCCGGGAACGCTGTTCGCAGTCCGGCCACGAAGAGCGTGTACGCCCCGGGCTCGAGCGGCCGATCGAACCGCACGCGCGTCACCTCGTTCGTGGACCAGCGGTAGATCTCGAGCTCCTGGTTGAGCTCCAGGTAGGACCAGTCGTGAGCCGGCGGCTGCTCCTCGGGCAGAGCTGCGGAGAGGGCGCGGGCCAAGAACTCTCGGTTCTTTGGCGTGAACCCGGTTCGACAGAGCGCCTGAAGGGGCGCTGGCGCAAGCCCCTCGAGGCGGTAGATCCGGTAGTCGTGCTGCGGCTCGGGGAAGCCCTTGGAGCGAACCGCGGCCGCGAGCGTCCCCGTCTCGATGAGCGCTCGCGCCAGATGATCGCGGGGCCGGTCGAGATTCTTCCAGAAGCTCACATCAAGAACCGACGCCGAACCGCCTGCGGGTGCATCGCAGGGCAGCTCCTCGATGCCTCGCACCTCGAGCTCCGCGAGCGAGCGCCGGTAGAAGGGGATGAGCTCGCTGGGCATGACATACAGGGGCTCGCCCGGCCGCGGCAGGAGGTCAGCCACCTCCTGTTTGCGGTTGGCAACGCCCCAGCTCGATTCCTTGAGTCCGAGATAGACCTGGCCGACAAGCGACGATGCCAGCCACGGTGCGAGAAGGAGAAGGCTCCAGTGGAGCGGCTTGCCGAGGCGTATGACTGCCAGGGCACTCGCCCCCACGAGGCCGGCTACCCACAGGTTCGAGGCGAGGATCGGATACCGCGGTCCGTCGAAGACCGGCGCCAAGTCAAGCCTGGCCAGGACCAGGAGCAACGAGACGAAGAGGATCGCGGTGCCGGCTCCGAGCGCTCCGAGCCGCTCGAATCCAGGATGCCGCTCTCTCGAGCGCGGCCTCGCGACCGTCCAACCGCATGCGAGGAGTGGAACGAGGATCGCGAGCACGCCCAGGGGAAAGAGAAGGCGGTTTGTCGGCTCGTTCAGGTAGCCGATCCGGCCGAACGGGTACCACAGCGTGAAGGTGAGGAGCCAGTTGTCGAGAGTGGGCGCCGTCATCCACGCGGTCGAGCCGGATTCGACTGAGGCGAGCTGGGTGGTCACCTTCGGGAGCCAAGGTGCGAAGGCGGCAACAGCAAGCAGCGAGGCTGCGAGCGCCTCGGCGAAGACCTGTCTC
>JBIOXV010000200.1:0-13351 GCA_044869805.1 Thermoanaerobaculia bacterium | reverse complement strand
CGATTCCTTCCTGGTGGTCGACGCAGCCGTCCAGGGTGACGTTGATACTGAAGGTCAAGAGTCCCATGGTGTCCTCCGTTCGAGATACGCGACGAGCCGCTCGCCGTCTGGCTCCAAGGGCACGAGCCCAATTCGCGAGGTACTCCCCCTGTGTCGCCTAACGTTGCCCCGGCTGAGCGGCGCCGGGGGATGGGCGGGTGGCCGACCGCTCCAGCCGGTGGGTTGGGCGTTTACGCCGCATCTGGTTGTCCTAGGACCTCATAGAGCATTCCGCGAATGGCGATCATGCTCTGGATGAAGTAGTCGTTGTCCACCACCAAAGGAGTGCCGCAGGGAACGCGGGCAAGATCCGCAGCTTGTCTCTGGTAGGCGTCGTCAGCGACGAGCTGGCTTCTGTGAACGAGAACGTTCCTCGTCGCCACGATCTCCCGCAGTTCCTGCCAGGTCGACCCAGCGGCAAAGGTGAGACCGAGATCGGCGAGTTTGGGCAGGTAGTCGGACGGACCTCCGCGCATCAACCGCCGTGCTTCGTTGTTAGCCTGCTCCTCGCTTAGGCCGCGGTGCGCGGCGAGCTCGATCGCGGCGATGTCTTCGAGGCAGGCCTCGACGATGGAGACCATCGATACGCACAGCAACCGCGGGAGCCGATGGCCAGCTACTTCACGGAGGGCCGCCCCGATCATGAGACCCGGATCAGCATTGGACTCGACGAGACCGGAGAACTGGATCTGCGAAGCGAGCTTGAAGAACCACTTGTCGGTCTCAAAGCCCGGGAACTCAGCTAGGACGACGTAGACGAGGCCGTAAATGGTGTTCGCCTGGTTGACAGCGAAGAGTGCCTCGCTAGCGCGAATCCTGGTTGCTTCCTGAATCTCAGTTCCCACGACGAGCGGTTCCCGTGACGCCGAGCGGTTCCCGTGACGCCTAACTAGTGCTTCTACATTCCGCGTAAGGTCGCTAACCGGCTGACCTCGGCCGGTTAGGCTCGCTGGGCGAGGTGCCCGGTAGTCGGCTCGGCCTTCAAGCTCCCAAGAAGATAGCGCCATTCTAGAGCAAGCCCTTCAGGTGTCAGCAGTGTTCAGTTGGATTCGCGTTTGAGGCTCCCGGGACTCGCTTGACGGTCTGGGTGGAAGCGCTCCAGGCGGTCGCCGGCGCACCTGAGGGGAACTGGGCTAAATCTGGATTCACCAACCGTTTACGCCTGTGAGGCGAGGCGCGTGAACACCAATCCGGTTCGCCTTTGCTCCCTTCCTGAGAGTCAGTCGGAGATTACCCGGCCGGCAGAGGGCGCCTCTAGATCAGGCCCCACCTGCTAAGTGGCGCTGGTCCAGTCGGTTGGATCGGCGAGGCCCGGTTGCTGACCGGCCAGTCGTGGCCGCGTTGGGCGCACCCGCAGACGCGAACGGGCCTCAGCACGCAAGCCGCCGGACTTCGCGACCCTGAGCCGCTGGATCAGGATGGCCTAGGGTCAGCCGGCCTGGCTGGCCGGTGCCCGCCTCTCGTCGATCTTCTCGATGAGCCTGCGCACCTCGTAGGCGTGCTCGGCCAGGACGCCGGTGGTGAACGCCCACACGCAGACCAGCCAGAGGACGATCTTCAGGGGCAGGGCAAGCGTGGTGGCGAAGAGCTGTACGGCCGGGTTGTCGAAGGCGATCGCGGCAGGCTGCAGCATGGCGTAGAGATAGAGCAGCCCGATGATCCCCGGGCCCGGATTGAGGTACTTGCTGCCGAGGCTGCCCACCACCAGGGCCAGGGCCACGCCGCTCAGCATGCCGATGCCCGCGTCCGCGACCTTGATCAGGTTCGGCAGGCCCTTGCCATACCCGAACCAGGCGGGCACGACGAAGAGCAGCACTATCCCGGTGGAGACGAAGCGGCTGAACAGTGGCTCGCTCGCCGCGGGCGAGGCGCCCTGCTGCCGAGGGCGGCCGAAGGCCTGCTCGTCGACCGTGATCTCGGAGAGCTCCAGGTAGAGCCAGAAGACCAGGAGCGCGGTGACCGAGCTCAGGGTGGTGATGAACGCCTTGTCGAAGCCGTTGGGCTCGTTTTGCAGGCTGATCCCCATGACGACGTAGTGGACCGACCAGAAGAGGAACACCGCCACGAGATTGAGCTTGATACGCCGGCAGGCCTTCTCGGTGACCTCCCTACGCACCTCCGGGATCCAGCTATCCCACCGGAGGTCGGCCTTGGGGGTGGCGAGCGCCAGCGCCAGGCACACGGCTGCCTGCAGAAACATGAGCATAGCGCGTTGCGGTCCAAGACCCCCGAGGTGCGCCGGGAGATCGTCCAGGCCCTTCGAGAACCACTGGGCCGGCTCGAGCAGCCCTATCGCGCTACCCGCCAGGGCGAGGGCGATCACCCCCACCACCTTGTAGCGCATCTGCGCGCGGAGCGAGAAGGCCCACGCGAGGAACGTCGGCTGCGAGGGGCGTTTGGGCCTTTCGTCCACGGCTTTCTCATCCGGGGACTTCCCGTCCAGTCGATCCCCTGGCCTGGGCTCACTCATACCGACTCCTTCCGTGGCGGCCGGACACGCGGCCACGAAGCCAAGGCGCTGGCGAGGGATTATGAACTCAGAGTTTCCAAGAAGATGGTGGCATTCTAGAACGAGATCGTCCGCTGTCAACGAGCGGCGCGCACCTTCTCCGCCACCCGCCGATACGCCTCGCGAAACGGAATCCCCTCCGCCAGCACCAGCCGGTAGGCCTCTTCGGCGGCGAAGAGGGAGGGGTCGAGCTCGATGCGCTCGGGTCGGAAGCGCAGGCCCGGGAGGGCGCGGGCGAGCACGTCGAGGGTGGCGGTGGCGAGGTCGATGCCGCGGAAAAGCGGGGCCTTTAGGAGCTGGAGGTCGCGGTGGTAGCCGGAGGGGAGCTTGGCGGCCACCGCCAGCGCCTCGACCAGGCAGGCGAGGGCCGTGGCGCTGCGGCCCCGCACCAGCTCGAAGAGGTCGGGGTTCTTTTTCTGCGGCATGATCGAGGAGCCGGTGGTCAGCTCCTCGGGCAGCGCCACGAAGCTCAGCTCCTGCATCGAGAACAGCACCAGGTCGGCGGCGAGCTTCCCCAGGTCCTGCATCAGCAGGGTGATCTCGAAGAGGAGCTGCGCCTCGGCCTTGCCGCGCGAGAGCTGCACCGCGGTCACCGGCTCCTGGGTGCGGGCGAAGCCGAGCCGGGCGCGGGTCGCCTCGCGGTCGATGGGCAAGAGAGGCACGCCGTATCCGGCGGCCGAGCCCAGGGGGTTCTGGTCGGCGCGCCGCGCCACGGCCTCGATCCCCACCGCGTCGTCCTCGAGCTCGGCGGCGAAGCCGCGGGCCCAGAGCGCCACGGAGCTCGGCATCGCCCGCTGCATGTGGGTGTAGCCGGGCAGCGGCACCTCGCCCTGGCGCGCCGCCACCGCCTCCAGCTCCGCGGCCACGGCGCGCGCACCGGCGGCGAGGCGGGCGGCCGCGTCCTTCAGGTAGAGGCGCAGCGCGGCGAGCACCTGGTCGTTGCGCGAGCGGCCGAGGTGGATGCGTAGGCCGGCCTCGCCGATGCGTGCCGCGAGGCGGGTTTCGAGCGCGGTGTGCACGTCCTCGTCGGCGAGCTCGATGCGCCACTCGCCGCGCGCGTGCTCGGCGGCCAGGGCTTCGAGTCCGGCGCGGATCGCCACGAGGTCCGCGGCCGGGAGCAGGTGCTGCGCGCAGAGCATCTCGGCATGGGCGATCGAGGCCGCCACGTCGTAGGGCACCAGCCGCGCGTCGAGCAGGTGGTCCTCGCCCGCGGTGTAGCGCAGCACCTCGTCGTCCATTGCGGCCCTGGGCTCACCGCCGGGGAGCTCCCAGAGCCGCGCCATCAGGCCTTCTCCGGTTCGACCCAGGGCAGCGCCGCGAGTTGCCTCACCAGCTCCACGTAGAAGCTCGCGCCGTCGAGCACCTCCTCCTCGAGCACGAACTCGTCCGCAGTGTGGGAGCGCTCGCTGCGGCCCGGTCCACACTTGATCGCCGGCACGCCGTCGAGCAGGGCCCAGTCGGAGAGCGTCGCCGAGCCGTAGGTGCGCGCTCCGGGCCGCGCCGCGAGCGCCGCCCGCAGGACCGGTGCGCCCTCCGGCGTCTCCCGCGGCGCGAGGCGCGACGAGGCGACCCGCAGCTCGCCCCCGATCAGCGCTTCGATGCGGGCGACGACTTCCGCCGGCGACAGCGCCGGCGTGGTGCGCACGTCGAGGATGGCGGAGGCGTGGGCCGGCACCACGTTCCTGGCCTCGCCGGCGCGCACCACGGTGGGCTCGAGCGTGGTGGCACCGAGCCAGGGGTGAGTGGGCCCGAGGTCGAGGGCTTCGAGCGCCACCAGGTCGCGGGCCAGCCGCCGCGCGGCGTTGGCAGCGCCCAGCGTGGCGGCGTGCGCCGCGTGGCAAGCCTCGCCGTGCGCCACCAGCTCGAGCACCAGCATCCCCTTCTGCGCCACCGCGAGGTCGAGGCCGGTGGGCTCGCCGACCACCGCCGCGCGCGGCGTGCGGCCGGTCGCGGCGAGGTGGGCGAGCACGCTCTCGGTGCCCACGCTCCGCGTCTCCTCGCCCTCGACCAGCGCCAGGGCGAGGGTGAAGGGCGGCGCATCGTCGAGGAAGGCGACGAAGGCCGCCGCCATCGCCGCCGCCGCGGCCTTGGCGTCGTTCGCGCCCAGGCCGATCACCCGCCCGCCGTCGAGGCGCGGCGTGAACGGGTCTGCCGTCCAGCCGGGCGCCGGCGGCACGGTGTCGAGGTGGGTGTCGAGGAGCAGCACCGGCCCCTGGCCGACCGTCGCCAGCAGGGAGGCGCCCAGGCGCTCGACCCTGGTGCCGCGCTCGGCGAGCCAGCCCTGGAGCCAGTCGGCGATCGGGCCTTCGTTGCCGGACACCGAGGGGATCGACACCAGCTTTCGGTGCAGGGCGAGGACCTCCTCGCCGGCGAGCCTCACGCGCCCTCCGTCGCCGCCAGATGCTGCGCCGGAGCACCGGCCGTGCTGGCGACCACCATCGTGCCGCAGCCCTCGTTGGTGAACACCTCGACGAGCAGGCTGTCGGGGCTCGAGCAGGAGACCACGTGCGCCCGCTTGACACCGCCGGAGATCGCGGCCTCGAGCGCCGCGGCCTTGGGCAGCATGCCGCCCGAGAGCGCGCCGCGGCGCTTGAGCTCCGCCAAGCCCGCGAGGTCTGTGTACGAGACCAGCGAGCTGGCGTCGTCCAGGCGCTCGAGGATGCCGGGCGCGCCGGTCAGGAGGATCAGCTTCTCGGCTGCGAGCGCCACCGCCAGCGCCGCGGCCACGGTGTCGGCGTTGACGTTGAGCAGCGTGCCGTCGTCGGCCGCCGAGAGCGGCGAGACCACAGGCAAGAGGCCGGCCGCGAGCAGGGTGGTCAGCACGCGCGGCTCGACGCCGGCGACGTCGCCCACCAGGCCGAAGTCCACGATCTCGGAGCCCACGGCCACCGGGGGCCGGCGGCGGGCGCGAACCAGGCCCGCGTCGACTCCCGAGAGGCCCACCGCCGGCAGGTCGAGGGCGCGGCAGAGGGCGAGCAGCCGGGTGTTGACAGAGCCGTTGAGCACCATGGCCGCCACCGACAGCGCGCGCTCGTCCGTCACCCGCCGGCCGGCCACGATGCGGGGCTCGGCGCCGAGGGCCCGCGCCAGCTCGGTCGACTGCGCGCCGCCGCCGTGCACCAGCACGACGCGGATGCCGAGGCGGAAGAGGACCTCGACCTGCTCGAGCAGGCGCCGCGCCTGGCCGTCCTCGGCGAACGCCTCGCCGCCGGCCTTCAGCACGAAGGTCTTGCCCTGGAACATGCGCAGGTAGGGCACGGCGTGACGCAGCCCGGCGATGTCGATCATTCTCGGCTCTCCCCCTCGGTAGACCGGTCCACAGCCCGCGGCTCGACGGAGGGGCGACCCCACGCGGCGCCCTCCCACGGGCTGCCGGCGCGAAGCAGCCGGTAGAGCACGGCCATCTGCACCCACAGCCGGTTGTGGGCCTGTCGCACCACGGCGCTTCTCGGGCCGTCGAGCACCTCGTCGGCCACCACCACTCCGCGCCGCACCGGCAGGCAGTGCAAGAAGCGGCAGCCGGGCGCGGCGCCGGCGAACCAGCTCTCGGTAACGCACCAGTCGGCGAGGCCGGCGCGCAGCTCGGCCTCGGCCTTGGCGTCGCCGTAGCACGCGGCCGAGGCCCACGACTTGGCGTAGACGGCGTGCGCCCCGCCGAGCGCTTCGTCGCGCGAGGAGGTCTCGGTGAACGAGCCACCCGCCGCGGCCGCGGCCCGCCTCGCCTTGTCCGCGATCGCCGGCGGCAGAGCGTAGGCATCGGGGCGCAGCACCGTGACCTCCATGCCGCGCGCCGCCGCCATGTGGGCCACCGCGGCGGGCACGGCGAGCGGCAGGGACTTGGGATGGTTGGCCCAGGTGAGCACCAGCCGGCCTCCCGGTGCCGGAACGCCGAGCTCGTCGAGCGTCTTCCAGTCGGCGAGCGCCTGGCAGGGATGGTTGGCCGCGGACTCGAGGTTGACGAGCGGCACCGGGCAGAGGCCGGCGATGGCGGCGAAGGTGCGCTCTGAGAGGTCGGCTTCGAGGTCGTCGAGCCCGGCGAAGGCGCGCACGCCGAGCGCGTCGGCGTAGCCGGCGAGCACCGGGATCGCCTCGCGCACGTGCTCGGCCGCGGCGCCGTCCATCTTCACGCCGTCGCGGGTCTCGAGGAGCCAGCTCCCCTGGCCCGGCGCGATCACGAACGAGGTGCCGCCGAGCCGCGCCATGGCCGACTGCATCGAGGCCAGGGTGCGCAGCGAGGGATCGAAGAACAGCAGCCCCAGCACCTTGCCGGCGAGGGCCGCGGGCTCGGGGTGCTGCTCCAGCCGGCCGGCGAGCGCCAGCAGCTCGGCGATCTCCTCGCGGCCGAAATCGGCCAGATCGAGGAAGCTCCTCATGCCCGCGGCCTTCATGCCGGCGCGAGCTCCGCGAGCGCCGCCGCCAGCTCGTCGACGTGCGGCGCCTTGAGCACCAGCGGCGGCAGCAGGCGCAGGACGTGGGGATCGGCGCTGGTACCGGTGACGATGCCGCGCGCCAGGAGCTCGGACTGGATGTGCTTCGCCGGCCGCGTGGTGCGCAGGCCCAAGAGGAAGCCCGCGCCCTGCACCGCGGTGACCGGGCCCACCACGCAGCTCGAGCGAAGGCGCTCGGAGAGCGCCTTGACGCGCGGCAGCAGCAGCTCCTCCTCGATGGCGTCGATCACTGCCTCGATCAGGGCGCAGGCGAGCGGCCCGCCGCCGAAGGTAGTGCCGAGGTCGCCGGGGCCGAGCTCCGCCGCGAGCTCTTCGGTCATCACCACGGCGCCGGCCGGGAAGCCGCCGGCCAGGCCCTTGGCGGTGGTCAGAAGGTCGGGCGTCACGCCGTAGCGCTGTGCCGCGAAGGGATGGCCGCTCCTGCCCATGCCGCACTGCACCTCGTCGAAGATCAGCAGCGTCCCGGAGAGGCGGGTGAGCTCGCGCGCCGCTTCCAGGTAGGCGCGGCCGAGCTCGACGGCGCCGGCCATGCCCTGGATCGGCTCCAGGATCAGGGCCGCGGCCTCGCCGCCGGCGAGCGCCGCCTCGAGGGCCCCGAGGTCGCCGCGCGGCACGAAGCGCGGCGTGAACGGCGCCGCCGGGAAGCCGTACCAGCGCCCGGCGCCGTCGGTGACCGCCGCCGCCGCGGCGGTGCGGCCGTGGAAGGCGCCCTCGACCGCCACCACCATGTGCCTGCCGGCGCCTCCTGCGCCCGTGCCGTGCAGCGCCGAATGCTTGAGCGCCAGCCGCAGGGCGTTCTCGTTGGCCTCGGCGCCGCTGTTGACCAGGAAGACGCGCGCGAGCTCGGGCGGAGCGAAACGGGCGAGGGCGCGCGCCGCGCGCGCCCGCACCTCGAGCGGCACCACGTTGCTCTGGAAGAACAGGGTCTCGGCCTGGCGCGAGAGCGCCGCCAGGAGGCGCGGGTGGCCGTAGCCCAAGAGCGCCACGGCGTGGCCGCCGTAGAAGTCGAGGTAGCGGCGGCCGTCGCGCGCCGTCAGGGTGACGCCGCTGCCGCGCACCGGCTCGAAGGGGAGCTGCGGGTAGACCGGGGCCAGCCAGCGTTCCTCCTCGGCGGCGGCGTTGGTGAAGACCTCGGGCTCGAGAGACAAGTCCAGCATGGCGGCTCCTCGCGGCATCTCGCAGGGCGGCTAGACCCAGCCCAGGCCGGGCTGGGTGAGGCCGGTCGATTCGGGCAGGCCGAGCAGGCGGTTCATCCACTGCACCGCTCCGCCCGCCGCGCCCTTCACCAGGTTGTCGATCGCCGAGAAGGCGACCAGCGTGTCGTTGGCGACCGCCACTCCGATCCGGCAGCGGTTGGTGCCCACCACCTCGGCCAGGCGCGGCGGCTCCGCGGAGACGCCGACGAAGGGCGACCCGGCGTAGAAGCCGGCCAGCGCCGCCACCGCCTCGTCGGTCGAGAGCGGGCGCGCGGTGCGGGCGGTGAGGGTAGCGTAGATGCCGCGCGCGAAGGGGCCGGACTGGGGCACGAAGCAGATCTCGACCGGCCGCTCCGCGGCGGCCCCGGCCAGGGCGCGCATCTCCGGCTCGTGGCGGTGGGCGAGCGGCTTGTAGGCGAAGAGGTTGGCGTGGCGCTCCGGATGGTGGGTGGCGGCCCCCGGCGTGCGGCCGGAGCCGGTCGAGCCGGTGGTGGCGACCACCGTCAGCCGCGGCTCGACGAGGCCGAGCTTCACCAGCGGCACCGCGGCGAGCAGCGTGGCGGTGGTGAAGCAGCCGGGGTGGCCGACATGGCGCGCGCCGCTGAGGCCAACGCTCGCCTCACCGGCGTCGGTCCGCGACCCGTTGGCGTGCTCCGGCAGTGCGCAGGCGAACTCGGCCAGCCGGTGCGGCGCGCCGTGGGGATGGCCGTAGACCTCCTCGAAGTCTCGCGCCGAGGAGTAGCGGAAGTCGGCCGAGAGGTCGACCACCGAGGCCCGGGAGCCCGCCGCCTCGGCGGCGGCGAGCAGCCCATCGACGAGCCTCGCCGAAGCGCCGTGCGGCGCGGCCGAGAAGGCGGCCACGCGGGGCCGCGCGGAAACCAGCGCGGCAAGCTCGGCCGGGGCGTGGAAGCGCACCTCCGGCCAGGCCGTGGCGAGGTGGGGGAAGGCGGCGGCCACCGGCTGCCCGGCGTGGCTCTCGGAGACCGCGGCAACGCTGTTCCACTCTGGGCGCCCGAGCACGGAATGGCCCGCCAGCAGGCGCAGCAGCTCGCCGGCCACGTAGCCCGAGCCGCCGAGCACGATCGCCTGCACGCCCTCTGCCGGCGGTCTCTCGTGAGCCGTGCTCATGGCGCCAGTTCCGCGGCAGCGGCCGCCGCCGCCGGCACCGCGCGCCGCGCCGGGAACAGGCGCGACAGCACCAGCTCGGCCAGCTCCTCGGGCTGGGTGCGGGCGTTGATCGCCGGCACGCCGGCCGTCTGCTCGATGATCCGCGTGCCCGCCAGGTTGTCGCTCGCCGGGCCGGTCACCGCGAGCGGCGTCAAGCCGTAGCGGTCGGCGAGCAGGCGCGCGCCGCCCCAGGCCGCCACCGGGTCGTTGGCGGCGAGCAGCACGACGGCGAAGGCGGCGCGGATCTCGGCGTCGGCGAGGATCGCGTCCACGCCGTAGGCCCCGAGCAGGCCGTCGCCCAGCTCGACGACGATCACGTCCGGCTTCCCCGCCGCGAGGTCGGAGAGCAGCGTGCGGGTGATGGCCGCGGCGTTGGCCGCCGTGGTCGACACCACGCCGAGGTCGGTGAACAGGGCGGTGCGCCGCGCGCCGGCGTCCTCCATCGCCAGCACGTCACGGTAGAGCGACACGCCCGTCGCCTTGAAGGCGTCGACCGTCAGGCCGGCGTGGGCGAGCCGCTGCACCAGGGCGCAGGCGGCGGCGGTTTTCCCCGAGTTCATGCACGAGCCGACGATCGCCACCACCGGCACGCCGCGCCCGTCGAGCCGCGGCGCCGCGGGCAGTGGGCGCTCGCCGACCCGCGCCGGCACTCCCACCCGCTCGGCGAGGAAGGGGAAGGCGAGCACGGTGCCCAGCACCTCGCCCTCGAAGGGCGCGCCCAGGTCCGGGTTGATCGAGTCGCAGAGGCCGAGCACGCCGCCGGTGTTGAGCACCTGCAGGCGGTCGCCGGGCGCGAGCTTGCCCGGCAGATGACCGGAGTAGCCGAAGAGCGCGTTGCGGTGGCCCAGGGCACCGGCGATCACGTCGCCGCGCTTGACCAGCGCCAGCCGCCCGCTCGGCAGCTCGAGCTGGTTGTAGGTGCTCTTGTCGTTCAGCACCCGGACCGCCACCACCACTCCTTCCTCGCAGGGGATGCGCGCGTCCACCAGCACCTCACGCTTGAGGCGGCAGGCGCGGGTCACGGAGGCGATCTTGTCGAGCAGCACCGGCTTCATGGCGCCCGCTCCTCCGATCCCGCCCGAGAGTAGAGCTGGCCGGGCAGGCCCAGGAGGCGCGTGAAGCCGCGCGCGTCTGCGGCCGTCCACTCGCCGGCCGCCTCGCCGTAGGTGCTGCGCGAGGCGGCGAGCAGCGAGTGCGGCGAGGTCACCCCTTCGACGAACAGGCTCCCGGGCCGGAACAGCAGGTGTACCTCACCCGTGACGCGCTCCTGGGAGGAGGCCAGCAGCGCCTCGATGTCGCGGCACGCCGGCTCGAGGTGCTGGCCCTCGTGGACGAGATCGCCATAGATCGCCGCCACGCCGTCCTTCACCCGCTGTTGGCGCGCGGTGAGGGTGAGCTTCTCGAGCTCGCGGTGGGCGACGATCAACACCTCGGCGGCCGGCGCCTCGAAAGCGACGCGGCCCTTGGTGCCGAGGATGGTGTCGCCCAGGTGGATGCCACGGCCGATGGCGTAAGGTCCTGCCTCGGCCTCCACCCGCTCGATGAGCGCCACCGGGGCGAGCGCCTCGCCGTTCCAGGCCACGGGGATGCCGTGCTCGAAGGCGAGCGCGTGGCGCGCGGGCGGCAGCGGCCGCTCGAAGGCGCCGCGCGACAGCACCCAGGCGTCCTCGGGCAGCGAGGCGGCGCTGCCCAGCGTCTCGCGGCCGCCGATCGTCACCCCCCACAGGCCGCGGTTGATCGAGTAGGCCGAGCCCCGCTGCGGCACCGGCAGGCCACGCGCCTCGAGGTAGGCGACCTGCTCGGCGCGCGGCCGCGGCTGGTCGCGCACCGGCGCCAGCACCTCGAGCTCCGGCGCCAAGGTCGAGATCGCCACCTCGAAGCGCACCTGGTCGTTGCCGGCCGCGGTGCAGCCGTGCGCCACCGTGGTCGAGCCCAGCTCCCGCGCCAGGCGCGCCACCTCCTGCGCCTGGATCACCCGCTCGGCGCCCACCGACAGCGGGTAGAGCTGGCCGCGGCGCACGTTGCCGGCGAGGAGGAAGCGCAGCACGCGATCGAAGTACAGCTCTCGCGCCTCGACCCGCAGGTGGCGGGCGGCGCCCAGCGCCGCCGCGTGGGCGGCGAGCCGCGCCGCGGCCTCGGGGTCGAGGCCGCCGGTATCGACCGTCACCGTCACCACCGGCCGGCCGTGGGTCTCGGCCAGCCAGGGCACGCAGTAGGAGGTGTCGAGCCCGCCGGAGAAGGCGAGGACGATAGGGCCGCGAAGACCCTTGGGTTCGGTCATGAGGTGGGCTCCGGGGAGGAGGCGAGGAGCAGGCCGAGGCGGTCGAGGAACCGCGCCTGGTCCCGCGCGTTGGCGGTGGCGACGAAAATCGTGTCGTCGCCGGCGAGCGTGCCCATCACCTCCGGCCAGCCGGCGCGGTCGAGGGCCTGGGCCACCGTCTGCGCGGCGCCCACCGTGGTCTGCACCACGGCGAGGTGGGGGCCTGCCGGGCGCGCACGGCGCGCGAAGCGCGCGGCGGAGAGCAAGTCCTCGCCCGAGCCGCGCTCGCCACCCGGGGGCAGATAGCGCCCCGCGACTTTCCCAACACCCATATAGCGCAGGTCGCGGCTGACGCTCGACTGCGTGGCCTCGATGCCGCGCTCGGCGAGCAGCTCGACCAACTCGTCCTGGCTCGCGACCTGACGGGTCCGGAGCAGGTAGAGGATGGCTTCGCGCCGGGCTTGGTGGAGATCGGGGTCGTGGATCATGGGCATCGCCGCTGAATATGCGGCGAACAATGCATTAGACAGCATAAAAAGTCAAGCGAGGGAGGAGGAAGCAATCAGGGCTCGTGAGGAGGAGCCGGGCCCGGCCTGAGAAGAGCCCGAGTGCAGGCGGAGGAGGGGCGGGGGCAGCCGACTATAGGCTTGCCCCCGAGGTCGAGCCGAGCTACGGCACCTGGAGGAGGGCGACGGCCGAGCCTGACAGCACGTCGTTGCCGACCGCCCTCTGGAACTGCACGGCCACGACGTAGTCGCCGCTGGTCCACGAGCAGTCAGGGTCGCTGCCGGGCGCCAGGTAGATGGAGTAGGCGCCGCCGCTCTGGTTGCGGAAGTAGATGGGAGTGGGGGCACAGACGTCCGGGATCGGGTCCGGCTCGACGTGCAGGTTGCGGATGGTAAAGCCGGGCGGCAGGGCGGGCAGCGGGGTGCCGTCACCGACCGTCGCACCGAGGTTGGGCTCGATCATGCCGGTGATTCCGCGGCTCACCACGAAGGTGACGACCGCGTAGCTCGCATAGCCGGAGGCCCCGCCCTTGGCGTAGGCGCGGGCGGCCTGGGTGTGGAGGTTCAGGGGGACTTGCGCTGTGAAGGCGGCCGGGGCGACCGAGAGCGCGAGCAGGGCGGCGGCGAGCGGCGAGAGCAAGGACCTTCGGGACGAGGCAGGCTTTCCGGACATCGGGCTTCTCCTCGGTGCAGTAGTCGGGGCGGCCGTGCCACCCCGGGGTGGATGGCGGCCAAGCTAGGGCGGAGGAAGCCGGCGAGTCCTCTATCGCGGATCTGCATTTCCTCAATCCGCGCCTTCCGCAGGGATCGAAAGCTGCCTGTGCCACGAGCGCGCTGTATCCTGGAGGCCTCGCTCGAGCACGCGAACCGTGAGCCGCCCCGTGCAACGCCTCCTGCTCCTTGCCGCCGGCTTGGCGTGGCTGCTCGCCTTGGCCCCGGGACTGCCGGGGCTTTCCGCCGTCGCGCAGACGCCGGCGCCGGCCGAGGGCACCGGCGCGCCGAGCTACCAGGGCCGGCCCCTCTCCGAGGTCTTGCTCTCTCTCGGACGCCAGGGGCTCACCGTCGTCTTCACCAGCGAGCTGGTGCGGCCCGAGATGACGGTGGTGGCCGAGCCTCGGACGCGCGACCCGCGCCAGGTGCTGGACGAGGTGCTGGCACCGCACGGGCTGGCGGTCGAGGAAGCGGCGAACGGCGTGCTGGTGGTGGTCGCCAGAGGAGCCGTGGGG
>JBIOXV010000199.1:0-19211 GCA_044869805.1 Thermoanaerobaculia bacterium | reverse complement strand
ATCAGCTCGGCTTGGCGGCGCCGCCCTGCGCCTCGTACTTCGCCGCCTCCTCCGGCCTGCCCCAGGCGCGGTAGAGAGCGGCAAGCTGGCGGCCGGCGTCCAGCACCATGGGATCGGTCGCCGACCGGAAGGAGGCGAGACCCCGCCGGCCTTCGAGCAGGAGCCGCTCGGCCTCCTCGAAGTGGCGGAGCTCCTTGAGGCATGAGCCCAGGAGCACCTGGCCGCGCGGGATCTGGAAGTGGCCCTGGGGATAGCCCTTGCGAAGCAGCGCGAGGCTCTGCCGCAGCCGGGGCTCGGCCTCGGCGGGCCGGCCTGCCGCGCGCAGGATCATGCCGATCGCCCGCAGTGGGTAGGCGAGCCCCGGGTCCTCCGGTCCCTGGAGGTCGGCGAGGATCGCCAGCCCTTGCTCGGCGTACTCGAGGGCCTGGTCGTGGTGGCCGAGGTCGAAGTGCACGCGCGAGATGGCGAGCAGGCTCTCCTCGACGTACTTGTGCTTCTCGCCGTAGAGGGAACGCTTGACCGCCAGCGCCTCGAGGTGAAGCTCGAGGGCGTCGCCGTAGCGCTTGAGCTTCTGCAGCGCCACGGCGGCGTTGCTCATCGTCACCGCGGTACGGTAATGCCGGTCGCCGAACTGGGCGCGGCTCGCGGCGAGGGCCTCGTCGGCGAGCGCCGCCCCTTCCTCGAACCTTCCCTGCCGGTCGCGCAGGATGCCGAGGTCGTTGAGCGCCGCGATGATCTCCGGGTGATTGGGAGGCAGCTTGTTGCGCAGCGCGGCGAGGGCGCTCTCGAGCAGGGAGCCCGCTTCCACGAAATCGCCGGCCTCGATCAAGGTGAGGGCCAGGGAGCGCCGGCTGTCGGAGGTCTCCGGATGCTCGTCGCCCTGGGCGGCGTGGCGGATCGCCAGCGACTCGCGGAAAAGCCGCTCGGCCTCTTGCAGGTCGCCCCGGTCCTTGAACACTTCCGCCAGGTTGCCGAGGCTTGCCGCCACCCCGAGGCCCTGGTCTCCCTCGCGGTGGCGGAAGATTTCGAGCGCCTCGCGGTGCAGGGCCTCGATGGCGCTCGAGCGCTCGGGGTCGGTCGCCTGGAAGCGCTCCGAGAGGGCCGCTCCGAAGAGGTTGAGCGCCTTCGCCACCTCCGGGTCGTCGTCGCCCAGGAGACGCCGCTTGCGCTCGATCGCCTGCTCGAAGAGATCGTCGGCGGCCTCGAAGTCGGCGCGGTAGAACTGTAGCCAGGCCACGTTCAGGAGGCTGTCGGCGTGCTCGAGGGAGCCCGGGCTGCTCTTGCTCCGCCGCGCGAGCGCCCCTTCGAGCAGCGGCGTGGCCTCCGCGACGCGGCCCAGGCCCAGCGAGGCCTGGCCGATGGCGTCCATCAGCGCCGCCTGCACCTCGGGCTGACCGCCGAGCTCCTGCGACACGCGCCGGGCGCCGGTGTCCAGCAGCTCGCGCGCCGAGACCTCGTCGGCACCCTCCTGGTAGGGATCGGCCTGCTTGAACACGTCGACCAGGAAGGCCAGGGCCTGGCGTGCCTTGTCGCGCTCGAGCTGGGCGCGGTTGCGCTGCCCGAAGAGGCTGACTACCAGCCCGACGATGACGGTCGCGGCGATGGCGGCGAGGCCCACGCCCAGCCGGTGCCGGCGCACGAGCTTGGCGCCGCGATAGCGCAGGTTGTCGGGACGGGCGGAGACCGGCAGCACCTTCAGATGCCGCCCGAGGTCGGCGTCGAGCTCGGCCACCGAGGCGTAACGGCGGGCCGGCTCCTTGCGCAGCGCCTTGGCCACGATGGCGTCGAGGTCTCCCGCCAGCCGGCGCGCCAGCTCGCGCGGGCTGCTGCCGCGGGCGGCCGCGATCTCCTCGGCGCTCGCCGCACCGTCCTCCTCCGCAGCGGCACGCGCCAGGGCCTGGCTCGGCTTCTCCGGCTCCTGGCCGAGGATCGCGGCCTCGAGCTCCTGCGGCAGGTCGCTCGACAGCCGGTACGGAGCGCGGCCGCAGAGCAGCCCATAGAGCAGCACGCCGAGCGAGTAGACGTCGCTGGCGGTGGTGATCGCCTCGCCCTGCACCTGCTCCGGGCTGGCGTAGCCGGGCGTCATCGGCCGCACCCCAGGGCGGGTCGAGCCGGGCTCCGGCGGCGACTCGCCGGCGGCGAGCTGCTTGGCGATGCCGAAGTCCAGCAGCTTGGGCTGGCCGTCCTCGGTCACCAGCACGTTGGCGGGCTTGATGTCGCGATGCACGAGCAGGTTCTGGTGGGCGTGGGCTACCGCGTCGCACAGGCGGCGGAAGAGGCGGAGGCGCGCGTCGATCGACAGCCGATGGTGATCGCAGTAGGCGTCGATCGGCAGGCCTTCGACCAGCTCCATCACCAGGTAGGGCACGCCGTCTTCCGACTCGCCGCCGTCGTAGAGGCGGGCGATGTTGGCGTGCTCGAGGCGGGCCAAGATTTGGCGCTCGGCCAAGAACCACTGCCGCACCTCGGGGTTTCGCAGGCCCCCGTGCAGCAGCTTGATAGCCACCCGCCGGTCGAAGTGGCCGTCGTCGCGGCTGGCGAGGTAGACCGTGCCCATGCCGCCGCGGCTGATCACCTTCTCCAGCCGGTAAGGGCCGAAGCGCAGCTCGCCCACCGGCGGCGGCGCGTCGCCGCCGGTGCCATGAGCTTGGCCGGGAGGGTGCTCGAGGAAGGTGCGTGCGGCGAGGTCGGCGGCGAGCAGGCGCTCGACGCCCTGGCGCAGCTCGCCGTCGGCGCAGGCGGCGTCGAGGAAGGCGGCCCTCTCCTCCGGCGGCCGCTCGAGCGCCGCGGCGAACAGCGCGTCGAGCTCGCTCCAGCGCTCAGGCCCCATGCGGCTCGGCTCTGCCCTGCCGACGATAGAGCTCCGCGAGCCAGCCGCGCACCTCGGTCAAGGCGCGGCTTTGCGGCACCAGCTCCGCGGCCATGGCCGTCTGCGCGCCGGCGAGCAGGGGCTCCGCCTCCGCGAGCCGGCCCAGAGCGAGGTAGCAGGCGCCCAGCGCGGCCTCGGCCTTGGCGCGGTCCACGTGCGCCGGCGGCTGGCGCTGGCGCCGGTTGGCGCAGGCGCGGGCCAGGAACGGCTCGGCCGCCGCCGCATCGCCGCGCGCCAGCAGCACGCGCCCGATCTCGGTCCAGGCGGTGGCCGTCGAAGGATGCTCGGCGGAGAGCGCGGCGAGGTAGATGTCCCGCGCCTGCTCGGCGTGGCGCAGCGCCTGGTCGTAGCGGCCGAGGCTGCGGTGGATCTCGGACAGCGTGACCAGCGACTGCGCCACCCGCTGGCTCTGCTCGCCGAGGGTGGCGCGGCGCAGCGCGAGCGCCTGCTCGGCGAGCGGCAGCGCCTCCTCGAGCCGGCCCTGCTGGACGAGCGAGCTGGCCACGTTGCCGAGCACCAGCGCCACCGAGAAGTGCTGGTCGCCGTACTGCTGCCGGTAGCGCTCCAGGGCGCGGCGGAAGAAGGTCTCGGCCTCGGCGCCGTTGCCCTGGAACAGCAAACTCGTGCCGACGTTGTTCAGGTTCTCGGCGAGATCGGGATGGTCCTCGCCGAGCTGGCGGGCCTGCGCCGCCACCACGCGGCGGAAAGCCTGCTCGGCATCTCTGAGCTTCGCCTGGCGCAGCAGCACGATGCCCAGGGTGCCTTCGACGATCGACACCTCGGGATGCTCCGCGCCGAGGTGGAGCCGGAGGATGCGCAGGGCCTCGCGGATGTGGCGCTCGGCCTCCTCGGGCGCATCGCGGTAGAGGGCGAGGAGCCCCAGGGCGTGCAGGCTGTCCGCGGCCTCGTGGCCGTCCGGCCCCTCGGCCCCGCGGGCGATCGCCAGCGCCTCGGTGTGCAGCGCCTCGGCCGTCTCGCTGGCGCCCTGCTCCGTGGTCTGGGCCACCGCGATGCCCATTCCGTTCAAGGTATCGGCGAGCCCGAGGTGCCGGTCCCCGAGCCGCCGGCGCTTGGCGGCGACGGCGGCTCGATAAAGGTCGACGGCCTCCGCGAAGCGGCCTTGCGCGATGCGCACCCGTGCCAGGTGCTCGCGGGTGGCGGCCACCTCGAGCGAGCCGTCGCCGTGCAGGCGCCGGCGCTCCTCGAGCGCTTCCTCGAGCAGCGGCGCCGCTGCCTCGATCCGCCGCAGGTCGTAGTTGACCGTGCCCAGAGCGTCCAAGAGCGCGGCCTGGACTTTGGGCTCGCCGGCCAGGCCGCGGCGGATGCGCTCGGTGCCACGGTCGAGCACGTCGAGGGCGGAGAGCTGCTTGGCGCCGGCGTCGTAGGGGTTGGCCTCGCGGAAGGTGTCGATCAGGAAGTCGAGCGCGAGCTGCGCCCGGTCGCGCTCGGAGATCGCGTTCTCGCGCTGGCGGAAGAGGCTCGCCACCAGCGCGACGATGAGGGCCACGGCGACGCCGGCCAGGCCCACGCCCAAGCGGTGCCGGCGCAGGAACTTGGCGCTGCGGTAGCGCAGCGTGTCGGGCCGCGCCGCCACCGGCAGCGCCTTCAGGTGGCGCTCGAGGTCGGCGTCGAGCTCGGCCACCGAGTTGTAACGGCGCCCCGGCTCCTTGCGCAGCGCCTTGGCCACGATGGTGTCGAGGTCGCCCGCCAGCCGGCGAGCCAGCTCGCGCCGGCCGCTGCGGCGGGCGGCGGCGATCTCCTCGGCGCTCGCCGCGCCGTCCTCCTCGCCGGCGGCGCGCGCCAGGGCCTGGCTCGGCCTCTCCGGCTCCTGGCCGAGGATCGCCATCTCGAGCTCGTGCGGCAGGTCGCTCGTCAGCCGATAGGGCGCCCGGCCGCAGAGCAGCCCGTAGAGCAGCACGCCCAACGAGTAGACGTCGCTGGCGGTGGTGATCGCCTCACCCTGCACCTGCTCCGGGCTGGCGTAGCCGGGCGTCATCGGCCGCGCCTGGGTGCGGGTCTGGCCGGCGTCCGCCCGCGGGCCGGGGCCGGCGAGCTGCTTGGCGATGCCGAAGTCCAGCAGCTTGGGCTGGCCGTCCTCGGTCACCAGCACGTTGGCGGGCTTGATGTCCCGGTGTACGAGCAGGTTCTGGTGGGCATGGGCCACCGCGTCGCACAGGCGCCGGAACAGGCGCAGGCGCTCGTCGATCGACAGCCGGTGGCGGTCGCAGTAGGTGTCGATGGGCAGGCCCTCGACCAGCTCCATCACCAGGTAAGGGACACCGCCCGCTGACTCGCCGCCGTCGTAGAGGCGGGCGATGTTGGCGTGCTCGAGGCGGGCCAGGATCTGGCGCTCGGCCCCGAAGCGCTGCCGTGCCTCGGGATGGCGCCAGTTCCCGTGCAGCAGCTTGATGGCGACCCGGCGGTCGAAGTGACCGTCGTCGCGGGTGGCGAGGTAGACCGTGCCCATGCCGCCGCGGCTGATCACCTTCTCCAGCCGGTAGGGGCCGAAGCGTAGGTCGCCCACCGGGGGCGGCGTGTCGTCGCCCAAGGCCTCGCCCGCCGGGTGCTCGAGGAAGGTGCGCGCGGCGAGGTCGGCGGCGAGCAGGCGCTCGACGGCCTGGCGCAGCTCGCGGTCAGCGCAGGCGGCGTCGAGGAAGGCCGGCCTCTCCTCCGGTGGCCGGTCGAGCGCGGCGGCGAAGAGGGCGTCGAGCTCGCTCCAACGCTCAGGCTCCATGGGCCGCCTTCGCCGGGACGACCTCCGCGGCTTCGGCGAGCTGCTGGTAGAGCCAGGCCTTGGCCCGCCGCCACTCGCGGCCGATGGTTTCGGCCGAGACGCCGAGCACCGCCGCCGTCTCCTCGGCGGTCAGGCCGCCGAAGAAACGCAGCTCGACGACCGTCGCCTTGCGGCCGTCGAGCTCGGTCAGCGCGGAGAGCGCGTCGTCGAGCGCCAGCAGGTCCACGGGGCGGGAGACCGACACCAGGCTGGCCTCGGCCAGGGTCACCCGCTGGTAGCCGGAGCCGCGTTTGGCGCGCCCCCGCCCGCGCGCGTGCTCCACCAGGATGCGGCGGATGAGGTGGGCGGCGAAGCCGAAGAACTGGTGGCGATTGTGCCAGGCGACTCCGTGCACGTGGCGCAGCCGCAGGTAGGCCTCGTGAACGATCGCGGTCGCCTGCAGGGTGTGCTCGGAGCGCTCGCGGCGGAACTCGCGCGCCGCAATGCGGCGAAGCTCGTCGTAGACGAGCGGCAGGACGCGGTCCACGGCCTGGCCATCGCCCGCGGACCACTGCTCCAGGAGCTCGGTCAGGGGCCGTTGGGTGCCGGCGGGCATCATGGGATCCCTGGGATGCTGATAAGCCATTTTACAGTACGTGGGAGTGGGCTACCTTGTTTTGTGTTTTCTTGCAGATTTTCTGCCGGGCCGAGGAGCGGGCTTCTCAGATTGCTTGGACGTAAGAGGAGCCCGTCGGGTTGAGCGGCCGGTAGCCTGCACCAGGAGAAGCCGCGCCGCGGGTGACGGTCTAGTCGCAGCTCGTGCCCAGGATGCCGTATCCGGCGGTGCCGAGCAGCAGCTTGCCCTCGACCACCAGCGCCGAGGTCACGTCCTGGGCCGGCACCGGCAGGGCCAGCGGCCTGAAGCTGCTGCTCTGGCGGTCGAAAAGGCGGACGGCCTCGGCGGAGAGGGCGAGCCAGGGGAAGCGCTCGTCGCCGGTGGACAGGGAGCGGGCGGCCGCGGGGTCGGCCGACGGCTTGCCGCTCGCGTCGGCGCGCTTGGCTTGGGGCACCTCGGTGAAGGCCGCGCCGGCCGGGCCGAGCAGCGGACGCTCGAACAGGCGCGCGCCGGAGCGCGCCCACACCCGCCCCTCGGAAACCCAGACGCTCTCGACCCGCCCTTCGCCGAACTCGGCGACCGGGCGCCAGGAGAAGTCCGCCCCGCGCTCGAAGAGACCGCGCTCGGTGGCGGCGAACACCTTGTCGCCGGCGGTGGCGAGCGCCAGGGCGGTGGGCAAGCCGGAGCGCTGGAGCTGGAAGCTCCTGCCGCCGTCGATCGAGCTGTAGATGCCGGAGACCGGCCCGGCGTGGTTGACCGCGGCGAGGACCTCGCGGCCGATGGCGGCGAGCGCTCCCACCCGCACGTTGGTCATCGCCCGCTCGGCGCGCGCGAAGGTCTCCGCGCCGTCGTTCGACAGCCACACGCCCGCGCCCTCGGTGCCGAGGATCACCCGCCCGGGCCGCGCCGGGTGGATTGCGATCGCCAGCACCGCAAGACCGCCGCCGGTCACCTGCTGCCAGGTGGCGCCGCCGTCCTTGGAGCCGTAGAGGCCCGCCACGGTGCCGGCGAGCAGCCGGCCGTCGGCGAGGGCGGCGAAGCTCGGCACCCGCCGCGTGGAAAGGCCCTCGCGCAGGCGGGTCCAGCTCTGGCCGCGATCGGCGCTCTTGTACACCCAGCCGCAGGTCGAGGCCCACAGCTCCTCGGGCTTGCCGGGCACCGGCGTCAAGCTGAACACCTCGCTGTCGCGCAACATGCCGGTAAAGAGGCCGCGCCAGGTGCGCCCGCCGTCCTCGGAGAGGTAGGCGCACTGCCAGGAACCGGCGTAGATGCGCTCCGGCTGCTCGGCGTCGATCAGCAGGCTGGTCACCTTCTCGACCTCGGGCAGGCCGGCAGTGGCGTGCGACCAGGTGGCGCCGAAGTCGGGGGAGAGGTACACGCCGCCGCGAGTGCCGGCGAATACTCGGCCGTCCCGCCCCGGTACCAGGGCCAGCGAGTAGACCTGGCCACCGGGGACGCCGGGGTGGTACTCCCAGCGGGCACCGTCGTCCTCCGTATAGGCCACCATCCCGCCGCCCCACGGGCCCCAGAGGCCGGCCCAGAGCCGGCCCGGCCGGTTGGGGTCGAAGCGCAGCGCTGACACCACCCAGCCGAGGAAGGGCTGGCTCGGCGACACGTCCTGCCAGGTGGAGCCGCCGTCGCTCGAGATGTAGACCTGGCCGGCGGAGGTGCCGGCGAACACCCGGTCCGGGTCCCGCGGGTCGACGGCGAGGGAACGGACATCCGCGCCGTAGAGCGCTGCGGTCTGCCAGGCGGCGGGAGCTGAGGCCGGCAGGCCCACCCCGCCGACGGGTGAGGCTCCTCTCGTTTGAGAAGCAAAGAGCGCGAGCGTCAGCAACGCGGTCGATAGCATGCGCCTCGGAATCTCCCTCGCCAACCTCGTGACCGGCGTCCGCCGGCCGCCCTCGTCCCGCCGCTCGGCCGACACCCGGCCCGGGCGCTCGCGCCGGGGGGCAGCTCGCGGAGCCCCGGCAACCGTGAAGTATACGAGGCGCGAACCGCCTTGAGAACTGCTACTCCGGGTGCTCGGCGGCCGCCGGGCCGCCGAGGTAGCCCAGCGCCTTGAGGCGCGCAATGTCGTCTTTGCTGAGCGCTTCGAGGCCCGGGGAGCCGGGCTCCGCGGCCAGGCGGGCGGCGATCGCCCGGTCGGCGGCCTCTCGCGTCGCCAGCAGGCGCTCGAGCCTGGCCAGGTCCGCGGGCCGCTCGGCCGTCAGGTCGTGGCGCTCGCCAGGATCGGCGGCGAGGTCGAAGAGCCGCGGCCGGCCATCGCGCAGCCGGAAGACGGCCTTGAGGTCGCCGGCCATCACCATGGCGCCGGGGTCCCAGGCAAAGACCGGCTCACCGTGCAGCGGCCCCGCGAGGTCGCGGCCCGGCAGCCCCTCCGCCGCCAGGCCGCCGGCGGCGAGCAGGGTCGGCGCCACGTCGAGTGCCGAGGTGGGCGCCGTCTCGGTCACGCCGGCACGCCGGCCGCGCGGCCACTTGACGAGCAGCGGCACCCGCATCACCTCGTTCCAGGCCTGGCCGTGCAGCAGCTCGCCATGCTCGAAGAACTGCTCGCCGTGGTCAGAGGTCAGGACGATCAGCATGTCGTCGAAGAGGCCGAGCTCCTCGAGGTCGGCGAACAGGCGGCCAAGCTCGGCGTCGACGTGGCGGACGCCCTCGCCGTAGAGGAAGCGCAGGATCGCCTCCTCGTTGGGGAGCGGCCGGATGCGGCCGGCGCTGATCTCGGACAGCAGGCCCGAGGCGCACTGTTCCTCGCGGCAGCCGTAGCCCGTCACCCCGAAACGCTCCTCCACCGTGCGCCGCGTGATCCCCGGCCCTTCGTAGGGCAGCACCCGGAAGTCCGAGTGCGCCTCGAAGCTGTGGAGGAAGAAGAAGAACGGCTGCTCGCGGCGCTCGGCCATCCAGTTGACGGCGGCGCGCGCCATCTGCGGCAAGTTCCAGCGCACCGAGCGGTACTCGTCGAAGCCGCGCGAGAAGCCGAAGGGCGGGTTGAGCCACAGGCAGTCGGTCACCATCCCCGCGGTTTCGAAGCCCGCCCGCTGGAAGCGCTCGGAGAGGAGCGTCAACCCCTTGGGCAACGGCTGGCTCACCTCGGTGGCGCCGTGCGCGGCGGGCGACTGGCCGGAGAGCAGGCTGGCGTGGGAGGGCTTGGTCCAGCTCGCCGCAGCGTAGTGCGGCCGGAAGCCCTGTGCGCGTTCGGCGAAGCGGTCGAGGGCCGGCGTCGCCCACGGCCCGCCGAAGTGCGACAGAGCGTCCTCGCGCAGGGTGTCGATCGAGATCAGAAGGATTTGTTGCGCCTGGTCTTGGGGTCGCGGCTCGCCGCCGGCATCCGGGGGCGGCGGCGCCAGCGAGTGCCGCACCGCGAGGTCCCGCAGATAGACGCGCCGGCCGCTGCCCAGGCTCGGGGCGAGCGACAGGCGGGCCTCGCCCGCCGGCAGCTCGAGCGCGATCCGCTCCTGGAACGGCCCCGGCGCGGTGGACAGGGTGAGCGGCGCCGCGTGCCGCGTGCCGCCGGCAGTCTCGACCACCAGCTCCAGCCGGTCCGCTCCCGGCTGCGCCGGCGGTGGCGCGTCGAAGCGGCCCACGCAGCCGGCGATCAACAGGCTCGCCGAGCTGCCGAGCGTGAACGAGGCGCTGAGCTCCTCCTCTGCCATCAACCGCACGCCCCAGCGGTTCTCGAACGCGCACACGCCCTCGGCGGGCTCCACGGCGCCTTGGCTCGAGACCAGCCGGCCGTTGGTCAGGAAATCCTCGTAGGTCAGGCGCTCGGCCCCCATGCGTTCGGCAGACGGGCGGGCGCAGGCCCCGGGCCACAGGGCGAGCAACAGGAGGAGGATCGGGAGCCTGGAACGATGCAAAGGGCGTCTCGGCTAGACGGGCTGGCGCGCGGCAGCGTATCGCACGCCAGCAGATTGCTCATCGGCTCTGAGAGGATACGCGCCGCATGCCGCCCCGTCTCCGCTCCCGCCTCGCCATCGCCGCCTTCGCCGCGGCCGGTGCGTGGCTCGCCTACGGCTTCTCGCGCGAGGTCTACCGCACGCTCGACCTCGAGGTCCTGCGGCCTCCACCGCCGCGGGCGGCGATCTTGTGGCGGCCCTCGACGCCGCAGGCCCGGCGCCTGCAGGCGTTCCTCCACCGGGCGATGGAGAGCGTGCCGCCGGGGAGCCGCGTGGCCTTCGCCACCGAGGCGACGCCGAGCTACGAGGGTTTCTTCCGCTTCCTGTGGGCCTCGTACCTCTTTCCCGGCCGGCTGCTGATCCCCGAGGACCAGCCCGAGGCGCAGGCCGCGGAGTACTGGGTGACCTTCCGCCGGCCCCTCGAGCGGCCGGACCTAGTGCTGGTGCTCGAGCAAGGACCGGGGCGGCTGTACCGCATGGCGAAGACCGGGGAGGCGCGCTGAGCCCCGCCGCCACGCTCGCCGTGGCGATCGCTTGTGCGCTCGCGGGGAGCCGTCTGCGCGGCCGGCTGGCCCGTGCCGGCGAGGACCCGCTCTACCGCTGGGTCCTCTTCGGGGTCGCCGGGCTGCTGGGCCTCTACCTGTCGGAAGTGGCGCTCTTCACTCTCGGCGTGCCGTGGAACGCCGCGACGCTCGCCGCCGCGTTGGCGATGGCCGCGGGAGCCGCGCACCTCGCCAGCCGCCGGGTGGCGGTGCCGGAGGCGGGCCCCCTACGAAGCGGCCCGGGGGCGCCCGGCTGGGGCGATGCCCTGGCCCTCCTCTGCCTCGCCGTCGTCACGGTCTGCGCGGTGCTCTTGTGGATGGTCTACTCGGACTTCATCTTCCACTGGGGCATCAAGGGCCAGCGCTTCTTCCTCGCCCGCGGCTTCGATTTCGAGTTCCTGGCCCGGCCCTGGAACTGGCTGCGGCACCCGGAGTACCCCAATCTCTACCCCGGCCTGCTGGCGGCGACCGCCGCCGTCGCCGGCCGCTTCGCCGAGCCGGCGATGATGCTGTGGACGCCGATCTTCTTCTTCGCCCTGCTCGCCGCCGGCCGCGAGGCGCTGCGGGTCTCCGAGGTGTCTCGCCCGGCGGCCCAGGCGACCCTCGCCCTCCTCGCGCTGGGCCTGGCGATGTTCGGCATCGGCTACACCATGGGCGGCAGCCCGGACTGGATGCTGGCCCTGGTGCCGCTGGCCGCCTGGCCGCTGCTGCTCTCACCGGGGAGCGGGGCCGGCTTCCGAGCTCCGGACCTGGGCCTCGGCCTGCTCGCGGCCCTCGCCGCCGCGGCCAAGCTCGAGGGCTTGCCGCTCGCCGCGTTCCTCGCCGCGGTCTACCTCGCGCGCCGCGGGCGAGGGTGGTGGCGAGCGGCGCCCGCGGTGGTGCTGCCGGCGCTGCTCGTGGTCGGCATCTGGCTGGTCCACGACTGGCACTACGACCTTCCCAGCGCGCAGGGGGAGCGGGCTTTCTCCTTGCGCTACGCCGGCACTATCGCCCGCGCCGCCTTCGAGAGCTTCCTGGTGCCGGAGTGGCACGGCGCGGGCTTCCTGGTGCTCCTCCTGCCGGCGCTGCTCTTCTGCCGGCCGGCGCGGCCGGCGGCGCTGGTGGCCTCGCTGCAGCTCGCCTTCTACGGCTACGTCTACCTCGCGACCGCGCACCCGACGGCGGAGGCCGCCGAGTTCTTCGTGCGCTCGAACCTGCCGCGCCTGGTCTTCCACGTGTGGCCGGTGGCAATCGTGGGGTGCGGGATCGCGCTCAGTCGCTGGGTCGGCCCATCGCCTCCAGCGGGCCGCGCTCGATGAACCGGCGCGCGGCGGGCACACTCCCCACGGCGTGGGGAAGGCTACCCGCCGCGGCTCGGCGCTACTGCGCCGCGACCGTCGCCGCCTCGTAAGCGTCGACGTGCCCGGCACCCACCTCG
Organism: Thermoanaerobaculia bacterium; assembly: GCA_044869805.1. GTDB lineage: Bacteria > Acidobacteriota > Thermoanaerobaculia > Multivoradales > SZUA-115 > CAWDVR01. Next base: position 7,155 of record JBIOXV010000199.1, on the reverse strand, counting down.
TACGACGAGCGCCCCGCCATCGGGTTCGCGGTGTCGGCGAGGATCTGCTTGACCTCGGCCGGCGTCAGCGTCGGGTCGGCGTCGAAGAGCAGGGCGGCGATGCCGGCAACGTGCGGCGTCGCCATCGAGGTGCCGCTCATGTGGGTGTAGAACGGGATGTGCAGCGGGTCGAGCGAGAGATCCTGGGGCAGCGCCAGGACCGGCAGGAGACCAGTGAGCGCGCGGGTCGAGACGATGTCGACCCCGGTCGCGACGAGCGTCGGCTCGTTGACGTAGGTCCACTCCCGGCCGTCGGACATGGTGAAGGTGCCGGACTCGCCCGGGTTGCCGCGCGAGGAGAAGTCGGCGAGCGTGCCGTCCTTGTTGCCGGCCGCCACCGAGACGACCCACGGCGCCTGGGCGTAGGGGTTGTGGGTGTTGGCGTCCGGCCCCTCGTTGCCGGCCGCGAAGACGACCAGCATACCGGCCCCGAACGCCGCGTACGAGGCGACGTTGACCGGATCGGTCGGGTCGAAGGCGCCCGAGCTCCCCCAGGAGTTGCTGATCACCCGGATCGGCGCCGCGAAGCGGTCCTTGTTGGCGACCGCGTAGTCGAAGCCGCCGACCGCGTCGAGGATCGAGATGACCGCCCCCGACCCGTAGCCGACGAGCAGCGCCCCGGGCGCCACGCCGCGATAGAAGCCGGCGGACTGCGCGCCGCTGCCGCCCACCGCTCCGGCGCAGTGGGTGCCGTGCCCGGAGCTGATATCGGTGTTGGGCTGGCCCTCGAGATAGGTCACCGGCAGGAAGGTGAGGACGGCGGAGAGGTTGGTCAGCGCCTGCACGTTCTCGACGACGTGGCTGCCGAAAGCGAGGTCGCTGTGCAGGGCATCGACACCTGAGTCGTTGACCAGCACCGTGACGCCAGCGCCGGTGAAGCCGAGGTCGGGATCGGACTGTACCTGGTCGACGCCCGAGAGCTGCCGCGCGTCGTGGTTGTAGTAGGTCAGGGTACCGTTGGCGGTGATCGACAGCACGTCCGAGCGCTTGGCGAGCTGGTTGATCGACCACGGCGTCGCCAGCGCGCCGGCGATCGGCAGGCTCTGGAACGAGATGCCGCGGCTGATCCCGAGCGCCTTCAACGCCTGGATCTGGCTCGCCTGCGGCGGCCCCGACTGCTTGAAGGTGACGACGATCTCGAGCTGCTGTAGCGGCAGCGCCGTGGCCATCTTGCTGAGCAGCTCGGCGCTGATGTGCGCGCCGGCCGTCGCGGGACCGGTCGCGGCCAGAGCCGCGAGCGCCAGCACCACCACGACGAGCTTCCCGAAGGTTTGACGGTTCACGTTTCCTCCTAGCTCCGGAAGGTAGTTGAGCTGGTAATCGTGGCAGGCTGTCCGCGACGGCGGCGACAGGGAAATCCCCCAGACGGCCTGGGGGATTTCACTCAGGCGGCGGGTGGCTTCACCGCCGCTCGGGCAGGAGGAGCTGCGGTGAGCAGGCCACGCGACACAGCGCGTGGCCCGCTGGCAGCGATGAGCTCAGAAAGCGGCGGTATCGCCCTCCCCGCAGATCTCCCCCGCCGGGTTGGAGTAGACGCGGGTGGCGCCGGTCACCGTGTCGCGCACCTTGACCTGGTACTCGACGTCGGAGAGCGCGCCGTAGAAGAACCAGAAGTGCCCATTCTGGGCGCGACCGTCCAGGGCCTTGACCGTGAGCTCGAGGTTGTCGGCGCTGAAGAACCAGAAGTAGCCGCTGCGGTCCGAGACGTTGACCCGCTTGCCGGTGCCCGAGGTGCCGTTGCGATGGTCGCGCCAGTCGACCCGCACCTCGAAGCGGCCGGAGAGCAGGCACAGCGTCTCGGGCCCGGCGGCGCACGGGCCGGCCGCCGCGGTGGCGAGCACGGGGCCTTCCGCCGCGAGCGGGGCGAGGCCGGGGCCGGGCTCGCCGCCGCCGGCCTTGGCCAGCGCGCCCACGTCGCCGTCGCCGCAGATCTCGCCCGCCGGGTTGTGGTAGATCGCCACCTCGCCGCTCGCCGTCTGGGTGACGCGCAGCCAGTACTCGACGTCCGAGAGGGCGCCGTAGAAGACCCAGTAGTGGCCGTTGATCGGCCCGCCGTCGAGCGCCTTGACCAGCAGCTCGACGTTGTCGGGGCTGAAGAACCAGAAGGCGCCGGTCTTGGCACTGGCCTGGGCGCCGATCGGCACCGCGCGCCCGGTGCCCAGGGCGCCTCCTCCGTGCTGGTTCTTCCAGTCCACTTCTACGCGGACCGTCCCGGAGAGCAGGCAGAGGGTGGTGGCGTTGGCGACGCAGGGCCCCACCACGCCGCGGGTCACGGCCGCGGCGGCGTTGGAGTAGGCCGAGAACCCCTGCGTGTTGACCGCCCGCACCCGGAACTCGAAGGGCGTTGCCGGCGCCATGCCGGCCGCCGTGTAGCGGTCGCTGCCGGCCGGCAGCGCGGCGATCTCGACGAAGCCGGCGTAGCCCCGGCGCTCGACGCGATAGCCGCTCTCGTTGCCGGCGTTGTCGCGCCAGGTGAGGCGGACCTGGGTGGTGGAGGTCGGCGTGGCTGTGAGCTGGCTGGGCGCCGCCGGGAGCGCGGGGCCGGGCGGGGGCGGAGGAGGCGCACCGTTGCCGTAGACCTCGGCGAGCACGGCGCGGTCGTCGGCATGGAGCTGGGCGCCGCGCCCGTCGTCGTGGGCGAAGGCGTACATCAGCGCCTGGGCCGAGGCCGAGTGGCCGAAGCCCAGGGTGTGGCCCAGCTCGTGGGCGAACAGCGCCTCGGCCGCCTTCCCTGGGCTGGCGCTCTGCTGGAAGAAGCAGGAGAGCCCGTCATTGAGCACCACGTGCGCGTCCACCGCCGGGTGGTAGCTCACGCCGCGGTAGGGCACCAGCGTCAACTGGTAGCAGGGGCCGCCCTGGGCCAGGATGCCGCCGCCGCAGCCGTAGCTGCCGGCGATCTCGCCCGCCGGGTCCTCGAACACCAGCTTGCCGACCCCGAGGGGCGACGAGCAGCCGGTGGCGAGCGAGCCGGTGGTGCCGCTCCAGCCGTAGCGCACGGTCGAGGAGGGGTCGTTGTTCCAGGCCGCGATCGCCTGCTGCAGCTCGCCGAAGCCGCCGCCGGCGAGGCCGGCCTGGCCGCGGCCGTCCGCCTGCCAGCCGATGGTCTCGCCCTGATCGAAGTCGAACCAGCGGATGCGCACCCCGTCGCCGCCGGTCAGGAAGGTGTAGGAGGCGATGGCCTCGTCGAGCCCGCCGCTCTTGTCGCGCACGAAGTAGTCGCTGCCCCGCCCGCCCGCCGCGATCCAGCCGGAGAAAGCGTCGAAGTCGCGCGCCGCGTCGACAGGGCGCTCGTCGATGGCGAGCTGGCCTTCGCCGTCGAGGCGCGCCTCGCTCGCCCCCGAGAGATCGCGCAGCGCCAGCCGGCGGCCGGCGATGGAGACCTCGTGGAAGGCGCCCAGCAGCAGGTGGAGGATCCGGTAGCGGCCGTCCGGCGCCTGCAGCAGGAAGAGGATGGCGCGTTCCCCGGGCGCGAACGCCGGGGCGCCCCACACCCGGTAGCCGAGCTCATGCGGCGACTCGCCGCCCGGTACTCTGACGAGGATCGTCGGCACCGTGGCCGAAGACGCCGCCACCGTGCCTTTCAGCACCGCGAGCACGGCGACTTCGTAGTCGGTGGCGGGCACGCCGCTGCCCGCCGCCGGCGCCAGCCCCAGCACCTCGACCTCGGCGATCACCTCGGCCTGCGACACCAGGTCGGCGTCCGAGACCATGACGTAGGTAGTGCCGGCCGCCGGCAATGCGACGAGCGCCCCGACAACGAGCGAGGCGAGCGCGAGGAGGGTGGGGGATCGTCGCATGGCAGGAGCCACCGCAGAACGGCCGGCGAGGCTCAAGCTAGCAATCTTCGGGCCGAGATGCTGTGAAGGGATTCACTGCTGGGAGCGCCGCGCCAGCTCGCGCCGTGCCGCGGCCTGGGCCATGGCGACCATGCTCATCAGGCCCATGGACTTGCCCATCGAGAGCTCGTTGCCGAAGAGCTGGTAGGGGAGGTCGCGGGGGACCTGCGCCACTTGGGCGAGCGGCTCGCCGGAGAGGGTTTCGTCGAGGATCACGGCCATGGCCTGGGCCGAGATGCCCTGCGGGTTCTCGACCGCGAAGTGGAGCTTCAAGGTGCCGTCGGCCTGCGGCTGCGTGAACAGAAAGGCCTCGGACTCGCAGGCCGGCACCTTGGCCGACTCCGGGTAGGGCCGCGCGGCAACCGCGTCAGGCACCTCCCGGAAGCGCCGGGCGATCGAGATCAGCGCCTGGATGCGCTCGCTGCGGTCCGGCATCAGCGCGAAGGCGTCGAGCAGGCGCGCGAGCTTCGCCGGCAGGCCGGCGCCCGCCGGAGGCTGCTGCTCGCCGTGGCCCGGGCCGGCCGGATTCTGCTCGGCAGCCATCGCGGCTCTACGCGCCCTTCTCGATCGGCACGCCCACCAGGTTGCCCCACTCGGTCCAGCTCCCGTCGTAGTTGCGTACCCGGGGGTAGCCCAGCAGGTAGTGCAGCACGAACCAGGTGTGGCTGCTGCGCTCGCCGATGCGGCAGTAGGCGATCACGTCGTCAGCTTCGGAGAGGTGCTTCTCCCCTTCGTAGATGGCCTTCAGATCGGCGCTGGACTTGAAGGTGCCGTCGTCGGTGTCGACGGCGCGCGCCCAGGGGATGTTGGCGGCGCCCGGGATGTGGCCGCCGCGCAGCGCCCCCTCGTTCGGGTAGTCGGGCATGTGCAGCCGCTCGCCGCTGAACTCGGGCGGGCTGCGCACGTCGACCAGCCGGCCGCCGTTCTCGACGTGGCGGAGCACCTGGTCGCGGAAGGCGCGGAAGGTCGAGTCGTCGCGCTCCGGGGCCCGGTAGTCGCTCGCCGGGTAGCTCGGCACTTCCTGGACCAGCGGCCGCCCCTCCTTCTGCCACTTGAGCCGCCCGCCGTCCATCACCCGGGCATTGCCGTGGCCGAAGAGCTGGAAGACCCAGAAGGCGTAGGTCGCCCACCAGTTGTTCTTGTCGCCGTAGAAGACCACCGTGGTGCCCGGCCCGGCGCCCAGGCGGCGCATCAGGGCCTCGAAGCCCGCCCGGCCCAGGTAGTCGCGGCGCACGGGGTCGTTGAGGTCGCGGGTCCAGTCGACCTCGACGGCGCCGGGGATGTGGCCTGAAGGGTAGAGCAGGGGGTCCTCGTTCGACTCGACGACGCGGACGTTGGGATCGTCGAGGTGCTCGGCGACCCAGTCGGTCGACACCAGCACTTCCGGGTGGGCATAGCCACGGGACTCGATCGCGCTCATGGGATCGGCTCCTGTTCTGGATCTCGCGTTCAGGGGGGTTGGCCGCGGCCTTCCCTCGGGGAGAAGGCTCGGAGCGGCCATTGTAGGAAAGTTGACCAATCCGATCAACAATAGCGAGGCTCAGTGCACGGTCGGAGCTCCGCCTGGTGGATGGGATGGGGCCTCGGCCAAGTGCAGGGCCTTGTGCTTGGCCCGCACTCTGGCCGAGCCCTTCTTGACCGCGGAGGCGCTCAGGACATCCTCCGCCTGGGCCTCGAGGCCGGCGGCGGCCTCTCGATCGCCTAGCTCCACAAACAGCATGCAGCACCAGAGCGCGAGCTCTCCCACGCGGCCCACCTCGCCCAGCATCGCGGCCAGTCGACCCAGGCCATTGAGCAGGGCGAGCGCTTCCTCCCGGTCGCCCTGCGCCCAATGGAGCAGGGCCGAGGCAAGGCCCACATCTTGGGCCACCAGGGGATCGCTCGATTCGAGCAGCAGATCTCGCGTGCGCAGGCAGGCGAGCTCCGCGGCCCGCAGCCGGCGATGGGCGATCAGATGCTCGACGCGCGTTGCGAGCGCTCGGCACAAAAGGTCTCCCACCAAGCCTTCGGGGTAGGCATCCGGGTCCAACCGTTCGCAGAGGTGGAGCGCGAGGAGGCCGGTTTCCTCGGCATCCGCGCTGCGCAGGCCGGCTCCGCGCTCGTTCGCAGCCGACAGCAACAGCTCGATCACCTCCGGTCGCTGGATTCTGCAGTCCGTCGCAACACGGCGCCAGCGTTCTGATACGGGCTCGGCCAGAAGCTGGGTGACGGCTCGCTCGTCCTCGGGCCGCCAGCGTTTGAGCTGGCCGAGCAGGGCACGGGCCGCGCGCAAGGCCTTGCCTGTGAGGCGTCCCTCCCCGCCGCTGGGCGCCGCCACCGTAGGCTCCGGCTCAGGCCGAACCTTGGCAAGGTCGTCCTCTCCGGGCGCACCCGCGTAGAGCTCGGTGAGCAGCCGATCCAGCACCTCGGCGGTGCTCTTGGATCTCCTCGTTCTGCGCCGGGTCATGGCTCGGAGGGGTCCTTCCCTGCCTTGGGTCGGAGGAGAGGCGTCAGATCCTCGGTTGGGTCGCGCGAGGATTGCAGGCGAGGGTTGCTCTGCTGCGCGCTCGGTTCCCTTCCTCACGTCGTGAGCTCCTGCACCACGGCCGCCACCAGCGGCGCGGTACGGCCCAGCTCCGGGCCTCCGGGTAGTCCGGCCACCTCGGAGAGCCGTCTTGCGAACGCGAGGACGGTAGGCGTGACCGCCTCGGCTCGAGGGTCCGTCAGGATCACGGTCACCGACCGGCCCGTCGAGTGCACCTCCGGCAACAGACCCTGCTCGAAGGCGATCGCCTCGACGGCGATCACGAAGCCGGCTGCGTCCTCGGCGGTCGCGAATCGCCACACGCCGCGCAGCCTCCGGCTGTAGCGGTATGGCCCCCAGCCGGGCAGCTCGGAGAGCGCGCCGCGCACCTCCTGGGCGCTGAGAGCACGAGAGTGGCCTTGGGCTCGGGAGCTGAAGAAAGAGATTGGCATTGGAGGGGGACCGTAACATGAATATAGATTCCATTAGCAGCCTACATGTCTCGCAAAAGGGCCGCCGCGCACTGAGGTAAGCTCCTGCCGTGGCAGCTCATCCGGCCGTGGTCGCCCTGGGTCAGAGCCTCCAGACGCTGCTCGCCGAGCACCACACCTCGGCCCGCGAGGTTTCCCGGGCGCTCGGCTGGCACGCGGCTTTTTTGACCCGGGCCTTCAACGGCCATCGGCCGCTACGAGTCGAAGTGGTCTTCGACGTGCTGGCTCACCTGCGCGAGGTTCCCTACGACTTCTTTCGCCTCCACTATCCGTTCGGCGGGAACCG
>JBIOXV010000198.1:0-69173 GCA_044869805.1 Thermoanaerobaculia bacterium | reverse complement strand
GTCCAAAGACTGGCGATACAGCAGGCAGCCGCGGAGGAATTCCGGCCAGGTGGGGACCGTCGGCAACGGATCGGTCTTCTCGGGCAGGAGAGCCCAGAGCGCCGGGTGGTGCCAGCAGAGCTCATGTCCTGTGCTGTCCCGGTGCGTTCGGATACCCGCGCGCAGGCGCCTCGTCTCGGCGATCAGCTCCTCGCGGGACATCGTCTCGAGGTCGTCGTCCACAGCGCCCCCTTTCCGATCCCGGCGAAGCTTGCCAGAGTGGGCCAGCCAAGTCACTTCCAACCGGCTTCGCCCCTGGCCTGCCTGTGGCCGGCTCACTCGCCGCGCAGCACCTCCGCGGGCTCGATCGCCAGCACCCGGCGGGCGGGCAGGTAACTCGCGACCAGGGCGATCAGGGCGAGCACGACGATCACGCCGCCGAAGGTGAGGGGGTCGGTGGGGGCGACGCCGTAGAGGAGCGAGCCGAGGAAGCGGGTGAGGGCGGCGGCGAGGGCGATGCCGGCCACGAGGCCCACCGCGACGACCCGGAGGAAGCGGCCGAGCACGAACCGCAGCACCTGGTCGCGGCGGCCGCCTAGCGCGATCCGCACTCCCAGCTCGCGGCGGCGGCGCGCCACGGCGTAGGTCACCACCCCCGCGATGCCGACCGCCGCCAGCAGCAGGGCCAGGGCCGCGAAGCCGCCCAGGAGCTGCAGGGCGAAGCGCTGCTCCGCGACCGAGCGGGCCCGCCGCTCGCGGAGCGTGCCGACCCGCGCCGGCACCTCGGCGTCGACCTCGAGGCAGGTCCGGCGCAGCGCCTCGAGCAGTGCCGCGGGCTCGCCCGAGGTCGCCACCGTGATCGTCGCCTGGGTGATGCTCTGCGGGCGCTGCAGGGCCGGGAAGTAGGCGGCCGGCTCGATCGGGGAGGTCAAATCGCCGTGGCGGACGTCGCCCACCACGCCGACCACCGTCGCCCACACACCTTGCTGCCAGAGCTCGTCCATGCCCGCGGCGTCGACCTGCTTGCCGAGTGGGTCCTGGCCCGGCCACGCTCGCTCAGCGAAGGCCTTGCTCACCACCGCCGTGTAGCCGGCCCCGGCGCGATCCCTCTCGTCGAGTACCCGCCCGGAGAGCAGCGGGATGCCGAGGGCGTCGAAGTACTCGCCGCGCACCGCGCGGTAGGCGCCGTCGAGGGTCGTCAGGGGCCCACCCTCGACCCGCATCTGCCCGGTGGGGTTGAAGCCGGAGAACGGCGGCGTGCTGGTGACCCCGACCTTCCGCACCCCCGGCAGCGCGGCCAGCTCGCGGAGCGCGCCGCCGAAGTAGCTCTCGATCGCCGCCGGCTCGGCGTAGCGCGAGGAGGGCAGGCTCACCGAGACGGTCGCCACCCGCTCGGTGGTGAAGCCCGGCTCGATAAGCAGCAGCTCGCCCAGGGTGCGCACCAGGAGGCCTGCTCCCACCAGCAGGACGAGGGCCAGCGCCACCTCGACGGCAACCAGGGCGTTCCAGGCGCGGAGCTGATGGCGCTCGACCGTGGCCCGCCCGCTCCAGGCGGCGAGGCCGCTGCTGCGCCGCGCCAGCCGCAGGCTCGGCGCGACGCCGAAGAGGAACGCGGTCGCGGCCGAGAGGCCCAGCGCGAAGGCGAGCACCGGCACGTCGATCCGCACCTGCTCCAGGCGGGGCAGCCCCGCGGGAGCGAGGGCCAGCAGGTACTCGCGGAGAGCGGCCGCCAGCAGCACGCCGAGGGCGGCCCCGGCCAGCGAGAGGAGCACGCTCTCCGCGACCAGGGGGCCGAGGAGGCGCGCGGTGGAAGCACCCAGCCAGGCGCGTACCGAGATCTCGCCTCGCCGCTCCAGGCTCCGCGCCAGGAAGGCACTCGCCAGGTTGGAGCCGGCCACCAGTAACACGAGGCCGGTGGCGCCCAGCAGCACCCACAGCGGCCGGCGCGCCCGGCCGGTGATCTCGGCCTTGAGCGGTCGCACCAGGGCACCGGCCGGAAGATAGTCGGAGGGCTCCTCCGAAACGATCGCCTTGGTGATGGTGTCGAGCTCGAGCTGCGCCTGCGCGATGGAGACGCCGGGGACCAGGCGGCCGATCACCCGGAAGTTGTGGGCGGTGCGCACCGGCTGCGGGGAGTGGAGCTCGAGCGGCGCCCAGATCTCGGTCGCCGCCGGGAAGGCGAGCGCGTCCGGCACCACGCCGACCACCTCGAAGCTCATGCCCCAGAGGTCGAGGCGCCGGCGTTCCAGCTCAGCGGCATTGCCGCCCAGGCGGTCGCGGAAGAAGCGCTCGCTGACCACGGCGACCGGCCGACCACCGGCCACGTGCTCCTCGGCGAGCGGCAGTCGGCCCGCGATCGGGCGGACGCCCAGCACGCGAAAGAACCCTCCGCCGACCGCCGCGGCTTGCGCCACCACGGCCTCGTCGCCGCCCAGCACAGTGGGCGAGTCGAGAGCGTAGGCGGCCAGAGCTTCGAAGCTGCGAGCCTTCTTCCAATCGAGGAAGTTGCCGTAGGCGCTCGCCATCTCGAAGGAGCGCCGGTTCAGCTCCCAGGCCGCAACCAGGCGCTGCGGCTCGGGCCAGGGCAGCTCGGAGAGCAGCACGCCGTGGATCACGCTGAAGACGCCCGAGTTGGCGCCCACCCCGAGCGCGATCGTGGCCACCGCGGCCGCCGTGAAGCCAGGCCGGCGGCGCAGATTGCGGGCCCCGTACCGCAAGTCCTGGAAGGCCCTGTCGAGCCAGCTCCTCCAGCTTCCACCCGAGCCGTCGCGGTTCGCGTCCATCGTGGCCCTCCTTTGCTCCTGCCCTGGAACCGTCTGCTGAAGCAACGGCCATCGTGGAGGGGAAGTTTCAGGGGAGCTGAGAACAGGCGCCGGCCACGTCAGATCGCTCGAATCTACCCTATTGACTCTAAGACAGCCGGAAACTAGCATTACCGCATCAGTCAATTATGTGTAAGCAGGAAAGGAGATGCTATGAGCTCGAAGCACCTGACTCTTCTCCTCGCCTTGGCCTTCGCCGTCCTCGCCGCGCCGGCGCTGTACGCCGCCCCGGCCGGCTGCCCGGGCGCCAACTCGACTCCGGCGCAAGAGCCCTCCCTCGTCGACCTGCTCGGTACCTCGAACCAGCCGCTCTTCCTGGCGACGCCGAGCGGCCGCCAGCCCGCGCAAGGTGGCATGGGCCGCTCCGAGAAGTGGCAGGAGACGGAGTGCGAGTGGTTCTGGATCGAGTGCAACGACGGCTACAGCGACGAGTGCTGCGGCTCTCTCTCGAGCTGCTGGGACTACTGCGAGGAAGTCTGCGGCGGGCCCTGCGAGTACATTCCGAACGAGACCTGATCGCAGCTGCGCGCCGTTCGAAGGGCCGGGCCTCGCCCGGCCCTCACTTCTCAGCGCCGTACGCTCCTCGCCGAGGGAGACTCCGTGCCGCCTCGTTCCTCTTTCCGGCGGCCGCCGGGAAGGCGTGGACACACCTGGCGCCGCGCCCCGCCTACTCGCTGCGCAGCGCCTCGGTCGGATGGACGGCCGCGGCTCGCCTGGCAGGCAGCAGGCAGGCGAGGAGGGCCACCGCCAGCAGCAGCACCGGCGCGGTGCCGAACGCCACGCCGTCGAGCGGCGTGATGCCGAACAGCAGGCCGCTGAGGAGCCGCGTCAGCGCCGCTGCGCCCACCAGGCCCAGGACCAGGCCGGCGACCGTCACCGTGAGCCCCTGGCGCAGTACCAGGCGGACGAGGTCGCCCTGGCCGGCGCCCAGCGCCCCGCGCACCCCCATCTCGCGGCGCCGCTGCGACACGTTGTAGGAGAGCACGCCGTAGAGCCCGGTCGAAGCGAGGATGAGCGCCAGCAGCGCGAAGGCCGCCAGGGTAGCCGCCGCGAAGCGCGGCTGGGCGACCGACGCCGACACCCGGCTGGAGAGGGCCGCGACCTCGACCGCCGCCCCCGGCACGAGCTCGGCGACCGCGGCGCGCACCGCCGGCACCAGGGACCTGGGGTCGCCGGCGGTGCGCAGGACGAGGTTGAGCTCCCCGGCCAGTGCGTAGCCCTGCTCCGGGAGGGTGTAGATCTCGGCCTGCGGCTCGGTGTCGAGGCCATCCTTGAGCACGTTGGCGACCACACCGATGATCTCGGTGGGCGCACCCGGGTGCCCGTCCGGGCGGCCGAGCCCTTGCCACCGCCGCCCGACGACGGGTTCGCCGTCGGCGAGGTAGGAGCGCACGAACTCGTCGTTGACCACCACCGTGCGAATGCCGGTGCCGAGGTCGCCGCGGTTGTGGAAGCGCCCCTCGCGCAGGCGTAGCGAGAGGGCCTCGGAGTAGCCCGGCGTGACCACGTAAGTCACGGCGCGGGCGCTGACCCGCTCGCCCCGGGAGCCCGGCTCGGGAAGGTCGAAGAGCGAGATCATCGTCGAGCGGACCAGCGGCGCCATGTTGCCCGCGCCGGCGGCCGCGACCCCCGGGAGCGCCCGCAGGCGCTCCAGCAGGGTGTCCGCCTCGGCCCGCACCCGCTCGGCCGCGGCGTCGGAATCGATGTAGATCTGCGCCAGGAGGACATTTTCGGGGTCGTAGCCGGCGTCCACCTCGACCAGGCGGGTGAAGCTCCTGACCAGCAGGCCGGCCCCGACCAGGAGGATCACCGCCAGCGCCGCCTCGGCCACCAGCAGGCCTCCACCCAGGCGCAGCGTGCGCGAGCTGGCCGAGGCCCCCACGCCCTCGCGCAGGCCCGGAAGCAGCTCGCTCCTCGCGGCGCGCCAGGCGGGCGGGAGGCCGGAGAGCAGGCCGGCGCCCAGGGCGACGAGGAGCGTGAAGGCAAGGCTCCGCCCGTCCATCTGGACGTCGGCCAGGCGCGGGAAACCAGCCGGCGCCAGCGCCGGGAGAAGCCGCAGCAGGGCCCAGCCGAGCCCCAGCCCGGCGAGCCCGCCCAGGGCCGCGAGCACCAGGCTCTCGGTCAGCAGTTGGCGCAGGATGCGGCGGCCGCTGGCGCCGATCGCCGAGCGCACCGCCAGCTCGCGCTGGCGAGCGACGCCCCGCGACAGCAGCAGGTTGGCGACGTTGGCGCAGCCGATGAGGAGCACGAAGCCGACGCCGACCGCAAGCACCAGGAGCGCGGGGCGGACGCTCGCCGTGGTCTCGTCGAGCAGCGTCTTGACTCGTACCTCGACCGGCTTGCCCTTGCCGAAGATCGCCTCGGCTACCTGAGGGCGCTCGACGCCGCGCGCCGCCGCCGTGCCCTCGGCGGCCGCCTGGTCCAGGGTGGCCCCCGGCCGCAGCCGCCCGAGCGCGCCGAAGACGCGGATCGACATGCGCCCCTGCTGAGCGACGCCGGCGGGGACCGTGAAGGGGGTCCAGAGCAGGGCCTCACGGTCCGGGAAGTAGAACCCCGGCGGGGCCACGCCGACGATCTCGTGCGGCTTGCCGTCGAGCGTCAGGCTGCGGCCGACGGCCGCCGGGTCGGCGCTGAAGCGCTCGCGCCAGAGCCGGTCCGAGATCACGGCGACCGGCGCCGCGCCCTCGGTGGCGTCGCCCGCGGCCAGCAGCCGCCCGGCCGCCGGCGGCACTCGGAGCAGGGAGAACAGCGAGGGCGAGACCGCCGCGCCGCGCAGGCGCACCGGTTGGCTGCCGGTCGAGTCGGTGAGCAGCGCCGTGTTGTAGGCGGCCAGGCCCTCGAGCGTGCGCGCGCTCGCGCTCCAGGCCTCGAAGGTGAAGTTGGAGAGCAGCGGTGCGCGCACCGCGGCGGTGGCGCCGGGGTGCACCTCCGACAGGCGCACCAGCCGGTCGGCCTCGGGGTAGGGAAGGGGGCGCAGCAGCACCCCGTAGGCGACCGAGAACAGCGCCGAGTTGGCGCCGATCGCCAGGGCCAGCGAGAGCAGGGCCGCGGCGGTGAAACCCTTGTGCTGCGCCATGGCGCGCAGCGCCTGCCGGATGTCCTGGCGGATGCCGTCCATCTCGTTCCCTCCTGGGAGCCTCAACGCCCGGGCGAGAGATCGGTTCCCGACAGTCTATCGGCTGGCTCTATCTTCGCGCGAGCCCTCACGACCGTCGCGCCGCTTGCCGCGGCCTCGCTGGGCCGCCTCCACCTCGCGGTCGAAGCCGGGGAGGATGGCTTTGACGAAGGCGTTCCCGACCAGGCGCGCGACGACTTCCCAGGTGCTGGTGTTGGGGTCGTCGAGCGAGCCGGAGAGGTCCACCACGGTGGCAACTTCGTCCCGCGGTCGGTTCTCGAGCAGGTGGGAGAGGCCGCCGGCGATCTTCTCGTAGAGCCGCTTGAGGAGCGGCTTCTTCTTGTCCTGCTTCGAGCTGTAGACCTCGACATCGCGGATCAGCGGTTTGACGTAGCCGGCAATTCTGCCGCGATCCACCTCGACCTCGGAGTACACGGAGAAGCTGCCGTCGACCACGTCGAGCTTGCCGTAGGAGCGCAGCAGGTCGTTCATCGCCGGCAGGGAAGCGTCCTCGATCGCCACGTCGAGGTCGAAGCTCGGCCCCGCGTTGTGCTGGCGGAAAGTGGCCTGGGCGCGCGTGGCGCCGCTGCCCATGAACCTTCCCGTGAGCGTGGCCTTGGCGGGCCTCTCCCGCAGCCCGCTCGAGAGGCCGGTCACCACCAGCTCGCCATGATCGATGAACACGCGGTAAGGATCGGCGGCGGCGCGGTTGACCAGGCCGAACACGGAGTTGGTCAGGCGGACGTCGTCGACCCGGACCCGCAGGTCGGGCTGAGGGTCCTGCGCGACGCGGGCGGCCGCAGCGGCGCGGGCCTTCTCTGCCTCGGCGGTGGCCGCGGTGTGGATGTAGTCCACGTGCAGGCCGTCGATCGTCAGCTCGGCCACCTGCGCCTCACGGTTCAGCGGGCTGTACTCGACCTTGCCTCGCGAGTCGAGCACGCCGCCCTCGAGCTCGAGGTTGGCGCGCGAGGAGAGCATGCCCAGCCGTTCGAGCGGCACGTCGTCGAGCCGGTAGGCGGCATGCACGCCGGGGTAGGGCTTGGAGAGGAAGTCGGCGTGGCCCTCCAGCACGCCGCGGCCGCTGCCGAAGAGCACCGCCTCGGTGCGCACCGGCGAGGGATAGACGCCTTTGGCGGAGCGCGCGTTGCGGATGTTCTCGGCAACCAGGTGCCAGTGCGAGAGCTCCAGCGGGCGGTCGGGGTCGCGGTCCACGTAGACGATCTCGCCGTCGCGCACCTCGACGTGGTTGAACTTGAGCGGGTAGATCGACTGGAAAGCGTCCTGCCAGCCGCGGTCCTCGATGGCGATCTCGTCCTGGTCCTCCTCGCGGAGCTGAGGGAGGTTGGCGTGGACGCGCGGCCGATCGAACACCGCGTCGGCCACCAGGTGGAAGCGCAGCAGCTCCCGCCACTGGACACCGACCTCGAGGCTGGGGAGGACCATCACCGGCGGCTGCGGGTGGGCATGCTGCCGGACCACCGCGTCCTGGATCGCGAGCCCCAGCTTCAAGGGCCTGAGATCGGCGGCCGCGATCGAGACGCTGTAGCCCTGGAGGCGCCGGTTGATCCGTGCTTCCAGGACCTGACGCACGATCTCGTCCGCGTGCTTCGCCACCACCAGGCCGACGACCAGCACCACCGTGGCCACGATGCTCCACACGACGAAGCGGCGCGACGGCCATCGCGGCGGCAGGTCGGCACGCGGCTTCCTCCTGTCGAGCCGTCTGGGCCCACGGCGGGGAGCGTCGTCCTGGTCGTCCGATTCTTCGGCGGCGGGCTTGCGCAGTGGCTTCATGTGCGATAGCGGCAGCAGGTTCTGTGCCGATTGGCCCGCCGCCGCGGTCAGGCGGAAGTCGCGCTAGAAAAGAAAAGCGGCGCCGCGGGCGCGGCGACGCTTTTGCGACCGGCGGCAAACCTCTGCGCTGCGCCGTCGGTCGGCAAGCAGCAAGGCGGCGCCGGCGCCGACCGCTAGCACCCCCGCCCACAGCGGAATGTTGACCCGCTCCTTCTCCTCCACTTGCAGCTCCACGGGCCCGAGGTCCACGGCGTGCTTCTCTTCGGTGTAGCTGAAGCCGCCGAAGATCAGGCCCAGGATGCCGCCGACGATCAGCAGCAGGCCCAAGAGCTGACGACCGTTCATGGCTTCACTTCCAGGGCGGCGTCAGGAGCCCACGACCCGGATGCGGTTCTTGACCCTGCAGACGCCCTCGGTGTCCTTGGCCAGCTTCTCGGCCTCCGATTTGGCGACTGCTTCCTTGACCTCGCCCGACAGCGTCACTTCGCAGCCCAGCGTGTCGACGTCGATGTTGAAGGCGGAGACCTGCGGGTCGGCGATCAGCTTGGCCTTGACCTTGGTGGTGATCTCGGCCTCGTCGATCTGCTGCTCCACCGGCGCCGTCGTCCGGCAGCCGGCGAGGCCAGGGGCGCAGAGCACGACGAGGGCGAGCAGGGTGATCGAAACCAGATGCTTGCGATTCATGACGTGGCTCCTGTTCGGTGACCATCAAACGCGGCCGGCGCCTTCGGCGACCGGCTCGGGCTCGAAGGATTCCACCAGCGAGTGAAGGCGCTTTTCCGCCTCTTCTTTGGAATATCCGTATCGCTCCTGCAGCAGACCGAGCAGCTTGACGGAGTCACCGCGCACCTGATCGAGCTCGTCGTCGGTGAGCTTGCCCCACTGCCGGCGAATCTCGCCACGGAGCTGCTTCCACTTGCCTTCCAGAACGTCTCTGTTCATGCACCCTCCCGATGTACTGGTCTGTGAGCCGAACGTGCGAGCCGTGCGTCGTGGCACGACGATGGGACGTTAGAGCAACGCGCGTGCCATTCGTACGGTGGGCGCGAAGGTGCGGTGCAGGCTCAGAGCACACGGCGCCCTTGGATGATGCGAATCAGCAGCACCACCAGCGCGATGATCAGCAGGATGTGGATGAACCCGCCCAGGGTGTAAGAGCTGACCATGCCCAGCAGCCAGAGGATCAACAGCACGATGAAGATCGTCCACAGCATGGGATTCCCCCTTTTCGAGATAGGCGTTCTGTTCCCGGCCGCGAGCCTTCGAGCAACCAGCGTGCCATTCCTCGCAGCAACGCGCTTCGTTGCAGGCGTTCGAGCCGCCGCGGTAAGGCTTGCAGTCCGCTCGGAGCCGACGGCAATTCTTGCTCGCCTGGAAGGCCTCGCCAGAAAACCTCGGTGGAGCGCAGCTTCATCCTGGTGGGCGCGCGCAGCGACTTGCGCGTGGCACGCCGGTTGCTCGTTCGCCCCTCGTTACCAGTTCCTGGCCGCTCGCCGAGCGCGCCAGCCTCAACAGTAGGTCCCGAGGACCAACAAGGAGCCTCCAACCATGAAGAAAACCCTGCTCTGCCTGGTAGCGCTGGCGCTGATCGCCGCGGTGGCGAGCGGCGAGAACCTCACGGCGACTGGCACCGTGGTGTCGTTGTCGGACGACATGCTGATCATCGACACCGCCGCCGGCCAGAAGACGTTCATCCTGGGCCCCGGCATCCTGAAGCCGAGCGACCTGGCGGTGAACGCGCGGGTCAATGTGGCCTACGTCGACGAGAACGGCCAGTGGGTGGCTTCGCAGATCACGCCGGCCACCTCGAGCTCGGCGCTCGCTTCGGCTGCCACGCAGCCGGAGCCCGCGGTGGAGAGCACTTCACCGGCACTCGGCGACGATCAGTACGCGGCCACCGACGAGCTGCCCGCGACCGCCAGCAAGCTGCCCGCGCCAGCATTGCTGCTCGTGGGTGTCGCCTCGCTCCTGGGTGCCGTGGTCTTGCGGCGGCTCCGTTAGAGCAACGACGAGCCTGCCGCTGCGGCGGGTGTCGGGCCCGAGGTGAACAGCCCAGGCCCGGCGCCCGCCGGTTTGCTTTTCGATCCTGAGCTCGAGCTACCATGCCCCAAGCCGCCCTCACCTTGCTCGCCGTCCTGGCGAGCGCTTTCTTTCTGCGCCTGGCGCAGGCGGCGGTGATCCCGCTGCTCCTCGCCTGGTTCCTGTATATCGCGCTCCACCCCGCGGTGACTCAGCTCGCGGCGTGGAAGGTGCCGCGCTCGCTGGCCTCGCTGGTGGTTCTCGCGCTGGTGGTCGGCGGTATCGGATACGGCCTCTTCAGCCTGCGCGACGAGGCGCTGGCGGTGATCGAGGAGGTCCCGGTCGCGGCGGCACGCCTGCGTGAGACCCTGGAGAGCGATCGGCAGCGCGCCCCGGGGCCGATCGACAAGGTACAGGACGCGGCGGCCGAGATCGAGGCCACGGCCACAGCGGCGCTGGGCCCGCCGGAGGCACCGCGGGGCGTGGTGCGGGTGCAGGTGGAGGAGCCGCCGGTGAGCATCACGCGCTCGCTGGTGTGGGGCTCGGTGACCCTGTTCGACGCCGCTGGCCAGTTGGCGATGATCCTCTTCCTCACCTACTTCCTGCTGCTCTCGGAGAGCATGCTCAAGCGCCGGCTGGTGCGCGTGGCGGGGCCGGCCTTCGCCAGCCGGCAGATCACCGTCGAGGTGCTCGACGAGATCGGCCGCCAGGTCGGCCGCTTCCTGCGCGTGATGGCGTTCGGCAGCGCGCTGGTGGGCCTGGCGAGCTGGGGCCTGCTCGCCTGGCTGGGAGTCGAGCGGGCCGCGCTATGGGGGCTGGCGGCGGCGGTGTTCAATACCGTGCCGTACTTCGGGCCGGTGCTCGTCACCTTCGGGCTGACCGCCGTGGCCTACCTGCAGTTCGGCGAGCTCGCGCCGGCGGTCACGGCGGGTGGGCTGGCGCTGGTGGTGACCTCGCTCGAAGGATGGCTCTTGACCCCCTGGCTGCTCGGCCGGGCGGCGCGCATGAACCAGGTGGCGATCTTCTGCGGCCTGCTGTTCTGGAGCTGGATGTGGGGCCTGTGGGGCATGCTGCTCGCGGTGCCGATGATGATGGTGGTCAAAGCGGTGGCCGAGCGAGTCGAGTCTCTGCAGGCGTTCGGCGAGCTGCTGAGCGAGTAAGCTCTGCGGCATGGCCTTCGCTATCTACTTTGGCTCGAGGATGAGAGACATGCGCTATCTGCCCCTTTTGCTCGCCGCCGCGCTGGTTGCCTCCTGTGCCGCGCCCAAGCCGAAGCCGCCGCAAGCCCCGGGCAAGCCCTCGGCGGAGCGGCCGGGAAAGGCGCCACGCCCGGAGAAGCCCCGGCTGTCGCCCACCGAGCAAGTGGTCGCCGATCTGGGGGACGAGGTCACGGCGCGGCTGGGCCGGTCGTTCGCGCGCGCTGGTGTGCGCTTCCCGCCGCGGCGGGTGCACCTCTTGGCCTTCAAGCAGGAGCGACTGCTCGAGCTGTGGGCGGACGACAGCGGCAGCCCCCGCTTCATCCGGTCCTACGCCATCCAGGCCGCCAGCGGCAAGGCCGGGCCCAAGCTGGTGGAGGGGGACCGGCAGGTGCCGGAGGGTGTGTACCGGGTCACCTGGCTCAACCCCAACAGCGCCTACCACCTGTCGATGAAGCTCGACTACCCCAACGAGTTCGACCGCGCCAAGGCCGCGCAGGAGAGCCGCGTCAGCCTGGGCGGCGACATCTTCGTGCACGGCCGCAACGAGTCGATCGGCTGTCTGGCGATGGGCGATGCGGCGATCGAGGACCTGTTCGTGCTCACCGCGCAGGTCGGCCCCGAGAACGTGCGCGTGGTGATCGCTCCCAACGACCTGCGAAGCAAGTCTCCGCCCACCGACCTCCGCTACTCACCGGCCTGGCTGCCCGAGCTGTACCAGGACTTGCGCCGCGAGCTCGCGCCCTTCGCGCTCCGCTGAGCAGCATGGCAAGCGAGGGGGCGATCCTCGACCTCGTGTCGCGGCTCGGCGCGGCCGACGCCCGCGCCACGCGCGCCGCCGGCGAGGCGCTGCTGGCGCGCGGCGCGGCGGCCCGCCCGGCGCTGGTCCAAGCGCTGCGGCATGGCGAGCCGGAGACGCGCAAGGCCGCAGCGTTCCTGCTCGGCCGGCTGGGGGACAGCGAAGAGGCGGCCGCGGCGCTCTCCGCAGCGCTCGCCGACGCCGAGCCCAAGGTGCGGAAGAACGCCGCCGTTTCGCTCGGCAGGGTGGGGGAAGAGGCGCAGGCTCCCGCTCTGGCCGCGGCCCTCGATGCGGAGCTCATCGCCTGGGTGCGGCCCTCCCTGGTGCTGGCGCTCGGCAGCCTCGGCGGCGAGGCGGCCCGCGCCGCGCTCGAAGCCCTCTCGCCGCGGTCGGCGGCCGAGGCGGAGGCACTGGCCAAGGCGCGCGACCATCTCGGCGCCGCCGGGGGAGCCGCGGCGAGGCCGGCCGTCTCGTGGCGAGGGGCGCCGGGAGAGCTCGCGGCGCTCGCGGTGTGCGCCACCGTGCCGCCAGGCCTCGAAGACGTGGCGCAAGCCGAGGCCGCGGAGCGCGGGCTGCCCCGGCCTGCGCTCGCCGGCCCCGGACTGCTGCGCTTCCCGCCTGGCCTGTCGCCCGCGGGCTTGCTGGCGAAGCTGCGCTGCGCCTTCGAGGTGCGGCTGCTGCTGGCCGAAGGGCCATCCCTGGCGCGCTCGTTGGCCACGGTCGAGCCGCTCCGGGCCTGGCGCTCTTGGCTCGACACCGGCGGCGAGCCGCTGCGCTACCGCTTCGCCCTCGAGGGCCGGCGACTGCCGAAGTCGGCGTTCCGCGAGCTGCTGGCGGTGGTTCGCCGATCCCTCACCCCGCTCGGCCTCACCGACAGCCCGTCGACCTACGCCGTGCAACTGGTGCTCGAGGGGGCGGCCGAGCGCCCTCGCCTGTGGCTGCTGCCGAGCTTCGAGCCCGACCTGCGGTTCGCCTACCGGCGCCTCGACGTGGGAGCGGCCATCGACCCGGTCGTCGCCGCCTGCCTCGCCCGGCTGGCGCGTACCGCCGGGCGTGGGCCGGTGCTCGATCCCACCTGCGGCAGCGGCACGCTGTTGATCGAGCGCGCATTGCTCGACCCGGAAGTGGCCCTGCGCGGCGGCGACGTGAGCCCGACCGCGGTCGCCGCGGCGCGGGAGAACGTGGAGGCGGCCGGGCTGGCGGCGCGGATCTCGGTCGAGCAGGCGGACGCCGCCGACCCGGCGAGCTGGGGGCCGGCGCGCGAGGTGCTGGCCAACCTGCCGTTCGGGCTTCGCACCCGCTCCCAGGACCGCGACCTCGCGGACCTCTACGCCTCGATCGTGGAGCACCTCGGCCGCTTCCTCGAGGCCGGCGGGCGCGCCGTGCTCTACACCGCGAACGCCAGGGCCCTGCGCCCGGCGCTGGCCCGCGCCGCGTCGGCGCTGCGGGTGATCGAGGAGCGGCGCGTGTCGAGCGGCGGCCTCGAGGTCGGGGTGTGGGTGATCGAGCGCAGCTAGCGGCTACAGCCCGAAGTCCTTCTCGACCGCTGCGAGCGAGTCGTCGAGCGCCGCCAGGAAGCGGTCGAGCTGGGGATAGCTGATCGGGAGCGGCGGCTCGACGCGCAGCGTCTGGGCGTTGATGTAGGTGCCCGAGATCAGGATGTTGCGCGCGAAGAGCTGCTTGGCCACCGCGTAGCCGAGCTCGTGGTTGGTGAACTCCATGCCCAGCATCAGCCCGCGGCCGCGGCCGCCGTGCATCACCTTGGGATGCCGTGCCGCGAGCTCGTTCAGCCGCGGCAGCAGGTAGTCGCCCTTCTCGCCCGCCTGGCGCGGCAGGTCTTCCTCGAGCAGCACGCCGATAGTGGCGATGGCGGCGGCGCAGGCGAGCGGGTTGCCGCCGAAAGTGGTGGTGTGAAGGAAGGGGTTGTCGATGTAGCGCTCCCAGGTCCGCGCCGTGCCCACGCAGCAGCCGATGGGCATCACGCCGCCGCCGAAGCCCTTGGCCAACGCGAGCAGATCCGGCACCACGCCCTCGTGCTCGCAGCAGAACATGCGGCCGGTGCGCCCCATGCCGGACTGCACCTCGTCGAGCACCAACAGCGCGCCGTAGCGGTCGCAGATCTCGCGCGCCGCCGGCAGGTAGCCCGGCGGGGCGACCACGATGCCGCCCTCGCCCAGGATCGGCTCCAGCACCACGGCGGCCACGCGGTCGCCCGAGAAGTCGCAGGACTCGACGAAGGTGGCGAGCGCGTCGACGTCGCCGAACGGCACGTGCGACCAGTGGAGGAGAGGCAGGAAGGGCTCGCGGAACACCGCCTTCGAGGTGCCGCCCAGCGAGCCCAGGGTCTTGCCGTGGAAGGCGCCGATGGCGCCCACGAAGTGATGCCGGCCGGTAGTGAGCATCGACATCTTGAGGCAGGCCTCGATCGACTCGGTGCCCGAGTTGGTGAAGAAGGAGTACTCGAGGTTGCCCGGCGTGATCAGCGAAACGATGCGGGCGAGGTAGGTGCGCAGCGGGTCGATCAGCTCCTGCGAGTGGATGGCCTGGCGCTCGAGCTGGTCGCGGACGGCCTTCATCACCTTGGGGTTGCGGTGGCCCACCACGTAGATGCCGAAGCCGCCCAGCAGGTCCAGGAACTCCTTGCCGTTGACGTCGCGGAACACCGCACCCTCGTCGTCCCACTCGACGGCCGTGTAGTCCGTGGACACCGACTTGCGGTACTGGAGGAAGCCGGGGTTGACGTGCTCCGTCCAGTAGCGCACCGACTCCTCGATCACCCGCCGCCGCTCCTCCTCGGCGAGCGTCTTCTTGCCGATCAGCTCGAGCACGTAGC
Source organism: Thermoanaerobaculia bacterium (assembly GCA_044869805.1). GTDB lineage: Bacteria > Acidobacteriota > Thermoanaerobaculia > Multivoradales > SZUA-115 > CAWDVR01. Next base: position 54,616 of record JBIOXV010000198.1, on the reverse strand, counting down.
GGGAAGTCTCGGCGGCCTGCTTCAGGTCCTGGGGCATGGGTTCCTCGGGATGGTTCTCTAGAGTTTTGGACCGGGACTCTAGCTGAAGAGTGGTGCGGTGCCTTTCTAGTTGACGTAGCTACTGGGCGTAGCTTCAGTTCCGGATGTTTCGATGGTGTACACCGAACGCGGCGACGAGCTGCGAATCATCTCGATCAGAAAGGCACAGAAGCATGAAGAGCGCTACTTCCTCTCGCAGATCCCGGACTGACTGGGGGCGGCTGGCCACCATGAAAGACGAGGAGATCGGCGTCGATGCCGATGCTCCTGCCTGGACACCGGAGAAGTTCGCGCGGGCCATCGTCCGCAAGGGCCTGAAGCCGGCGACGACCAAGTCGCTGGTTTCACTGCGGATCGATGCCGACGTGCTGGCCTGGTTCAAGGAGCAGGGGCAGGGCTACCAGTCGCGGATGAATGCCTTGTTGCGAGCCTACATGGAGGCGCACAAGGCCGGCTGAGCTGGGAGAGGGCGCACGCCGTGCGCCCCTACGCTCAGTCCGTCCGCACGTCGATCACCTCGCCGTTCGCCTTGGCGGTGAGGCCGCCCATCTTGCGGGTGCCGCGGACGGTGATCTGGGTGCGCTCAGCCGGCTCGAGCTCGCGACGGCATTGATCTCTCTACGCCTAAGGCGTATAGTCCTTGGGTGTTTGTGTTCATCGAGTCGTCGGCCTTCCAGAGGGCCTGCCCGGTGTACTTGGACGATCTACGCCAGGTCCGAGCTGGATAACGTTTCCCCTCAGGTACTGAGGAGCCTCTTGGAGGCATTTCGAGATGAGTAGGAAGCTGACTGGAAAGGCGTTGGAAGACTTCGAAGCCGGGCGCGACGTGTGGAAAGAGGTCCTGGAGAGCGTGCGTGAGATCAAGGCGGGCGGTGGCAAGCGAACGACCCTCGAGCCCAAGTCGTTCGCGGCTCGGGTGCGCCTCAAGAGCGGGATGTCACAAGCGGAGTTCGCAGCCGCTCTCGGGGTTTCGAAGCGCACTCTCGAGCAGTGGGAGCAGGGTCGCCGCGAACCTTCCGGCGCGGCGCTCACCTTGCTCAGGATCGCCGAGCGCCACCCCGAGGTCCTGCTCGAGCTGGCCGCCTGAGGCCTACTCGCAGCCTAGTAGGTCTGGACGTCCGTGACCTCGCCCTGGGCGTTGGCGGTGAGGCCGCCCATCCTGCGGCTGCCGCGGACGGTGATCTTGATCTGCACCTGGCCGTTCTCGCGGATGGCGCGGTCGAGACTCTCGTCCTTCCATCCGCCGTCCGTCGGGGCCGCCCCTGACTGCTCCAGCCGGCGGTCGAGGTCGGCGCGCATGTCCCGGGCCTTCATCCGCATCTCCAGGCCGACGTCGAAATGGCGCTGCACGTCGATGCCGACGATCTCGCCGCTCTCGAGCGCCAGCCGTTCGAGCGCGGTCTTCGCGAGCGTGGGGATCTTGTCCAGCGCGGCCTCGTCCCAGGTGAAGAGACTGGGCTCGAAATCGTCCTCGCCGATGAGCTGCACCGGCATCGGGCCGCGCAGCACGCCCTTCTCGAACCGCCAGGCGTCCACGTTCTCGGGCTTCTTCGGGTCCTGCCCCTGGAAGGTCGCGGAGCGGTGGTCGGCCTCCACCCTGAGCAGCTTGCGGTCGCCCATCTTGGACTTGGCCTCGGCCAGCAGCCTCGGCCACCGGTCCTCGGCCCAGGCAGGCCCCTTGGATTCGTTGGGAAGCGGGATGTAGACCTCGCCGCAGCCCTGGAGGAAGCCAGAGAGCAGGGCGAGGCAGGCGAGGGTCGCAAGGGCGCGGGAACGCACTTTCATCGTTGCGGGCTCCTTCTCGGGTCGCGTAGGCTTCGATCGGTTCTCGTCAGAGGGCGCACGGCCGTGCGCCCCTACTTCGATTTCACCTGCGTCCAGATCTCGTCGTACAGCCGGTTATCGTCGCCCAGGTCGTCGATGAACTCGAGCTTGGCCATCATCTCGGCCGGGGGGTAGATCGCCGGGTTGGCGAGGTCGGCCGGGTTGATGTGCGCCTTCGCCGCCTTGTTGGGGGTCGCGTACTGGTTGAAGTTGGAGAGCTGAGCGCCGATCTGGGGGTCGAGGATGTAGTCGATGAACTTCTCGGCGGCGGCGAGGTGCGGTGCCTTGGCGGGGATCGCCAGGTTGTCCACCCAGATGACGCCGCCTTCGCGCGGCACGAAGTAGTAGGTCTCGGCGTCGTCGGCCATGCCTCGCACCGCGTCCCCGTTGTAGACCACGGCGGCTACGACGTCCTTGCTCAGCACCTTGTTCTTGCCGCCCACGCCGCCCTCGAAGCCCTGCGAGCGGGCCTTGGCGTCGAGCAGCAGGTCGCGCGCCGCCTCGAGCTCGTCCGGGTTGGTGGAGTTGACGCCATGGCCCTGGTACTTGAGGGTCGAGCCGATCATCTCGCGCAGGGAGTCCATGAGCAGGAAGGGGCCGGGCTGCTTGGCCTCGTCGAACAGCAGGCCCCAGGTCTCGTCCACGGTCTCTCCCGGCTTCTTGCGCAGGTAGATGCCGACCGTGCCCCACTGATAGGCCGCGGAGTACTTGTTGCCCGGGTCGTAGGGCGGGTTGGTGAACTTGTCGTCGAGGTTGGCGAGGTTGGGGATGTTGGCGTGGTTGAGCGGCTGCAGCAGGCCGAGCTTGGCCATCACGCCGATCACGTACTGGCCCGGCACCACGATGTCGTAGAGCGAGGTGCCGCCGCCCTGCAGCTTGGCGATCATGTCCTCGTTGGACTCGTAGAGGTCGGTCGTCACCTTGCAGTCGAACTTCTGCTCGAAGCTGGCGATGATCTCCGGGTCCATGTACTCGGACCAGATGTAGAGGTTGAGCTCGCAGGGCCCGGCGGCCTGCTGGGCTGGCGGCTCCTGCTTGCCGCCGCAGCCGGCGAGGACGAAGAGGACGGTCGCAAGGAGCGAGATCGGCTTTCGCATCACGTTTCTCCTGTGGTTCGGCGGGGGCGCTCGAGGAGGGAGAGGACGACGGTGCCGGCGATCGAGGCCAGCACGATGATCGAGGACAGGGCGTTGATGTCCGGCGTGATGCCGCGCTTGACCGAGGAGTAGATCAGGATCGGCAGGGTGGTGGCGCCGGGTCCGGTGGTGAAGAAGCTGACCACGAAGTCGTCGAGCGAGAGGGTGAAGGCGAGCAGCGCGCCGGCCACCACGGCGGGGAGGATCATGGGCAGGGTCACGTGGCGGAAGGTCTGCCACGAGCTCGCGCCGAGGTCGCGGGCGGCCTCCTCGATCGCTGGATCCATGCCCACCAGCCGCGAACGCACCACGATGGCGACGAAGGGGACCTGGAAGGTGGCGTGGGAGAGGATCATGGTCCCCATCCCCAGCTCGAAGAGGCCGAGGGCGTCGCGCACCACGGCGTAGAACATCAGCATGGCGACCGCCATGACGATGTCGGGGATCACCACCGGCACGTACATCAGCCAGGAGAAGAGCTTCTTGGCCGGGAAGCGGTAGCGGTTGAGCCCCAGCCCGAGGAGGGTGCCGAGGACGGTCGAGAGCGCGGTGCTGGCCACCGCGAGCAGCAGTGTGTTCCTCGCCGCCGCGAGCTTCTCCGGGCTGTCGAGCAGGGTGGCGTACCAGTGTACGGTGAAGCCCTGCCACGGGCCGCCATAGCGTGCCGCGTTGAAGGAGAAGACGATCACCACAGCGATCGGCGCGTAGAGGAAGGCGTAGAGCGCCAGGGCCGTGGCGGTGAGCGGCAGCGACGGCCTCCTCACAGCAGGCCCTCCTCGCCCTGGCCGGTCGCCGACCGCGCGTAGAAGAAGAGGCCGAGCATCACCACCGCCATGCCCACGCAGGCGATCGCCGACCCGAACGGCCAGTCGCGGCTGGCGCCGAACTGCTGCTGGATGGCGTTGCCGAGCATCACCGTCTTGGCGCCGCCCAGGAGGTCCGGGACCACGAACTGGCCGACCGCCGGGATGAAGACCAAGAGCACACCCGCCACCACGCCCGGCGCCACCTGCGGCACGATGGCGTGGCGCAGCACCCGCGGGCCGTCGGCGCCCAAGTCCATGGCGGCCTCGGCGATCGACCAGTCGAGCTTCTCGAACGAGGAGTAGAGCGGCAGCACCATGAACGGCAGGTAGGCGCAGAGCATGCCGAGGTAGACCGCGCCGAGCGAGGGGTAGAGAGGCTCGCCGGGAGCCGCCAGGCCGAGCGCCGCGGCGGCCTGGGCGAGGGCGCTCCGCGGCCCGAGCAGGATCTGCCAGGCGTAGGTGCGGATCAGCAGGTTGGTCCAGAACGGGATCACCACCAGGGTCAGCGCCAGGGCTTTGAAGCGCGGCGGCAGGCGGACGATGAAGTAGGCCAGGGGGAAGCCCGCCGCCAGGCATGCGAGGGTGGTGCCGGCGCCCAGCAGGAGGCTCCGCAGGATGATCCGCGGGTAGAGAGGGTCGAAGCCCAGCAGGCCGAAGCCGGCCAGGCGCCGGTAGTTGGCGAGCGTCAGCGGCGGCCCCACCTCGCCGTAGGAGCCCCGCGTCAGGAAGCTCATGGCCACGATGGCGACGAGGGGCACCAGCAGGAAGACCGTCACCCAGGCGATGCCCGGCCCGCTGGTCAGGGCCGAGCGCGCCAGCTCGCCGCGCCGCGTGAGCCGCTCGCCGAAGCGCACTTCGTCTCGAGCGGGTTCCTGGGCGGGCGCGGCCACTAGTCCTCCAGCACCTGGAGCCCGGCCGGCGGCAGGTAGGCGGTGGCCTGCTGCCCGCGGTCGAAGCCCTGGGAGCCCACCTTCTCGTTCATGGCGTAGGCGAGGAGCTCCTGGCCGCCGGCGTCGAGCAGGTAGTGGGTCTCCGAGCCGATGTAGATGAGCTCTCTGACGGTCACCGGTAGGCGGTTTTCGCCGCTCTCGGCGGCGGCGCCCAGACCGACCTTCTCGGGCCGGATCGCCAGCGTGCAGGCGTCGCAAGCCGCAGCCCCGGCGCCCGCGACGCGGAGCCTGCCGAGCGAGGTATCCGCGTAAAGCGCGCCGTTGCCGCCGGCCGCCACCGAGTGCGCCGAGACCAGGTTGCAGGAGCCCAGGAACTGGGAGACGAAGCGGGTGCGGGGCCGCTCGTAGATCTCCTCGGCCTCTCCTACCTGCTCGATCCTGCCGGCACGCATCAGGGCGATGCGGTCGCTCATCACCAGCGCCTCTTCCTGGTCGTGGGTGACGAACACGAAGGTGATGCCCAGGCGCCGCTGCAGGCCCTTCAGCTCGACCTGGAGCTGCTTCCTGAGCTTCAGGTCGAGGGCACCCAGGGGCTCGTCGAGCAGCAGCACCTCGGGCTCGTTGATCAGGGCGCGGGCAAGGGCGACGCGCTGCTTCTGGCCGCCCGAGAGCTGGGCCGGCTTGCGGCCCGCGAAGCCCTGGATCTCGACCATCTCGAGGGCGCGCCGCACGCGGTCCGCGATCTCCGCCGGCGGCACCTTCTTCATCCGCAAGCCGAAGGCCACGTTGGCCTCGACTGTCATGTGCGGGAAGAGGGCGTAGGACTGAAAGACGGTGTTGACCGGCCGCCGGTGGGCCGGCACCTCGCGCATGTCCCGGCCGCCGATCCTCACGCTCCCGGAGTCGGCGAGGTCGAGGCCGCCGAGGATGCGCAGCAGAGTGGTCTTGCCGCAGCCGGAAGGCCCGAGGAGGGAGAAGAACTCACCCTGGCGGATGGCGAGCGAGACGTCGTCCAGCGCCTGGAAGCCGCCGAAGCGCCGGCAGAGGCGCTCGACCTCGACCGCGGGCGCAGCCGAAGGCGTGGAACCCCTCGCGGGCTCTCCCGGCGTTGCCGCCATCCGCCCTCCAGATCACGAAACGATGAGTATGCAGGATAGCAAAAGACGGGCGTGGTAGCCTCGCGCCATGCTCTCCACGGCCCAGCGTTCGATCGTCCTCAAGACCGCCGTGCCAGGCCCCCGCTCGCGCGCGCTGCTCGCGCGCCGCCAGGCGGCCGTGCCGCGCGGCATTTCGATGACCACGCCGCTGTTCATCGCGCGGGCGGAAGGGGCTTTGCTCCACGACGTGGACGGCAACACCTTCCTCGACTTCGCCGGCGGCATCGGCACGATGAACGTCGGGCACGCCAACCCGGCGGTGGTGGAGGCGGCGCGCGAGCAGGTGGGCAAGCTCACCCACACCTGCTTCTCGGTCGCCATGTACGAGCCCTACGTGGCGCTCGCCGAGACCCTGAACCGCCTGACGCCGGGCAGCTTCGCCAAGAAGACGATGCTCTGCGGCAGCGGCGCCGAGGCGATCGAGAACGCGGTCAAGATTGCCCGCCACGCGACCGGCCGGCCCGGGGTGGTGGTCTTCGAGCACGGCTTCCACGGCCGCACTCACCTGGCGCTCACCATGACCAGCAAGGTCAAGCCCTACAAGGCCGGCTTCGGGCCGGCGGCGCCCGAGGTCTACCGGCTGCCCTTCCCCTATCTCTACCGGCGCCTGGCGCCGGCCACGCCTGAAGGCTACGCGCGCGAGCTCGGGAGCTTCTTCTCCTCGCAGGTCGAGCCGGAGAAGGTGGCCTGCGTGGTCATGGAGCTGGTGCTCGGCGAGGGCGGGTTCGTGCCGGCGCCGCCCGAGTACGTGGCGATCCTCGCCCAGCTGTGCAAGGAGCACGGCATCCTCTTCGTGGCCGACGAGGTGCAGACCGGCTGGGGCAGGACCGGGCGCCTCTTCGCTGCCGAGCACTACGGCCTCGAGCCCGACCTCGTGACGCTCGCCAAGTCGATGGGCGGCGGGCTGCCGATCGGCGCCGTCACCGGCCGCGCCGAGGTGATGGACTCGGCCCAGGTCGGCGGCCTCGGCGGCACCTACCTCGGCAACCCGGTGGCCTGTGCCGCGGCTCTGGCGGCGATCGAGCACATCGAGAAGCACGACCTGGTGGGCCGGGCCCAGGCGATCGGGCGGCAGGTCGAAGCGCGGTTCGCGGAGCTGGCGCGGCGCTTCCCCAAGGTGGGTGAGGCGCGTGGCCTGGGGGCCATGCGCGCGCTCGAGCTGGTGCAGGACAAGTCCAGCCGCGAGCCGGACAAGGACTACACCCTGCGGGTGATCCAGCACGCCTACGAGCACGGCCTGGTGCTGGTCGGCGCCGGCACCTATGGCAACGTCCTCCGCACGCTCATGCCGCTGACCATCGACGACGATCAGCTCGCCGAAGGGCTCGACGTGCTGGAAGACGCGCTCGCTTCCAGCTAGCAGCGGCTGGGGAGGGTAGGGCGATGGCGATCGCAACCATCAACCCCACGACAGGCGAAACCATACGCGAGCTCGTGCCGCACAGCGCGGCCGAGGTCGAGGAGCGGCTGGCCCGTGCCGCGGCCACGTTCGGCGAGTGGCGCCGCGCCTCCTTCGCCCAGCGCGCGGCGCGGATGAGCCGGGCCGCCGAGCTGCTCGACTCCGAGAAGCGCCGCTTCGGCGAGCTGATGACGCTCGAGATGGGCAAGCCGGTGGGCGCCGGCGTGGCCGAGGCCGAGAAGTGCGCGTGGGCCTGCCGCTTCTACGCCGAGCACGCCGAGCGCCTGCTCGCCGACGAGCCGGCGGAGACCGACGCCGCCCGCAGCTTCGTGCGCTACCAGCCACTCGGCGTGGTGCTCGCCGTCATGCCCTGGAACTTCCCCTTCTGGCAGGTCTTCCGCTTCGCGGCGCCTGCCTTGATGGCGGGGAACGTCGGCCTACTGAAGCACGCCTCGAACGTGCCGCAGTCGGCGCTCGCCATCGAAGAGGTCTTCCGCCGCGCCGGCTTCCCGGAAGGGTGCTTCGCGACCCTGCTGGTGAGCTCCGAGGCGGTCGAGGGCCTGATCGCCGACCCGCGCGTCGCGGCTGTGACCCTGACCGGCAGCGAAGGCGCCGGCGAGGCGGTAGGCCGGGCTGCGGGCCGCGCGATCAAGAAGAGCGTGCTCGAGCTGGGAGGGAGCGACCCCTTCGTGGTGCTGCCTTCGGCCGACCTCGACGCCGCCGTCTCGACCGCGGTCAAGGCCCGCGTCATCAACAACGGCCAGAGCTGCATCGCGGCCAAGCGCTTCATCGTGCACCGTGAGGTGGCGCCGGCCTTCATCGAGCGGTTCGTCGCCGGCATGGCGGCCCTCCGGGTGGGTGATCCCATGGACCCGGCGACCGAGGTCGGCCCACTCGCCACGCCCGCGATCCTCCGCGAGCTCGACGAGCAGGTGCAGCGGTCGGTCGCCGCCGGCGCGCGGCTCCTGACCGGCGGCCATCGCCTCGACCGGCCTGGCAACTTCTACGCCCCGACGGTGCTCGCCGACCCGGCGCCCGACTCGCCTGCCTACCGCGAGGAGCTGTTCGGGCCGGTCGCCACGGTGTTCACGGTCGCGAACTTGGACGAGGCGATCGCCGCCGCCAACGACTCGCGCTTCGGCCTGGGCGCAGCGGCCTGGACCCGGGAGGCCGCCGAGCAGGAGCGGCTGATCGACGAGATCGAGTCCGGGTCGGTGTTCTTGAACGGCATGGTGAAGAGCGACCCCCGCCTGCCCTTCGGCGGCATCAAGCGCTCGGGCTTCGGCCGCGAGCTCGCCGCCCACGGAATCCGAGAGTTCGTCAACGTGAAGACGGTGTGGGTAGCGTAGAGCGCAGCATGCGCCGGGCGGTCCTTCGCGCCGCCGCGCTGGCGGCGCTCTTCGCCGTCGGGCTCGCCCGGGCCGACGCGGTCGACGACTACCTCCGAGCCGAGATGGCGGCGCGGAAGATCCCCGGCCTCGGCTTGGCGATCGCCCGTGACGGCGAGGTGGTGCGCACCGGCAGCTACGGCTTGGCGCACGTCGAGACCGGATCGGCGGTGACGCCGCACTCGGTCTTCGCGATCGCGTCTCTCGACAAGCAGGTCACCGCCGTCGGCCTCCTCCGGGCGGCGGAGCTCGGCAAGCTCGGGCTCGACGATCCGGTCTCGAAATGGGTCGAGGTCGAGCTGCCCGGCGCGACCCTCCGCCACCTGCTGTCGCATCTCTCCGGCCTGCCCGACGACATGGTGCCCTCGCTCGAGGGGCGGACCTTCACCGACTCCACGACGGAGCAGCTCCTCGCCCACGTCAGGACGCGGGTCGCGGTCGCGCCTCCCGGAGCGAGGTTCCTCTACTCGGATGCCGGATTCTTCCTGGCGCAGATCGCGACGGAGAAGGCCGCTGGCGAGCCGTGGTGGGCCTTCCTGCAGCGCGAGGTCTTCGCGCCGGCCGGGATGACCACGCCGGTGTCGATGACGCCCGGGCTCCTGCTCCCGAACCGCGTCTCCGCCTACACCCTGGACGCCGAGGGCAGGCTCCGGCGCGACCGGCGCCTCGATCTCGACTTCGGGCCGCTCTACTCCGACCTCGGGATGACCGCATCCGACTTCGCCCGCTTCCTCGCCGCGCAGGACGGCCGAGGCCCGCTGTCGCCGGCCTCCGTCGCGGCGCTCACCACGCCCGCCCTCCTCGCGGACGGCTCACCGGCCAGCGAGGTCTTTCAGTGGAGCCGCTACGGGCTGGGGGTCGGGCTCGACGAGGTCCTCGGCGAGCCGGCGGCCCTCCACACCGGCCACAGTGGGGTCGGCTTCGTGCGCTTCCCGAGGCGCCGGCTCTCCGTCGTCGTGTTCACCAACCTCGAGCATCCCCAGGGCAGCGACCCGCTTGGGCTCGCGATCGGCGTCGCGGGCCTCCTCGAGCCCGCGCTCTCGCTCGCCGCGCTGCCCGGGGTCCCGGGCGGCGCCGCGGCGCTGGTCGCGCGCCTGCGTGCCGCCTACGAGGACTTCCTCGGCGGCGCGCCGGACCTGGCGCGCTACGCGCCGTCGCTCCGGCTCGCGGCCTGGGAGGGAGCGGCGGGCCTCGCCGGCCGGCTGCCGCGCCTCGGTGCCCTGCAGAGCTTCGACCTGGTGCGCGACGAGACGATCGACGGCGCGCGCAGCCTGCTGTTCCGGGCCCGGCACGCGAACGGCACGATCTACTGGCGCGCGAGCCTGGACGAGCGCGGGGAGCAGGTGACCCGCCTCGCCTGGTGGCACGTCTAGACGCGGGGAAGCGAGCTACAGTCACACGGCCCTGGCACCGTGACAGTCACTGCCCCTGGAGGCTCGGCCATGCTGCGCACCTGCCAACGCCCACCCGCGCGCAAGCTTTCGATGCCGTCGTTTCTGCTGAGCTTGGTGCCGTTGATTTCGCTCGCGCTGGGCCCTTGGGCGCACCACTCGCTGCTGGTCGCGGCGCTGGCCGAATCGACCTCTGCCGCCCCCCGGGCGGCCGCGGTCGACGACGAAGATCCATACCTTTGGCTCGAGGATGTCACGGGCACGAAGGCGCTCGACTGGGTGTCGGCCCAGAACGCCCGCAGCCTGAAGGAGCTGGGCGAATCGGCCGAGTTCACGGCAATGAGCGCCGGGTTCCTCGAGATCCTGGACTCGAAGGCCAAGATCCCAACGGTCGAGAAGCTCGGGGGGCACTACTACAACTTCTGGCGGGACCAGGACCACGAGCGGGGGCTGTGGCGCCGCACCACGCTCGCCGAGTACCGCCAGGCAGAGCCGAAGTGGGAGACGGTGCTCGACCTCGACGAGCTGTCCAGGACCGAGGGCGTGAACTGGGCGTGGATGGGTGCGATCGCGCTGCCGCCCGAGTACAGGCGCTGCCTGGTGCACCTGTCCCGCGGCGGAGCCGACGCGGTCGAGGTGCGCGAGCTCGACCTGACTCAGCGCGCGTTCGTGGCCAATGGTTTCCGCTTGGCCGAGGCCAAGACCAGGGTGGCCTGGAGGGACCGCGACGCGATCTTCGTGGCCACCGACTTCGGCCCGGGATCGCTGACCACCTCTGGATACCCGCGGATCATCAAGGAATGGCGGCGGGCAACGCCGCTGTCCGCCGCGACGATGGTGTACGAGGGGCGCACCGAAGACGTGAGCGTCACCGCCTTCCACGAGCACACTCCCGGGTTCGAGCGAGATCTGGTGCTGCGCTCGCTCACGTATTTCACCCACGAGTTGTTCGTGCGGCGTGACGGGCGAATGGTCAAGATCGAGAAGCCCGACGATGCCGACGCCATGACCCATGGGAGATGGCTCCTGATTCGCCTGCGCACCGACTGGACGGCCGGCGGCAGGACCTGGCCCGCGGGCGCACTGTTGGTCACCCCCTTCGACGCCTTCCTGGCCGGAGCGCGGGAGTTGACCGCGCTCTTCGAGCCCACCCCCCACCGGTCGTTGGATTCGTACTCGACGATGCGCGACGCGATTCTCCTGAACGAGCTGGACAACGTACGCAACCGACTGGTCGTCGCGCGCTACGTCGACGGTGTCTGGACGAGGTCGCCGGTCGAGGGGCTGCCGGAATTCGGCACCGTCGGAGCCGATGCCGTGGACCCCCTGGAGTCCAACGACTACTGGCTGACGATCACGGATTTTCTGACGCCTACGAGCTTTTCCCTGGGAACCTTAGGTGGACAGGCGCCCGAGAAGCTCAAGCAGCTTCCCGCCTTCTTCGACACCACGGGCCTCGCGGTTTCGCAGCACGACGCCGTGTCGAAGGACGGCACCCGGGTGCCGTACTTCCAGGTGTCCCGCCAGGGTCTCGAGCCGGACGGCACGGCGCCCACGCTGCTCACCGGCTACGGCGGGTTCGAGATCCCTATGCTGGCGCGCTACGACCCGATGGCGGGCCGCGGGTGGCTCGAGAAGGGCGGGGTGCTGGTGGTCGCGAACATCCACGGCGGGGGAGAGTTCGGCCCGGAGTGGCACGCCGCGGCAAAGAAGGCCAACCGGCCACGCGCCTACGAGGACTTCATCGCGGTGGGCGAGGACCTCGCGCGCCGGAAGGTCACCTCGCCCCGGCACCTGGCCTGCATGGGCAGGTCGAACGGTGGCCTGCTGGTGGGCAACATGCTGGCCCTGCGGCCGGACCTGTTCCGCGCCATCGTCTGCCAGGCTCCCCTGCTCGACATGAAGCGCTACCACAAGCTGCTCGCCGGAGCATCCTGGATGGACGAGTACGGGAACCCCGACCTCCCCGAGGAGTGGGCCTTCGTGCAGAAGTTCTCGCCCTACCATCTGGTGCGGCCGGGAGTGGACTACCCGCGCACGCTGTTCATGACCTCGACCCGCGACGATCGCGTGCACCCGGGCCACGCCCGCAAGATGATGGCCGTGCTCGAGGCGCTGGGGAACGACGTCCTCTTCTACGAGAACGTCGAGGGCGGCCACTCGGGCGCCGCCACCAACCGGCAGAGCGCGATCATGGCGGCGCTCGCCTACCGCTTCCTGTGGCAGGAGTTGCAGCCGTCACCGAGCGGCCACCCGTAACGGAGCGCCCGCCGCGCTCCTGGCCCAGAAGCTCCTGGCCAGCGACGTCGAGATCATCGCGCTCACCGAGGTCCTCGACGACGATGCCCGCGATGAGCTGGTGAGCGGGCTAGTTCGAGGTGACCCACTGCCCGCCTGGATTCACCTGCGATGGGTGAGGCCGCTCAGCGCCTGCAAGAGCAGCGCTGGGCTCAGGCTGCCGCGATGTCCGTTTTCGCGAAGTCTTCTCCCACGTAGAGCAGTGGCCGGTCGGCGAGCTTGGCGGTGGCGTAGCTCATGCAGTCGCCGAAGTTCAGGGCCGCGGGATGGCGGCCCTTACCGAAGCGGAGGAACGCATCCAGGGCCGCGTGCCAGTGGGCGGCGCCAAAGGGAATCACCGTCAGCTCGAACTGCTGGAGGAACCGGTCGACGGCGGAGCGGACAGGCTCCAGCCTGACCGCTGTCATCACCATCGAAACCTCCATCAGGGAGGGCGCCGAGACGCCCTTGCTGCGAGAGCCGACGAGCTTGCGGGCCACGGCTTCGTAGCCGGGCTCGCGCTTCAGGACCGCGACGATGGCCGACGAGTCGAGGATCATACGCCGTCCGGTCCGTAGCCGAGGATCTCTTCTTCCTCTTCCTTGGTGAACCGCTTGCCGAGGTGCTCCGGCGGGATCTTGGACCACACCTCGGTCTCCAGCCAGCGGATCGCCTCTTCGTACTGATCCGGCTTCACCACATGCATGGCCAGCCTCTCCTTGCGTTCCTCGAGCGCCTTGCGCACCGCCTCGGTCTTGCTCTCGCCGGTGAGGCGGGAAACCTCCTCGACCAGCCGTACGACCTCGGGGTTCTTCAGGTTGAGAGCCATGACCCGACCTCCGGGCATGGATCGTATGGTAGAAAGGTGGAGAAAGTCAACCATAATAGCCCTCGCAACGACAAGCCCTGCCTCACCGGGCCCCCGGACAACGGTGGCTCGGCGCTGCTGTCAGAAAGACGAGGTTCGGGGAAGTGAGCTTTCGGGTCGCGAGGGCTTCAGCCCCCGATCCTCACCATGCAGTGCTTGACCTGGGAGTAGTCCTCGAGCGCGTAGAGCGACATGTCCTTGCCGTAGCCGGACTGCTTGTAGCCGCCGTGCGGCATCTCGGAAACCAGCGGCACGTGGTCGTTGACCCACACCGTGCCGAAGCGGAGCCGGCGCATGGCATTGAAGGCCCGGCTGACGTTCGCGGTCCACACCGAGGCGGCGAGGCCGTAGTCCACGTCGTTGGCCCAGCGGATCGCCTCGTCGTCGTCCGAGAAGCGGGTGACGGTCACCACCGGCCCGAACACTTCGCGCTGCACGATCTCGTCGCCCTGAAGGGCGCCGGCGACCACCGTCGGCCGGTAGTAGTAGCCCCGGCCCTCGGCCGGGCCGCCTCCGGTCAGCACTTGGGCGTGCCCGGAGCCTCGGGCACGCTCGACGAAACTCGCCACCCGCTGCCGCTGCTCGGCGGAGACCACCGGCCCGAGCGCCGTGGACTCACTCTCGATCGGCCCCATGGCGATCGACTCAACGGCCGGCACCAAGTCGGCGAGCAGGCGGTCGTAGACGCGCGAGCTGGCGTAGAGCCGGCAGGCGGCGGTGCAGTCCTGCCCGCTGTTGACGAAGCCCGCGACCTTGATGCTGGCGACCACGGCCTCGAGGTCGGCGTCGTCGAAGATCAACACCGGCGCCTTGCCTCCCAGCTCGAGGTGCACCTTCTTGAGCGTGGTGGCGGCGGCGCGCGCCACCTCTTTGCCGGTCGCCACGTCGCCGGTCAGCGAGACCATGGCGACCTTGGGGTGCTCGACCAGCGGCGCGCCCACCGGCAGGCCGTGGCCGGTGATCACGTTGAGCACTCCGGGCGGGAAGATATCCGCGGCGAGCTCGGCCAGCCGCAGGGTGGTGAGCGGCGTCTGCTCGGAGGGCTTGAGCACCGCCGTGTTGCCGGCGGCGAGCGCCGGCCCGAGCTTCCACACCGCCATCATCAGCGGGTAGTTCCACGGCGCGATCAGGCCCACCACGCCCACCGGCTCGCGGCGGATGAAGCTGGTGTAGCCCGCCAGGTACTCGCCGGCCGCCCGTCCCTCGAGGCAGCGGCAGGCGCCGGCGAAGAAGCGCAGGTTGTCGACGATGAAGGGAATCTCCGAGCGCGCCAGGGCGATCGGCTTGCCCACGTTCGCGGCCTCGAGGGCGGCGAGCTCTTCGCCGTGCGCCTCCACCCGCTCGGCGAGCCTCAACAGCAGCCCGCTGCGCTCCATCGGGGTGGAGTCGGCCCAGGTCTCGAACGCCGTGGTGGCGGCCTCCACCGCGCGGTCGACGTCAGCCGCCGAGCCGGTCGGGACCTGGGCGATCACCTCCTCGGTGGCCGGGTTCACGATCGGCTCGTCCCGGCCGTCCATGGCGGCGGCGGGCGCGCCGCCGATGAACATCGAGTAGGTCTTCATGGCTCGGACGCCGAGCTTACTTCGAGCCGATCCCCTGCGACCAGGCGATCGTCGCGCCGAAGGTGAAGACCACGTCGTCGTCGGTCTCGGTACCCGAGGTGATCCGGGTGGCGTCGTCGAAGTTGAACTGCAGATGTGCGTTCGGCGTGATGGTGAAGGCGCCGGCCGGGAAAGCCATCGAGACGCTGAGGTCGGCATGGGTCACGCCCTCATCGGCGAACAGGGGGATGTCCTCGTCGCCGAAGTTGTCCTGGCCGACGGTGAATCCGCCGAGCGCGCCCAGAGTGAGGGTCTTGCCCTTGATGTCGAACCCGTGGGAGAAGGAAACCCAGCCGAAAAGCCCCCGGTAGAGGTCGATGTCGTAGTAGAGCGTGAGGTTCGGCGACAGCGGCGCCTCGCTGAAGGTCACCGCGGCGTAGATCTCGGTGCTGTCGATGTCCGGGCCGTTGTCGAGGCCCGGAAAGTTCTCTTGCGTCGCATAGGGCGCCAGGGTGCCCGTGTTGTCCTCGTTGTAGGTCCAGCGCACGACTCCGAACTTGGTGGCGGCCGCGCCGAACTGGTGGGCGTACTCGAGCCAGTAGTCGATCTCCGTGTTGCCCGTGCGGTCGCCGCCGGTCGTGAAGTCGGACGCGTCGGACTGGTCGTCGATCTCGAAGTTGCCCCACACACCCAGCGTAAAGCCGCTCCAGGATACCCACAGGTCGGGCTGCCAGACCGGCTTGTTGCTGAGCGTCAGCCCCCAGAACATGTAGCGGCTGTTGAGAGCCAGGTCCGCTCCGATCGTGAACGCGGGCTCAGGCTCTTCGGCGGCCTCCTCCTGGGCCCGGGCCCCGGTCGCCAGGGCGAGCACAGCCATCACCAACACCGCAACCCATCTCCAGCTCTTGGTCATGTTCCCTCCTCGGAAAGACGTGGACGCAGCCCGGCCGCTCCTCGCAGGGGAGCAGTCAGAGATCCGCGCTGTTTCAACTCTCTAAAGAACGTGCGCAGTTTACTACCATTCTCCTTCCCGGGGTGCGCTTCTTCAGCAGATGGCTAAAGCAAGGGGTGCCGGCGGAGCCCGGGCCGTGACAATCACACCCCTGACCCTAGAGTCCGAGGGCGAAAGAAGCTCGCAAGGAGCTCCGAGGAGTCCGTGAACCTCAGCGCCCGCTGTCCTCGTCGTCGCGCGTCAGGTAATGGGCAAGGAGGATCGGCACCGTCGTCAAGGCGATGACGAAGAAGGCCGCGACGTGGGTGACCGGCCGGTCGCGCGGGCGGGTGAGCTGGTCGACGATCCAGATCGGCAGCGTCCGCTGCTGACCGGCGGTGAAGGTGGTGACGATCACCTCGTCGAAGGACAGCGAGAAGGCGAGCATGCCGCCGGCCAGGAGTGCGGTGGCCAGCGCCGGCAGCACCACGTAGCGGAAGGTCTGGAAGGCGTCGGCCCCGAGGTCCATCGAGGCTTCGATCTGCGACCGCCCGGTGCGCCGCAGCCGTGCCGCCACGTTGTTGTACACGGTGACGATGCAGAAGGTGGCGTGGCCGGCGACGATGGTCCAGAACGAGAAGGGCAGCGCGGCGAGCGACAACGCCGAGCGCAGAGCGATGCCGGTGACGATGCCGGGCAGCGCGATAGGCAGGATGACCAGCAGAGTGATCGCCTCGCGGCCCAGGAACCTCCCGCGCACCACGGCCAGGGCCGCGAGCGTGCCCAGTACCAGCGCCAGGGCGGTGGCGGCGACGGCCACCCGCAGCGACAGCCCCAGCGCCTGCCACAGATCCTGCCGTGCCCACGCCGCGGCGAACCACTTGAGAGTGAGCCCCGGCGGCGGGAAGCTCAGCGTCGCCTGGTCGGTGGTGAAGGCGTAGAGCAGCATCAGCATCATCGGCAGGTGAAGGAAGGCGAGCACGCCGACGGCGGCGAGCACCAGGCTCCGGGGCGCTCGCTCGGCGCCGCTCGTCCGGCTAGAGCGCATCGAAGGCCCCCAGCCGGCGAGCGACGGCGAGGTAGACGGCCATGATCACCATCGGCCCCACGGTCATCGCCGCCGCCAGCGGCATGTTGCCCGCCGTGCCCTGGTGGCGCAGCACGGCCTGGCCGATGAACAAGCTCGAGTTGCCGATCGTGCCCGGGATGATGAAGTCACCGAGGGTGAGCGAGAAGGTGAAGATCGATCCGGCCACGATGCCGGGGAAGGCGAGCGGCAGAGTGACGGCGAGGAAGGTGCGGCGCGGGGTGGCCCCCAGGTCGGCCGAGGCCTCGAGCAGCGAGCGCGGCACGCGCGACAGCGCCGCCTCCACCGGCAGCACCATGTACGGCAGCCAGACGTAGAGGAAGACGAGGAACATCCCCAGCGCCGAGAACGACAGCGACGGCCCGCCGACCACCGGCAGGGCGAGCACCCCGTCGAGGACCGGCGTGGCGCCGAGCCTGGCGAACAGCCAGCCGATCACCCCTTCCTTGGCCAGGATCAGCTTCCAGGAGTAGACGCGCACGATGTAGCTCGACCACAGGGGCAGCACCACTGCCAGGTAGAGCAGCGACCGCCACCGGCCGCGGGCATAGCGCGCCATGTAGTAGGCGAGCGGCAGCGCCAGCAGGGCGGCGGCGAGGGTGACGGCCGCCGCCATCGCCGAGGTGCGCAGGAAGATGTCGAGATGCGCCCCGGTGAGCAGCTCGGCGTAGGTCCTGAGCGTCAGCTCGCGGCGCACCTGGCCGGTGTAGGGGTCGATCGAGAAGAAGCTCTGCACGACGAGCGCCGCGAGCGAGCCCAGGTACACGACGCCCAGCCACAGGAGCGGCGGCCCGAGCAGCAGCAGCATGGCCCCGCGCGGCCGGGCGTGGAGGAACGCGGACAGGCGCCGCGAGAGGCCGGCCGGCGCGCCCATCGCTCAAGCCTCCTCCAGCCGGCGGTTGTGGGCGCGGTTCCAGAGCAGGCAGGTGCGCCGCCCCTTGGCCGCCAGCGCCTCCATCGAGGTCTGGGCCAGGTTCTGCTCGACCACCATCATTTCCTGCCCGGCGCCTGCGCCGGAGCCGGCGTCCGGCCCCCTGCCGGCGTCCGGCCCCCTCCCAGCGTCCGGCCCGGCATCCAGCTCCACGCGATAGCGGGTGTGCATCCCGAGGTAGAAGACATCGCGGATCGTGCCCTCGGCCGCGCATTCGTCGTCGCCGGGCAGGGTGCCCGGCGCGGCCAGGCGGATCTTCTCCGGGCGCACGGCGAAGGTGGCGGGCGAGCCCGCGAGCCGCCGCGCCACCTCGCCGGAGAGCAGGTTGGAGACCCCGACGAAGCCGGCCACGAAGGCGGTCTTCGGCCGCTCGTAGACCTCGGCCGGCGTGCCCACCTGCTCGATCCGCCCGTGGTTGAAGACCGCCAGGCGGTCGGAGAGGGTGAGCGCCTCCTCCTGGTCGTGAGTCACGTACAGGAAGCTGATGCCGACCTGCTGCTGGATGGCCTTGAGCTCGACCTCCATCTGCTTGCGCAGCTTGAGGTCGAGGGCCCCCAGCGGCTCGTCGAGCAGCAGCACCCGCGGCCGATTGACGAGCGCCCGCGCCAGGGCCACGCGCTGGCGCTGGCCGCCGGAGAGCTCGCTCGGCCGGCGGCCGCCGAAGCCCGGCAGGCGCACCAGCGCCAGCGCCTCCTCCACGCGCCGGGCGATCTCGGCCTTCGCTACCCGCTTGATCTTCAGGCCGTAGCCGACGTTCTCGGCCACGGCGAGGTGCGGGAAGAGGGCGTAGTCCTGGAAGACGGTGTTGACGTCGCGCTCGTAGGGCGCGAGGTCGGTGACGTCGCGGCTCCCGAGCCAGACGCGGCCCGCCGAGGGCCGCTCGAAGCCGGCCACCATGCGCAGGCAAGTGGTCTTGCCCGACCCCGAGGGGCCGAGCAGCGTGAAGAACTCCCCCTCGGCCACCTCCAGGCTGACGCCGTCCACGGCACGGACGCTACCGAAGGCGCGGCTGACGCAGTCGAGGCGGACGGCGGGAGCGGTCAAGGGAGTGACTCCAGTCCTGGAGAGCCCGTGAAGCCGTCGTCGCGCAGCAGACGGCTTCGCGGGCTCTCAGCGTCCTCCGATCACCGCGATGTAGTCCGTGGCCCAGCGGTAGTACGGCACGCAGTTGGCGCGGAGCTTGTCGCAGGCCGCCGTCGGCGTCTTCCAGAAGTGGATCTTCGCAAAGTGATCGTAGCCGTTGGTGGCGCAGCCCGTGTCGCCGAGCAGCGGGTTTCCGGTGCACGCCTCGGCCACCACCGGCACCGAGCCAAACCAGGCTGCGAGGTCACCCTGCAGCTTGACGTTCAGCGAGTGCTCCAGCCACTTGTAGGCGCAGTTCGGGTGCGGGGCATCGACGTGCAGCATGGTCGAGTCCGCCCAACCGGTGACGCCTTCCTTGGGGAACACGCTCGCCACCGGCTGGTTGTCGGCCTTGAGCAGGTTGACCTGGAAGGGCCAGGTGGAGGAGGCAACCACCCCCTCGTTCTTGAAGTCGTCGACCTGCACGTTGGCGTCGTGCCAGTACTTGGGCACCAGCTTGCGCTGCTGGCGCAGCAAGTCGAGCGCCGCCGCGTACTGCTCCTCGGTCAGCTCGTAGACGTCCTCGATGCCGAGCTCCGGCCGGGTGGCCTTGAGGTAGAGGGCGGCGTCGGCAATGTAGATCGGACCGTCGTAGGCCTGCACCCGGCCCTGGTTCGACTTGCCGTCGGGCAGGGTCGTCTCCTCGAACACCACCTTCCAGGAGTCCGGCGGCTGGTTGCCGAACACCTTGGTGTTGTACATCAGCACGTTGGGGCCCCACTGATAGGGCACGCCGTAGTGCTTGCCGTCCACCGTGTGCCAGGGGGCGTTCTGCAGCCAGCTCTCGACCTTGCCCCAGCTCGGCACCAGGCCGACGTTGATCTCCTGCGCCTTGCCACCCGAGATCAGGCGGTTGGAGGCGTCGCCCGAGGCGGTCACCAGGTCGAAGCCGCCGTCGTTCATCAGCGCCACCATCTCGTCGGAAGTGGCGGCGGTCTTCACCGTCACCTTGCAGCCGCTGGCCTGCTCGAAGCCGGTCACCCAGTCGTAGGCCTTGTCGGTCTCGCCGCGCTCGATATAGCCCGGCCAGGCGACGATCGACACCTCGCCCTCGCCGGCCCCGATCGCGGCCAGAGCCGGCTTGACCGTCGGCCCCGGCGCCGCCGGCTCGGCTTGCTTCACGGGTTGGTCTCCCCCGCAGGCCACCAGGGCGACCGTCAAGGCCGGCGCGATCCACTTCGAGAGTCGACGGTACATGGTCTCGCTCCTTTCGACAGGTGCAGACGGCAGTTCCGACCGGCGAGAAAAGGCCCGATGAGCTGGCCGGCTAGCGTAGCACGGGGCCCGCCAGCGACGGGCCTCCAAGGACGGAGCAACGAGCTCGGGCGAAGGGTTACCTGGGAGAAACGACTGTATCGAGGTCCCCGGCCGCTACTGCGTTCATGTAGGCCAGGATCAGGTCTCGGGTCAGGTAGCGTCCGTGTTCTTTCTCGTCGTCGTCGCGCACGCTCGAGAACTGGCTGAGGATGTAATCGGCGTCCTCGCGGGTGAAGCCGTAGAGGTGGAAGCACAGGGCATCGAGCCGGGCGAGCCGGTGGCGCCGATCCTCCTCATCCCACGGGAAAGGGGCCCCTTTGAAGCCAAGGTCTCGGGCCAAGGGCTCCAGGTCCTCTGCGGTATACGAGAGCCGGAGCACTTGCGACCGGATGAACTCGCTGATTGCCCTGCCACCAAGGAAACCCTCGAAGCTTGCGGCGGGGAGGACTGGAAGTTGCTCGAGGATGAACAGGTTGATCGTCTGCCCGTGCACTTTCTGCCGCGCGATAAAGTCGAAGGCGAACGAGTTCAGCGTGGCAAGCAAGAGGGGCGCGAAGGCCACGTAGCTGTCCGAGGCCAGATCGGGAGCAGGCAGGAGAAGAGGGAGCTTGTTCCCAAAGGCAACCGCCGGAGCCAAGCAGGCAATCATGGTTCTGGCGTTGGTCGGAGCGGTAATCTCCTTGAAGGCGAGCGCCCAGCCCAGCCGGTGGAACGGTCTGACCCGAGCGCGATCGACCCAGAACTGCGGTGCCGGGAGCCAGCTTGGGTCTCGGTGCTGCTCCGGAGAGGCTGGGGCCGGTTGCGCGGGCCGATGGAGGTTGTCGGAGTGGACCACCACGCTCGCCGCGCGGTGGTCGTACGCCTGAACCATCTTGCCCTCGTAGAGCGGGACGTACTCGGTCTCGCCTTTTTTCCAAAGGTTCTGTCCGGTCGGATAGAGGCCCTGCTCTTCCAGCTCGGCCTTGGTCCTGAACAGACCTGATGAGTTGGTCATGTCGAACATCCTGAGGTACTTCACCGGCCAGGCATATTTCGGCTCAGATCCACGCCTATCGACGAGGACTGGCAGCCGCTCGTAGACGGCGGCCGTGAGCGCAGCGTCGCGGCGCGTACGGAAGAGCGGCGCGGTGCCGGTGTTCGGGTTCACCGCCGCGAAGTCGGCGGCTCGGAGCTCGAACACTCGGTCTCCCTCCTGAAGCTCCGCCACAGCGTGGAGAAAGAAGGCGCACCGCGTGCTCGCAAAGAACCTCTCACCGGCGCCGAACACCAAGGCGCAGAACTTTTGGCGGCTGTCAATGTCGGGAAAAAAGACCTTCTTGTTCTCGAAATCGAGTAGCGCTCCGAGACGCCCGCTGGTGGCGATCGAGCGGAAGAACTCGCTCGCCCCCAGATCCGAGGCGATTCCCGAGGGCGTGAGCAACCCGACGATCCCGCGCGGCTGGAGGAGTCCCTGCGCACGCTCCACGAACAGCGAGTAGAGGTTCATGTCCCCCTTGGCCAGGAGCGGGTAGTCGCCGCTCTCGCGCGCCACCCGAGCTGCGCTCTCGGCAGCATCGCGCGCCGCCAGGTAGTCTCGCCACAGAGGAGCGTCTGCGGTCTCCAATCGCTGGATCAGCCGCTTGCGGTCCGCTGCCCTTTGGGCGCGAGCGATCGCCGGCTCGCGGGCCGCGAACCACTCGACCTCCTGGAGCTTCATCCGGTCCCACGGCGGGTTGCCAATCACGGCGTCGAAACCACCGTAGAGCCCTTCCCTATCAAGGCTGCGCCAGACGGTAGGGAAAGCGAGCTGCCAGTGAAGGAAGCGCTCTTGCTCGACCAGCCTGCGAGCCGCAGCAAGCAATTCGTTGGCGTCGGTAGCCTCCGCCGCCTGCTTGGGGTCGCCCGCGTTGACGGCTCCCTTGGCCAGGATCTGCAGGAGGTCTCCGAAGACCCCATGTAGCAGCGGGCGAAGGCCGGGGTGGGCCGGGCTGTTGCCCTCGCCATTTGGAGGCGACAGCCACCGCAGGGCATGCCAGAAATCGAGCAGGAGCCGCAAGGGTCGCAGAGTGGCTTCGGCTTGTTCGAAGAGCTCTTGTGATCGATGGACCTCCGCGATGTCGGTGTCCGAGATCTCGGCAACCTCCGACATCGTTTTGCTCGCCAGCGTCAGCTTTGCCCTCTCACTGCCGAGGAAGAGCGCTCCTGCCTGTTGCAGCTCCGCGGAAACGCCGTCGAGCCATTCGCCGAACAGTGAGTCCCCACAACGCAGGTGATGGTCGAGGAACGACAGTGGGGCGCCCGCCGTGAAGGTGTGGAGCCAGAGGGCGACCTTGGCCAGCTCTACGGCCATCGGGTTCTTGTCCACACCGTAGGTCACGCGCTTCAGGATGATCCGGCGCACGATGTGGCGATCGTCGAGTTGGCGCGGGTCGAGAGACCATCCCTCGGCCTCGGCGGAGGCCAGGATCTCGCGTCGGATGGATGCGATCCGATCCCGCAAGGGCGAGCGGTACAGGTCGTTCCCGGATGCCCAGCCGACCTCGGTCTCCGCCGCCGCCATCCGCTCGAGCGTAGCGTCCGCCAGGTAGTCGACGAGGGAGACGAGGAAGTGCCCGCTTCCCATCGCCGGGTCGCATACTTTGAGGTCGAGGATGCGCGTCGCGGGGTCGAAGCCGGCAAGCTCGCGCAGTCGATCAGCCTTTGGGCGACGCTGGCGGGCGAGCCTCGCGGCCTCGCTCTCGAAGCGTTCACCGATCTCCTGGATCAATGGTCCGATCGCCGACTCCAGGATCAGATGGACCAAGTCCTCGTGTGTGTAGTAGCTGCCACTGGCCTTGCGCGCGAAGACGTTGGGGCGGAGCCGGACCGTGTTGTCCGCTTCGATCACCGGCTCGAACTCCAGCAGGCGCTCGTAGATGGCGCCCAGATGCTGGACCGAGAGATCCCGGTAGTTGATCCAGCGGCGCTGGGAGCCCTCCTGGCGACGCGAGAGAGCATCGATCAAGGGTGCAAGCTGCCGGTCGGGAAGCCTGATCCGCCGGACCAGGGCCTCGTAGCCCCGCTCGAAGAGGCCGCCGTCGTAAGGTGGAAGGCCAATCGACGGGTCGCCCTCGGCGACGGCCCGGAAGAGATCCTCGAGGTGTCCGTAGTACCGCGCCGCCGAGCTGCTCAGAGCATCGAGACGGTCGAGCCGCTCGGCGACATCGCGCCGCGCCCGGCGCAGGGAGTAGTCGTCGTAGCGTGGATCACCGGACGGCAGCAGGCCGCGGTCCTCGGCATAGAGGACGAAGAGCAGCCGGTACAGGAGAGTCAATGCGGCGCGCCGGACCTCTTCGAGGTAAGCCGGTGGCGGTGTCGTTGGCGCCTCCGGGTCGTTGGCGATAATGGCCGAGAGGAGACCGGGATAGACCTCCTCGAAGACGACGCGGCCGAGGTCGCTAGAAACCTTTTCCTCCCACAGCCTGCTCTCCGCACGAGCGATCTCCAAGAACGAGCGTGTCGCAGGGTCGGTCGGCTCGGGGAGAAACGCCTGGCGCCGGAACAGAAGGAAGAAGACTTGCAGGAAATGCTCTCTGCGCTCTACTTCGGGTAGGCCGATGTCAGGCTGGATGCCGGGTGCGTCGGCGAGCACCGCCAGGTCGAGCTCCAGGAACTCCTCAGATCTCGATCTCGCGCCTTGCCAGTACAGGCGCCAGAACCGCCCGTTGGTGAGGATTCCCCAGCGGATTCGGCCATTCGAGACCACATCCGCGCGGCTCAGGTACCTGAGAATCTGAGCCGCGGGCGTGCCGCTGTCGAGGCTCTCCTCGGTCTCGGCACGGTCGAGGTTTCTGTGCCAGCGTTTCGACTCGAGGATCGCCACCCCGAAGCGGAAGCGATCCGCCTCCTGCTGTCGTTGGTCGGCCTTGTGCTTGGCCTCCTCGTCGGGAAAGAGGAGGATGTCGGGGACGTCGAGCCTGCCGCGAGCCGACGTCGTCTGTTGCAGGAGGTAGCGATCCCATCCGAGGGCTTCCAGGATCGGGCAGATCAGCGCCTGTTCCGTAACCGCCTCGTTCGGCGAGGTTGCGTGGGGGAAGCGAGCGAAGACCTGGCGGAGGGCCGTGCCGAAGGCTTCAACCGTTCCGGCTTCGAGACCCCGCCAGGCCGCGGTTTCGGTGATGCCGGTGAAGAGGAACTCGTGTGTCAGCAGCGATCCACGCATTCCACCTCCGGGGCCATCGGCGACTCGGCAGGGAGCTTAGATCACCTCGGGGACGAGTGCCAGGAATCAGCTCGCCAGGGTCAGGCGCGCAGCGCCTGCGCGCCGGGGAGCTTTCCGAGCTCGCGATCGAAGGTGCCGAGCGGCAGGTTGCCGGCCTTGCGCGCGATCTCGAGGACCAGGCAATCGGAGAACCCAAGGGCGGGCCTTGCGCGGTAGTGCTCCAGCGCCGCACTGATGACGTCGGGGTCCTGCACGGCCAGGTCCTTGTGGCTGAGGATCACTTCGATCGCGGCGGCGGTCCTCTCGGGGCCGAGCTCGTAGACCGAGGTCAGGACCCAGATCGTCTCGGCCAGCACCAGGTGCGACACCCACGCCCCATCGGCCACGAAGGTCTCCGCCGCCGCCATCTGCCGTGGGTCGTCTCGCGTTGCCAGGCGGACCAGGAGATTCGTGTCAACGGCGCGCATGCCGGGCCTTCAGGTGCCGCCGTATGCCCTCTTTCATCTCCTCCAGAGTTCGAGGCTTCGGAGGCTCCGGGAACAGCACCCTGTGCAGGTCCTCGGAGGTGTACCGAGCCACCCGCCGGACGACGATCTTCTCTCCCTCTTGGTCCCACTCGAGAACCGATCCCGGCCCCAGCCCCAGCCTTCGTCGGACCTCAGCCGGAACCGAGATCTGCCCCTGAGCAGTGAGCTTCGACTGAGCCAGCGCCATGAGCGGTACATTACCGCGGTAATAAGCCGCGCGCAACTTCGTCTTGTGGAGCGACCCGAGCCGGCTACGGCTGCAGCAGCTCGTAGATCCGGTTGTCGTCGTCGGAGAAGCGCAGCGCGAGCTCCTGCGGTCGCTCCTGGGCCCAGCGGTCCTCGACTCCGAACTGGAAGCCCGGGGCGCGGTTGAGGTACAGCCAGCGCACCCCGGCACGGCGCAGGTTGGCCATCCAGGCTTCCGGGTCGGGGTCCACGCGCGGCTCGCAGCCCGGGTACTCGAACGCCAGCCGGTGATCGGCGGCGTTGATGTTGATCGCCAGCACGCGCCGCTCGAGGCGCGGTCCCATCGCCGGGTAGACGAAGTGGCTCTTGGGGCCGCTCACCAGCGCCACGGTGCCGCCTTCCGCGAAGCGATCGAGCCAGTGCCAGCCGGGAGCGAAGTGGAACGCAGGCGTCTGATGGGCCGTGAGCTCCTCGGCGAAGGCCCGGCCGCGATCGGCGACGCGGAACCCTGCGAGCCACGGGGCGGCGAGCAAGGCGGCGACCACCGCCGCGGCGGCCACTGCGCCAGCGTGCTGCTGCAAGCGCAACCGCAGCGCCGGCGAAAGCGCGATCAGCAACACGAACACGTCCACCACGGCGAGCGCGATCCGCACGCCGAGCGGCATCTGGGCATGGAGCTGGAGCAGCGACTGCGCCGCCAGCACCAGGGCCAGCACCGTGACCTGCCGGGGCGTGAGCCGAGGCTCGAGGGCGGCGATGCCGGCCGCGAAGAGGATGCCGAAGGCGGGCACCAGGTAGCGCAGGTTGGCGAAGACATGGCCGCGGTCGGCGTAGGGCACGACGAGCCAGAAGGCGAGGTGCAACAGCACCTGCGCCCACAGCACTACCCCTGAGCGCCGGCGCTCGCAGGCCAGCACGAACGGCAGCACCAGCGCCAGCGGCAGCAGCAGGGCGACCTGCGGCCCCAGCCCCAGCTCCAGGGATGCCGGGCGCGTGGTGCCGAGGAACGCTTCCAGCAGCGTGCCCGAGCCCAGCAGCTTGGGGAGGATGGAGAGCGGAGAGCCCGGGCGGGGGAGGGCCGGCAGAGAACCAACCACCGGGTCCACGGCCTCGCCGGTGCCGGCGCACGCCATGGCCAGCGGCCCCACGCCGAGCCACGCGTTGCGCACGTAGAAGTAGCTGCCCAGGGCCGCGGCGAGGAGCAGGGCGGCGGCGAGCTGCGGCAGCCGGCGGCGCCACTGCCCCCGGGCCGCCAGCACCAAGGCCAGCACCGCCGCGACGCAGTACGGCGGTCCGAGGAGCTTGGCGCCGGCGGCGACCCCGGCCGCGAGCCCGGCGAGGATCGCGTAGCCGGGCTCGGCTCGACGCAGCCAGCGCAGGCCGAAGAAGAGCGCCGCCAACAGGTGGCTGGCGAGGAAGAGGTCCACGTAGTCGGCGGCCACGAAGCGCACCACCGTCGGCGTGAGCAGGGTGAGGAAGGCGGCGAGCGTCCAGTGGCGTGTCGCGCCCAGCTCGCGCGCCAGGGCGCCGGCGGCGAGGCCCAGCAAGGCCCAGTGTGGGAACGAGGCCAGGTTGACGTAGAGCTCGCTGTGCGACGGCGCCATCCACCACCAGAACCACAGCGCGCCGTTGCCGGGGTCGAAGCCGAAGAAGTTGGTCGGCGCGAAGCCGAACACCGGCTGCAGGTCCCTCTGCTGCAGCCAGGAGCCGGCGAGCAGCAGATGGGTCATCAGGCCGTCCCATGCGAGCGGCGGCCGCAACAAACCGCGCAACAGCTCGCTGCCCGCGGCGTGCGCGGCCAGGATGGCGAGCGCCGGATGCTCGCGCAGACGGGCCCAGAGGCGCCGGCCGGCGAGCGCGAGCGGCGCGCCGAGGGACCCGCCGGGCACCCGTCCGCGCACCGAGCGCAGCAGAAGGACCGTGAGCAGAGCCTGCGAGCCCAGGGCGAGCTCGAGGCGCAGCACGCCGCAGGCGCCGAGCAGCAGCCCGATCGCCACCGCCTGGGCCGTGGCGCAGGAGAGGGTCGCGATGGCCAGCGCCAGCGGGTCGGCCACCGCCTCGTTGCGCAGCAGGCGCAGCGCCAGCAGGTAGCCGCCGAGGCCGAGGAAGCCGAGGGCGATCAGGGTCAGCGCCGCCCCGGCCACGTCGATGAGCCACACGGTGGCGGATTCCTAGCACGTCGGCGAGGTCGAGACAACCGCGGCGCGGCAGCCAGCGCGGCTCCGAGAAGGCTGGCTTCGGCTGCTAGCATCGAGGCGCCGGAGCCGCAGCCGCGATGAACGCGTACCGCGCCAACGTATGGGCCCTCGTGCGGCCACTGCTGGAAGCGGCGCGCCCGCTCGACCGTGCCCTCGACTTCGGCAGCGGTGACGGCTGGTTCACGGCGCGGGCGCGGGAACTGGGCGTGGCGCGCGAGGTGGTGCCGGTCGACGTCTTGCGCCGCGACCGCTCCGAGGTCGAGCCCGTGCTCTACGACGGCGCGAGGCTGCCGTTTCCCGATCGCTCCTTCGACCTGGTCTTCGCGATCGATGTCCTGCACCACTGCCCGGACCCCGCGGCAAGCCTGCGCGAGCTGGCGCGCTGCTCCGGGCGCTTCCTGCTGCTCAAGGACCACACCTACCGCACGGCCCTCGGCCGCCTCGCGCTCGCCGTGCTCGACGAGATCGGCAACCGCCGCTTCGGCGTGCCCTCGCTCTACCGCTATCAGCGGCGCTGGGAGTGGCTGCCGCTGCTCGAAGGCACCGGCTTCCGCCGCCGAGCGCTGATCCACCCGGCGCACTGCGAAACCCGACCGCCCATCTCCTGGTTCTCGGCCCGGCTGCAATTCGTGGGGCTGTGGGAGCGGGAGGGGCAGCACTCAACGAGGCGGCCCGGTGCCGCGTAAGACAGGAGGCGCAATCGAGGGATCATGGGAGATGCGAACGATGAGGACAAACAGAGCCGAAGTCCTTCTCGGGTTGGGAATGCTGCTCTTCGCATCGCGCGCCGGCGCCGGTCAGGCGGCCCCGCGGAACCCGGTCCTCACCACGCCTCATTTCGCTTTCCACAGCGACTTCGACACCAACCTCAACGACGCGCTGATCGCCGCCGGGCTCGCTCGGAAAGGCGGCAAGCCGGAGCCGCTCAGCTCCGGGGCCGAGGCCCCCTGCCTGGGCACGGTGCCTGCGTCGGCGCGGGCCGCGTGGGACGGGGCCGTCGACTACTACTCGAAGATCATCTCGCCGGCCGACTGGGCCGACCGGCAACAGTACCTGGTCCGGGTGCACCTCGCCGGGTTCGACGAAGACTTGCAGGACCCTGATGCGCGGCAATTCGTCGAGATCGCCCGCAGCTTCAGGGCGGCCGCGACACCGGCCTACAAAGCGTGCCGCTGGGCTGCGCAGGAGGAGAAGAACCGCCGCTGGATCGAGGAGCTGAAGCCGCGGCTGGCCGCCGACGGAGGGCGGATTGCCGCCCGCCTGGAGCAGCTCTACGGCAAGCGATGGAGCGACCTGCCGATTCCCGTGGACGTCGTAGAGACCGTGAGCTGGGCAGGCGCCAACTCGATCTTCCGCGACTCCGGCGGGGGCCACCTCTTGATTTCGAGCTCCTCCTACCAGGGCCCCGCCAGCCTCGAGGCCGTGTTCCACGAGGCCTCCCACCTGCTGATGGGCCGTGGTGACCCGCTGCGGCAGGCGCTCGACGGCGCCGCCAAAGCCGCCCAGTACCGCCTGCCCGGCGACCTCTGGCACGTGGTCTTGTTCTACACCACCGGAGAAGTGGTGCGTCAGATTCTGGAGGACGGCGGCACGGCAGGCTACAAGCCCATGCTGTACGGGATCTTCGACCGGGGCACGTGGGCCGGCCATCGCCAGGCCCTCGAGACCGAATGGCGCCCGTACGTCCACGGCGAGCGGGCTCTCTCCGAGGCGGCGTCGAGCCTGATCGAGGCGCTCCGCACCGCGGCGGGGCAGCCGAAAACCGGCGGCGAGTAGGCAGAGGCGTCGCCAGACGCCAAGGAGCCTCTCCGAGCACGGCACTTGACACCCGCCTCACCGGCATGTAACTGTCTAGATGTAGAAAGACGGTTACGGGCCGCGAACCAGAGCGTGGCGCGTCCACGGAGGTGAGCGATGGTCAGAGCTGCGTCGAGAGTGTTCGGCTTGGGGCTCGCCTTCGTGGCGGCCCTGCCCGGGTTCGCGCAGGGCCAGTCAGCGGAGAGCTGCTGCCCGGTCCTGGAACTCAGGCAGTACACGCTGCTCCCCGGCCAACGGGACGTGCTGATCGAATTGTTCGACCGGGAGTTCGTCGAGTCCCAGGAGGCCGAGGGCATGCGCATCCTCGGCCAGTTCCGGGACCTCGACAACCCGAATCGTTTCGTGTGGGTTCGCGGGTTCTCGGACACGGAGCAGCGCGCCCGGGCGCTGGGCGCGTTCTACACCGGGCCGGTCTGGAAGGCGAACAGCAAGGCCGCGAACGCCACCATGGTCGACGTGTCGAACGTGCTGCTGCTACGGCCGGCACGGCCGATCTCAGGCTTCTCGCTCGAGGGCATGCGGCGTCCCGGAGCCGGGTCGACCGAAGTGTCGGAGCGCCTGGTGATCGCCACGATCTACTCCTTCGCCGCCCCACCCGACGAGGGTTTCGTGGATTTCTTCGACCGCGAAGTCGCGCCGCTCTGGAAGGAGTCGGGCTCTTCGGTCCTGGGCACGTTCGTCACCGAGAGCGCCGCCAACACCTTTCCCGCGCTTCCCGTTCGCGAGGGAGAGCAGGTGTTCGTGGTCTTTTCGACGTTCCGGGATGGCGCAGCCTACGAGCAGCACCTCGCCGCGTTGGGCCGCTCGGCGCGATGGAACGGAGGTACTTCCAAGGCCCTGTCGGATCGGCTGCTGCGGTCGCCCGAGACTCTGCGACTCTTACCCACGGCCCGCTCGCTCGTCGGGCACTAGACCTGCTGCGCGGTCGATCTGCTGTGTCGAGGGTCCTCCCGGCAATCCTCGCGAGCTCGCCGGCACCTTGGCCTAAAGCCTGTTTGGCGTGGGGGTGTCGGGAGGGAGGGGAAAAGTGGGCTGGTGCTGCCGTGCCAGGGCGGCGCTGATCGCCCGAGCCGTCTCCTCGAGCGGAGGCCGGGCTGGCGGCTGGCTGCCCGCTTGCGGCGCCGCGCCCCGCAGCCGGCGGACGGTCTCGCCGGTCTCCTTGGTCAGGGCCGGATGGCCGGCGGCGGTCTCCAGGGCCTCGGCGGCGAGCCTCAGGCCCTCCGGCCCGTCGAGCAGTGGCGCGCAGGCGACCACCGCCGCCAGGAGCAACGCCTTCGAGCCCAGCTCGAGGGCGAGAGCGAGGGCGCGCTCGAGGTGCCGGCAGGCAGCCTGGCGATCCGCGTGCTCGAGGGCCGCCTGCCCCAAGCCCGTGAGCGAGACGACCACGCCGCGCCGGTCACCGATGGCGCGGCACAGCTCGAGGCTGTCGGCAAAGGTGCGGGCGGCGTCGGCCGGCGCGCCGGTGCGTAGCGCGACGGCGCCCAGCCGGGTGAGGCAAAGCGCCGTGCCCCAGCGGTCGCCGAGCTCCCGGCACAAGGCGAGTCCTTCCTCGAACTGGCGGCGGGCCTCCTCTTCCTGGCCGCGCACCACCGCCAGGCGAGCCCGGCCCAAGAGCAGGCGCGCCACCATGCGCCGGTCGCCCAGCTCGCGAAAGGTCGCGAGGCTCCGGCCGAGCAGGGCCTCGGCGTCCGCGTAGCGCTGGCCGCCGTAGGCCATCTCGCCCTGGAGCTGGAGGGCGATCGCCCGGTCCCAGGGATCGTCGGCCCGACCCAGCACGGCCGTGGCGGCCCGGGCATGCTCGGCGCCGGCGCCGAACTCGCCGGAGAGAGTGGCGGCGAGCGCCAGACCGACCCGCGCCAGGCCGTCGAGGCGCGTCGCCCCTTGCTGCTCGGCCAGCCGGCTGGCCTCGGCGAAGAGCTCGCGCGCCCGGCCATAGTTGCCGAGCCGGAGCTCGAAGCCGCCGACGCAGAGGGTGACCAGGCGCATCGCCCTCTGCCAGGCGGCGTCCTGGCCGTCGCCGCCGGGCCGCCCGGCGAGCGCAGCGAGCGCTTCCTCCGTGGCTCGCCGGCCCTCGTGGAAGCGGCAGCGGATCTCGAAGAAGTGGAAGAGCGGTTCGGCGGCGCGCTCGAGGGCGGCATCGAGGCCGTGCGCCGCGGCGAGCTCCCAGCCCCGCCGCACGTTGTCGAGCTCCGCGCTGATCTCGCGCAGGGCTTCGATCTGACCGGCCCCGCGCAAGGCCGCGAGCCGATCGGCCAGCAGCCCGCAGAAGGTAAGCGCATGGCGGCGTTGGGTGGCGGCCAGCTCGGCCGGTTCCTGGGCCAACTGCTCGGCGCCGAACTGCTGCAGCAACTCGTGCTGGCTGTACCGTCCCGCGGAAGTGGTGGTGAGGAAGGAGCGGTCGACCAGCGCCGCCAGGATCGGCAGCGTGGCCTCCGCCACCTGGGCAGCGGCCTGGCGGTCGAAGCCGCCGGCAAAAACCGACAGCCGCCGGAACGCCCGGCGCTCCTCCTCGTTCAGACGCTGCCAGGACTCGAGGAACACGGCCCGCATGCTGCGGTGGCGCTCCGGCAGATCGCGCCGGCCAGAGGACAGCAGGTCGAGCCCGCCGGCCAAGTGCGCGGCGATCTCGTGCAGGGGCAACACCCGTACCCAGGGTGCCGCGAGCTCGAGGGCCAGGGGCATGCCCTGGCTCAGGCGGCAGATGCGGGCGAGCGGCCGGCGCCAGTCCTCGCCCTGGGTCAGATCCGGGCGGGCCCGGCGGGCATGGGCGAGAAAGAGGCGGGCGGCCGGGTAGTCCTCGATCCCAACCTCCTCGGCCGACGGCGGAACCCCCAAGCCCTCCACCTCGAAGCACCACTCGGCTTCGATCGACAGCCGTTCGCGGGAGGTGACGAGCAGCCGCAACCCCGGCGCGGTCGCGAGCAGGCCGGAGACCAGCGGCGCGGCGGAGAGCCAGGGCTCGAAGCTGTCGAGCACCAGCAGGACCTCGAGCTCCGCCAGGGCGGCGCCGAGCTCGACCTCGGGCGCCGTCGGGCCGCGCAGCGTCATGCCCAGCGCCTCGGCGATGGCCACGGGCAGGAGCTCGGGGGCGCCGAGGCCGGCGAGCGGCACCCACACGACGCCGTCTGCGAAGGCGTCTGCCAGCCGTGGGGCGAGGCGCAGCGCCAGCGCCGTCTTGCCCACACCACCCGGCCCGAGCAGGCTCAGGAGCCGGCAGGCCTGCGACGCGGCGAGCCGGCGCTCGAGCTCGGCCAGCTCCGCCTCGCGGCCGAAAAAGTCGGCCGGCCCCGCCGGCCAGGGAGGGCCCGCCGCGGCAGGGCCTGGCGGCGGCGCCACCCGTCCCTCCTGGATGGCCTCGGCGAGGGCCAGGGTCTCGGGCAGCGGCGCGACGTCGAGCTCGTGGGCCAGCAGGCGGCGGCACTCCTTGAACTGGGCCTGCGCTGCGCCGCGCTGCCCGCTCCAGGCGAGAAGCTCCATCAGGACGCGGTGGGCCGGCTCGGCGAGGGGGTCGAGCGAGACCCAGCGCCGCGCCACCGCGAGGGCCGCCTCCCAGTGACCGTGGTCGCGGTGATGGCGGGCGAGGCGTTCGAGGGCCGAGAGGGCGCGGGCCTTGAGCCGCTCCGCCTGGACGAGCTGCCAGTGGTCGAACTCCGGGGCGTCCTTGAGCGAGAACCCGGCCAGCAGGCCGTCGGTGAAGAGCTCCATTGCCGTCTGGACCGCCGTGGGGTCGAAAGCGGACGGCGCCTGCCCCTCCGCACCGAGCCCCCGCTCGAAGGCCAAGACGTCGACCCACAGCGGGCCGGATCGCAGCTCGACCGTCTCGCGACTGGTCTCGAGCCCGCAGCGCTCGAGGGCGCGGCGCAGCGGCACCAGGGTGCGCCGCAGCGCACCGCGGGCCCGCTCGCCGATCGAATCGGGCCACAGGAGCGCCGCCAGGGCATCCCTGCGGTGGGGGCGGCGGGTGAGGGCGAGGTAGGCGAGCAGGGCCAGCGCCTTCTGGGAATCGAAGCGCACGACGGCGCCGCCCTGCTCAAGCCGCGGGGCGCCGAAGAGGAAGAGCTTGGCGAGGCACATGGTTCGCCTGCCAGGGTATCGCCGGGCCCGCCAGGCGGGACAACCGCCGCCGCTGCCGTAACGATTCGCGAACGGCTTCGTCGCTTTCGACCTCTAGTCTCGGGCGCAGGGAATGTCCCCCGGATCTTTTTTAGCGTGAAAGCGAGAATGGAGGAACGTCATGTCGAGAGTTTGGAAGCTCGCGCGATGCCTCGTGGTCTGCCTGGCCGCGGCAGCTCTGGCCGCGCCGCCGGTTGCGGCGCTCGATCCCCCCGGCAGCGTCGCGCTGGACTGGCCGATGGGGCAGATCATCGGCGGCCAGCTCTATCCCGGCTACGGCATCACCGTGATGCAGAACTTCGCCAATTCGAATCCCAATTTCAGTGGCCGGCAGCACGCCGCGATGGATCTCGCCCTGGATGCAGGCAGCGCCAACAACGCCCCCGTCTACGCGGCGGCGGACGGCGTGGTCACCTGTGCCACCGCCGGGCTGGCGTATCCCGGCCAGGTGGTGGTGATCGAGCACACGCCCACCACGGGCGCGAAGTTCTACACCATGTATGGCCACCTGAACGCGCCAGCCGTCGCCGTGGGCCAGGTGGTGAACCGCGGTTCCTACCTCGGCACGGTGACCTACTACGACCTCAATGGCAGCGACAACTCCCACCTGCATTTCGAGGTGCGCTCGTTCAAGGACTGGCCGGCCACCGGGCAGTGCTGGGGGCCCGGTTATGCCTTGAGCGGCCACACGCCGCAGCAGGACGGCTACTTCAACCCGGTGCAGGAGTACTTCAGCCGCCGGCCGCAGATGCCGGGTTACCTCGCTTCGGACAGTGTCGGCGGGCAGAACGTGCGCAGCAGCGCGAGCTTCAACGGCTCGATCATCGCCACCTTGGCGCAGGGCACGCTCTACAAGACCGACCTGGTGACGACCGATCAGGATGGAGCCAAGCACCGCTGGCACACCGTCAATTACAGCGCCGCCTACTGGGGCTTTGTCGCTTCGTACATCGACTATGGCTGGGGCGGCGACCTGATGGCCAATGAGATCGACCACTACCCCGGACCGCTCGGTGTGGGCGACGCCGTGGTCTCGGGGACGGATCTCTACGTCTTCGCCCGCACCACCAGCGGCACCACCCAGGTTCGCCGGCGCACCTCGGGTGGATCCTGGTCGGCCTGGACCGACCTCGGCGGTGGGGCCACCTCTGAGCCTGTTGCGGTGGTCAACAACGACGGCCGCGTGCAGGTGTTCCTCCGCGGCACCGACTACATGCTCTACACCAAGCGGCAGACCACCGCCGGGACGATGACCTTCGACGCCAACTGGACCAGCCTGGGCGGCACCCTGCGCTCGATGCCGGCGGCGGCGGTCAACAACGATGGCCGCGTGCAGGTGTTCATGCGCACGAGCGACGGCGCCTTGTGGACCCGCGCCCAGACCGCGGCCGGCGGTGCCTGGGGAAGCTGGACGAGCCTCGGCGGGGTGATCACCTGGGGGCCGGCGGTGGTCAAGAACAGCGACGGCCGACTGGCCGTGTTCGTCGGCGGCCACAACAACAACCTGAACCAGATTGCGCAAACCACCGCCGGTGGCGCCTTCGGCAACTACCAGGCGCTCGGTGGGGCGATCTCCTCGCACCCCTCGGCGATCCGCAACAGCGATGGCAAGCTCGAGGTCTTCGTGCGCGGCGCCGCTCCGTACTTCGACCTGCGCCACATCAAGCAGTCGACGGCCGGCGGCAGCTGGGGGGCCTGGCAGAGCCGGGGCGGCGTCCTGACCTCAGGGCCTCGAGTGACGATCCACGGCAACGGCCGTCTGCAGGTCTTTGTGCGCGACACCTCCGGCGGCCTGCACGGCATCGCGCAGGCCACCGCCGGCGGCACTTGGAACAACTGGAGCTACATCGGCGGCTTCCTCACCGCCCCGCCGGTGGCGATCAACCAGGCCGGTGTGCTCCAGGTGGTGGTCCGGGGGACCGGCAACAGCCTCCACCACCTCGCGCAAAGCGGCGGCGGCTGGACCGCGTTCTCGCAGATCGGCAGCGGCTTCTCGCCGTTCTAGAGCTCGCGGGACAACCCAGCTCCCGGCGGCTCGGGCGGCCATCAGGTCGCCTGGAGCCGCTCGCGCATCGCGCTGGCGACGGCTCCAGCCCCTACCGCCGCGTCAGCAGCGCCGCGAGCTCGGCCGCGCGGCGGTTGATCGAGGACAGCAGCACGCCGCAGGTCAGGACCACGGCGGCGAGGACGAAGAGGCCCGCGGCGAGGATCGCCTTGGGGATCTGCAGGACCTGGCCGCTCCTCAGGTACTCGGCCACCACCACGCCGCCGGTGGCGAGCGACAGCAACAGCAGCACAAGCGCGATCGAGCCGAAGAAGGTGAGCGGCCGGTAGTCGCGGAAGAAGGCGAGGATGGCGAGCAGGATGCGCGCTCCGTCGCGGAAGCTGCGCAGCTTGCTCGCCCCTACCTCGGGACGCGCGCGGTAGGCGACCGGCACCTCGGCAACGCGGAAGCGCTGGGCGAGCGCCTGCATGGTGAGCTCGGCCTCCACCTCGAAGCCCTGGGCGATGAGCGGCGAGGTGCGCAGGAAGCGGCGGCTCAAGAGCCGGTAGCCGGAGAAGAGATCCAGGGTGCGCACCCCGAGGAGCATCCTCACCAGCACGATAAAAAGGCGATTCCCGACGCCATGGCCGGCGGGAAAGGCGCCGCGCTCGGTGGTCGCGAGCCGGGTGCCCACCACCATGTCGGCGCCGCGCTCGGCCGCGGCCAGCAGCTCGTGGGCCGTCTCGGCAGGGTAGGTGTCGTCGCCGTCCACCATCAGGCAGTAGTCCACGTCGCCCGCGGCGCGGAACCCGGTGAGCAGCGCGAAGCCCTTGCCCGGCCGCGTCTCCTCCAGCACCTCGGCCCCGGCCTCGGCGGCGAGCCGTGCGGTGTCGTCGGTCGAGGCGTTGTCGATCACCAGGATGCGCGCCTGCGGCAGGGCGGCGCGGAAGTCGCGCACCACCTTGGCGATGGTCGGCGCCTCGTCGCGGCAGGGGATGATCACCGCGACGCGCGGCAGGGCCGGCGCGTCCCGTTCTTCGATCATCCTCGTCTCTCCGCCAGCAGCCCCAAGAACACCTCCTCGTAGCCGGCGGCCGTGGCCTCCCAGGACCAGTGGCTCTCGGCCCACCGGCGAGCGCGCGCTCCGAGGGCGGCGCGGGCTTGCGGCTCGGCGGCCAGCGACTGCAGCACGGTTTCCAGCTCGGGGAGCGTATCGCAGGCCGCCGGCACGTCGCGGTCGAGCCAGCGCCGGTAGCCGGGGTCCCAGAGCAGCGCCACCGGCAGGCCGCAGGCCATGGCCTCTTGCAGCGCCAGCGGGAAGCCCTCGCCGGCCGAGGGGTTGAGCATCAGGTCGACGGAGCCGTAGACCTCCGGCATGCGCTCGTGAGGCAGCAGGCCGAGGTCGATCACGCCCTCCGGCACCTTGCGCCGAGCGCCGCAGAGCACCAGCCGGAAGCCCGGTCGCCGGGCCCCGAGGGCGAACTCGAGGTTCTTCTTGCCGATCTCTCGGCCCACGAAGAGCACCAGGGTCTCGCCCTGGGGAAGCCCGAGGGCCCGCCGCGCGTCGGCTCTCTCCGAAGGCGCCAGCGGCCGGAAACGGGCGGTGTCGACGCCGTTGCCGATGAAGCGCACCTGGCGGCCCGGGTAGCGCTGTTCGAGCCAGCCCAGCACCCGCTCGTTGTAGGTGGTGAGCGCCCGGGCGGAGGCCACGAGCGCGTTGCCCACGGTCGCCCACGCGGCCCGCTGCACGGCGTTCACCAGCCCACTGCGATAGCGCACGAAGCCCACGTGCTCGGTGAGGACGAGCGGCGCGCGATGCCGGCGGCTCACCCTGCGAGCGAGCAGGCTGGTGGCATAGAGCGCACCGTGAGCGTGCAGCACCTCCACCTCGGCCAGGGCGCGCCGCGCGGCCCCGAGGCCGGGGCCCAACGGCAGCGGCCAGGGCACGCCCCAGGGCTCGCTCGAGTGGATCGCCGGCAGGCGGAAGACCTCCACTCCGCCCTCCTCGGCGCGGCCCCGTGCCTCACCCCAGGCGGTCGTCACCACGGTGATCTGATGACCGCGCCGTGCGAGCTGGGTCGCCACGGCGCGCACCATCACCTCGAGGCCGCCGGGATGCGGCGGATAGTTGTGACACAGGATGCCGAGACGCATGCCAGGAAGGGTGGAAGAGAGCTTGCCGAGGCTACCACGGTGAAGCTAGTGGCCTGTACCGGCCCAATCGATAGCGCCTGGGCGGCCCTCGACGGCCCTGGCTGCGTTGCGCCTCCTCGACATAGTCCAAGCTATGCCTGCGTCGGCGCGCCTTGCCAGGACCGCCGACTGGCTCGCCCGTCCACTACCGATTCGACCGGTACAGGCCACTAGGAGCCGGCGCGCCACGCCCCCGCGTAGTACATTCCCGGCCGCCATGCCTGCGCCCGTCGCCTGCACCATCGTCGCCAACAACTACCTCGCCTACGCCCGGGCCTTCACCCGATCCTTCCTCGATCGGCACCCGGAAGGCAGGGTCGAGGTGCTGATCGCGGATCGGCCGCAGCCGGGTCACGACTACGGCGACGAGCCCTTCGCCGTAACCTTCGTGGAGGAGCTCGGCATCGAGCGGTTCCAGCACTTCGCCTTCCGCTATTCGTTGCTCGAGCTCTCGACCGCGGTCAAGCCCTACTTCCTCCTTCACCTCAACCGCACTCTGGGCTGCGAGCGCCTCTGCTACTTCGATCCCGACATCCTGGTGCTGGGCGATCTGTCGGCTCTCTACGACCGTCTGGGCGAGGCGGATGCATTGCTGACGCCGCACCTCACGGCGCCGCTCGAGGACGAGGCGCTGCCCTCGGAGCGCCAGATCCTGCTGTCCGGCATCTACAACCTCGGCTTCCTCGGCATCGCCTTCAACGAGCGCACCGTGGCCTTCCTCGAATGGTGGGCGCGTCGGCTCTACCGTCACTGCCTGCACGACGTCGAGCACGGCCTGTTCGTCGACCAGCGCTGGATGGACCTCGCGCCGGCCTTCCTGCCGCGGCTCGAGATCGTGCACGACCCCGGCTGCAACGTGGCCTACTGGAACCTCGGCCACCGGCGGATCGCCCGGGACGGTGACACCTGGCAGGTCGACGGCCGGCCGCTCGCCTTCCTCCACTTCAGCGGTTACGACCCGCGGCGGCCGGAGCTGATCTCCAAGTTCCAGAACCGCTTCACCTTCGCCGACCGGCCCGACGTCGTGCCGCTGTTCCGGCTCTACGGCGAGCGCATCGCCAGCGAGGGCCAGCCGGATGTCGAGGGCATTCCCTATCGGTACGGGCTCTTCGACAACGGCCTTCCGGTGCCGGCCGCGGCGCGGCAAGCGTTGCGCGAAACCGATCCCGAGGGCCTCCGCTGGCCCAACCCATTCGCTACCGGCGGGCCGGGCTCGTTCTTCGCCTGGCTCCGGCAGCCCATCGAGGGGGCGGCCGGCATCCTGCTGCCTCGTCTCGCCTGGCTGCTCTGGGACCAGCGGCCCGACCTCCAGACCGCCTTCGCACGGCCCTGGGGAGTGGACGGGCCGCGGTTCGCACGCTGGTTCGCGCGTAGCGCGGCGACCGCCGAGCTACGTGACCCGGAGCTGGACGCCGAGCTGGAAGCTGGCCTGGAGGAAGGGGAGAAGCGGGCGGCGGAGCGCGAGCGACGCGAGGGCGTGATGGCGCGCCTCTGTTCGCGCCTCGGCGCCCGGGAGCCGGAGGCCCTCAGCCTGAGCCGGGAGGAGCTCGACTGGCTGACGGCCGACGCGGCTCACGAGCCGCGGGAGAGGCCCAGGGTGCCGCGCCTGGCGCTCGAGATGCACCGCCGGCGCTCCGACCTGCGGCGGGCACACCCTGACCCGCTGGGAGCCGGCCGCCTCGGGATGGCCCTCTGGTATGCCACCTCGGGCCGGCGCGAGTACCAGCTCCCCGAGTCGCTCGTCCGGCCGGTGCTGCGTACCCTGCCGCTTCGCCAGCGGGCCTGGGCCCTCGCCTTCTGGCAACGCCAGCTCTGGCGGCGCGATGCCGGTCCGCAGCGGACGGCCGTGGGCCGTGGCCCGGCCGAGCTCTCCGCAACGCAAGGTTCGCCCGTGCCGCCCGCCGCCGTGGACCTCGAGGGCCTCAACGTGGTCGGCTGGCCGGGGGTGCCCACGGGCGTCGGGGAGGCATGCCGTGGGACGCTCGCGGCCCTCGAGCACGCGGGAATCGCGAGCTTCGTCTGGCCGCTCGACGGGCCGCTGCCGGCGCGCATCGAGGGCCTCGATGGAGAGCCTCCCCGCCGGCCGCTGGCCCTGGCCCCGGGCGACCGCCAGGCCCTGCCCTATGGGATCAGCCTGTTTCACGTCAACGCCGACATGATGGAGCCCATCCAACGCCAGTTGCCGGCCGCCGGCTGGGCGGCCGGGCACCGGATCGGCTACTGGTTCTGGGAGCTGGCGCATTTTCCGCTCGGCTTCGCGGAGTCCTTCCGCTTCGTGGACGAGGTCTGGGCGCCGAGCCGGTTCTGCCTCGAGGCTTTTCGACCGCTGGCGCCGGTGCCCGTGCGCTGGGTACCACCCGGCGTGAGACCACCGCAGCCTCGGTCGGTAGACCGTGCTTCCCTGGGGATCGACCCCGGCGCCTTCCTGTTCTTCTTTGCCTTCGACGCGCTCAGCGTGCCCGAGCGGAAGAATCCCGCCGGCCTGCTCAGGGCCTTTTCCCGCGTGGCGAGAGAGAGCCGGCGAAACGTCCACCTGCTGCTCAAGGTCAGCCACGCGGAGATGGAGCCCGAGTCCATGGCGCGCCTGGAGGAGACAGCTCGCGAGCTGCCGGTTACCCTCCTCACTCGGACCCTCTCCCGGCCCGAGCTCGACGGGCTCCTCGCCGCCTGCGACGCCTACGTGAGCCTGCACCGCTCGGAAGGCCTCGGCCTGCCGTTGATCGAAGCCATGCTGCTCGGCAAGCCGGTCATCGCCTGCGGCTATGGCGGCGTCGCCGACTTCCTCGACGAGGAGACCGGGTTCGTGGTGCACCATCGGTTGGTCGCCCTGGCACGGCCCAGCGGGCCCTATCCCGCCGGCGCGGTGTGGGCCGAGCCGGACGTGGAGCACGCAGCGACCCTGATGCTCGAGCTGGCCCACGACCCCGACCGCGCCGCCGGCCGGATCGGAGCGGCGCGCCGGCGAGTGCAGGAGCTCTACTCGCCAGAGGCCGCCGGCCGGCGCTTCCGGGCCGAGCAGCAACGGCTGCGCGCGACGCTCTCCGAACGGCCGACCTGAGAGCGCCTACGCGGTCTGTCGTGCTCGATTCCGCAGGCTCCGCTACACCTTTCCAGGCTGGATCGCACCTCTTCTATCTCGCTATGAGAAACGACATCCTGCTCACCGGCACCCTGGAAGCCTCCCCACTGCGCATGGTTCGCGACGGCAAGCCCGTGGCCGTGTTCCGTCTGCTCACCGTGGCCGCCTACCCCGACCCCGAGGGCAAGGTCCGCGAGCAGACCGACTGTCACCAGATCGAGATCGAGGGCGACGAGGCCTACGCGGTATGGGACCTCGAGCCGGGAGACGCGATCGTGGTGCGCGGCCGGCTGGCCTTCACTACCTACCTGGGCGCCGCGGACGCCACCCGCATCGTGGTCCGCGCCGAGGCGATCGAGCCCCTGGATGCCGATGCCACCTCGCCCGGCGGGCCGGCGAACGCGGCGCGGATCACCGGCATCCTGGCGGCGGAGCCCATCCAGGGCCTGCCGCTGGAGGTGCCGGTCACCTGGTTG
The DNA here is from genome assembly GCA_044869805.1 of Thermoanaerobaculia bacterium. Taxonomy (GTDB): domain Bacteria; phylum Acidobacteriota; class Thermoanaerobaculia; order Multivoradales; family SZUA-115; genus CAWDVR01. The sequence goes on along the minus strand of JBIOXV010000198.1, from coordinate 13,818 downwards.
ACGATGGTCACCTCCCAGGCTCCCTCCGACGAGGGCTCGGTGCTGGCCTGGCCGCCTTGCGTGCTCCGGATCTTCGCCGTGGGCGGCCTGGCGATCGAGGCGCTGCGGCTCAAGCGCGGCACCCGCGTCACGTTGCAGGGCCACCTCCACACCCTCCCCGGCGAGGCACCGCTCCCCCAGGCACCGCCTGTGTACCTGGCGGCCACCGCCTGGGGGTGAGGCTCGCCCAAGAAAAGTCTCGGCCTTGCGGCCGGGCCTCAGCGCAGCGGGGAAGGCGCGCCTCCAACGGCGTGGGCCTCGCGGAAGTAATTGTCCCAGCTCTGGTTGGCGCCGCGGTGGCAGATGGGGTAGAGCTGCGCCTTGGCGCCGTCCGCAGCCGTGCCGCCGCGGATGTCCAGGCGCTGGACTGGAGGAATTGCAGGTAAAACGATTACACTGCTTCGAAAACCAGCGATGAGCACTTCCACTCCGGTGACGGAGCTGCTGCGGCAGTGGCGGGCTGGGGACGAGCGGGCCTTCGACCAGCTCCTGTCCCAGGTCTACGCCGAGCTCCGGCGGCTGGCGCGGGGCCAGCTCCGGGGCGAACGGCCTGGCCACACCCTGGCGCCCACGGCGCTGGTCCACGAGGCCTGCCTGCGCCTGCTCGGAGAGCGCCGCATCGACTGGCAGGACCGCGCCCACTTCCTCGCCGTTACCGCCACCCTCATGCGCCGCATCCTGGTGAGCTACGCCCGGCGCCACCGCGCGGCCAAGCGCGGCGGCGGTGCCGCCGTCACCCTGCACGAGGGCGATGCCCGCGCCGAGAGCCGCGACGTGGACCTGATCGCCCTCTCCGATGCTCTGCAGAAGCTCGAGCGGCTCGATGCCCGGCAAGCGCGGGTGGTCGAGCTGCGCTACTTCGCGGGCATGACGATCGAGGAGACGGCCGAGGCGCTGGCCGTCTCTCCCGCCACCATCAAGGTCGACTGGAGCCTGGCCCGGGCCTGGCTGCTGCGCGAGCTCGGAGGTTGAGGCGCGTGCCACCCGAGATCGCGACTCCCGAGCGCTGGCAGCGCGTGCGCGAGGTCTTCGCCGCGGCGCTGGAGCTGCCGGCCGCGGAGCGCGACACATTCGTCGCCGCGAGCACCGGCGATGACCTCGAGCTGGCGGCCGAAATCGAGGCTCTGCTCGCCGCGCACGGCCGCGCCGAGGGCTTCCTCGAGGGCGAAGCCGAGGCCCCCGCCGCCGACCCCTTGGAAGGAGCCCGCATCGGCACGTATCTCGTTCTGCACCGCCTGGGAATCGGCGGCATGGGCGCCGTCTACCTCGCCCAGCGCGCCGACGAGGAGTTCCACAAACGCGTTGCCTTGAAGGTGCTGAAGCCGGGCATGGACTCCGAGGAGGTGATCCGGCGCTTCCGCACCGAGCGCCAGATCCTCGCCGCCTTAGACCACCCGAACATCGCCAAGCTGCTCGACGGCGGCACCACCGACCGCGGCCTGCCCTACTTCGTCATGGAGCACGTCGAGGGCAAGCCCATCGACCGCTTCTGCGACGAGCACCGGCTGTCCATCCCGGCGCGCCTCGAGCTCTTCCGCCGGGTCTGCGCGGCGGTGCAGTTCGCGCACCAGAACCTGGTGATCCACCGCGACTTGAAGCCCGGCAACATCCTGGTGATGGAAGACGGCACGCCCAAGCTGCTCGACTTCGGCATCGCCAAGCTGCTCAACCCCGAGCTGTCGGGCCGGGCCGCGGTGCCGACCGCCCTCGCCCTGCAGCCCATGACCCCGGACTACGCCAGCCCGGAGCAGGTCCGCGGCGAGCACATCACCACCGCCAGCGACGTCTACGCGCTGGGGGTGCTGCTCTACGAGCTGTTGACCTCCCGCCATCCCTACCGCGAGCGCGCCTCGAGCGCCGAGGAAATGCGGCGGCTGATCACCGAAGTCGAGCCCGAGCGGCCCAGCACCGCGGTGGCACGGACCGCGGGGTCGCGGAGCGATGCGTCACCGGAGGCCGAGGCGCCCGCGCCGGAGCCGGCGACTCGCGGGACCGCCGACGCGCGCTCCGCCGGCCGTGGCCTCGACAGCGCGCGCCTGCGGCGCCGCCTCGCGGGCGACCTCGACAACATCGTGCTGATGGCGCTGCGCAAGCAGCCGGCACGGCGCTACGCCTCGGTCGAGCAGCTCTCCGAGGACGTGCGCCGCCACCTCGAGGGCCTGCCGGTGGCGGCCCGGCGCGGCACCGTGGCCTACCGCATGGAGAAGTTCGTGCGCCGCCACCGCCTGGGAGTGGCGGTGGCGGCGACGCTGCTGCTCGCCGTGCTGGCTTTCTCTGTCGCCATGGCGACGCTCGCCGCCCGCCTGGCGGAGGAGCGTGACCGAGCCGAGCAGGAGAAGGCGCGGGCGGAGCAGGTGACGAAGTTCCTGGTCGACTTGTTTCAGGTCTCGGACCCCGAGCAGGCCAGGGGTGGCACGCCGACGGCGCGGGAGATGCTCGACCGCGGAGCGCAGCGGCTGTCAGTCGAGCTCCCCAGCCAGCCCATGGTGCGCGCCGAGCTGCTGAGCACGGTGGGGCACATCTACCGTCAGCTCGGGCTAGTGGCGCGCGCCGAGACGCTACTGCGTGAAGCAATGAGACTGCGCGAGGAAACCGTCGGCGCCGCCGACCCGACGCTCGCGGAGGCACAGAACGAGCTGGCGCTCGTGTTGAAAGCCAAGGGGGAGTATGCGGCGGCGCGCAGCCTGTTCGAGCAAGCTCTGACCAGCCGGCGAGCCCGGCTCGGGGCAGCTCATCCCGCCGTGGCGCAGACTCTGAGCGACCTCGGTGTCCTCTACTTGACGACCGGAGACCTCGAGCAGGCGGAGGCGACTCTGACCGCGGCGCTCGAGGTGGGCCGCCAGCTCCAGCCCGCGGAGCCCGCCGAGGTCGCGCGAGTGCTGACCAATCTGGGGATCCTCTCCACCGCGCAGGGCAGGTACGCGGAAGCCGAAAGCCTCTTCCGCGAGGCGCTGGAGCTCTGCCGGCGGGCCTTCGGGGACGAGCATGCAAAGGTAGCCGGCACTCTCGGCAACCTGGCGATGATCTGCGAGGCAAAGGGGGACCTGCGGCAAGCCGAGACCTTTGCCCGCCAAGCGCTCGAGCTGCGGCGCCGCCTCTTTCCTGGTGACACCCCGGGCCTCGCCGACACCATCACCAACCTCGGCGTCCTGCAGCAGATGCTCGGAGCGCCGGCCGAGGCCGAGGCTCTGCACCGCGAGGCGCTCGCCATGCGGCGCCGGCTGTTCACCGGCGACCAGCCGCAAGTCGCCGTTATCCTGAGGAACCTCGGCGATGCGGTGGCCTCGCAGGGCGACCTCGTGGCGGCCCTTCCCCTCTACCGTGAGGCCCTGGCGATGCAACGGCGGCTGTTCGGAGAGGAGCATACCGAGGTCGCCGACGGCAAGAACCGGCTGGGCGCGGCCCTGCGCGACGCCGGAGACCTGGGAGCAGCGGAGCCCCTGCTCGCCGACGCGCTGGCGGTTCGCCGCAAGCTCCTGGGCGACGAGCACCCGGACGTAGCCGAGAGCCTGGTCGAGCTGGCTCGGCTCGATACCGCGAAGCACCAAGGCGCCGCCGGGGAAGCCGTGGCCCGCGAGGCCCTCGCGATCCTCGAGCGCGCCGAGACGCCGGTGGCCTGGCGGATCGCCGAGGCGCGGGTCTCCCTCGCTGACTGCCTCATCGCAGAACGGCGCTACGGCGAGGCAGAAGTCCTGCTTGTCGCCAGTGTGGTGACCCTCGAAGCCCAGCTCGGCGAGCGGGCTCCCGCCACTCGGGGGGCCCTGCGCGACCTCGCCGCTCTCTACGAGTCCTGGGGAAAGCGCGCGCGGGCGGCAGAGCTGCGTGCGCGGCTCGCGCAGCGGACGGACCCATAGCCACCTACCGCTCGATCCGGCACGCGAAGCAGCCGTAGGTCGGGAAACGCGCCTGGAGAAAGGCCACGTCCGGCGAGTCCAGCAGGCGTTCGGCGGCGGCCGGGGCGTCGTCGGCTTCGACCATCTCGGCGGCCAGTATGCGCTCTTCGTGGGAGTAGGCGCGGAGCACGAGGCGGTCCTTGAAGTAGGCCTCCGCTTCGCTACCCGAAGTCGGGAAGCTCTTGCTCGGGGGAGCGTCCGAGGCTGGCTCGGCGAGCACGAAGACGGGGCCAAACTCGCGATACGGGCCGGCCTTCTCGAAGGGGCCGAAGCTCGCCAGGATCAGCTCCTCGCCGGGTCGGGCACGGCGCAGCACGTCGCGGCAAGGCTCGCCCCCGTCGACGGAGCGGAAGCGCTCTACCGGCTGGCCCTGGTCGTCGAGGCCCTGCTGGCGCACGCGAGTCAGGAAGGCTTGGGGGAGGGGGACGATACGTAGGTCCATGGCGATGTCTCCTCTCGGTTGGATGTCGCTGGTGCGAGAGAGAAACTACCGGGACCACGCTTCCCGAACACTCCGATCCTTGCGGGCGAATCCGCGCGCCGCCGTCGTTCGCCGCCTGGGTAGGGGCGACGCTCCTGGTCGCCCTCTATCTCTCAGCCGCCCGCGCTGAGCAAATCCCTCGCGATCCGCCACACCAGCTCCGGCAGCACGCCGAAGGAGTAGGGCGCGTACACGCGCTCCAGGCGCTGGTGGTAGTCGCGGCCCCAGGGGCCGGCGTTGATCGACGGGAGGCCGAGCCCACCCCGAGCACTGGCAACAGAGGCCGCATAGTCGAAGCGCAGCAGGTCCGTTCCCCAGGCCGGGCTGTTGGCGGCGATCGCTTCCACGTCTTCCGCGGGCACTTTCGCGGCGAGGAAGCTCATGTCCGAGATGCCGGCGAAGAAAGGTCGCAGCGAGATCGGGCGCCCGTACTCCCGGCCCACGGCCTCGGCCTGCCGTCGCGCCGCCTCTTCCAGGCGCCGGTGGCGCGGCGCCCCGGCGTCGAGGTGCACCGGCGGGTAGTAGAGCGCGCCCCAGCAGACGACTGCCGCCGGCCCCTCGAGGTCGGCCCAGCGCACCAGCTCCGCCGTCGCCCGGCGGCTGAAGGTCGGCAAGTCGATCCCCGGCTCGCCGGCGAGGCCCTCGGCGAGCGCCGCCCACTCGCGCTCCGCCGCCGCTCCACGCCGGGCGAAGGCCCGCTCCGCGAGCTCGGCGAACGAGAGCACGGCAGGTTCCCAAGCCAGGCCGGGCCGCGCCCCTTGCCCGGAGGGGCCGCGGCGTGCCGCCCAGCGCGCGGCGCGCTCGCGCATCAGGACGCTGGCCTCCTCGATCGCGGCCCGCGCCAGGCCGAGCCAGCGCTCCAGCTCCCGGCTTGGCGCGGCACCGTGAGTGAGCTGGTTGAAGGTGCACCACGCCAGCTCGGGCGTGGTCACGTCGTAGTAGTCCTTGAGGTCGGCGAGCTTCAAGTTAACAGGCGGCGGTGCCACCTCGCCGTGGGCCGCGTCGGCGTGGTCCGGCTCGCACTCGGCGCGCCGCACCAGCTCGGCTACCAGCAGGTTGGCGTTGAGGCCGTCGAAGGGAAAGCCGGCGTGCGTGGGGCGGCCGACGAAGAGCACCGAGGGCAGGAGCTTGCCCACGCTGCCCAGGTACACGGCCTGTCCCTCGGTGCCGTCGCCGGGGTCGTTGGTGGCGTCGAGGTTGATGGCGGCGGCGAGCTCCAGGCCCCTCTCCCGCGCCAGGCCCGGCAGCGCGAGCGCCGCCGAGCGCATGCCGAGCGAGGTGACCTCCTCGTCCGGCGTGGCCAGGAACAGCAGATTGCCGCGCCGCCCGGGCGTTGCCGCGAAGCGCTCGAGCACGGCGATGCCCGCCGCGAGGCCGCTCTTCATGTCGAGCACGCCGCGACCGGGCAGGAAGTCGCCGCTCTCGAGGTCGGCGAGCGCGCGGGTGTCGGCCGCGGAGGTGCCCGCGCGGCGCAGCGCGTCGACGAGCCGCGGCAGCAGGGCCTCGGGCTCGCAGGCCAGCGGCGAGAGCGGGCCGTAGGGCTCGAGGCTCACCGTGTCGTAGTGGCCGGCGAGGACCACCGTCTCGCGGCCCTCGCCTCGCACCAGGGCGAAGAGGTTCGCACGCTGGTGCCGGTCACCCACCGTGGGCTCGAGCCACAGGTCCTCCGGGTGGGCGGCGAAGTAGGGAAGCGCGGCGAGGAGGTCGCGCAGGTAGGGGCCGAAGGCGCCCTCGCCCTCGCTGCCGGTGACGCTCGCGTGGCGCACGAGGTCGAGGGTGAGCTGGCGAGCGCGGTGGAACCAGGTCTCAGGCATGGGGGCGGGCACGGCTCACGGCACCACCGCCGACCACGCTCCCAGCCCGCGGCTCTCGAAGCCGTCGTGGAAGAGGTCGGCGCCGCCGCCCGGCAGGGTGGTGTCGCAGGGCAGGCCAGTCGCCTCCTCGAAGGGGCCGAGGTCGGGCTCGCCGTCGGTGCGGCGGCGGGCGCAGTAGTCGGAGGCGACGAGGGCCGCGGGATCGCCAAGGTCGACGAGCGCGCCGCCGTCTTCGATCGTAAAGTCGCCGGCCGCCGGGTCGGCGAACCACGCCTCGAGCTGGGCATCCGTGAGCTCCTCGAGGTTGCCGCTCTCGGTGCTGGTGCCGCCGTCGCGGTTGCGGATCTCGCCGTCGAGCAGGTTGTTGCGCAGGGTGGCGACGCTGGCCACGAAGCGCACGTCGATCCCGGTCGTGGCGTAGAGCAGGTTGTGGTGGATGGCGACGTTGGCGGCTTCGTTGAGGTAGATGCCGACGTCGGCCGGGCAGTTGCGGATCAGGTTGTTGCGCATTTCGCCGTTCTGGTGCTCGGGGGTGCAGGTGCCGTCCTCGCAGATCGCGGGCGGGCCCGAGCCGCCGCCGCCGAACGACAGGCCGAGGCGGATGCCGCCGGTGTGCAGCAGCTCGCAGACCACGAGGTTGCGCTCGAAGAGGCCGTTTCTCGAGTTGCCCTTGAGGAAGGCTGCGTAGCTGATGGTATCGCCCTGGCCCTTCTCGTGGTCGTGGATGAAGTTGGCGCGCACGATCCAGCGCCGCCCGCCCACTACGTCGATCGGGGTGACCGGGTTGGCGGTGTCGCGGGCCGTGGCGTTGAAGAATTCCGTGCCTTCGACGATCACGTCGTCGGGGAACACGTAGGGCTCGCCCTCGCCGTTGGCCTTGATGGCGGCGTTGAAGTCGTGCAGCCGGCAGCCCCGGATGTGAGTGAAGTCGGCGGCGCCCACCACGTGGAAGGCGTGCTCGCAATCGTCGTGGTCGGCGCAGATGCCCTGCACGTCGAGGTTCTCGAAGCGCCAGTGCGGAGCCGAGACCTTGAAGCCCTCGACCGCGTCGAAGCGCAGCAGAGCCGCGCCGAGCGAGTCGGCGCGCACCACGATCGGCGCCGCGGCCGTGCCCGCCGTCTCGCAGAGCAGGTTCTGGGCGACGGTGTAGGTGCCGGTGGCCAGGATGATGACGTGGCCGGGCTGGGCAGCATTGATGGCGGCGATGAGCTGCGCGGTGGTCGAGACCGGCACATCGAGGGCCCAAGCCGGCGTCGCGAGCGCCGCCAGGATCGAGAGCCGAAGCGGAAGATGCGACATCGGTTTCCTCGGCCGGTCGGGGACCATAGTACTGCCTTCGAACAAAGTTGGATTCCCGCTTCCGTGGGAATGCCGGAAGGGACCGCAGATATGCCGGAAGGGACCGATGCCTCCGTGCTGTCATTCCCGCGGAAGCGGGAATCTATCCGGTTCTTTCGGCCGTCGAGCGGAGGCGAGAAAGGCCCGCCGCGGCAGGACCGCGGCGGGCAGGAAGCAGGACGCCGCTACGGCAGCGGCTCGGGATCAATCGGGACCGCGACCGGCGGTGCCTGGATCTCGTAGGTCACGCCGCCGATCGCCTCCTGGGTCTCGTCGTTGGCGTTCTCCTCGACCACGCTGAAGCGGTAGACGAGCTGGTGCGGTATGGGCTCGGGCTGGGGCGCCGGGACGGCGTCCGCGGGAGTGATCACCACGCCGGTGTCCTCGAACGTCATGCGCACGCTGAACTCCTCGAGGGCCTTGAGCGGCACGAAGATGTGCGCCGGGTCCTTGATCACCGCGAAGGTCAGATCGTCGATCTGCTCGATGCCGTCACCCTGGTTGCCGTTGGCGGCCCAGATCTCGGCCATCGCCGGCTCGAGCGACACTGTCACCCGGCCGCGCGACAGGAAGTTCTGCGAGCCGCGTTCGGTGCGGAACACCAGGTTGAGGTCCATGTCGAGCTCTTCGACGTTGCGGAAGATGAAGTCGACGGTGGCGTTCCCCTCCGCACCCGCGGCATTCTCCACGGTCCCCGGCGGGATCAGGTTCACGATGTTGACGTTCTTCCACACGATGTTGTTGTTGTTGCGCACGTTGACCGTGATGTTGGCGCCTTCCGGGAAGGTCATCGGGTCCTGGGTGGTGTCGAGACGCACTACGATGCAGAAGTGACCGACGCCCGGCGGGTTCCAGGGCACCTTGGCCACCACCACCTGGCCCGGCATCACGCTCGGCAGGGTGGTGGTGCCGACCAGGGTCCACTGCGCCGGCCAGGACAGCCCGACCGAGGCGTTGGCGAGGTAGAACTTCACCGGCACGTTGACACCCTCGACCAGGCTGCGATTGCGCACGTTGGCGTGGATGTAGTTGGTCTGGCCGAACTCCGGGTTCTGGTGGACGGTGCCGCCGTCGTCCTGGTTGCGCACCCAAATATCCGGCGAGGTCCACATCGGGCCCGGGTCGGGATTGGGCTCGACGCCGGTGTCGGTCGCCAGGTCGCGGCTCCAGACGTCGGTCTCGGCGAGCGGGCAGGTGACGAGGCTCACGTCGTCCACCCAGATGCGGCTCGTGAGGTTGTCCGCCGGCTGCCCCCCGCCCGGTGGGTAAACCTTCTCCTGGAAGCGGAAGGCGAGGGTGACGGTCTGCCCAGCCCAGGGGGTCAGGTCGACGTGGGTGAAGTTCATCCAGGTGCTGAGGCGCCAGCTCTCCTGCTGTTCGCCGAGCACGGCGAGGGGCACGCCGGTGGTCGCATTGCGCACCTCGACGCGTAGTGCGTCGTAGTTGCTGCCAATGGTTCCGGGATGCTGGGTCTGCAGGTACCAGAAGTACGACAGCTCGACGCGGCCGGAGCCCGCGGGGATGGCGACGTTCTGGGTCGCCTCGTGGACCACGGAGAGAGCGTTGCCGAAGTGCAGCGACCACGACCCATGGCCGGCGGCCGGGGCGGCGACGCGGGTGGCGCCATTCAGGGTCCAGCCGTCGTTGCCGGTCTCGAAGCCCCAGGTGGTAGTGGCGCAGGCGGCTTCCTGGTAGCGGTGGGGGAGCGAAGTGAACGTGAGCCCGTAGCTCTGCGGCCCCTGCGGCACGGTGGTGCCCACCACCCGCACTGTCCACACGCCGGCCTGCGGGTTGGTGACCCGCACCTGCTCCTGGTTGTCGAGGGTATTGATGCCGGTCGTCGCGTTCAGGTGCGGGTTGGCGCTGCTGAGCACCCAGGGCCGGACGGTCACGCCGCCGGGGGAGAGCAGCTCGAGGTCGAGGTTGTTGACCGGCGCGAAGGCGGTGAAGGCGGCCGCGGCGAAGTCGTCCCAGGCCAGCGTCGCCTTGAGCTCGCCGGCGCCGGCCGGCACGGTGATGGTGAAGGCGTCGGTCTGCCCCTGCGACACCGAGTCCGTGCCCCAGCGCTGCGGCGCGGTGCCGCCCAGAGTGTTGTTGCCGGCACGCAGCAGATCGATCAGGCCCTTGGCGTCGACCGAGCCGTAGCCGTAGATGTAGTCCGGCCCGTCCTGCCCGAGATCGCGGGCGGAGTGGATCATCATCGCCTTGACCATGGCCGCCAGCGGCCGCGCGTTGGCGCCGCCGAAGCCGCGCGCCCGCCAGTCCTCGGTGAACAGCGACACCACGCCGGCCACCGCCGGGGTGGCCATCGAGGTGCCGCAGGCCAGGGTGTAGAGCGTGTCCGAGGTGCAGGGCGGGGGCGGGTTGGTCAGCGCCGAGCAGGACCCGGAGAAGACCGCGGTCTCGCCCGTCACCCGGCCGGTCTCGCAGCCCGGGGCCGAGATCACCGGCTTCATCCGGCCGTCGTCGCACGGCCCCCAGGACGAGAAGCGAGTCATGGCGCCGCCGTCCGAGGAGAGGGCGCCGACGTGAATCGGGTTCTTGGCGCAGGAGGGCGGCGCGGAGGTGAAGTACCCACCGCCGCAGCGGCCACGCGGGAAGCCGCCGGTGCGCTCGTTGCCGGCGGCCCAGGTGACCATCACCGGACCGGTCACCGCCGGGTTGTTGCCGCGCACGATGCCGTCGATCATGTTCGAGGAAACGCCGTAGTCGCCTTCGCGCACGCAGGGGTAGCCGTTGGCCGCGGTATTGCTGCCGATCGAGTTGGTGCCGAGGTCGGCGTTGAAGTTGTTGCGGGCGTTGGCGTAGTCGCCCTGGATGTCACCGGAGTTGTCCCAGAACAGCATCGTGCCGCCGACCTGCTGGTAGCCGGCGGAGAGGATCGAAGCGTCCACCGCCACCCCGCGACCGCGGCCGCTGGGAGAGGAGGGCGCGCCGTCCCCCGCCGCGGTACCCGCGACGTGAGTAGGGTGCGCCGCGGCCGGCTGGGCGTCGATCAGCGTCACCCGGCTGGCCCCGGCGCCGACGCGGAACTGCTCGTGCGTGGTGCGGGCCGTGCCGGCGTCGAAGACGAAGAGTCGCACGCCGGTGCCGTCCAAGGTGTAGGGCGCGGTGATCAGCGGGTCGATGCGCATCAGGGCTCGCACGCCGTCGTTGTTCGCGGTCAGCGGCGGCGGCCCCTCCTCGACCCACAGCACCTCCTCCTTCTCGGTCAGCTTCGCGAGTTTGTCCTGGAGCACCCAGACAGTGGCGCCGTGCAAGCCCTCGAGGGGGTCCATGACCACGCCGCCGACCTCCAGGGCCAGCGAGTAGATCCGGCCGAGGTCCACGTCGTGGTGGAGCTGCACCACGGTCATCACCCACTCCGGCCGCGTCGGGTCGCGAGCCCAGGCGGCGATGTCGCCGGCCCTGAGGTTTGGATGGAGCTTGCGATCCGCGCTCCAGTGGGCGGCGTACCTGACGTCGGAACGAGCGGTGACCGCGGCGAGCCGTCCGAGCGGCACGGCCGCGATCCAGGCGTTGCCCGGCACCCAGGCGCCGAGGTCGAGGCCGTCGCGCCAGAGCTCGTTCTTCTCCTCCTCGGTGGGAACGCCATAGAGCTGGACCAGGAGGTGGATCTTGTCCTGCCCCTGGGCCGAGACCTCGGCGGCCGCCTGGGTCAGGCCCTGGCGGGCGGCGGCCGAGACGCCAGGCCGCGGCGTGAACGCGCCGCCCAACAGCCGGATGGAGTAGTCGGGGCTGGCGGCGGCGGAAGTGGCGAAACCGATGGCGAGCAAGGCGATGCGGCAAAGCGAGGTGCTTCTCATAAACATCCTCCTTGGCATAGGGGACTCTTCCTGTGGGAGCAGGAGTAGCCGCGGAGGCGAAATGCCCTTCGTCGCCATCTCGACATTCAACGGTGGACGGAAATCAGGAGATGGCTTACCGCATGCGGGGCGCTAAGCTAGCTCTCGTGCCCTCCAGAGGAGGCCGTGCCCCGGCCCGTCCGGCTGTCGGCGGCGGCAAAGAGCTCGCGATCTTGACCGAGATCGCGCGCATAGCCACCGAGGATCTGGAGCTGCGGCCGATGCTGCAGCGGGTGACCGACGCGCTGTCGCAGCGCCTGGGCTGGGAGCTGGTGGCACTGGTACGGGTCGACCGAGAGCGCGAGGGCTTCGTGTGCGAGGCGATCACTGCCGGCGTGCCGACCTCGGTCGCGCCCGGCTACGGCCGGCCCTTCGGCAGCGGCGTGGTTGGCGAGGTGGCGGCCACCGGCCGCACCCTGGTGATCGACGACGCCGCCACCTACCCGGACTTCATCGAGGTCTTCCCGGGCACCCGCTCGGAGCTCTGCGCGCCGATCCGCCACCGCGGCGAGGTGGTCGCCGTGCTCAACCTCGAGAGCCCGCGCCCGGCCGCCTTCCGGGGCCAGCTCCCCCTGGTCGAGGCGATCGCCGACCAGATCGCCGGCGCTATCGCCAGCGCCCGGCTGCTCGAGGCCACGCGGCAGCGGGCGCTGCACTTCGAGGTGCTGTCGGAGGTATCGCGGGCGGCGCTGGCCGGCGCCGAGCGCAGTGGCCCGGGCCTGGCGAGCATCCTCCAGGGAATCGCGACCTATGTCCAGCAGCGCTTCGATTTCCTGCTGGTCGCCATCGTGGTGAGCGACGAGGAGGGGCGCGAGTGGGCGCACCGCGCGATCGTGACCCGCCATCCCGCGCCGCTCGCCGAGCGCGAGCACTGGCCGATCTCCGCCGGGGTGGTCGGCCGCGCCCTGCGACTGGGCGCGCCGCAGCTCGTGCTCGACGTCGCCGCGGACCCGGATTACGTGGCCATCGCCAGCCAGGTCAAGGCGGAGTTCGTGGCCCCCATCCGCTCCGGCGACCGCATGATCGGCGCGGTCTCGATCGAGAACGACGATGCGGGCGTCTTCTCCGCCGAGAACCTGCGTCTGCTCGAGCTGGTGGCCGATCAGGTGGCGGGCGCCATCCAGCTCGCCCTGCTCAACGAGCGGCTCTCCGAGATCAAGGTGCAGCTCGAGACCGCGAACGGCCACCTGCAGCAGGCCAACCGCTCGCTCGAGCGCCTGTCGCAGGTCGACCCGCTGACCGGGGTCGCCAACCGCCGCCACTTCGAAGAGGCCCTGGAGCTCGAGTGGCGACGGCTCTCCAGGGCCGGGGGGCGGCTGTCGCTGCTGCTCGCCGATGTCGACCACTTCAAGGCCTACAACGACTCCCAGGGCCACATCGCCGGCGATCGCTGCTTGCAGCGTGTGGCCATGGTGCTGCAGGAGGGGGCGCAGCGCGCCGGCGACCTGGTGGCGCGCTACGGTGGCGAGGAGTTCGTCGTGGTGCTCTCGGCCACCGACGAGGAGGGCGCGGCGCGCATCGCCGAGCAGGTGCGCGCGCGCCTCGAAGCCCTGGCCATCCCGCACCCCACCTCGCCGGTCGCGCCCCTGGTGACGCTCTCGGTGGGGGTGGCGACGCTCGTGCCCCGACCGGACGGCTCCCCCGGCCAGCTCGTCGCCGCCGCCGACCGCGCCCTCTACCGCGCCAAGCAGGAGGGAAGGAACCGGGTGGTGGTGGGGGAGTGAGGCGGGGTAGTCTCCCAGCTTCAGGAGAGCGCACGCAGTGAACCACGGCGAGATCGTCAGCTTCCTCTGGGGGGTCGCGGACCTGATCCGCGACACTTTCCGGCGCGGTAGGTACCAAGACGTGATCCTGCCGCTCACCGTCCTGCGCCGGCTCGACTGCGTGCTGGCCCCCACCAAGGCCACGGTGCTCAAGCGACAGGCAGAGCTTCGGGGGAGAGGATTGCAGGACCTGGATTCCCTGCTTTGCAGGGCTTCGGGCTTCGCCTTCTACAACACCTCTCGCTACGACTTCGAGAAGCTCCTGGCCGATGCCCCGCACGCTGCCGCCAACCTCCGCAACTACATCGCCGGCTTCAGCCCGAACATGCGCGAGGTGCTCGAGAAGTTCGACTTCGACAACACCATCAGCAAGCTCGACGAGGCAGGGCTTCTCTTCCAGGTAGTGGAGCGCTTCAAGAACGCAGAGCTCCAGAAGGTCGATAACCCGACGATGGGCACGATCTTCGAGGAGCTGATCCGAAAGTTCAACGAGGCGCTGAACGAGAATCCGGGTGAGCACTTCACGCCTCGCGATGTCGTGCATCTGATGGTGGATCTCATGCTCGCCGGTGACGAGAGAGAGATCCGCGCCAAGCAGGCGATCCGCACCGTCTACGACCCCTGCTGCGGCTCCGGCGGCATGCT
>JBIOXV010000197.1:0-23091 GCA_044869805.1 Thermoanaerobaculia bacterium | reverse complement strand
TTCGCCAGATCCACCCCGACCACGCTAGACTCGCTCACGGACTCCTCCTCTCGGGATTCACACCCTGTTTCCCTGACTTTGGCACCTCGATGCCGACCAAGTCGCGGAGGAGTCCATCTCATCGCTTTCGCGGGAATGACTGGACTAGGGAAATAGCGGCGGTCCAGCTCCCGTCATTCCGGCGCCAGCGGGAATCCGTCCGAGGGTGTTTGAGAGCGCCCGCCCGGCGACGAAATCAGCGTTTTTTTCTGGACTTTCACGGCGTTCTCTACTAATCTCCGCCGCTATCGTTGCTCCGCTCGACGTGCGTACCTCAAGCGGAACCCGTCCGCCGCAAGCTGAAGACCGGAGACCCTTGTTGAAGGCAGTCGCGCCCGACTGCCGACCAACCTTTTACGGAGGAAACCATGGCTGACAAGACCAAGAAGCAGACCGCGATTTCCGAGCCCTACACCAAGGGGCAGTTCGTCGCCGCCATCGCCGAGGACACCGGCCTCTCGAAGCGCGACGTGAGCGCCGTCTTCGCCTCGCTCAACGACATCATCGGCCGCCACCTGAAGAGCCGCGGCGCCGGCGTGGTCACCCTGCCCGGGCTGGCCAAGATCACGGTCATCAAGAAGGCCGCCACCAAGGCGCGCAAGGGCATCAACCCCTTCACCGGCCAGGAGACGACCTTCGCCGCCAAGCCGGCGCGCCGCGTCGTCAAGCTGCGGGCCCTGAAGTCGCTCAAGAGCATGGCCGACTGAGCCGCGCGGCTCGCTGGTGGTCCCACACCACGCGTCGAGCCGGCCGAAATTGGTTGACAAGTCAACTATTGCCTGGTAAAAGGTCGGCGTGGGCAGCACGCCGACACCTCTCCAGCGGGAGCTCAAGCAGAGCCGCCCCTTCCGCTCGCCGAGCGAAGAGGCGCTGGTCGGCCTCATGCGCACCGCCGACTACCTGCGCCGCTCGATGAGCGGGGTGGTCGACTCCCAAGGCATCACGCTCCAGCAATACAACGTGCTGCGTATCCTGCGCGGCGCCGGCGCCGCCGGGCTTCCAACGCTCGAGATCGCTCACCGCATGGTCGAGCAGACGCCAGGCATCACGCGGCTCCTCGACCGCCTGGAGGCCAAGGCCCTGGTGCGGCGCGAGCGCTGCCCGAGCGACCGCCGCCAGGTGCTGTGCGGGATCAGCGACGCCGGGCAGCGGCTGCTGGCGGCGCTCGACGAGCCGCTGCTGGAGGCCGTGGAGGCGGCGCTCGCCGTGCTCTCGCGCGACGAGAAGAAACGCCTGATCGAGATCCTCGACAGCATCCGCGCCGCGCCGGCACGCCCGGCGCGAGCCGTCTCTTAACCCACGAGCCCAACCAAACCCGGAACTACCGTTACCCCAGGAGGACATGATGATGCGGAAATGCCTCACCTTCGCAGCCGTCGCGCTGCTGGCGGCACTGCCGGCCGCCGCCGACACCTTCACCATCGACAAGTCGCACTCGGACGTCGGCTTCAGGATCCGCCACTTCGTCAGCACCGTGACCGGCCGCTTCGACAGCTTCTCCGGCGCCATCGACCTCAACAAGGCGAACATGGAGGCGTCCTCAGTGGAGTTCGAGATCGAAGCTGCCTCGATCAACACCGCCAACGCCGACCGCGACAAGCACCTGCGCAGCCCTGACTTCTTCGACGTCGAGAAGTTCCCCAAGGTCACCTTCAAGTCGACCAGCATCAAGAAGACGGGCAGCAACAGCTTCGACGTGACCGGCAACTTCACCCTGCACGGTGTGACCAAGACGATCACCCTGCCGGTGACCTACCTGGGCGAGATCGCCGATCCCTGGGGCAACATCCGGGCCGGTTTCGAAACCTCGACCACTCTCGACCGCAAGGAGTACGGCATCACCTGGAACAAGGCCCTCGATGCCGGCGGCGCCATCCTCGGCGACGAGGTCAAGGTCTCGATCAACCTCGAGACGGTCCAAGAGAAGCCGGCGGCGGCGGGGAAGTAGGGGCGGCCCTCGTGGCCGCCCTGGCGACGGCGTACCCGGATGCAGACGGCCGGCACGGGTCCGGCCGCTACGTCCGGAGGCCGAGCTCGCCGGGCGTCCGTTCGATCTGGAAAACGTAGCGGCCGGACCTGTGCCGGCCGTTGCTTCCTACCGGAAGAACACCCAGGTCACGATCCCGAAGACCGGGATCAGCACCGCCAGCGACCACCCCAGGTAGCCGAAGAACGACGGCATCCTGACGCCGTCCTGCTCGGCGATCGCCTTGACCATGAAGTTCGGCCCGTTGCCGATGTAGGTGTTGGCGCCCATCATCACCGCGCCGCAGGAGATCGCGGCGAGGATCGCTTCGCTCGCCCTTCCCTTCCCCAGAAGCTCTAGAAGGTATTGCGGACCTTCCGCGCTCACCCCGAGCTGGCCGGCGGCGACGGCGGCGAACGAGAGGTAGGTGGGGGCGTTGTCGAGCACGCTCGACAGCAGGCCCGTGGCCCAGTAGAACTGCCACGGCTCGGAGAGCCCCAGGCTTGCGCCTCGCGCGTTGAGCATCAAGAGCGGCGCCGTCATGGTGATGAAGATGCCGGCAAAGAGCACCGCCACCTCGACGATCGGCGCCCACGTGAAGCGGTTCCCTCGGCGGATGGGCTCGCGGGTGGTGGAGTAGGCGATCACCGCGAGCATCGCCATCAGCACCTCCTGGACCCCGAACGGCCAGGGCTCGCCGCCCGTGCCCCAGCCGTAGCCCTTGCCGAGGATCGCCAGCACCACGCCCGCCAGGAAGAAGAAGTTGTGCCAGCCCTCGATGACGAACGGCCGATGCTCGATCACCTGCTCCAAGAGCGAGCCCGGCTCCTCTTTCTCCTCCCGGTCGAACACGTACTGATCGAACAGGTTGAACACCGCCAGCAGCAGGCCGTTGACCAGCAGCCACTCCTGCCACAGCGACAGCGTCCAGGCGAAGGGCACGCCCTTGAGAAAGCCCAGGTAGAGCGGCGGGTCGCCGAGCGGGGTCAGCAGCCCGCCGCAGTTCGACACCACGAAGATGAAGAACACCACCAGGTGGGTCTTGCGCCGGCGTCTTTCGTTGGCGGCGAGCAGCGGCCGGATGAGCACTATCGAGGCGCCGGTGGTGCCGATCAGGCTAGCGGCCACCGCGCCGATCGCCAGCAGCGCGGTGTTCGAGAGCGGCGTGCCGGCGAGCGAGCCGCGGATGTGGATGCCGCCCGCGATCACGAACAGCGAGCCCAGGAGGGCGATGAACGAGAGGTAGTCGAGCAGCGAGTGCTCGAGGTGGGTGAGCGCCACCGCACCATGGACGAAGACGAAGCAGGCGGCGAAGGGCAGGGCGAGGGCGGCCGTGACCTTGGCGCGGTTGCGGTTGCTCTCCCACCAGTGCGGCGCGGCGAGCGGCAGCACGGCGATCGCCGCCAGCAGCGCGACGAACGGCAGGCCCCAGGCCAGGGACAGAGTGGCGCCCAGGTCTTGGATGGGGGACGTGGTCACGATTGGCCGTGAAGGATATCAAGACCCCTCACCCTAGCCCTCTCCCCGCAAGCGGGGCGAGGGAACCGGAGGGTGGTGGCGCCCTCGCCCCGCGTCAGCGGGGAGAGGGTCGGGGTGAGGGGCGTTGCTACGTCGCCGCCGCGGCCGGCCGCCGGATTCCGAGGGTCACCGCCTTCTGGTGGAGGTAGGTGCGCTCGATGCCGAGTAGCGCCGCGGCGGCCGTGAAGTTCCAGCCGGTGCGCTCGAGCACCCGCTCGATGTGCTCCCTCTCCACCCGCGCCCGGAACTCGCGCAGGGCGAGCGGCGGCTCACACTGCTCCGCGCCGGCGCGCTCCGGCCCGCGCCCGGCGGGCACCTCCGCCGGCGAACGATGGAAGTCGGCGGGCAGGCGGTCGGCGATGATCGGGTCGCCGCCGAACACCACCAGCCGCTCGGCGAGTGCCTTGAGCTCGCGCACATTGCCGGGCCACGGGTAGCGCTCGAGCAGCGGGAACACGGACTCGTCGATGCGCCGCCGCCCAGCCTTGTGCCGGGCGCGGAAGAACTCCACGTAGTGAGCGAAGAGCAGCCGCACGTCCTCGCCGCGCTCGGCGAGCGGAGGCAGCCGGATGGGCAGGTTCGAGAGCCGGAAGTAGAGGTCGCGCCGGAAGCGGCCCTCGGCCACCGCCGCCTCCAGGTCCTGGTTGGTCGCCGCCAGCACCCGCACGTCGACCTGGCGGTCGCGGGTCTCGCCCACGCGCCGCACCAGGCCATCCTCCAGGATGCGCAGCAGGCGCGACTGCAGCGGCAGCGCCATGTCGCCGATCTCGTCCAGGAACAGCGTGCCGCCGTCCGCCTCCTCGAACAGCCCGGGCTTGGCCATCCGCGCGTCGGTGAAGGCGCCGCGCGCGTGCCCGAACAGCTCGTCCTCGATCAGGTGGTCGGGGATCGCGGCGCAATTGAGCTTGATGAACGGGCGGTCGCGGCGTGGGCTGCCGCGGTGGATGGCGTCGGCCACCAGCTCCTTGCCGGTGCCGCTCTCGCCCAGGATCAGCACCCGCGCGTCGGTGGGCGCCGCCTTGGCCACCAGCTCGCGCACCTGCTCGATGGCCGGCGAGGAGCCCAGCAGCTCGGTCGTGCCTTCGAGCGCCGACGCCAGGCTCGCCACCTCGCGCCGCAGGCGGGCGTGCTCGAGCGTGTTGCGGATCGACTGCAGCAGCCGCTCGCGCGAGAACGGCTTCTCGATGAAGTCGTGGACCCCCAGCCGCAGCGCCTCCACCGTCTCGCTGATCGAGGCCTCGCCCGAGACGATGATGGTGGGCGGCAGCCGGCCGGCGCCGGCGAGCGAGCGCACCAGGTCGACGCCGGAGGCGCCCGGCAGCCGCACGTCGAGCAGCAGCAGGTCGGGCGGCGGGCCCTTGAGGGCCAAGAACGCCTCCTCGGCGCTCGCCAGGCCGCGGGCCTCGAAGCCATCCTCGCCGAGCTGGAAGAGCAGGCTGGCGCGGATCTTGGGATCGTCTTCGATGAGCAGGATCTCGGTCATGATGGTTCGCTCTCGCTCCTTGCCGCCTCCGGCGGCGGCGTGCGGTCGGGTCGCGGGAAGAGCAATCGGAAGGTGGTGCCGCGCTCGTGGCTCGACACCAGCTCCAGGTCGCCTCCGTGGTCGAGCATGATCTTCTTCGCGATGGCGAGGCCCAGCCCCATGCCCTCGCCCACCTTGCGGGTGGTGGCGTAGGGCTCGAACAGGCGGCGGCGGACCTCGGGCGCGATCCCCCAGCCGTCGTCGGCCACGGAGAGCGCCACGCCGTCGGTGGAGGAGGCGAGCGACAGCCGCACGGTGCCGCCGTCATCGCCCACGGCGTGGGAGCTGTTGTCGCAGAGGTTGACCAGCACCTGGCGCAGCATCTCGCGATCGACCTCGGCGGTGAAGGCCTGGCCGGGCGCGATCGGCTCGAGCTCCAGCCGCAGATTGGGCCACGCCTCGCCGAAGGTGGCCACGAACTCGCCGGCCAGCGCGCCGAGGTCCAGGCGCACGGGCCGCGGCTGCGGCAGGCGGGCGAACGAGGTGAAGCGGCGGGTGAACGCCGCCAGCCGCTCGAGCTCCTGCGCGAGGCTTCCCGCCAGCTCCTCGACCGGGGCGCCGTTGCCGCCGAGCTCGCTCGCCACCTGCGACAGGCGCTCGACCTCGAGCCGGGCCGCGGTCAGCGGGGTGCGCATCTCGTGCGCGTGGCGGCGCGCGGCCTCCTGCCAGGCAGAGAGGTTCTCCAGCGCGTGCAAGCGACGGCGGTGCGCGGCCACCAGGCGCGAGGTGCTCTCGATCATGGCGGCGACGCGGCCGATGGCGTCGCGCCGCGTCTCCGCGAGCCGGATGTCGGCCTCACCCGCGCACAGGTCCTCGAGCGCCGAGCGCAGGCGCTCAAGGCGGCGCCGGTCCCTGGCCTTCTGCGCCGCGTAGGCGGCCAGCGCCGCGGCGAGCACGGCGCCGAAGGCGGCGAACAGCAGCAGCGCGAAGCGGCGCACGATGGCCCGCCGGTTGTGCTCCACCACCCGCAGGCGTTTGCGCAGGGTGTCGATCTCGGCGAAGCTCCGGCGGTAGGTCTCCTCGTGGGCGGGGTCGAGCTCGGCGAAGCGCTTCTGGTCCTCGAGGCTCGCTTCGAGCGCCGCCACCACGTCCGGGTGGACGCCGAAGGCGAACCAGGCGCCGGCCAGCTCCCGTTCGAAGACGAAGAACGCCGCGGCCGCCGCCGCCAGCAGCGCCGCCAGGGCCAGCAGCCCCGAGCGCAGGCTCAACGCCCTCCCCGCCCGCCGCGGCCGGCCGCTACGGTCAGCCGCCAGTCGAAGCTCACCGCGGACTCGCGCGCGATCGAGGTCGCGATCAGCAGGTTGAGCACGTCGGAGGTTTCGGCGGAGCCGGCTTCGCCCTCCAGCGAGCGCGAGAACCAGCGCTGCGCGTCGCGCTGCTCGGCGCTCGAGAAGGGCAGCACCGAGAGCCGGACGCGGGCCTGCCAGGCGCCGCCCGGGGCCAGCGGGCCGGCGTCGGCGACCGCGAGGTCGAGGGTCCGCCACCATTCGAGGAGCTGGTCGCGGCTGGCGAGCGTGGCGCGCCCGCGCGTGGCCGCAGGCTGGCTCCCGTCGGCGGTGATCACCGCCACGTAGTACACCTCGTCCCACAGGTCGTAGCGCATCTCCACCAGCGAGCCGCCGGTCACCTTGCCGCCGCCGCCGTCGCGGGCCGTGACCTCGAAGACGAAGCTGGTGGTGAGCCCGCTCGCCAGCGCCTCGCGCACCTCGGCCCTGTCGAGCAGCGCGGGGAGCGAGGCCAGGCGCAGGCGGCCCTCGTCCAGCCGCAGGGTGGGAGCCCCCTCGAGGGCGCCCAGCGCGGAGGACTGCACGGCGAACCACAGGGCCAGAGGCAGCCAGGCTCTCGCCCGCAGCAAGATCAGCCCTCCTCGAGGTGATAGAAGATCCGGAAGCGGAAGATGCCCCAGGCGTTGCGGAAGACCAGGCCGGCCTCCAGGTTGGTGAAGAACGTCGAGTCCTCGAAACCGTCGTGCGATGCCAGCAGCGGGCTCAGCCGGGCCTCGAAGCGCAGGTCGCCGAGGCGCCGGCTCTGCTCGTAGCTCCACAGGCTGGCCGAGTAGCCGAGATCCACCGTCGTGCTCTCCGAGACGAAGTCGCTCGCGAAGCGCTGCGTGAACGGCAGGCAGCAGGCTTCGATCTCGTTGTCGATGCGAGCGATCGCCAGACTGCCGGCCAGCGACAGCGACTGGCGGGTGGAGAGTGGCCAGTAGTGACGAACCGACGCCACTCCCGCCACCAGCTCCTCCTGCGACCGCGTCACACCCTGGAAGAACCGGCTATCGCCCTGGGTCGTCCTCCCGATGGCCGACACGGAGGCCAGGGTTCCCTGGCTCGGCACCACCGGGTCGTCCGTGGTGTCGAGCACCCAGGCGAGCTCGACCTGGCGTCGCCGCTGATCGGCCGGGAACCGCTCCTGCAGGACCTCGCCCTCGGGGGTGAGGGTGGTCGCGATGCCGAAACTGTCGGCCTCGGAAGCGAGGAAGGAGGCCCGGACGCTCTGATTCCTGGCCACCGGGAAGCCGAGCGTCAGCGCGACGCTGTCGGTGTCCGGTGGGCGCAGGTCGAGATCCGGGCCGCCGAAGACGTGGTCGTAGATCAGCCCTTCGCAGCAATCGTCGCTGTGGCCGAGCTCGAGGCTCGCGAAGGCCCGCCGGTTGAGCAGGTTGTAGTAGGTGTAGCCGACGCGCACCTGGTCCCCCTGCAAGGCGACGAAGGCCACGCCGTGGGCGCCCACGAAGGCACGGGCACCGACCGTTCCCACGCCGCCCAGGGCCCAGTCCTCACCTTCGACCAAGAAGCTCTCGGCGCCGAAGAACACCCGGTGGGTCTCCTCGATGGTGATCACCAGCTCGAAGCTGCCGCGCTCGCTCCCCTTGCGCAGCGAGAAGCGGGCGGCACGCACGAAGGGCAACCGGCGCACCCGGTAAACGCCCTGGCGCAGCGCGGTCTCGGTGTAGCTCTGGCCCGCCCTGAGCAGCGACTCCGCGACGATCAGATCCGGCGAGGCCTGCCGGGTTCCCTCGACCGTGATCTTCTCGATGAAGAAGACCGCGGGTGGGACCGCTGCCAGGTCCGCCTCCAGCGCCGTGTGCCCCCTGGCCAGGGGTGCGGCTGCGCAGACCACGGCAAGGGCGATCGCGAGCCGCGCAAGCCCTCCTCCCGAGCGGACCCCGATCTCGGCACTCCTCATGGGCTAGACCCCCCTGCCCCGGCATCGAAAGCGGCTCCGGTCGCCGGAAGCGGCTGCGACTGCGTGCTCGCAGAGCGTCTAGCAACCACGAGGCCAGCCCGCCGCACGCCCAGGAGAACGTCCCTAAGTGGCCTTCTTTCAATGGCTTCCAGAGTACGACCGACGGCGGTGCCGCCGCTCGCAGGACACGAGCTGTACGAACGATCTTACAGGGGGTGGACGAAGCCGAGGACAGGACGCTCCGCGCGGGCGCCGTCAAGGCCGCAGCAGCACCTTGCGCACCCCGGGCGCCGCCGCGTGCTCCAGGGCGCGGAGGGCGTCGGCGAGCGGGTACTCGGCTTCGACCAAGGGGTCGACGTCGACCTCGCCCGCTGCCAGCAGCTCGAGCGCCGGCGCGAAGGGGCCGCAGCGCGACCCCACCACCCGCACCTCGCCCACCACCAGCTTGGTGAGGTCGACGTGCGCCTGGCCATGAAAGGTGCTCTTCAGCACCACGGTGCCGCGGGGCCTCACCAGCCGCAGCGACTGTGCGAGGCCGGCGTCGTTGCCGGTCGCCTCGACCACCAGGTCGAATCCGTTCGACTCGGCCTCCGAGGCCAGGCCGGTCGCGAGCCCCAGCCGCGCCGGCAGCTCGAGCGACGCCTCGCGGCGGCCGAGCACCGTGACCCGCGGGGCCACCCGCGCCAGCACTTGTGCGGCGAGCAGGCCGAGCCTTCCCGGCCCCACCACCGCCACCCGCGCGCCGAAGTCCACCGCCACGCGCTCGCCGATCGACAGCGCCGCCGCCAGCGGCTCGGTGAACACCGCCCGCTCGTCGGGGACCGTCGCGGGCACCCTCAGCAGGTTGGCCTCCGGTAGAACCAGCCACTCGGCGAAGGCGCCGTCACGGCCCGAGATGCCGAGCACCCGGCGTTCCGGGCAGTGCTCGGGGCCCTCGCCGAGGCACACCGGGCAGCGCCGGCAGCCGAGGTTGATGGTGCCGACCACCCGCTTCCCGAGCCAGCGCGGGTCGCCCGCCTCCTCCACTACGCCCACGAACTCGTGGCCGAGCACGCCCTCGAAGGCGCCATAGCCCCGGATCAGCTCGAGGTCGGTCGAGCAGATGCCGGCCAGCGTCACCCGCACCAGGGCCTCCCCTTCCGCCGGGCGAGGCCTGGGGTAGTCGAGGCGAAGAGCGGGGCCATTTGGCCCGAGGTGGAGGGCTCTCATCGGATCTCGAGGGAAGTCTACTCACTGTGTCCCTGCGGCAGGACAAGAGGGCGGTGGAGCCGGCAGCGTGATGCTAGTCTCCAGGATGGAACTCCTGGATGGACTCCACCCTCCCACAACGCATCGCCTTCCTGGGCGACTACCTGCCGCGCCTCTGCGGCATCGCCACCTTCACCCATGACCTCTGCGCGGCGGTTGCCGGTGCGGCTCCCGCTGCGCACTGCTATGTGGGAGCGGTGAACGACCGCGTGGAGGGCTACCAGTATTCGCAGCGCGTGCGTTTCGAGCTGCTGGAGAAGGACTTCGATTCCTACCGGCGGGCAGCGGACTTCTTGAACTTCAACAATGCCGACGTGCTCTGCGTGCAGCACGAGTTCGGCATCTACGGTGGACCCGCAGGGAGCCACCTCCTCGCTTTGCTCAAAGAAGTGCGGATGCCGGTGGTGACGACGCTGCACACGGTGCTGCGCGAGCCGAGCCCCGCGCAGCGAAAGGTGATGGACGAGCTGGTGCGGCGCAGCGACCGCGTGGTGGTGATGGCGCGCAAGGGCGCCGAGATCCTGCGCGATACGTACGGCGTGCCGGACGCCAAGGTAGACCGCATCCCGCACGGCATCCCGGACATCCCCTTCATCGACTCGAGCTTCTACAAGGCGCAGTTCGGTGTCGAGGGCCGCATCGTGCTGCTCACCTTCGGCCTGCTCGGGCCTGGCAAGGGCATCGAGCACGCCATCGAGGCACTTCCGGAGATCGTTCGGCTGCATCCCAACGTGGTGTATCTCGTGTTGGGGGCCACCCATCCCCACCTCATCGCCCGTGAGGGCGAGACCTACCGGTTGAGCCTGGAGCGGCTGGCCGAGGATCGCGGGGTCAAAGACCATGTGATCTTCTACAACCGCTTCGTGTCGCTCGATGACCTCAAGGAGTTCATCGGCGCCACGGACATCTACCTCACCCCGTATCTCAACGAAGAGCAGATCACCTCGGGCACGCTCGCTTACGTCTTCGGCGCCGGGAAGGCTGTCGTCTCGACGCCCTACTGGCACGCGCGGGAGCTGCTGGCCGATGGCCGGGGCATCCTGGTGCCCTTCCGCGACTCCGGGGCCATCGTCGCGGGCGTGTGCCAGTTCCTCGACGATCCGGCCCGTCTCCAGCAGACGCGCGAAGCCGCCCACCAGCTCGGGCGGGAGATGATCTGGCCCGCTGTTGCGTTGCGCTACATCGAGTCCTTTCAACGTGCACGCGCCGATCGGCGAGCAACGCCCCGCACGGCCTTTGCCGGGTGGACGCTCGCCGGTCGGCCCTACGACCTGCCTCCGCTGCGGCTCGACCACTTCCTGCGCATGAGCGACGGAACCGGCATCCTCCAGCACGCGATCTTCGATGTGCCGAACTTCCACGAGGGTTACTGCACCGATGACAACGCGCGCGCCTTCATCCTCTGCATTCTGCTGGATGAGCTCGGTGGCCAGCCGCCGGCGGAAAACCTCGACAAGCTGGCCACCAGCTATCTCGCCTTTCTGGCCGCGGCCCTGAACCATGCCACCGGCCGCTTCCGGAATTTCATGAGCCACGGACGGCAGTGGCTGGAAGACGCAGGCAGCGAGGACAGCCATGCGCGGGCGCTGTGGGCGCTGGGGATCGGGGCGGGGCGCTCACGCAAGGAGGGTCACAGAAAACTGGCTGCGCAGCTCTTCGAACGTGGTCTCTCTGTCGTCGAGTCGTTTTCCTCACCTCGCGCGTGGGCTTTCACGTTGCTGGGCATCCACGAGTACCTGCACCGCTTCGCCAGCCATCCCCACGCGAAAGCCGTGCGCGACGTGCTCATCGGGAAGCTCGTCCAGCTGTGGAAAGGTTGCGCCACCGAGGACTGGCCCTGGTTCGAGCCGATCGCCACCTACGACAACGCGCGCCTCTGCCAGGCCCTCATCCTGAGCGGCCTCTCGACGCCGAACGGCGAGGCGTTGGAGATCGGCCTCGAGTCCCTCCGCTGGCTGGCTTCCCTGCAAAAGACGCAGGCAGGCCACTTCCGGCCCATCGGCAGCAATGGCTTCTATGAGCGGGGCGGCGCCCGTGCCGACTTCGATCAGCAGCCGGTCGAGGCGCAGGCGATGGTCTCCGCCTGTCTCGATGCCTTCCGCGCCACCCAGGATGAGGTATGGTCGCGGGAGGCGAAGCGTGCCTTCGAGTGGTTCCTGGGGCGCAATGACCTTGGTCTTGCGCTCTACGATTCCAGCACCGGCGGCTGCGGTGATGGGCTGCACGCTGATCGCGTCAACGAGAACCAGGGTGCCGAGTCGTCGCTGGCCTTCCACCTTTCCCTTGCCGAAATGAGCTGCGCCGAACACCTGCTCACGGGCTCGATGCGCCCGTCCGAATGAAGCCCATCCATCTCCGCCGCCATGGCCTCAGGCTGGTTCCTGAGAGCGCGCGTGTCATCCTCCGCCCCTTCATCCCGGCCGACGCGCTGCGCATCACCACCATCATCGGCCGTGCGCTCGCTTCGAGCGAGGAGGACACAGCTCGCGACCTCGAGGCCGTGTTTCGGGAGTTCGACTCGCGTCACTTCGACGTCGAGTCGCGCCTGCTCGCGCACTACGAGAACGTGCGGCCCCACGTCTTCACGCAGCGTCCGCTTTCCCGCGCCCGGCGGCTGCTGATCGGCGCGCTCTTCTCCATGGAGTACGCGCTGGAGTCGGCCGCGCTGTTCAACCCCTCCATCGTGCCCCATCCCGACCAGAGCGGCGTGCCTGATGGCGGCCTGCGATTCGTCTTGAGCCTGCGCGCCACCGGCGAAGGGCACATCTCCTCCATCGAGTTCCGCACCGGCCTCATCGCAGCGGACGGCGGCATCAGCCTGGACCCGGTCTCCCGCTTCGTCACCCTGCCGGAAATCGTCCCCAATCCCTCCTACAGAAAGAAGCGCTTCATCGTCAAGCTGCACGAGATGGATTTCGAGAACGACCACGCCGCCGCGGTGATGGCGGCGCTGGCGGAGAGCTTCACGCGCAGCGATCTGGACAAGAGCGTGGCCCGCGTGCGGCGCGATAGGCTACCCGTCACCCGCGACATCGACCGTACCCTCGAGTGCATCCAGTGGCTCGCCGACTCCAACTACGAGCTGCGTTTCGCTCCGACGCTCGCCATGAGCGAGCGCATCATCTTCCCCGTCTCGCCGAACGAGAGCAATGGCATCGAAGACGCGCGCTTCGTCCGCTTCACCGACGAAGACGGGTCTGTCATGTACTACGCCACCTACACCGCCTACAACGGGCGCGCCATCCTTCCCCAGCTCATCGAGACGCAGGACTTTCTCGGCTTCCGCGTGCTCACCCTGAACGGCAGCGCGGTGCAGAACAAGGGCATGGCGCTCTTCCCTCGCCGCATCGAGGGCCGCTATGCCATGCTCTCTCGGCAGGACGACGAGAACCTCTTCATCATGTTCTCGGACAACCCCCACTACTGGAGCGACCCGCAGGTGCTGCTGCGTCCCGCCGAGCTGTGGGAGTCCGTGAAGGTCGGAAACTGCGGCTCGCCGGTGGAGACCGAGGCCGGCTGGCTGGTCATCACGCACGGCGTCGGCCCGATGCGGAAGTACTGCATCGGTGCCGCGCTGCTCGACTTGCAGGACCCCACCAAGGTGATCGGCCGCCTCCGTGAGCCCCTTCTCTCGCCGGCGGGCAACGAGCGCGAAGGCTACGTGCCCAACGTCGTCTATAGCTGCGGCTCCCTGCTCCACGGCCGCGAGCTGATCCTGCCCTATGCCATGAGCGACAAGGCCTCCGCCATCGCGAGCGTTTCGCTGGACGAGCTGCTCGCCGCGCTGCGGGCCTAGGGCCGCGCCACGTCCTGCGATTCTTCGCCGCGGCGTCCCACTACCCGGCAGGAGAGCCAAACATCGCGGGGGTCGACGGCTCGATGCCGCCGGCCCTTGCGGCCCTCCGGCTCCACCAGCCAGCGAGGAGGACGACATGCAAAGAAGCAAGTGCCTTGCTCTGACCACGCTGCCCCTATCCATGCTTCTCTGGGCCGGATTGACCGTGCCGCCAGCCGCGGCCGACGATCTGCAAACCAAGGCGGATGCGTTGCGCAAGCCGGCCACCAGCGCCACCAAGGCCGCCAACGAAGCGGTGCTCCAGGCGCTGCCGTTTTCGAACCGCGACGACTTCGCGGAGGCTCAGCGCGGCCTCGTCGCCAGGCTCGACCCGACGGTCGTGCGCAGCGCTTCCGGGCTGCCGGTCTGGAACCTCGACGCCTACTCCCGGTTCGTCGACCTCGACACCCCGGCTCCCGACACCGTCAACCCCAGCCTGTGGCGGCAGCTCCAGCTCCTGACCATCGCGGGCCTCTTCCAGGTCACCGACCGCGTCTACCAGGTGCGCGGCTACGACCTCTCCAACGTCAGCATCATCGAAGGGGACACCGGCCTCATCGTCATCGACCCGTTGATCAGCAGCGAAACGGCGCGCGCGTCCCTCGACCTCTACTACAAGCACCGGCCGAAGAAGCCGGTCGTGGCGGTGATCTTCACCCACAGCCACGTCGACCACTACGCCGGCGCCGCGGGGATCGTGACCGCCGAGGACCGGGCGGCCGGCCGGGTGCGGATCATCGCCCCCGACGGTTTCCTGGAAGAGGCGGTGAGCGAGAACGTCATCGCCGGCAACGCCATGGGCCGCCGGGCGAGCTACATGTACGGCGCGTTCCTCCTCAAGGGCCCCAAGGGCCAGGTGAGCGCCGGCCTCGGGCTGACCACCTCGCTCGGCAAGCAGTCGCTCTTCGACCCCACCGACCTCGTCACCGAAACCGGCCAGGTGCTGACGGTGGACGGAGTGCGCATCCGCTTCCAGCTCACGCCGGGCACCGAGGCGCCCGCGGAGATGAACTTCTACTTCCCCGACCTGAAGGCGCTGTGCATGGCAGAGAACATGGCCGCCACCTTCCACAACGTGCTCACCCTGCGCGGCGCCAAGGTGCGCGACCCGCTCGAGTGGAGCAAGTACCTGCAAGAGGCAATCGAGCTCTTCGCCGGGGACGCGGAGGTGGTCTTCACCAGCCACCACTGGCCGAAGTGGGGCCGGGAGCAGATCCTCAACTACATGTCCAAGCAGCGCGACCTCTACAAGTACATCAACGACCAGGCGGTGCGGCTGTTCAACCAGGGGTATACGATGGTCGAGCTCGCCGAGATGCTCGAGCTGCCCCCCAGCCTCGCCCAGGAGTGGTTCGACCGCGGCTACTACGGCACCGTCAACCACAATGCGAAGGCGGTCTACCAGCGCTACCTGGGCTGGTTCGACGGCAACCCGGCGAACCTCTACACCTACCCACCCAGCGAGGCCGGCCGGCGCTACGTGGCGCTCGCGGGCGGCGCCGACGCGCTGCTCGCCAAGGCGGAGCGGGCCTTCGCCGAGGGCGACTACCGCTGGGTGGCGCAGTTGGTGAGCCACCTGGTGTTCGCCGACCCCGCCAACCAGCGGGCGCGCCGGCTCGAGGCCGACGCCCTGGAGCAGCTCGGCTACCAGGCGGAGAGCGGCCCCTGGCGCAACTTCTTCTTGATGGGAGCGCAGGAGCTGCGCGTCGGGGTGCTGGCGCCGCCCGGCGACACCGGTGGCATCGTCACCGAGGTCGTCGAGTCGATGGGCGTGGACCTGCTGCTCGACTACCTGGCCATCCACCTCGACGGCCCGCGCGCCGCCGGCAAGACCGCGAGCTACGATTTCGTCTTCACCGACGTAGGCGAGACCTGGCGGGTGACGATGGAGAACGCCGTACTGCAGTACGCCAAGGCACGGAACCAGGCCGCCGACGCCACGCTCACGCTCACCCGCGCGGCGCTCAACGAGGTGATCGGCGGCAAGAAGACTTACGCCCAGGCGGTCGCGTCGGGGTCGATCCAGGTGAGCGGCAACACCGCGAAGGCGGCCGAGCTGTTCTCGCTGATGGTCACCTTCGATCCCTGGTTCAATATTGTGTCGCCGTGAGGGCGTGTCGCGGTAAAGGCTACCGCTCCAGGATCTCCGCCAGCGCGTCGAAGGCCCGGGGGTCGTCGGACTGGGCGAGCCAGAACAACGCCTGGCGGCGGATCTCGGCGGACTTGGCGCGCTGGAGGAGAGCGAGCAGGCTCCGCGTGCCGTCGTCGGGGAGCTGCGAGAGGGCGAAGACGGCCTCCTCCCTCACCTCGGACGAAGGGTCCGCGTCGATGGCGGCGAGGATGGTCTCGGCCGCGCCGGGCGCGCCGCGCTGCGCGATCCAGAACAAGGCCTGGCTGCGGGTCTCTTCCACAGCGTTGCGCGCCAGTCCGCGGAGCGTCGTGTCGGCAGCCTTCGAGGCATGGAACGAGATGGCGGCCAGGGCCTCGTCATCGTCCGACTTGCCGCCGCCCTTTCCCTCCGCGAGGCCGCCGAGCAAGGCCAGGCTTTCCTCCTCGGTCACCCCCGAAAGTTGGGTCAGGCGTTTGCCGTCCGGGTCGATCGGGCAGCCGGCGGAGAGGCCGCGCACCCGTCCCACTCTGCCGCGGTCCACCCGCAACAGCACAATCAGGTCCTGCTGCTCCACCTTGTGGTCGCCGCGGCTACCCCAGCCCTGGTTGCTCTTCTCGAGGTGGCAGGGAGCTCCCTGCCTCCAGCCATGGTCCCAGCAGCAGGTGAAGCCCCGGCCGGCAACCATCGGCACCTGGTAGCCGATCCACTCGGGGCCGGCCGGGCCGGCCTTGCGCACGGCGGCGGCGAGCCCGCCGGCACCCACGGCGACCGCCGGCGAGCCCGCGGCGGGAGCCACGGCCGAGCCACCGGCCGTCGCTTCCTCCCCCGCCGGCTCCGCGAGCCGCGCGCCCGGGTGCCGGCCGCCGAACCCCTTGCCGCTCGCCGCCACTCCGGCGACGATCAGACAGCATGCTCCCAGTGCGATGCAGATTCTACTCAGCATGGCGGCCTCCTAGGTGCGCCCGTCAAGACCTGCTGCGCGCTCGCGACGGTCTGACAGGCGCACCGCCCCTGGTTTCAGTTCTCGTCGTTGAGGATCGAATCCAACAGCTCGTCCGTCGCCTCGTCGTCCACCATCGACAGGTAGCGCAGGGCCTCGCGCTTGAGCTCGCGGTCGGTCTCGCTCTTGAAGATGGCGAGCAGCGCCTTGGCGTTGCTCTGGATGAAGAGCGCCTCGAGCGCCGCCTTCTTCACCTCGCGCTGGTTGCTCTGCCGGTAGAGCTCGGTCAAGGCCGCCGCCGATGCCTCGCTCTCGGTGATGCCCAGGCCGCGGATCGCCTCGGCCTTGAGCTCGGGGTCGCTCTCCTGCCGCGCGGCGCGGGCGAGCGCCTCCACCTCGCCGGCGACGCCCATCGAGCGCAGGATCTCCGCCTTGAGCTCGCGCGAGGTCTCGACGGAGTAGAGCTGACCAAGCTCCTCGCCGGCCTCCATGGCGCCGAGCTGCCGGATCGCCTCGGCCCTGAGCTCCGCGTCCTTCTCCTCCTTGGCCACGCGCAGCAGCGGTGCCGGGGCGTCGGCCACCAGGAAGCCGCGCAGCGCCTCGGCCTTGACCTCGCGGTTGGACGAGGTGCGATACACCTCCTCCAGCGCCTTGACCGCGGTCTCCTCGCCCGAGGTGCCGAGCACGCGCACCGCCTCGAGCTGGAGCCGCGGCTGGTCGGCGCCGCGGGCGATCTTGAGCAGCGCCGCCAGGGCCTCCGGCGAGTCGCTCTGAGAGAGCACGAAGAGCGCCCGCTCCTTAAGGCGGTCCGAGTGATTGCCGGCCAGGAACTTGAGCAGCAGGGGCACGGCGCGCTCGGAGTCCGAGGCGAGCAGGCCGTCGAGCACGTAGAGCTTCAGCTCCTCGTCCTCGCCCGCCGCGACCGAAGTGCCGCCGGCGCCGCGCAGCTCGACCTCCAGGGCCTTCGCATCGTCGAGCCAGGGGCTCTCCGGGTGCCCGGCCTTCAGCCGCTTCAAGGTGGCGAGCGCATCGGCCGCGCGCGACGCCTTGGCCTCGCTGTAGGCCTGCCAGAAGAGGGCGCGGTCTGCTCCCGGCCCGCCCTCGGCCGCGAGCTCGCGGAAGGTATCGACCGCCTCCGCGAAACGCCCGGCGTCGATCGCCGAGCGGCCGGCGTTGTACGCCGCCTCCTCGCGGCTCGGCTCGGCGGCCATCGCCGCGACCTGCGCCGCGAAGGCGTAGCCCGTGTTCTCTTCCTGCGCCCAAGCGATGCCGGGCGACGCGGCGAGCACGGGCTCGATCCCCATGCCCGACCCGCTCCAGATGCCGAAGCTCAACGTCACGATCCAGGTGGTTGCCATCATGTCTAGGGTCCTCCGTCGAACGCGCTTGCGCCTCTCGGCCAGAGCGCGCCTCATGTCGATGGTCGGTTGAGAGCCGTCTTGGCGGCCGCTTCGAGGCGGCCGGAGACGACCCGCAGCTTGAACAACGTGTCCTGCTCTTCGATCCGTCGCTGCACGCCCTCGAGCACCGCCGGGGCGAGGGCGCCCTCGCCGTGCGCCAGCTCGAGGAAGATCGGCTCCAGCTCGTCGAGCAACGAGGCGACGCGGAGCTGGCCCGCGTCGCGCGCCGCCCGGCGGTACAGCCGGTTGGTGGCGAGCAGGGCCCCGGCCCACTCGCGCTCGGCCTCGAGGTCGATCCCTCGGGAGGCCGACTGGTTGACGACCTCGAGGAGCAAGCGCTCCGAGCCCTCGAGATGGGCGGCCACTGTGCCGCTCAGAATGCGCTGCCGCGCCTCGGCCGACAGCGTCGGTGGCCCGGAGGGAGGCGCCGGCGGCCAGAGGCGCCCGGCGGCGAAACCGATCGCCAGCAGTGCCGCCGCCCCGCCGGCGAGCGCCCAGCGCGGCGCCCGGAAGAGCCCCTCACCCCAACCCTCTCGCCGCTGACGCGGGGCGAGGGAGGCGGAGCGCCACCACCAGCGGCTACGAGCCTTCGCCTCCAGGCGCGGGGCCAGCCGCGCCCAGACCTCGGCGCCGTAGGAGGCGGAGCGTTCGGGCACCGCGGGGTGCGGCACGCTTTCCAGCAGGCGGGCGATCTCCTCGTAGCGCGCCCGCGCCTCGGGGTCGCTCGCCAGGGCCTGGGCCACCGGATCGGCGCCCGCGGCCTGGCGGTCGCGGACTTCGCGGTCCGGCCGCAATGCCTCGGGGGGCTCGCCGTAGAAGTGCAAGATGAGGTCCTCCTCGCTGGGCTTCTTCATGGGCCGACTCCTCCGCAGGCCACGAACGGTTGCAGGGCCTCGCGCAGCTTGCGCACCGCCCGGAACACGGCCTGTTTGCTTGCGTTCTCGCGCACCCCCAGGGCGCTCCCGATCTCGGCGATCGAGCGGCCCTCGAAGTGGCGCAGGGCGAACGCGGTCTTCTCCATCGGCGTCAGGGCGGCCAGGGCGCGGCGCGCCGCGGCGGCGATCTGGCCGGACACGGCGTACCGGTCGGGGCCGGGCTCGAAGCTGCGGGGCTCGGGCGCCGCCGGCTCGCCTTCGCCGGCCTCGAAGCCGGCCGGGAGCGGCAGCGGCCGGGTGATGCGCCGGCGGCGGCGCAGGACCTCGACCGCGTGGTTGACGGCGATGCGGTGCAGCCAGGTGCCGAAGCGGCTCCGGCCGTCGAAACGCGCGAGACTCTTGTAGGCGGAGAGGAAGGTCTCCTGGACCACGTCCTCGGCGCTCGCCTCCTCGCCTGTGATGCGGAAGGCGAGGCGGAAGAGGTCGCGGCTGTGCCCCTCGACGAGCTCGCGGAAGGCCTCTCGGTCTCCCGCTCGCGCTCGCTCGACTACCCTCGAGTCCTCGGCCTGCATACGCCCCCTTAGACGAGGGCAGGCTACCGCGGTTAGCCGGGGGAAAGCCGCCGGCCCGAGGGCACCGCGGTAGCGCCGAGCCTCCCTACGGGCAGGTCGCGAACGCCGAGGTGTCCTGGAGCGGCGGCGCCGGGTTGCCCTGGGGGTTGAAGTAGGCCCGGACCTGCTGCGTCTGGGTGTCGGTCACGGTGAGCATGAACTCGACGTTGGTGGTCGCGGCGGCGAACACCCAGTAGCGCGAGTTGACGCCGCAACCATTGAGCACCTTGAGCAGCATCTCGATGTTGTTGGGGTTGAAGAAGTAGAAGAGGCCCGAGTTGTCGGAGGGGAAGGCCGCCACCTGGGCCGATCCCCGCGTCCCCTGGTTCGTCCGCCAGAAAGTCCGCGTCTTGAAGCGGTCGCCCGCCAGGCAGTGGGAGGTGCCGCTGGGATTGCAGGTCGGCACCGAGGTGACCGAGGCGCTCAGATCGAAGGTGGGGTCGCCGTTGACCGCCAGCGGGCGGTTGAAGCTCCCGACCTGGGTCGGCACCAGGTCGACGTCCCACACGATGGCCTGGCCCGCGTTGATGGTCCGCGGCAGGGTCGCCGGAGTCGTCACCCCCGGGGTGTTGTTGCACAGGTTGGCCCCGGCCGAGGCCGGCCCGACCCGGATGCCCCGGACGTGGAATGGAGTCGCCACGGTCAGGCTG
Organism: Thermoanaerobaculia bacterium; assembly: GCA_044869805.1. GTDB lineage: Bacteria > Acidobacteriota > Thermoanaerobaculia > Multivoradales > SZUA-115 > CAWDVR01. Next base: position 3,188 of record JBIOXV010000197.1, on the reverse strand, counting down.
TTGACCGTGCCCCCGGCATCGCAGTTGGTGCCGAAGCAGGCGGTGAAGCAGGCGAATCTCACCTCGCCCAGCTCGGCGGTGCCGTAGTTGACCGGGATGGTGCCGGCGAACGCGGTGGCGGTGACCATCGTGAGGACGGCGAGAATGGTGGTGGAGAGGCGGGTTCGGCGCACGGTCCTTCCTCCTTTGGGAGTCGGAGCCGCCGGCCGCGGCGAGCCAAGCCGGCGGCACGTCCATGGAATCGGAAAACTCTGCCCAGCCCTATGCAGTGCGATGCCGAGAAGGAGCTCGATCGACGGCCCTCGGGGCCTCTGCTATCGAGTCAGACCGAGCCGACGCATCTTCAGTGCCAAGCCGTTGCGCGAGATGCCCAGCTCCTGGGTGGCGGCTTTGGCTCTGAAACCCGGGCTGCGGGCCGTCCTAACCCCTGGAGCCGAAGCGCCGTCCAAGAGCAGGAAACCGGGCGGCGGGCGCTGCTTACCAGGCTCCCGAGGATCGGCCTTGCGCCGCCCTCGAACGTTCTCTAGTCTCTTACGTATGTAGTAGAGCTGTTTTGGATCTCGGAGGGTTGCTCATGACAGATCAAGAGATCGGCGCGCGGCGAGGCCGGCGGCCGCCGTTTCCGGCCGGCGCCTGGCTGGGTGCCCTCGTGCTCGCCGCGGCCGCGCTGCCGGCGGCCGGCAAGCCCGCGGACCCCGCGATCACCGCCGGTGCCCCGCGCCTCCCCTACCGCATCGGCCGCGCCGCCTCCGAGATCGCGATCGACGGCCGCCTGGACGACCCGGCGTGGCAGCAGGCCACGGTGATCCCGCTGAAGTTCGAGACCCGGCCAGGCGAGAACGTGGCCGCCAAGGTCGAGACAGAGTGCCTGATCACCTACGACGAGGGTGCGTTCTACGCCGCCTTCCGCGCTCATGACCCCGATCCCAAGGCCATCGTCGCCCACCTGAGCGATCGCGACACCGCCTTTGCCGACGACTTCGTAGGCCTGGTGCTCGACACCTTCAACGACCAGCGCCGCGGCTTCGAGTTCTTCGTCAACCCGCTCGGGGTGCAGATGGACCTCTTTCAGGACGAGGTCTCCGGCAACGAGGACGAGACCTGGGACGCGATCTGGGAATCGGCCGGCCGCATCACCGAGGTGGGTTACGAGGTGGAGCTCCGCATCCCGTGGTCGTCGCTGCGTTTCCCGCCCGGCGGCGTCGAGCAGATCTGGGGCCTGGACGCCATCCGCTACCAGCCGCGAGACAACCGCTATCGCAACTCGAGTCATCCGCTCGACCGTGACAACCCCTGCTACCTCTGCCAGGGGGACAAGATCGTCGGCTTCGAGGGCATCACCCCGGGCCGCAACCTGGAGCTCACCCCCACCGTGACGGCCAGCCGCACGGACGTGCGCGACGACTTCCCCGGCGGCGACTTCGATGCAGGCGATCTGGACACCGAGCCCGGCCTGACCGCGCGCTGGGGCATCACCCCGAACCTGTCGCTCAACGGCGCCGTGAACCCCGACTTCTCGCAGGTCGAGGCCGACGCCGCGCAGCTCGGGGTCAACGAGCAGTTCGCTCTGTTCTTCCCCGAGAAGCGGCCCTTCTTCCTCGAAGGCGCGGACTTCTTCGCCACTCGCCTGCAGGCGGTCTTCACCAGGAACGTCGCCGACCCGCGCTGGGGCATGAAACTCACCGGCAAGAGCGGCGGGCACGGCCTCGGCCTCTTCGCCGCCCAGGACACGGTCACCAACCTCATCCTGCCGGGCAACGAGTCCTCGCGCACCACGTCGCTCGACGTCGACACCACCGACGCCGTGCTGCGCTACCGCCGCGACCTCGCGGGCAACTCGGCGGTGGGGGTGCTCTTCACCAGCCGTGAAGGCGACGGTTACGCCAACACCGTGGGCGGGTTCGACGGCCTCTACCGGCCGACGGAGTCCGATTCCGTGCGCCTGCAGCTCCTGAGCTCGCAGACCGAGTACCCGGGGAGGTTGGTCACCGAGCTCGGCCAGCCGGATGGCACCTTCGACGACTGGGCCGGCGTCGTGGCCTACAACCACTCGGACCGCAACTGGAACTGGTACGCCGAGTACACCGACGTCGGAAAAGGCTTCCGCGCCGACATGGGCTTCATGCCCAAGGTGGACTACAAGTTCTACCTCGGCGGCCTGTTCCACACCTGGTGGGGGGAGGAGGGCAACTGGTTCAACAGCATCGAGGCCGGCGGCGATTGGGACCTGACCGAAGACCAGGCCGGCAACCTGCTCGAGCGCGAGCTGGAAGGCCGAGTCGAGCTCAACCTGCCGCACCAGGCCTTCGTCGAGCTCGGTGGTGGCGTGCGGGACCGAGCCTCGCGCGGCGAGGTGTTCGAGGAGAACTTCATCTGGACCTACAGCGAGATCCAGGCCACCGGCGACCTCTACTTCGAGCTCTACGCCAAGACCGGCGACCAGATCGACTTCGCCAACAACCAGCTCGGCAAGATCGTCGCGCTCGAGCCCTTCGTGCGCTGGACGCCGGGCATCCACACCCGCTTGCAGCTCTCGCACGACCACCAGCACCTGGACGTGCCGGGAGGGCGCGTATTCACTGCCGACCTGACGCAGCTCCGGCTCGTCTACCAGTTCAACCTGCGCACCTTCCTGCGCGCCATCTTCCAGTACACCGACATCGAGCGCCGCCCGGACCTCTACGTCGAGGACGTCGACGCCAAGACCGAGCGCCTGTTCTCGCAGCTCCTCTTCTCCTACAAGCTCAACCCCCAGACCGTGCTCTTCGTCGGCTACTCCGACAACTCCTTCGGCGACGAGCGCATCGACCTGACCCGCGCCGACCAGACCTTCTTCTTCAAGGTCGGGTATGCGTGGGTGATGTAGGCGTGGACGGCGGCGGCGCCGCTCGGTCTCCCTACGCAGCCTCTCCCACCAGCCGCAGCGCGATCTGCTTTCCTAGAGCTGCCAGGGCAGCTTCGATGCGGGGCAGCTTCGATGGATGGCGAGGATCGAGGAGCCGGCGCACCTCTTTCTCGTCGCAGGAGAGGCGGGCTGCAAGCTCCGAGCGGGTGATCCCAGTCTCCTTTACCGCGAGGTAGAGCGCGGCCTTGGCGGCCATCTGTGCCGGCACGGGGACCAGGTGCCGGCCATTCCCGGTGGCCGTGGGCGCCGGGATCTCCTCTCCCCGCCGGATGCGGCCGGCGAT
>JBIOXV010000196.1:0-12430 GCA_044869805.1 Thermoanaerobaculia bacterium | reverse complement strand
CGCCGCCTCGGCGTCGCGCTCGGCCAGCAGGCGCCTGGCCTCGTCGGCCTGGTGCGCCGGCACTCGCACCCGCGCCTCGCCCAGGCGGCCAAAGGTGACCGGCTCCTGATGGAAGACCAGTGACTCGACTTCGGCCGTCAAGCCCTGCGCCGTGAGGTAGCCCTCGATCAGCGCCGCCTCCTCGTCCGTACCCACCACCGTTACGGTTTCCCAGGCGTCGTCCATGACTCGATGATACTTCAGGGAAGGTGGCTGCCTTCACCGCCGCGGATGACTCTCGCCGGGGCCGAACACCCACCGCCCCGCCTGCCAGGAAAGCTCGCTCACCGCGAACGCCTCCCGCCCCACCTCGATCCACCAGGCGCCGTTGACCGTGGGCCCGTGGCTGCGGAAACGGCTGGAGGTGCTGGTGCCGGAGTGGAGGATGAGGACCGGCGGCGCGTCGTCGGAGAAGAACTGGTGCGAGCTCGCCTGGAAGGAGACGTGGGCGTGGCCGGAGAGCACCAGACTTGCCCCGGCCGCGGCGAGGGCGCGCAGCACCTCGGCGGAGTTGCCGAGCGGCCGATAGCTGCCGAACTCGGGCGGGTCGATCAGGTTGTGGTGCGCGACTGCGATCTTGAACCGCCCCGCTGGCGCCTTCCCGAGGCGGGCGACGGCGCGTGCGAGCTGCGCGCGGCTCACGCGGCCGTCGCGGATCGTCCAGTTGAAGGCGGTGTTGATGCCCACCACCAGCAGCTCCTGGTCCTCGAACACGGGCTCGAGATCGGCGCTGAAGTGCCGGCGGTAGGCGCCGTAGGGCGAGAAGAACCGCTCGAGGAAGGCCCAGCGGTACATCGGCACGTCGTGATTGCCGGGTACGGCGAGCACCGGCACCGGCAAGCTGTCCACCCACTCGCGTGCCTGCCGGAACTGCTCCGGCCTGGCGCGCTGGGTGAGGTCGCCCGACACCACAACCAGGTCAGGCCGGCGCTCCTCGACCAGGTCGAAGACGCCCCGCGCCGCCTCCGGCAGATGCGGCGGCCCGAAGTGGACGTCAGAAAGGTGAAGGATGCGTCGAGGGCTCACAGCCGGAGAAGAAACCGTCGCGCGGCAGGCTCTTCCCGGGTTTTACAGAACTTCGTCACCCAATAGCTGATTGACCTGCCGAGTGATCTGTGCGGCCGCGAAGGTCGAGAGCACCTTGACCACCCAGTCCCCCTTGACCCGGCCGAGGGCGAAGCCGCCGAGCGCGGCGAGCAGCACGGCCGGGATGGGGTGTTCCCGCACCAGCTCCTGCCAATCGAAGTTCTCGGGCAGCAAGTTGTCGAGCAAGCCGCCGCCGGCGGCGTCGCGGTCCTCGGTCACGGCACTCCCTCCCACATGTGCGGGCCTCCGCGGTCTCGGGTCCGAGGGAGGCAGGCGCTAGTCGTCGTCGCCGCCGCGGCGGCGCAGCAGCAGGCCGATGGCGAAGCCCACGGAGGCGGCGATCAGGATCGACTTGCCCGGGTTGTCGCGGATGTAGTTGGTGGCGTCGTCCACCAGGCCGTCGAAGTCCTTCTTCACCTTCGCGTAGCCACTCTTCAGCGACTCGCTGGTCTCGCGGTAGCGCTGGCGGGCCTTCTCGGAGGCGCGCTCGGCACTGCGGCGCAGGCTGTCGGACAGCCGCTCGTAGCGCTCGCTCACTTCCTCGCCCACGTTCTCCAGCTTCTCGCGGGTCGCTTCGATACCTTCCTTGGCCTTATCGATCACGTCGCCCGCCGCGTCCTTGGCGCGATCGAAGGGATCGGTGAGGGTCTCTTTCGCCATGGCGGATCGCCTCCTCGTCAAGCCCCGGCCGCGCTCGCCGCCCCGGGGGCCAGAAGACCGCTGGTTGAACCGACCTCGCATGCGAGGCGTGCTTACTGTAGCGCAGAGAAGCCTTTCGGCCAATGGGCGGCGCCGCTTCCTGCTATGCTGCGCGCCGCCGAGCGAGGCCCTCCCTTGGCGGTGGTTTCGGCCTCGCCGCCGTCGAGCCATGGCCACCGTCACCTTCCTCGGAGCCTGCGGTGTCGTCACCGGCAGCTCGACACTGCTCGAGTGGGGCGACACCCGGGTGCTCGTCGACTGCGGCTTCTACCAGGGCGACGACGAGCTCGAGCAGCGCAACTGGAACCCCTTCCCGTACCCTCCGTCGGCGATCCGCGCCGTCTTCCTCACCCACGCCCACCTCGACCACTCCGGCCTGCTGCCACGCCTCACGGCGCAGGGCTTCCGCGGGCCGATCTACGTGGCGAGGAGCGGCCAGCCGCTGGTGCCGCTGGTGCTCGAGGACTCGGGCGAAATCCAGGAGGAGCAGGCGAGGTACGCGCGCCGCAAAGGCTACAGCCGCCACCCCGAGCCCAAACCGCTCTACACCCGCGACGACGCGCTGGCCGCGGTGCGCCTGCTCGAGCCCTTGCCCTTCGACGAGGAGGTCGAGGTCCTCCCCGGCATTCGCCTGCGCCTGACCCGCGCCGGCCACCTGCTGGGCGCGGCATCGCTCGAGGTCACCGCCAAGGGCAACGACGGGCGGCGGCGCACCTGGTGCTTCTCGGGCGACGTCGGCCGCTACGGCGTGCCGATCTTGAAGGACCCCGAGCCACCGCCCGGCGAGCCCGACGCCCTGCTGCTCGAGTCGACCTACGGCGACCGCCTGCACCACGAGGACGACTCGACCGAGCTCTTGGGCGGGATCATCGACCGCACTTTCGCGCGCGGCGGCTCCGTGGTCATCCCCGCCTTCGCGCTCGGCCGCACCCAGGAGGTGCTCTATCACCTGCAGGCTCTGGCCGAGTCCGGCCGGCTCGACCCCCGCGCGGTGTTCATCGACAGCCCGATGGCGATCGACGCCACCGAGATCTACCAGCGGGCGCGCTCCGAGCACGACGAGGACCTGGCCGCCCTGGTGGCGCGCCACGCCAGCCCGCTCGACCGCGGGCTCTTCCAGCGCTGCCGCACGGTGGAGGAATCGAAGGCCCTGAACGAGCGCCGCGAGCCGGCGGTGATCGTGGCGGCGAGCGGCATGGCCAACGCCGGCCGCGTGGTGCACCACCTGCTCCACCGCCTGGGCGACCCGGCGAGCACCGTGGTCTTCTCCGGCTACCAGGCCGCCGGCACCCGCGGGCGGGCGCTCGCCGACGGCGCCCACTCGGTGGGTATCCACGGCCGGCACGTGCCGGTGCGCGCCTCGATCCACGCTTTGACCGGCCTCTCGGCGCACGCCGACCAGGGCGAGCTGGTGCGCTGGTGCCGGGCCCTCGCCAAGCCGCCCGAGCGCATCTTCTTGAATCACGGTGAGGACCCGGCGCGCAAGTCGCTGGCCGCGGCGCTCGCCGAGATCGGCTGGCCGCAGCCACAGCTCCCGCTCTCCGGCACCACCGTGCCCTGGTAGCGAGGACGGCCGGCGCAGGTCCGGCCGCTACCCCCGGAAGGGACCTTCCTCTCTGCACGTGGCGGCCGGGCTTGTACCGGCCGTTCCTCTCAGGAAGGTCCGCCCGGCGAAGGCCCGGCGAAGGCGACCTCGCCGCGCGGCCGGCCGCCCGCCGGGAGCAGCGGCTCGGTGGGCTGCGCAGCCGGCAGGTCGAGCACGAAGGTCGCGCCGAGGCCGATCTCGGACTGGCACGACACCTCGCCGCCCATCGCCTCCACCAGCCGCTTGACGATGGACAGCCCCAGGCCCGAGCCACCCGCCGAGCGGCTGGTGGCGGGCGGCATCTGCGCGAACTGATCGAACAGGCGGTGCTGCAGCTCGGGCGGGATGCCCGGCCCGTGGTCGCGAACCGAGAGCATCACCCGGGAGCCATGGCGCTCGGCGGCCACCACCACCTCGCCGCCGACAGGCGAGAACTTGATGGCATTGGAGAGCAGGTTGTTGAGCATCTGGATGAGGCGTGCCTCGTCGGCGGCGACCCGCAGGCCGGGCTCTGCCACGGCCAGGGTCAGCCGTACCGGTAGGGTGTCGGCAAAAGCCTGCATGCCGCGCACCGCCTCCTTCATCACCGCCTCGACCGGCACCGCCCGGATCTCGAAGCGCATCTTGCCGGCGGCCAGCCGCTGCAGGTCGAGGAGGTCGTTGATGAGCTGCAGCAGGCGGCGGCTGTTGCGGTGGGCGACGGCGATCAGCTCGCGGACCCGCTCCGGCGAGCCCGCCGCCTGACTGGCCGCGGCCTCGCCCGCCGGCGGGTGGACGGTCTCGAGCAGCCCCAGCGCGGCGATGATCGAGGTCAGTGGCGTGCGCAGCTCGTGGCTGACGGTGGAGATGAACTCGCCCTTGATGCGATCGATGCGCAGCCGCTCCGAGATGTCGCGGAAGATGCCGAGGGTGGCCGGGGGGCGGCCGGCCCCCAGTCGAGTGGTGATGGTCCCCTCGACGGCGATCTCGGCACCCGACTTGGTGACCAGCACCACCTCGATCCGGGTCAGCGACTCGCCGGCCAGGGCGCGGCGCAAGATGTCTTCGCAGTGGGGGTGGAAGCGCGGGTGGATCACGTCCCAGACCTCGAGCTGCTCCACCTCGTCGGGCCGGTAGCCCAGCGCCTCGCGCCAGGAGCGGTTGACGAACTCGAAGCGGCCCTCCGGGGTGACGCTCTGGATCAGGTCGTGGGCGCTCTCCAGCAGCGTGTGGTACTTGGCCTCGCTGGCGGCGAGCGCCTGGTTGTGGCGGGCCAGCACCTCGCCGGTGTGCTCGAGCTGCCGGGTGAGGTAGATCTGCACCGTCTCACCCTGCCGCAGGCTGGCGAGGAAGGCGAGCAGCAGACCGCCGAGCAGGGCGCCGTAGGCGAGCAGGGTCTGGGCGTGGGAGAGGACGAAGGCGGCGTCGAGCGCGGTGCGCGAGCCCACCAGCCTCTCGAGCTGGGCCAGGGTCTGGGGCACCATCGAGACCGCGATCCCCAGGCCGGCGAACGTCCAGGCGCCCTGCTGGAAGCGCCGCCAGGTGAGCGCCGTCGAGGCCGCCAGGAGCAGCAGCGCCCCCAGCCCCGGCGGGCCGGCGATCAGCCTGCGCAGGGAGGAGGCCGTGGCGGCTGGGTCGGCCGGCGAGGGACCGGGGCGCGCCCAGGTCTCGAGCACTTGCGTCACATCGAGGACGAGAACCAGGCTCATCACGGCGGCCAGGGCGAGCGCCTCGCGGTCGCGGCTGATCAGGCCCCGGCCGCCGGCGAGGGCCACGATCAGCAGCGCGAGCAGCGCCGCCGCGCCCTCGACGTGAAGGGTGAACACGGCGGCGTCCGGCGCGCTCTGCTGGAGCTCGCGCGCCAGGCCGTCGGCGCTCCACGTTCTCCATCCTTCGCCGACCGCCAGATGCCCGGCGAGCGACAAGCCGAAGGACAGCGCCAGCACCGCGCTGACGAAGGCCACGGCGGCTCGCCGCGGAGGCTGCAGCAGGCCCCGGGCGCCGGGTCCCCGCTCCACGCTCACCGGCCGGCGGTGCTACGTTCACGAGTGGGCATCGCCGTCAAGGTTAATATAAGAAGCCGTGGAGTCTCCCCCCGACAAGCTGACCATCCTGGCGGTGGACGACGATGCCGACCTGCGCCGGCTGGTCGGCTACACCCTCGAGCTCGAGGGCTTCTCGGTGGCGACCGCCGCCTCCGCGCAGGAGGCGCTCGACTGGATCGCCAAGCACGGCCTGCCCCACCTCGCGGTGGTCGACATCGTGATGCCGGGCGCCTCCGGGCTCGACTTCTGCCGCGAGGTGCAGCGCTTCAGCGACCTGCCGGTGATCCTGCTCACCGCCGTGCACGACGACGAGGTGGTGGTGCGGTCGATCGAGGAGCTGGCCGAGGACTACGTGAAAAAGCCCTTCAACCCGCGCGAGCTCTCGGCCCGCGTCAAGCGGGTGCTGCGCCGGATCGGCGACTTCGCGTTCGCCGCCGCGCCGGTCACCCGCATCGATCCCGGCCTGGCCATCGACTTCGCCCACCAGACGGCCCTGGTCGAGGACCGCACCGTGCCGCTGACGCCCATCGAGTCGAAGCTGCTGCACATCCTGACCCGGAGCGCCCGCCGTACAGTCCGCACCGACTACCTGCTGCGCCGCGTGTGGCCCCTCGAAGAGGTGTTCGAGGACACCCTGCGGGTCCACATCCACCGCTTGCGACAGAAGATCGAGCCGGTGCCGGCCGAGCCCAAGTACCTGCTCACCCAGCGCGGCTCGGGGTACTCCTTCCTGCCCGTCTCGCCGGGCGGCTGAGACGCCGGCCCGGCGCTTACCCCGCCGCTCACCTTCCACGCTCCACTTGTCGCCCACCGGCGCCGCGGGTACAATCCGCCTCCCACCTCGCGTGGGGCAGTAGCTCAGCTGGGAGAGCACCACGTTCGCAACGTGGGGGTCGAGGGTTCGAATCCCTTCTGCTCCACCATTTCTCGCTTCGATCGTCATGGCGTCCTCGAATCCCCGCTCCCCAGCTTGGCGACTCGGCGAAGGTCTCGGCAGGCCAACGTGGCGGTGGGACGTCACGCGATTCGCGCGTTTCGTGCTTCAGAGAGGCGGCGCCCAGACAAACATCACGATGGTCTTGCTGCCCAACCTGGTGCCGCGCTACTGCGCCCCCAGGCCTGGGTTCTGCCAGACCGGAGCCGTGGTCAGGGTGAATCGGCACCCAGCAAGATGCGCGCTACCTCGTCAGGGCGCTCCAACGAGGAGAAGTGGCCGGTGCGGGGCAGGGTGATCCGTTGAACATCCGCCAACGAGCTTTCGACCCGATCTCGCTCGGCGGGTCGAGACCAGTCACGGTCGCTATAGACCAGGGTAACCGGAGCTGTCACTTTCGCATAGCGATGCCGCGCGCGGTTGAACCCTTTGAGGCTCCGGTAGATCGCTCGGGCCACCCTTGAATAGCCCTCGCGGCGGCCGCTTCTCAAGAGCTCGACCAAGAAGCCCTCTGGCAGCTTGGTCTTGTCGACGAAGCCGCCGTGCAGCACTGCACGCATGATCGGCCGGGGCTCTTGGCTGGCGAACAGCGGACCGAGCCCGGGCAGCCGTATGCTGGTGATGATGAATCGGGCGAGCCAGTTGCCGCGCTCGAGCCCGCTGGGATAGTCGTAGCTGTTGAACGCAACGACCCTGTTCACCCTGCCTTCCAGATCGATCGATGCGGACAATGCGAGGGCGGCCCCGAGCGATTCACCAGCCAGGGTGATCCCGTGCAGGTTGAGTCCGCTGGCGAATTCGACGACCGCGGCTCGCAACTCCGGCTCCTCGTACGTTGCGCCGGGGACGATGTCGGACCATCCCATCCCGGGGAGATCCAGCGCATAGACCGTGTAGTGGTCCCACAGCCGCGGAATCACTCGCTGGAAGTAGTCCAGCTGGGTGCGGACGGTGTGCATCAGAACCAGTGCCGGGCCAGCGCCTGCGGTGTAGTAACGCAGGCGCGAACCATCGGCCCGCGTGAAGAACCGGACCTCGCCTCGGCCGTTGCTCCAGCTCGTCGTATACGTCGTTTCTGGCAAGTCGTGGTGGTTCATTTCTGTCCTTTCAAGGCACACCTGGGCATCGGTTTCGTGTGCGAGCCCCGCGTCATCCTGAACGACGCGGCATGCACGGCGGCATGGTGGAACAGGGTCAGCACGGCTTCACCAAGTGCTCTGCCGCTGCGCCTGAGCCTGCTCATCGAGGGTCGAGGTGGCGGTGCCGCGGGCAGGCGTCGCGTCCCATCCGCCTCCCAAGGCCCGGAAGGAGGCAATGGCGGCGCGCGCAGCTTCTGTTTGCGCCTGCGCCTTTGCGTCGCGCACCTGCAGCAGATTGCTGTCGGCATCCAGCACCTCGAGCAGGCTGACGACGCCCCCTCTGTAGGCCGCATCCGAGCTCGCCCGCGCACGCGCGAGCGACGATTCGCCCTGCGTCAGGATGCGGACCTGGGCCTCGCGTTGAACAAGGGCGGAAAGGGCGTTCTCGACGTCCTCGGTCGCCCGCAGCACCGCAAGCCGGTATGCCGCCAGCGCTTCGGCCTCCTGGCCACGCGCAGCGGCGATCTGCGCATCGACCCTGCCGAAGTCGAACAGACGCCAGCGAAGTCCGAGGACGCCCAGAGCCTGGCCGGCGCTGCGGGTGAAGAGATTGCCGCTCGAGATCGTGGTCGCGCTACCCAAGAGCGCGCCGAGCGAGAACTTGGGGTAGTACTCTGAGATCGCTACGCCGATGCGCGCATTGGCTGCTGCAAGGCGCCGCTCGGCGACGATGAGATCCGGCCTGCGCCGGATCAGGTCGCCCGGAGCTCCGGTCTCGGCCAGTCCCGGCGCGACCGGGACAGGCATCGCCGGGTTCAATTCGGCGCGGTAGGTTCCCGGCTGCCTCCCGAGCAGCACGTCCAGGGCGTTCATCGCCGCGTCGAGCCCGGCTTCCAAGACGGGAATCTGGGCATCGACCTGCGCGAGCGAGCCCTGGGCTTGGTTCACCTCGAGCTCGGCAGCGATCCCCTTTCCATACCGGAGCTCGACCAGGGCGAGCAGCCGCCGGCGGGTCTCGGCCTGCTGGCGGGCGATCGCGATGCGCGCCTGCAAACCCCTCACCGTGACGTACACCTCCGCTGTCTGCGCAGCGACGGCGAGGCGTGTCGCGACCGCGCCAGCTTCGGACGCGGCGTACTCCGCGCTTGCAGCTTCGCGCCCACGCCGTAGGCCGCCGAACAGGTCGATCTCCCAGCTCGTTCCCAGGTTGGCTTCGTAAGCGCTGCCGGTGCGATCGAAGTCGGGCGCGGCATCGAGCACCCGTCCCAGCGGAGTCTCGAGCGATGAATAGACTCTCGCTCCGTGCGCGCTCATAACGCCCGAAGGAAGCAGCGCGACTCCGGCCAGGCGCAACGAGGCGCGCGATTGGGCGACACGCGACGTGGCTTGCGTGATGTCCAGATTCTGTTCGAGGGCCAGAGAGACGAAGCGAGTCAGAACGGGATCATCGAAGGCGGCCCACCATTCCCGGAGGTCTGCCTTGTTCTGTGCCTCCCGGCGCTCGGCGCGCTCCTGACCGAGGAACGGTGCCGATAGGGGAATCTCGGGCGGCCTGTAGTTCGGACCCACAGCGCAGCCCATCAGACTGCTGACACTCAGCAGAAGAGCGGTAGTTCGGGGGGAAGCGAGCATAACGGTCCTTTCGGGAAATCAGACTGCGCAGTGACTATAGTCCCAAACGGTCACCAGTTGTCAAGTGGGAGGCCGGTGAGGTACTGTGTCCCCCGAATGAGCGCGACGACCGCTTCCTCCCTCCCTTCGCGCGGCCCGGCCGACCACGCCGTTCGGGAGCAGATCGTCGAAGCGGCTCAGGAGCACTTCAGCCGCTACGGCTACGACAAGACGACGGTCTCCGACCTGGCGAAGTCGATCGGCTTCTCCAAGGCCTACATCTACAAGTTCTTCGACTCCAAGCAGGCCATCGGCGAAGCCATCTGCGTCAAGACCTTGAGCGGAATCGTCACGGCGGTCGAAGAAGCGGTCGCCGGCGCGACCACGCCAACGGAGAAACTCCGCAGAATGTTCAAGGCTCTGGTGACAACGGGCGTGGATCTGTTTTCCAGCGACCGTAAGCTGTTCGACATCGCCGCCCATGCCGCAGGCGAGCAGTGGCCGTCCGCCCGGGCCTATTGTGAGCGCATCGGGCAAATCCTGGCGGAGATCATCCGCGAAGGGCGGGAGAGCGGCGAGTTCGAGCGCAAGACACCCCTCGACGAGACCATGCGCGCGATCGATCTGGTCGTGCAGCCATACATGAATCCGCTCCTGCTCAAATACAGCCTCGAGGTAGCCGACGAGGCGCCGGCGCACCTTTCCAGCCTGCTCCTACGCAGCCTGGCGCCCTAGACCGCTCGCCCGGCCAGAGTGACTATTGACTTTTGTGGTCACTAGTCTCAGAATGGGGACCTTCGATATCGGGAGGTCACCATGCTTCAGCTCCGTCAGCCCCCCCTCCTGTTCGTCGCCGGCTTGCTGCCCTTCGCGATGGCCGCATGCCACGACGCAACGGGTTCCGTAGACCCACGAACCCAAACTCCCCTCGTCAGGGTCGCAACGGTGGAGACCTCCGCTCAGGCGGAGCGCTCGTTCACCGGAATCGTCGCTGCGCGGGTGCAGAGCGACTTGGGATTTCGCGTTCCCGGAAAGGTCCTGCAGCGCCTGGTCGATACCGGACAGCCTGTCGAGCGCGGCCAGGCGCTCATGCGAATCGACCCCACGGATCTGAGACTTGCCACGCGCGCGCACGAAGAGGCCGTCGCGGCCGCGACGGCCCGCGCGCGCCAGACCGCAGAGGACGAGGCGCGATACCGCGACCTCGTCGGCCGGGGAGCGGTTTCGGCGTCGGCCTACGACAGCGTGAAGTCTGCTGCCGAGTCCGCACGGGCCGAGCTCGATGGGGCCAAAGCCCGGGCCGACATGGCCCGCAACGAAGCGGGCTACGCCGTACTACTCGCCGATGCGGACGGCGTTGTGGTGGAAACCTTGGCCGAGCCGGGGCAGGTCGTCGGTGCCGGACAGGTTGTCGTCCGCGTGGCGCATGCGGGGCGCCGCGAGGCGGCCATCGAGCTCCCTGAAACCTTGCGTCCGGCAATCGGATCCACCGGCCGGGCGACCTTGTACGGAAACGGGCTGGCGGGCCCTGCGAGGCTGCGCCAGTTGTCCGACGCCGCGAACCCCCACACCCGGACCTTCGAGGCTCGGTACGTGCTGGAGGGTTCCCTGGCCGACGCACCGCTGGGCTCGACCGTTTCCATCCAGATCCCGGATGGCCACACCGCCTCGGCGCTTCAGGTGCCGATCGGCGCGATTCTCGATCCGGGCAATGGACCGGGCGTATGGCGAATCGAAGGGGAGACGCCCCGAGTCACTTGGCGCGCAATCCAGGTCGTCGGTCTCGGCGACGAGGTGGCGTCCGTCGTCGGCGACATCGAGGCGGGCGACCGCGTCGTCGCGCTCGGCGCGCACCTGCTTCACGAAGGGGAGAACGTGCGATTCGCAGGGCACCAAGCCACAGCGAGAGTGGCCGTCGCGGGCGGCGAACGGCGATGAGCGGCCTCAACCTCTCCGCACTCGCCGTTCGCGAGCGCGCCGTCACGCTCTTCCTGCTGCTCGCGATTTCCATCGCCGGCGTGATGGCTTTCCTGACCCTGGGCCGGGCGGAAGATCCGTCGTTCACGATCAAGCAGATGACCGTTGTCAGCATCTGGCCGGGGGCCACGGCAAAGGAGATGGAAGAGCTGGTCGCCGAACCGCTCGAGAAGCGGATGCAAGAGCTCCGCTGGTACGACCGAACGGAGACCTTTACGCGACCGGGCCTGGCGTTCACTACGGTGATCTTGCTCGACAGCACGCCGCCCGCCGATGTCCCCGAGCAGTTCTATCAGGCGCGGAAGAAGCTCGGCGACGAGGCGCTCAACTTGCCGCGTGGCGTCATCGGCCCGATCGTGAACGACGAATATGCCGACGTGACCTTTGCGCTGTACGCGCTGAAGGCGAAGGGTGAGCCGCATCGGCACCTCGTCCGCGAAGCGGAAGCGTTGCGCCAACGACTGCTTCACGTGCCCGGCGTCAAGAAAGTGAACATCATCGGCGAGCAAGCGGAAAGGATCTTCGTCGAGCTCTCCCACGACCGTCTCGCCACGTTGGGCGTGTCCCCTCAGGAAATTTTCGCCGCACTCAACCGCCGTAACGCCGTGACGCCCGCAGGCTCGATCGAAGCAAAAGGCCCGCAAGTCTTCATCCGCCTGGACGGCGCAATCGACGATCTGCATGAGATTCGGAATACCCCCGTCGCCGCGCAAGGCCGCACCCTGAAGCTGTCCGACATCGCCGAAGTGAAGCGGGGCTACGAAGATCCGGCGACCTTCCTGATCCGCAACAACGGCGAACCGACCTTGCTGCTCGGCGTGGTCATGCGCGAGGGGTGGAACGGCCTCGATCTCGGCAAGGCACTGGAGATCGAAGCGACGGCCATCAACGCGGAAATGCCGCTCGGCATGATTCTGTCCAAGGTCACGGATCAGTCCGTCAACATTCGGGCAGCCGTTGACGAGTTCATGGTCAAGTTCTTCGTCGCCCTCGGCGTGGTGATGCTCGTCAGCTTTCTCAGCATGGGATGGCGCGTCGGCATCGTCGTCGCGGCAGCCGTCCCTCTGACCTTGGCCGCGGTATTCATCGTCATGGCGGCCACCGGCAAGGACTTCGATCGCATCACGCTCGGCTCGTTGATACTGGCGCTGGGACTCCTGGTCGACGATGCGATCATCGCCATCGAGATGATGGTCGTGAAGATGGCGGAAGGCTACGAGCGCATTGCTGCAGCAGCCTATGCGTGGAGTCATACCGCCGCGCCCATGCTCGCTGGGACGCTCGTGACTGCGATCGGCTTCATGCCGAATGGCTTCGCCAAGTCGACCGCCGGCGAGTACACCAGCAACATGTTCTGGATCGTCGGCCTCGCGCTGATCGCATCCTGGATCGTCGC
>JBIOXV010000195.1:0-22055 GCA_044869805.1 Thermoanaerobaculia bacterium | reverse complement strand
CGCTGCCGGGGGTCGGCGAGCGCGCCAACCGCCAGCGCGGCGTAGAGGATCAGGAAGGGCACGAGCTGCGCGGCGTAGCGCGACTTGACGTGCAGGGCGAGAAAGATCACCAGGTTGTAGGCGAAGAAGGCTGGCGGCACCCAGGCCCAGGCGCGCCTGCCTGGCGGGTGGAGCACCAGGCCGAGCGGAGCGGCGGCGAGGATCAGCGCGTAGAGGACGTAGCTCGCCCCGCGCAGCAAGGCAGCCACGGCGGGCGGCGGCCGCCGGTAGCCGCGCCCCCGCGCCGCCAGCGCGCCGCCGGGTAGCTGATCGGTCAGCAGCGAGTCTTTGTCGAAGAGCCGGAAGTACTGGCGGGAGAGCTGCGCCGCGAACGTCGGCAGCCAGCCCTGCTCGGCCAGGCGCTGGCGGATCTTGCCGGCGAGCACCCGGTTGCGCTCCTCGAACGTCGCGCCGGCCGCCTCGAAGCTGGCGTACTCCTCGCCCACCCGCCGGTCGGAGATGTCCTTGCGGGAGTCGTCGTTGAGCCCCACCCAGAGGTTGAACCGCGAGCTGTCGGCGATCACGTACGAGCCGGCGGCGCGGCCATGCGCCACGATCGTGGGCAGCACCGTGACGAGCGCCACGGCCGCGACCAGCGCCGCCGAGGCCAAGCCACGGAGCCCGGCCCATTGCATCGCGGCCCATTGCATCGCGGGCCGGTGCGTCGCGGGCCGTTCGCGCGTCGCGGCGGCGAGCACCACGGGCAGCAGAAGCACGGGCAGGAAAGGCCCGAGCAGGCTCTTGGTCAGCAGCGCCAGGCCGAGCGCCACTCCCATCGCGGCGAGCCAGCCGCGATGGTCGGCGCGCGCCGCCAGCACCCAGAGCACGAAGGCGAAGAGCGCCAGGTGCACCACCTCCGGCCACAGGTAGAAGGCGAAGGCGGTGAGCGGCGGGTAGGCGAGCACCGCGAGGCCGGCGAGGTCCGCGGCCCATCGAGATCCCCCGAGGCGGCCGGCGAGGTCTCGCAGAATCCAGGCCGCGAGCCCGAGGAGGGCCAGCTGGGCGAGCACCACGGCGCCGCGCGAGCTGCCCGTGACGCGGAACACCCCGGCCAGCAGATGCGAGTACAGCGGCGGCCACAGCAGGTCGGGAGCCACAGCCTCGCCGGCTGCCAGCGCCTCGGCGCGCTCCAGGTAGCGCAGCTCATCGCCCACGCGGCGGCGGGCTTGAGGCTTCCACTCGATCCAGGCCAAGGCGGCGACCACCACCAAGGCGGCCGCGAGGCCGAGGGCGAGCGAACGGCGGGACATGGAGAGAAGCAGAATAGCGGCGGTGGAGGAGCCTCGCAAGGAGCCTCGAGTAGACGTCGCGTTGTGCCGCCTCCCTCGACGGAAGGCTTGAGGTGAGGGGCCGGGCGCATGGTAGGGTTGACGCTTCTCGATGGCCGGCTCTGCCATGAAGCGACTCCCGCCTCGCGTTCTCTCCACTCTCTTCGGCGCGATTGCCCTGCTCTCGCTGGCCATCCTCAGCGCGCCGGCCGACGAGCCCGAGGCGTCGCGGCCCGCAAAGCTCTCCAACACCCTGCGGTGGACCACGGCGAGCGAGGTCGACAACTTCGGCTTCGACGTCTACCGCGCCGACCGGGAGGAAGGCCCCTTCGCTCGCCTCACCCAGGAACCCATCCCCGGCGCAGGCACCACCGACGTGCCCACCAACTACGCTTACGTCGACGACACCATCGAGCCCGACCGCGAGTACTTCTACTACGTCGAGTCGATCTCCATGGACGGCCGGCGGGAGCACTTCACGCCGGTGGTGCGGGTGGCGCCGAAGCGCCGGCCGCAATGACGCGCCGATCCTTCGCGATCGCCCTCCGGCTGGCGGTGCCCCTGGCAGCCCTGGCCACGGCGGGCTCCGGCCTGGCCGGCGGCCCCGGCTCGCCGGCCGGGGCCAGCCCGCCCGCGGCGGCCAAGATCTTCGTGCGCGACGCCGGGGTGTATCGGGTGGGCTTCGAGCAGCTCGTGGCGGCCGGCCTGGCCCGCGAGCCGCTGCCGAGCGCGGCCTTGAGCCTCTCCGCGGGTGGAGCCGCGGTGCCGATCTGGGTGGCCGACGGCGGCGACGGCCGCCTGGGGCCGGGCGACGGCATCGAGTTCGTGGGCCAGCGGCTGGCCGGCGAGCACTCGTACTTCAACCCCTACTCGGAGCTCAACGTCTACCGCCTGCGCTTTGACGATTCTGCGCCGCTGCGCATGTCGAGCCCGGCGAAGGCGGCCTCCCGGCCGCGCGCCTCGCTCGCGGCCGGCGCGATGCCGCGCTTCGAGCGCCGGCTCCACCTGGAACAGGACGACCTGCTGCTGCGGTTCTCCAAGGCCGGCGAAGACGAGATCGACCTCTGGTACTGGGCGAAGCTCGGCTGGGCGGACCGCGAGCCCCTCAGTCTGCCGCTCGAGCTGCCGGGCCGCGACCCGGCGGCGGCCGAGCCGGTGCGCCTGCGCCTCGCGTTGCGCGGCTGGTCCTGGCAGCGGGAGGAGGCCCGCCGGCTGCGCGACCATCGGGTCGAGGTCGCCTGGAACGGCGTCCCGCTGGGCAGCGGCGAGTGGGACGGCCAGGGCGAGCTGGTCCTGGACCTGCCGAAGGTGCCGGCCGAGGCCCTGACCGCGGGCCCGCAGACGCTCACCTTGAAGGTGCCGCCGCGCATTGCACCGCAAGCCCAGCCACCGGCTCCCGCTCCGGCCGCGGCGCCGGTCTTCGACGACGACACGGCGCTGGGCCCCGACGAAGCAGCGTCGCCAGCTCCGGCGACGACCTCGCCGCAGGCTTCGCCCAGGCCGCCGGACCCGATCGTCGACGTGGCGGTGCTCAACTGGGTCGAGGTCTCCTATCCGGCGCTGCCCGTGGCCCCCGCGGAGGCCGACCAGTTGCACGCCGTACAGCCGACGCCGGTCCCGCCGGCCTCGCGAAAGGGAGCCTCTCCCCGACCATCGGCGGCCCCAGGAGCTGCATCCACAGCCTCGGCTCCCTGGCGGGCGGCGATCGAGTCCACGGCGCCGGTGGTGATCTACGGCGAGGCGGGCAGCCGGGTCGAAGCGCAGCCGGCCGGGCCCGCGAAGCCGGACGGCAGCCGGCCCTACGCCTTCTCGCTCGCCGCCGCCGAGCGTTCGTTCTACGCCGTGGCCGGCGGCCGGCTGCGGGAGCCCGAGGCGGTCGCCGGCGACTGGCCCTCCGACCTCCACGCCACGGGCCGCCAGGCCGACTATCTGATGATCGCCCACCCCACCCTACGCCAGGCCATCGAGCCGCTCGCCGCGCTGCACCGCCAGCGAGGCCTCACCGTCGAGGTAGTAGACGTCGATGACGTCTACGACGAGTTCTCGCACGGCGTGGTAACGCCACAAGCGCTGCGCGACTTCGTCTCCCACGCCTACCACCACTGGGAGCGGCCGGCGCCGCGCTTCGTGCTGCTGGTCGGCGACGCGAGTTGGGACCCCCGCGCCACGGACGCCAGCGAGGACCGCAACTACGTGGATTGGGCGTTCGCGCCGCGCGACGGCGCCCGCTTCCGCAAGAACCGCAGCACGCCCTATGCCCCGGAGGCGCTCGAGCGCAGCCGCAATCTGATTCCCACCGGCGTCTACTACACCAATCAGGGCCACGCGGCGAGCGACAACGAGTTCGTGGCCGTCGACGGCAAGGACCGCTTTCCCGACCTGGCGATCGGCCGCCTGCCGGTGGTGACGCCGGAGGAGGTGGCGGCGATCGTCGCCAAGACCAGCCGCTACCTGACGGCGCCCGAGCCCGGGCCCTGGCGGCAGCGCGTGCTCTGGATCACCAACGAGGACGTGATGCTGCAGCGCCACAGCGACCGTCTGGCCGAGGCCCTCGCCGCCCGCGGCTTCGAGTCGCGCAAGGTCTACCCCGGCGCCACCAGCGCTTCCAACTCCATGCTCCAGGAGTCGCTGCGCCAGTCCTTCGACGAGGGCTTTGCGCTGGTTCACTTCCACGGCCACGGCGGGCGCTACATCTGGCGCACCGGCCTCGCCGACCTGGAGAAGAACAGCGACCTCTTTACCCTCGAGGACCTCGATCGCCTGACGCCCTCGGCGCGGCTCGCCGTGGTGCTCTCCATGACCTGCTACTCGGCGCCCTTCGATCATCCCACCGCGGACTCGATCGGCGAGAAGCTCCTGCGCCTGCCGGACAAGGGAGCGGTGGCGGTGTTCGCGGCCTCGTGGCGCAACAGCCCGCTCACCGGCTTCAGCCAGGCGGTGATCGAGGAGGTGCTCGCCGCGAAGACGCTCGGCGAGGGGCTGGTAAAGGCCAAGCGCCGGGCCGTCACCATGAGCCTCATCGAGCAGTACAACCTGCTCGGCGACCCGGCGCTCGAGATGCCGCCGCGCTCCGAGAGCCAGCTCACCGCCGCGGTGCCCTGATGCGGCGCGTCGTCGCCCTGCTGGCGGCGCTCGCCGCCGCCCTCGCCGCAGCGGCCTGCGGCGCGGGCGGCAAGGCGGAGGGTCCCGGCGGTCGCGGCAACGTCCTCAAGTGGACCACGAGCTGGGAGCGGGAGAGCGTGGGCTTCGACATCTACCGCGCCCCGGCCCGCGAGGGACCGTTCGAGCGCATCACCCCGGCGCCGATCCCCGGGAGCGGCGTGTCGCAGGCCCCGCAGGACTACCGCTTCGAGGACACCGCCATCGACCCGACGCGGGAGTACTACTACTACGTCGAGGTGGTGAAGGCGAACGGCGAGCGGACCAAGATCACGCCGGTGATGCGCGCCAAGCCCAAGGCGCCGAAGTAGCAGGCATGACGCCGAAGCTTCCCAGAGCCGATCGCTGGTCCATCCTCACCTTCGCCGGGGTCTTCCTGCTGGCGCTCGCCGTCCGCCTGCTCTACGTAGCCGAGATCGCCGAGCACCCGCTCGCCAGCTACCCGATCGCCGACGCCAGGGCCTACCTCGAATGGGCGCGCCAGCTCGCCGCCGGCGACCTCTGGAGCCGCGCCCAGGGCGTGTTCTACCAGGCGCCGCTCTACCCGTACTTCCTGGCCGCGGTCCTCGGCGTCGCCGGCGAGGGCCTGAACGCGATCCGCCTGGTGCAGGCGGTGGCGGGGGCCCTGGCCTGCGCCCTGTTGGTGGTGGCCGGCCGCTTTTTCTTCGATCGCGCGGCGGCCCTGCTCGCCGGCATCGTCCTCGCGCTCTACGCGCCGGTGGTCTTCACCGAGGCGCTGATCCAGAAGGAGGCGCTCGCCGTCTTCGTCACCAGCGGATTGCTGGCCTGCCTGGGCTGGGCCTCCCTGCCCGCGGGCCCGGTCACGGCTTGGCGCTGGCTGGCGGTCGGGCTGGCGCTCGGCGTCCTCTGCCTGCTGCGCGAGAACGCGCTGCTGCTGGCGCCTGTGCTCGCCCTCTGGCTGGTACTCTCCGGAAACGGGCGGCGGCTCGGCCCCCGCCTGCTGCCGGCCGCGGCCCTCGCCGTCGGCCTGGCGGTGGCCCTGGCGCCGGTCAGCCTGCGCAATCTGGCGATCGGCGGCGGCTTGACCCTGACCACGGCGCAGGCGGGCCCGAACTTCTTCATCGGCAACCACGACGGTGCCACCGGGTCCTACCAGCCGCTGCGCGCCGGCCGCAGCGACCCGCGCTTCGAGCGCCGCGACGCCACCGAGATCGCCGAGCGCGCCCTGGGCCGCGAGCTGGCGCCGGCCGAGGTCTCGGGCTACTGGTTCGGCCGCGCGTTCTCCTTTCTGCGCGAGCAGCCGCTCGCCTGGCTGGCCCTCGCGGCGCGCAAGGTATGGATGGTGACGCACCGCCACGAGCTGGCGGACGCCGAGGACTTCTACCTCTTCCGCGAGTCCTCGCCGCTCCTTGCCGGGCTCTCGATCGCCGGCAACTTCGGCGTGCTGCTGCCGCTCGCCGTGGCCGGCGTGGTCCTCACCTGGAAGAGCCGGCGCCAGCTCGCACCGCTCTACCTCACGGCGGCGACCCTGCTGCTCTCGGTAGCCGTGTTCTTCGTCTTCGGCCGCTATCGCCTGCCGGCCGTGCCCGCGCTGGCTCTGCTCGCGGCGGCGGGCCTGCGCGAGGCCTGGCGGCGCGCGGGGGTCCACGGCGCGCGGCGGGCCGCCGCGTCCCTGGCGCCCGCGGCGCTCGCGGCGGCGCTGGTGACGGTGCCCGTCAACCTGCCACCACCGGCCGCCTGGACCGCGGGCGCCGGCATGGTGTACTCCAACCTCGGCGTCGCCCTGGCCGGCCAGGGCCGGCTCGACGAGGCCATCGTGCAGTACGAGAAGGCGATCGCCCTGACCCCGGACCTGGTGGAAGGCCACCTCAACCTGGGCTCGACGCTGCTCTTCCAGGGCCGAGTGGAAGAGGCGCTGCCGCACCTCGAGCGCGCCGCGGCGCTGCAGCCTCAGGACGCCGAGATCGAGCAGCAGCTCGGCGTGGCCCTCGATCGCCGTGGCGACCGCGCCGGCGCCGTGGCGCACCTGCGGCGCGCGCTGGAGCTGGCGCGGCGCTCCGGCAGCCTGGAGCTGGCGGCGCGGACCGAGGCGCTGCTGCGGAGCCTGCGCTGATCGCCGCCACGGCCGACGGCAAAAAGTTCTCGCCGCCCCAGCCCAGCTAGCAGGAAGCGCCGACGCCGAGCGTCCGCCGGCGCCGCGGGGCCGCCGCAGCGCGTTTTCTTGCGGCGCGTTCGGCCCGGGTCCGTCCGAGATCCGCCCTGGCACGATGGGTGCAGTAGGAGCCCATCGTACCCGGCGCCGAAACGCGAGAGTCGCATCCGGCGCCCTATCGACAGACCAGCTTACGGCGGGCCTTCGGACCCCGGCGTTCGGCCGGGGGAGACTTCAAGGCTGGGAGGGACGCCTCGGGGCGTAGCCAGCGAAGGGGTCCGAAGCCCGCTGTTATTTTTTCCGGGACCATGCCTCACGCGATCTGGAAGGGCAGCCTCAGCTTCGGACTGGTCAACATCCCCGTCGGCCTGTTTCCCGCGGAAGCGCCCGACGACCTCGATTTGACCCTCCTCGACCGCCGCGACCACGCGCGGGTGGGCTACAGCAAGATCAACAAGGAAAGCGGCGAGCCCATCGAGCAGTCTGACATCGTGCGCGGCTACGAGGTTTCCGACGGCAAGTTCGTGATCCTCTCCGACAGCGACTTCAAGAAGGCCAACCCCAAGGCGACGCAGACGGTCGAGATCTTCGGTTTCGTGGGCGCGGCCGACATCCCGCCCGTCTACTACGACAAGCCCTACTACCTGGCACCGCTCAAAGGCGGCGCCAAGCCCTACGCGCTGCTGCGCGAGGCCCTGGCGCGCTCCGAGCGCATCGGTCTGGCGCGGGTGGTGATCCGCACCCGACAGTACCTGGCGGCGGTCTACCCGCTCGACGAAGTGCTGGTCGTCAACCTGTTGCGCTACGCCCATGAGCTGCGCGATCCCGCCACCCTCGACCTGCCGCAGAAGAAGGGGGGCGCGGGCAAGATCGGCCTGTCGCCCAAAGAGGTGGAGCTCGCCGAGAAGCTGATCGCCGGCATGGAGGAAGGCTGGAAACCGGAGCGGTACAAGGACGAGTACCGCGACGACCTGCTCGCCCTGATCAAGCGCAAGGCCAAGAGCCCGCGCGCGGTGGAGGCCGAGCCCGAGCCCAAGGCGGAGCCGATGGCCGAGGTGATCGACCTTATGGCGCTGCTCAAGAAGAGCGTGGCGGAGAAGGGCAAGCGCCCCGCGCGCGCGCCACGCTCCCGCCGCGCCTCACCCTCCCGCGCCCGCCCCCGCTCATCGCGCTCGCGCGCCAGGAAGTCTGCATAGCGAGCCTGCCGGAGCCTCGCCATGTCGCTCGTCGAGTACCAGCGCAAGCGAGACTTCCGACGCACCCCAGAACCGAGCGGAGGAGCACCGAGCGGTGGAGCGCCGAGCGGCAAGGCATCGCGCAGCAAGGCTGCACCTGGCAAGGGCGCGCGGCGGCCCAAGAAGACCACGGCCGCCAGCAAGTCCCGTGGCGGCCGCTTCGTGATCCAGAAGCACGACGCCAGCCGCCTGCACTACGACTTCCGTCTCGAGCACGATGGCGTGCTCAAGAGCTGGGCGGTGCCCAAGGGCCCGAGCCTCGACCCCGCCGAGAAGCGCCTCGCGGTCGAGGTGGAAGACCACCCGATCGAGTACGGCTCGTTCGAGGGGGTGATCCCCAAGGGCGAGTACGGCGGCGGCACGGTGGTGCTCTGGGACCGCGGGCGCTGGAAGCCGGAGGGTGACCCTGCCGAGGGGCTCGCCGCCGGCAAGCTCAAGTTCGAGCTCGCGGGCAAGAAGCTCAGCGGGCGCTGGAACCTGGTGCGCATCCGTGGCCGGCGTGAGGAGGACAGCAAGAACAACTGGCTGCTGATCAAGGAGGAAGACGAGGCGGCCACGCCGCTGGCCAAGGGCGACGTGCTCGTCGAGAGGCCGGAGAGCGTGGCCTCGGGGAGGACCGTCGACGAGGTCGCGGCCCGCCGGGACCGGGTGTGGCACTCGGGCAAGGCGCGCAAGACCGGCAAGGCCGAGAAGAGCGACGAGGCCCTCGAGATCGCCCAGACCCACGAATCCGGCAAGGCCCGGAAGGCTGGCAAGGCCCGAGGCGCCAAGGCTCAGAAGGCTCGGCGGCGCGCCACGGTCCCGATGCCGCCCGAGCCCCAGCTCGCCACCCTGGTGACGGCGGCGCCCGCCGGCGAGGGCTGGCTGCACGAGCTCAAGTTCGACGGCTACCGCGTGCTGGCGCGCTGGGACGGTGAGCGGCCGCAGCTCTTCACCCGCCACGGCCTGGACTGGACCGACCGCTTCCCCTCGGTGGCCGCGGCGGTCGCCAAGGTCGCGTCCGATGCCGTGCTGCTCGACGGCGAAGTGGTGGCCCTGACCGCGGATGGCAAGCCGTCGTTCGGGGCCCTGCAGCGCGCCCTGAGCGAAGGTACGACGCGCGCGGGTGGGGGCGAGCTCACCTACTACGCCTTCGACCTGCTGCACAAAGACGGGCGGGACTTGACCACCCTGCCGCTCCGGCAGCGCAAGGCGGCCCTCGCCAGCCTGCTCGCCAAGCCCCGGGGCGGCAAGCGGGCCAGCCAGGTGCTGCGCTTCAGCGACCACCTGGAGGGCCGCGGCGGCGAGTTCTATCGCTCGGCTTGCCGGCTGGGCCTCGAAGGCATGGTCAGCAAGCGGGCCGAGGCACCCTACCGGCCGGGCCGCAACCGCGACTGGCTGAAGATCAAGTGCAGCCGCCGGCAGGAGGCGGTGATCGGCGGCTTCACCGAGCCTTCCGGCACGCGGCAGGGGCTGGGAGCGCTGTTGCTCGGCGTGATGGAGGGCGGCAAGCTGCGCTACACCGGCAAGTGCGGCACCGGCTTCGACGCCGCCACGCTGCGCGAGCTGCGCGCCCGCCTCGAGCGGCTCGAGCGCGCGACGCCGCCCTTCGTCTCGCCGCCGCGTGGCGCCGAAGCGCGCGGCGCCCGCTGGGTAGAGCCGCGGCTGGTGGCGGAGGTGAGCTTCGCCGAATGGACGGAGGACGGCCGCATGCGCCAGCCATCGTTCGAGGGACTGCGCGAGGACAAGCGGCCGAGCGAGGTGCGGCGCGAGGAGCCGGCGGCACTGCCGGCCCAGGGCTCGCCCGAGGCCGGGAGCTCGCCGCTTCGGGCTGGCAAAAAGGTGGCCGCGGCCAAGGCCGCGAAAGTCGCGCGCGGGCACAGCGAGGGCCCCGCGGGCGTCGCGCTCAGCCATCCCGACCGCGTGCTCTACCCGGACCAGGGGCTCACCAAGCTCGACCTCGCCCACTACTACGAGCGGGTCGCCGACTGGGTGCTGCCGCACGTGGTGCGCCGGCCGCTCACCCTGGTGCGCTGCCCGCAGGGGAGCGGCGGGCAGTGCTTCTATCAGAAGCACCCGCGTGCGGAGGAGGAGGGCGGCGCGCTACATACCATCCCCATCCGCGAGGACGACGGCAACCAGGAGCCCTACCTCTTCATCGAGGACCTGGCCGGCCTCGTCACCCTGGTGCAGATGGGCGTGCTGGAGCTCCATCCCTGGGGGGCCCACGTCGATGACGTCGAGCGCCCGGACGTCGTGATCTTCGACCTCGATCCCGACCCCAAGCTGCCATGGTCCGAGCTGGTGTCCGCGGCCCGCCTGGTGCGCGAGCGGCTGGCGGAGCGAGGCCTCGAGTGCTGGGTCAAGACCACGGGCGGCAAAGGGCTCCACGTCTGCGCGCCGTTCGCTGGTGCGACGCGAGGGGGCAAAGCGAGCTGGGACGAGCTGCGTGCCTTCGCCCGCGAGATCGCCGAGGGGCTGGTGCGCGAAGCGCCGGACCGCTTCCTGAGCAAGGCCTCGAAGGCGGCGCGGGCGGGCAAGATCTTCGTCGACTGGCTGCGCAACGGCCGCGGCGCCACCGCCGTCGCCGCCTATTCGACCCGCGCCCGCGCCGGCGCCACGGTCGCCACGCCGCTTTCCTGGGAGGAGCTGGCGCGCACCCGGCCCGACCGCTGGACGGTCGAGACCGTGCCGCGCCGGCTGGCACGCCTGAAGCATGACCCGTGGCAGGGGTACTTCGAGGTCCGCCAGCGGCTGCCCCGACCAGCGACCCGCAACCCGGCCTCCTGAGCGCGGGCCCACGGCGAGCTTTTAGAAAAACCTTTCTATTCAGGCGCGGATCGGCACACATGTTGCACCCTTGCCTGGCCGTAGGCGGATGGGGTTTGTCTAGCGACCAGAAAGGGAGATGCCATGGAGCTCAGCACCTTGCATGACCTCTACGTCCACCAGCTCAAAGACGTATACAACGCGGAGAAGCAGATCACCAGAGCGCTGCCGAAGATGATCCGTGCCGCTTCGAGCACCGAGCTGGTCACGGCGTTGGAGGAACATTTGGCCGTCACCGAGCAGCAGGTCGCGCGCCTGGAGGAAATTCTTACAAACCTCGGCGAGAGCACACGCGGGCCGAAGTGCAAAGGCATGGAGGGCCTGCTGGAAGAAGGGGCCGAGACACTGAAGGCGGAAGGCGATGCCGACGTGCTCGACGCCGCCATCATCGCCGCTGCGCAGCGCGTGGAGCACTACGAGATCGCGGCCTACGGCACGCTGCGCACCTACGCCGAGACCCTCGGCTACGACGAAGCCGCCGGCCTCCTCGACACCGCGGCGAACGAGGAGGGCGAGGCCGACAAGCTGTTGACCGCGATCGCCCAGGGGAGCATCAACTTGCTGGCGGCGAGCGGCGACGGGTCGGAGGCGGCGGCGGGAGCAACGGCTCCGCGGCGGCCTTCGAAGCCCGCCTCGGCAGGGCGACGGCAAGGATCGCGACGCCGTACCACGACGGCCGGCCGCCCGCGGGCCGCCAGGGCCGTCGGCCGCTGACGAGGTCGAGATTGGAAGGTTTCTGACGCTCGAAGGCGGTGCTCGATCGCCGCCTCGAGGAAGGTAGCAAGCCCAACTCTGTGGACGCGCCCGGCAATGCTTGCCGCGCGCCTCTGGAAAGGAACTCCAACAATGGCGAACCAGAGAGAAAACCAGCCTGGCCAGGGCCAGCAGGGTCAGAAGCCGGGTCAGTTCGATCAGAACCCGGGCCAGAAGCAGCACGGTCAGAACCCGAGTCAGGGCAGCGGCCAGGGCCGGCAGGGTGAGATGGGGCAGGGCCGGCAGGGCGGCCAGGGCAAGCGCGACGAGTGGTCGGATCGCCCGCTGAACCCGACCGCCGGCGAGGGCGGCCCCGGCCGGCACATGGAAGACGAGGATCGCGACAACCGTGGCGCCGAGCGCAGCTCGGGCGGCTCCGGTGGCGTGAAGTAGCACGGGCGGACCGTCCGCCCGCGCCGTCATCCGCCGTTCGGATGACGGCGCAGGCCGGCCCCCTCCGGGGGGCCGGCCTGTTGTTTTCAGCGCGGGGTCGACTCGAGCATGCGCTGCGCCATCTGCCGCCGGCGGCGGCTCTCCTCGTCCGGCAGCGAGCCGCTCGCCTCGAGGTAGCGCTCCAGCGCGCGGCGGGACTCGGCAGGCCGCCCGAGCTCCCGGTACAGCGACCCGAGATGGAAGGCCGCCAGCGCGCACACCGGCCCGGCTTCGACGCCCACCAGGTCCTGCACGCCCTCGAGCTCCGCCAGGGCTTCCTCCTTGTTGCCGTCCAGATAGAGCAGCACGGCGAGGTTGGAGGTCAGAGCGCAGCGCCGGTACGGCACGGCCTGGCGGCCCCGTGCGAGCTCGGCCACGGCCTCCGCTCGCCGCCCGCTGCGCTCGAGCACCACCGCCAGTTGCTCATAGGGGTGCGGATTGTCCGGCTGGTCGGCCTGCACCAGGCGGAGGTCGCGCTCGGCCGCTTCGAGCTCGCCCCTTGCCGCGAGGATGCGGGCGCGATCGAGGAGGGCGGAGGTGACGGGCCGGATCGCCAGCGCGTCGTCGAGGGCCGCGAGCGCCTCGTCCGGCCTGCCGGCCACCAGCAAGGCGTGGCCGAGCTGGGCACGGTTGAACGACGACCCGGGATCGGAGCGCACGCCCCACTGCCAGAGCGCAAGCTCGGTGCGCCAGGCGCGGCTGTAGCGCACCGTCTGGGCCGCGAACAGCACCGCCACCAGGGCCGCGGCCACCAGCACTGCACGCTCGCCGCGCCGCAGGCGCCCAGGTGAGCGCCGGTCGGGCACCATCGTGTCGGGTGCCATCGTTGCGGGCGTGATCGTCTCGCGTGCCCTCCCTTCCGCCGCCATCCACAGCGCGCCCAGCACCGTGAGCCAGAATCCCAGCAGCGGCAGGTAGAGGTAGCGATCGTGGACCACTTGCTCGGGGATGAAGGCGTTGACGTTCAGCGCGGGCAGCAGGGGCACGAAGAACAGCACCGGCCCGAGCCACAGCCGAGGGCGGCTGCGCACCAGCCAGACCGCGACGCCGGCCGCGGCGGCGACCGCCGCCAAGGGCAGCACGAAGTTCTCGAGGCCGGCGTTCTCCGGCGTCACGGCGCGCAGCGGGTAAGAGGGGCCCAGCCAGGCCGGGAACAGCGCCTGTCGCAGGTAGAAAGCGAGCAGCGAGGGCGCGGTCAGGAGCAGGCCGGCCGGCCCGGTGCGCCATGGGGTCTCGACTTCCACCATGCCGAGCACCGAGCCGCGAGCGACCAGAAAGACGGCGCCGAGCGCAACGAAGGGCAGGCTCGCCACCAACCCGCGGCCGAGCGCGGCGCGCCGCGGCAGACCATCTTCCGCGGCGCGGCCGGCGATTGCGGTGGCGACCAGCACGGGGAAGACGACCGCGATCTCCTTGGCTCCGAGAGCCAGAGCGTGGAGCCCGAGCGCCCCGAGCCATCGGCCCCGACCCTGCGGCCCCGACTCGGGCAGGAGGAGCAGCAGGGCGAGGAGCTGGGGCAGGGCCGCCAGCAGGTCCGGCGAGCCCGAGACCCAGGCCACGGACTCGACGTGCGCTGGATGCACGGCGAATATCGCGGCGACGGCCGCGGCGAGCGGGATCGACGAGCGCAGGCGCAGGAGCAGCAAGAAGGTGGCAAGCACCACGCCGGCATGCAGGGCGAGGTTCGCGGCGTGCCATCCCACGGCGCTGCGGAGGCCGAACACCGCATGGTTCGCCGCCAGCCAGGCCACGAACACGGGGCGCCAATAGTTACTCCACGCTTCCTCGCGCCAGCCCTTGAAGGCCCAGACGTCTGAAGTCAGCGCCTGGCCCAGCCGTTCCGGATCTTGAATCAGATGGTTTTCTAAGATCTGTTTTTGATCGTCGTACACGAAATCGCCGGTGAGCGCCGGGATGAAGACAGCGGTCGCCAAGGCGGCCAGAAGCACGGCAAAAACCGCTGTCACAACCCCTTGGCTTTTCGTCACACCAGGAGTAGAGTACCGAGAAATCATTGAAGTCGGTCCTCGGAGCCTCGCGGCTCGAGTTACTGGAGGAGTCATGAGAAAAGCCTTTGGCAGCGCAAGAACCGGCCTTCTTGCTCTCGCGGCGGCGTGTGTCGTGCTCCCCGTTCTCGCGGGCACCACCCTCACCTTCACCACCGCGGACCCGGCGGCGGCGATCCCCGACGCCACCGGCACCTTCGTGGCCTGCCAGGACATCACCGTGGCCGGCATGCCGACCGCGATCACCGACGTGACCGTGTCCGTGTCCGGGGCGCACTCGTGGGTCGGCGACCTGACCTTGCGCCTGACCTCGCCGCCGCCGGCGTCAGTCCTGACGCTGATCAACCGGCCCGGCCGCCTCGGAGCCGGCTTCGGCAACGACGACAACCTGGTGGCCGGGACCCCGATCATCTACAGCGACACGGCGGCCTCCGCGACCTCCGCCGAGGACCAGGGCGACGGCTGCGTCGGAACCATCGGCGTGACCGCCGGCTGCCCCGACAACTACATCCCCGCCCCCGACGCCACCGACACGCCGATCCCTGGCGTGGGCACCAACCTCGCGCAGTACGATGGCGCGGACCCGAACGGCGTCTGGGAACTGTGCATCGGCGACTCGGGCGCCGGCGACACCGGCACCCTCTCCTCCTGGAGCATCACTGTGACCTCGACGCCGGTGGAGCTGCAGAGCTTCACCATCGAGTAAGCGACCGCTCTCGCGGTTGCGTTCGGGGCCACCCTTCGGGGTGGCCTCGCTGTTTCTACGAAGTCCCTCTGTCTCTGGCTCGCGTCTGGAGTAGAGTACCGGGGCTTCACCAAAGTCGGTCCCGGTCCCCGTTCCATTCGAGCAATTGGAGGAGTGATGAGAAAAACCCGTGGCAGTACAAGAACCAGCCTTCTCGCCCTCGCGGCGGCGTGTGTGGTGCTCCCCGTTCTCGCGGGCACCACGCTCACCTTCACCACGGCCGACGGCCCGGCGGTGATAACCGACAACACCGGCACCTTTACCGCCTGCCAGAACATCACCGTGGCCGGCATGCCGACGCAGATCACCGACGTGACCGTGTCCGTGTCCGCGGCGCACTCCTGGGTCGGCGACCTGACCTTGCGCCTGACCTCGCCGGCGGCCAGCGTGCTGACGCTGATCAACCGGCCTGGCCGCCTCGGCGCCGGTGCCGGCAACGACGACAACCTGGTATCCGGAACCCCGATCATCTACAGCGATACGGCGGCCTCCGCGACCTCCGCCGAGGACCAGGGCGACGGCTGCGCCGGAACCATCGGCGTGACCGCCGGCTGCCCCGACAACTACATCCCCGCCCCCGACGCCACCGACACGCCGATCCCTGGCGTGGGCACCAACCTCACGGATCTTGACAGTGAGGACCCGAACGGCGTTTGGCAACTGTGCATCGGCGACTCGGCGGCTGGCGACACCGGCACCCTTTCCTCCTGGAGCATTACCGTCACCTCGACGCCGGTGGAGCTGCAGAGCTTCACCATCGAGTAAGCGACCGCTCTCGCGCCGCGTTCGGGGCCACCCTGCGGGGTGGCCTCGCTGTTTCTGCTGGTAAGGTTCGCCGGTCATGCGTCTCGAACCCCGCGGAGGGCGGCTCTCCGGCCGGCACCTGCGCCTTGCGGCAACCTGCCTCCTCGCCGCCGCACTCGTCGCGTGCGGCGCGCCCGAACCCAGCCCCACTCCTGCCACCGCGTCGGCCCCGGCGCCGGAGAGAGGTCTCGTACCGCTACCGGCGCCTTCGACCGACCGCTTCGAGCCCGCGGTGCGGGAGCAGCTCGAGCGCCAGCGGGCGCATCTCGCGGCGCTGGACGCGGCCGGCGCCGGCGACGCCGACCTGGCGCACGGCTACGGCGCGCTGGGCATGCTCTACCACGCCTACCAGATGGATCCCGCGGCCCGCGCCTGCTACCAGAATGCCCGTGCCCTGGCGCCGGCCGAGCCGCGCTGGCCTTACTACCTGGGCGAGCTCGATCGCACTGCCGGGCGCAACGCCGAGGCGGCCGAGGCGTTCGCCGCGGCCTTGAAGCTGCAGCCGAACGACCCGCCGGCCCTGGTCGGGCTGGGGCGGGCGCTGCAGGCCGAGGGCCGCTTCGAGGAAGCCGAGCGGGCCCTCGCCGCGGCGCTCGAGGCCCAGCCGGGAAACGTCCTGGCGCGCTTCCACCTCGGGCAGATCGCGGCCGAGCGCGGCGACCTCCCGGCCGCCATCGCCCACCTCGAGGCGGCGCTCGCCGCGCAGCCGGAAGCCGAGCCCGTGCAGCGGGTGCTCGCCGGGCTCTACGGCCGTGCCGGCGACCGCGCGCGGGCCGCGGAGATGAGCCGGCGCGGCGGCCAGGCGGCGATCGCCTACGACGACCCGCTGATGCTCGCCGTCCAGGAGCTCGCGGGCACCGGCCGGGCGCTCGCCGACCGCGGCGTGGCGGCGTTCGCCGAGGGCCGCTTCGCCGACGCCGAGGCCGCCTTCCGCCAGGCGCTCACGACCCTGCCGGACGACTCCGACGCGCACCTCAACCTGGGCTCGGCACTCTTCGAGCTGAAGAGGGTCGACGAGGCGGAGGCAGAGTACCGCCGCGCCGTGGCGCTCGACCCGGCGAATGCCCGGGCGCGCCTCAACCTCGGCACCCTGCTCGCGGCCGGCGGCCGGCGGGAGGAGGCGATCGCCGAGTACCGGGCGGCGCTGGCCAGCGAGCCGGGTAACACCGGCGCCCATTTCAACCTCGCCAACTCGGCCCTGACTCTGGGCCGCTTCGCCGAGGCCGAGGAGCACTTCGCGGCGGTGCTCGGGAGCGATCCCGCGAATCCCGGCGCCCGGCTTGGCCTCGCCGTCAGCCGGGCGCAGCTCGGCCGCCAGGCCGAGGCCCGCCAGGTGCTCGAGGAAGGCCTGCGTTTACGGCCCGGCGACCGCATCCTGACCCATGGCCTGGCGCGGCTGCTGGCGGCGAGCCCGGACGCCGCGGTGCGCGACGGCGCGCGGGCCGCGGCGCTGGCCAAGCAGTTGATCGGCACCGAGAGCCAGCTCGAGCACGTCGAGGCGCTCGCCATGGCGCTCGCCGAGCAAGGCCAGTTCGCGCAGGCGGCCACGCTGCAGGCCAACGCCCTCGAGGCCGTCCGCCGCTCGCAACGCGCCGAGCTTCTGGCCCCCGTGGAGCGGACCCTGGCGCTCTACCGCGCGGGCAAGCCGTGCCGCGCGCCGTGGCGCGGGGAGGACTTCGGGGGCAAGTGGGAGTAGCTCAGCGGTCGCCGAGCACCGCGTAGCTGCCGGCCGCGATCCTGCGCCACCGCTCCTTCCTCCCGTCCGGCCACCGGATCTCGACCGCCAGAGGCGAGCTGTCGCCGCCCTCACCCAGGCCCACCAGAAGGCGCGGGTCGCTGGCCGAGAGGTAGCTGCCGTCGGTGTGCACCCGCCGCAGGAGCACAGGGCCTCGTGCGCGGTGCACGCGGACCTGCGCTTGCAGCGCGTCGCCGCCGCCGGCCGCCCGCAGGCTCAAGGCGAGCCAGGGAAGCCGGTTGCCGATGCGGTTCTCGAGCAGCCGCGCCGGCCCGCTGTTGTTGGTCACGATGACGTCCGTATCACCGTCCTGGTCGAGGTCGCCGAAGGCGGCGCCGCGCCCGACTTCGGAGAGCGTAAGGGCCTCGCCCGCCTGGCCGGTCGTCTCCTCGAAGGTGCCATCGCCTCGGTTGCGGAAGAGCTGGTCGATCTCGTGCAGCGGGTACGGGTCGCCGCGCTCGACCAGCGCCGGGATGTCCTTGATCGCGCCGTTGGCCACCAGCAGGTCGAGCCAGCCGTCGTTGTCGTAGTCGAACCACAGGGTGCCGAAGCCGGTGTGCGGGAAGCTCGGCGCGCCGAGCCGCGCGCTGACCCGGCCGTCGGCGAAGGTGCCGTCGCCCTGGTTGACGAACAGGGCGTGGGTCTCGGCCACCAGGTGAGTGACGAAGAGGTCCTCGTCGCCGTCGGCGTCGAAGTCGCCGGCATCGACGCCCATGCCGGCCTCGGCCGCGCCGGCGCCGCTGACCGCGCAGCCGGCGAGCGCCGCCTCGTCCGCGAAGCGACCGTCGCCGAGGTTGACCC
This sequence comes from Thermoanaerobaculia bacterium, assembly GCA_044869805.1. Lineage (GTDB taxonomy): Bacteria > Acidobacteriota > Thermoanaerobaculia > Multivoradales > SZUA-115 > CAWDVR01. The sequence continues at coordinate 4,157 of JBIOXV010000195.1, read as the reverse complement.
AGAGCTGGTTGGGCTGGCCGTCGTTGGCCACCAGCAGATCGGGTCGCCCGTCGCGGGTGAGGTCGGCGGCGACGACCCCCAGGGCCGGCCCGTCGGCGACGGCCACGCCGGAGGCGATCGTCACGTCCTCGAAGGTGCCGTCGCCGCGGTTCCTGAGCAGCTTGTCGGGCACCGCCTGGTAGCTCGACGGCCCGCAGTAGTCCGGGGCCGAGGCCGGGCTGTAGCAGATGCGGTGGCTGTCGAACGTGAAGTCGACGTAGTTGCCCACGAAGAGGTCGAGCCAGCCGTCGCCGTCGTAGTCGAAAAACGTGGCGGGAGCCGAGAAGCGCTCGTCCCCGGCGCCGGCGCGGTCCGTTACGTCCTCGAAAGTGCCGTCGCCGCGGTTTCTCCAGAGCTGGTTGGCGCCGAAGCGGGTGACGTAGAGGTCCACGGCGCCGTCGTTGTCGTAGTCGCCGGTCGCCGCTCCCATGCCGTAGCCCACGGAGTCGAGCCCGGCCGCCGCCGTCACCTCCACGAAGCGCGGCTCGAGGCGGCCGTCGGCGAGCGCCGTGAGGTCGTTGCGGTAGAGGCGATCCCGCAGCGGAAGGTTGCCGCGGGCCGGCGGTGCCAGCGCGTCGGCGGGCGTCTTGCCCGGGCCGAGCATGCCGCCTTGCACCAGGAAGAGGTCGAGGTCGCCGTCGCCGTCGTAGTCGAGGAGCGCGGCGCCGGCGCCCAGCACCTCCACCATGTAGCGCTCGCCCGAGCGGCCGTTGAAGTGCTCGAAGCCGATCCCCAGCTCGCGGGCGCGCTCGACGAAGACAGCAGGCGCGGCCGGCGGAGCGAGGGCGGGTGCCGAGGCCGGGTGTTCCGCCGGGCCGCAGGCGGTGGAGAGCAGGCACGCTCCCAGGCCGGAGAGGCACTGTACCCACCGCTGCCCAGAGCTCATCACGAGGAACTCTACCGGGTCGCGGGTGGGGTGGCCGAGCGCGGACGCTCGAGGTCGTCGAGCATGCGCCCGAGGTCGGGGTCTGCGGGATGGCGGGCGGCGGCAGCGCGCAACACTTGCCGCGCTTCCTCGATCCGCCCCGCCGCACGCAACAGCACCGCGGCGTTGCGGGCCGCCTCGGCGGGGAAGGGCGGCGACTCCGCGGCGGTGAGGAAGACGGCCAGGGCCTCTTCGCCGCGCCCCAGCTCGGCGAGGCAGGCGCCGTAGTTGACCCGGGTGCGCGCCGCTTCCTCGGGAAGGCCGGCGCGGCCGCCGAAGGCAGCCAGGGCCTGCTCGTAGAAGGGCAGCGCGCGCGCCGGCTCGCGGCGCCGCGCGTGCAGCAGCACGGCCAGGTTGCGGTAGCCGAGCGGCGACGCCGGGTCGGCCGCGATCGAGCGCTGGAAGAGCGCCTCGGCCTCGTCGAGCCGGCCCTCGGCCATGGCGCGGGCGCCCAGCCAGTCGAAGGCGGCCGGGTTGCCGGGATCGACCTCGGTAACGCGCTGCCAGAGGGCCTCGTCGCTTGCCCAGAAACGGTCGTGGTAGAGGTTGCTCGCCGACCACACGACGAGCAGCGCGGCCGCGAGCCCCCAGCGCAGCCGGGGGCGGCGCACTTTCTCGACCAGTAGCCAGGCGAGGATCAGGCTCAAGCCCAGCGCCGCCAGGTAGAGGTAGCGCTGGTGCACCAAGTAGCTGGGCCGGAAGGAACGCACGTTGACCGCCGGCGCCACGCAGAAGAGGCACCACAGGGCGCCGAAGACCATCACCCGGGCGCGGCGGGCAGCGAGCGCGATGCCGGCCGCCACGGCCGCCAGCACCAGCACCGAGCCCCAAGCCGCGGCCGAGCCCCAGCCTTCGACGAAGCGCAGCGGGTAGCTGGGCGCCAGGCCCCAAGGCCAGACGAGGAAGCGCAGGTACTCGACGCCGAGCCGCGGCAGCGTGGGCAGGACCTCTCCCCAGCCCGGACCGGGGAAGACGCCGATCGCATGGGTCAGGACCAGCTTGCGGGCCACGAAGTAGACGGCGGTCACCCCGAGGTACGGCGCCACGCCCGCCAGGCGGCGCGCGAGCGGCCGGCCGCGATCCAGCCAGTGCTCGGTGAGCGGCACCAGCGCCAGCATCGAGAGCGCCGCCTCTTTGAAGCCGAGGGCCGCCGCGTAGCAACCGGCGCCGGCCGCGAGCCAGGGCCAGCCGCCTGTCGCGCCCCCACTCCTCGTGCCCAGATCCGTGGCGCGGGCCGCGAGCCACTTGGTGTGGGCCACCAGGCCAACGAGCATGAGGGCCGAGGCGGGAGGGTCGTTGAAGGCGGTCGCCACCCAGGCGACCGATTCGCCGTGCGCCGGGTGGACGGCGAAGAGCAACGCGCCGAGGAAGCCTACCTCCTCGCCGAGCCGCAGCCGGCGCAGGAAGGCCAGCGCCGCGAGGCTCGCCGCCAGGTGCAGGGCCACGGCCACCGCGTGCCAGGCCCAGGCGGCGGGGCCGAAGAGCTGGTAGAGGACGAGGTAGGCGGTGAAGAACAGCGGCCGGTAGTAGTTCGAGCGCTGCTCGCCGGCGCGGGTCAGCGCCAGCACGTCCTGCTGCCAGAACGAGGGCAGGCTCGACCAGCTCCGGAGGTGCGGGTTGTCGACCACCTGCTCGTGGTCGTCCCATACGAAGCCGTAGCTGAGCGTGGGCAGATACACGGCGAGGACCAGGGCGGCGATCGCCGCCCCCTCGAGCCAGCGCCGGCGCCGAGCCTCAGACATCGAGGTGCTTCTGCACCTCGCGGTCGCGGCTCACCCGCCAGATCTTCGAGTCGAGGTAGTAGTGCTGCATGGCGAAGCCGAGGAGCAGGGCCGCGAAGAGCTGCTCGCCGAGGCCCAGCGCCGCGGGGTCGCGCACGCCGGCCATCATGCCGAGCGAGTTGAGCATCAGCTCGTCGAGCCTCCAGCCGGTGGCAGACTTCAGCCAGTCGATCCACGGCCCGCGGTAGAAGCCGAAGGTGAAGGCCAGCCCCACCAGCGCGTAGACGGGCACGCTCCTGAAGAAAAAGCGCGCCCAGCGGTAGCGCCGCTCCTCGCTCGGCCCGTACTTGCGGCGGCCATAGGCATAGACGATGGCGTGATACTGCACGTTGTGCCCCACGGTCACCAGCGGCACCACGAAGGCCGCCATCAGCGGGTGGCTGAAGGCCACGAAGTGGAGGGGCAGGAGCGGCGCCAGATAGAGCAGCTTGCTGCGGTTGACGCCCTCGCCGCGCCGCGCGCGCCGCACCTGGTAGCCGAGGTAGAAGAGGATCGCGCCGAGGTAGGCGGCCCAGGCGAGCGGATGGACCAGCGCGCCGAGGCTCACCCCTCCCAGCAGCGGACGGTCCAGCCCGAGGTCCGGCATGCCCGGCGTCCGGCGGTAGTAGCTGCTGGTCATGAACAGCACCAGCGGCATGTACATGGCGAGGTTGAAGAACCAACGGTCGATGCGCGGGTCGCCGGTGTCGGACGCCTTGCGCTGGTAGAGGCTCACGAAACCCCAGTGCTGGCGCACCACGTGGTAGTAGGCCCAGAGGCGGAAGGCGGTGAAGAAGGCCAGCGCGCCGGCCGCCAGCGCCGCCGGCGGCAGCGGGTGCCCGAGCCGGCCGGCCGCCGCCCCGGCGGAGTAGGGCGCCAGGATCAACGCCGGGCCGACCAGGAACCACACGAAGGAAAACCTGAGCACCGCGCCGCGGCTGCGCCACTCGTCCGGGTCGGCGAGCGTGCGGCCGAGGGTCGCCCACACGTGCGGCGCGTCGAGCAGGAAGGCCCAGCTCGCCACGACCAGCAGCTCGAGGGTGAGTGGGATCTCGAGGCCGCCGACCGCGAGGGTGGCGAGCGGGTCGCGCAACGGGTCGGCGAGGGTAGCGATGGCGTAGAGGATTACGCCCACGTACAGCCAGCCCGCGAGGGCCGAGCCGATGTAGAAGACGAGATCGCGGCGCCGGTCGAGGAGCCAGACGAACCGCGAGGACCCGGCGTGGGACACGGCTTCGGCGGCGGCGATGCTCATGGTGGGAAAGGGAGGCTCGCGGCCAGTATAGCGAAGGGCGTCTGATTCGGATGGATTCCCGTATCTGGACTCCTGTGTCAAGAGGGCTTCCGGGTTTCGGGGTGGGCGGTCTGGGTAGTTTCAGAAGCCAATGCGGATGAGCGACGTGGTTCGAGCCTGGGGCACAGCGGGGGGACGG
>JBIOXV010000194.1:0-25531 GCA_044869805.1 Thermoanaerobaculia bacterium | reverse complement strand
GGCTGAACACGCTCGCTACACGTATCATCGAGTCGTCCTCCCGTGCTGCAGGTCATCTGGAACCTTCGCAGGCCCATGATGCCTCGCCGGGAGGACGTCGTCAAAACCGATCTTGGACAGGTGTGGTAGCGGCGGCACTCCCTCGAAGAGCAACGAGGAGTATTGGGTCGGCGGCATACCGTGGGTATCGGCCAAGGATATGAAGAGCGATCTCTTGTACGACGCCTCGACTCATGTGTCCGAGGCCGCCGTAACACAAACAGCCACAGCAGTGGCGCCGGTTGGATCGCTCTTGATTCTCGTGAGAGGGATGGGCCTGGCGAACGGAGTCCCAATCTGTCGACTCGCAACGCCCTGCGCCTTTAACCAGGACGTGAAGGCGATCCACCCGACCAGTAGAGTTGTCGGTTCGTTCCTGCGACTTATCCTGAAGCAGCAGGAAGCTCAGTTCAGGCGCATCCTTGAGACGGCAGCGCATGGCACTTTGAAGATCAACACCGAGAACCTACGGCAGATTCGGTTCCCTCTCCCGACGCTTGCCACTCAGCAAGCCATCGTCTCCGAGATCGAGGCCGAGCAGGCGCTGGTCGCCGCCAACCGCGAGCTCGTGGCGCGTCTCGAGAAGAGGATCCAGGACACGATCGCTCGCGTGTGGGGCGAGAGCATAGCGACGCCAGACGAGGCGTGAGCGATGGATGACGCCTTTGAGCTTGGCGACTACTTGCCTCTCTCCTTCAGGAGCCCGGCGGAAGGAGACTACATCGCCTTCCTTTGGGACGCCTTCGAGACGAACTACACCCACGGCAAGTACCAGTTCGCCTTCCTCGCCTACCACATGCTCGCCATGAGCTGCGTCTACTTCAACATCTGGCAGATCAAGCTGACTAGGCCAGACGACTTCGAGAAGAGCCTCATTGGATTCGCTCGCGACGAGAAGGCGCTCCTCACCGCGACCTCGCCCTTCGCGTTCAGCGCCGTGAACGAGCGGAGCGTCCTACGATTCCTCAAGCTGATCGCCTGCGACAACAGCAAGGTCGGCACCTACAGCAGGCTGGTGGACGACCGCAACGACAGCGCACACGCCAACGGTAACATCTACGTCCGCACCCAGGCGGCGCTCGACGCCAAGGTCACCGAGATCCTGCGTGTCGTGGAGGAGATTCAGTCCCACTCCAGGCCCGTCATCTTGCACTGCTACCGCAACTTCCTCGTCCAGAGCCATGACCCGGGCGAGCGCGAGTATCCCGACCCCGCGGACCAGATCCGCGAAGTGCTGGTCCATGGCCACTACCTTTCCCAGAAGGACATCGAGATCTGCTTGGGCTTCGATCTCGAGACGCTGGCACCTGAGCCTGAATTCGAGAGCATCCGGGAGCTGCACGAAGTTCTTCGTGCGGAATTCGGCCCAGATGACTCGACTGCCGAGGCAGGACAGCCAGCTACAGCGGGCAACTGACGCGCGAGCCGCGCACGATTGCACCCGCGGGAGGTGGGAGCGAAACGCACCGCTGCTGGCATGGCCGTGGAGGACCTCCGCCAGCAGAAGGCAGCTCTGGTGGTCACGGGGCCGTTTGGGTGATTCGCCACCCGAAGCCCACACCGCCCGAATTCCAGCCGGCCCTCTTTCGCCTCCACCTCAGGGGCGTGGTCGGGCCCAGAGAGATCTTGGCGGCCGTCCGCGATCAACTCACAGGAGGAGGAGCTTCGAGCGCCGCGAAGAAGCGCTCGAGCTTGCGCGGGTCCAGCTTCCCCTCGCTCCGCACGCCGCTGCACACGTCGATGCCGAAGGGCTCGACGGCGGCGAGGGCCGCGGCCACGTTCTCGGGGTTGAGCCCTCCGGCCAGGAACAGGGCCTTGCCGGCGCGGCGGCGGATCTCGGCCGAGATCGACCAGTCGTGCACCCGGCCGGTTCCGCCGAGCTCTTTGACCGCGGCCTTCGGGTTCCCGGAATCGAGGAGCAGCGCGTCGACGAGCGGCGCGACCGCCACGGCCTCGTCGATCGCCTCCGGCCCGGTGACGTGGATCACCTGCACCAGGCGGATGCCGGGAAGCTCGCGGCGCAGGGCGGCGAGCTCCTCGGGCGCCACCGAGTCGACGAGCTGCACGGAGCTGGCGCCACAGCGGCGTTGCTGGGCCGCGATGGCGCCGGCCGCCTGTAGGCAGGTGAGGAGGAAGGCCGCGACCGGCGGCGGCACGGTGGCGGCGATGGCGGCGATCCGCTCCTCCGCGATGGGCCCCACGCCGCTCGGCATCGCCGACACCAGGCCAATCGCGTCGGCTCCCGCTGCGACGGCCATCGCCGCTTCCTCCTCCGAGGCGATGCAGCAGATCTTGACGCGGGGGCGGGGAAGCACGACGAGCGACTCTATCGGCGTGCGGCTCGACCATCGATGATGCGGGCCAGATCGGCGCTCGAGACTCCCATGGCAAGCAGCGAACGGACCATCAGATCGAGCGACACAGTCTCGTCCGCGGCCTCCAGCTTGGCGACTCGGCTCTGGCTGGAGCCCATCAGGGACGCGAGAGCGGTCTGCGACAAATTCTTCTCGTGCCGCAGGCCACGGACCGCGTCGCTGAGGCGGAGCCGGACCTCGACGTAGGCCGCCTCGGCGGCATTTAGGCCCAGCAGCTCCGCGGGGGTCCCGGTTCGCCATCCGGCTTTCGCGAGACGAGCTCCCTTCTCGTGGTTCATCGCGCCTCCTCTCGTTCCGGCTGCTCACCCGATTCCTCGTCATAGCGGGCAGCTCTCCGCCGGCACCGCTCGAGCACCTCGTGTGGCGTCGCCCGTGTCTGCTTCTGCACCACGTCGAGGATCAGGATCGCATCCGGGTCCACGCGGTAGAAGACCCTCCACCCGGTCTGACGATCGCGGATCCGAAGCTCGTGGCACCGTGCTCCGAGCGCCGGCATTGGCCGCGAGTGCGGCATTCCGAGTAACTCTCCGCGCTGCACTCGCCGCAGCAGGTAGCCTGCTTCCAGCCTGGCTCCCAGCCCCATCGGGGGCGTCTTGATCTCGCCGTAAAGCCAGACGAGCGGGCGATCGCCCGGCTTCGAGCGGAAAATGTATGTCAGAACGGACATGGTGTCAACCCCCACCGTTGGTCGGCCAGCTCCGGGTGGCAGCTCCTCGTCTGGAAAGACGGAGAAGCGCTCCGAGGCCTATTGGTGGGTAACCGGAGCTAGAATCCGCCCGTGGCGGAAACGAGGCGTATCCTCCACTGCGACATGGACTGCTTCTACGCCGCGGTCCACCAGCGCGACGACCCGTCGCTGGCCGGCAAGCCGGTGGTGATCGGCGGCGACCCCGGAGGCCGTGGCGTGGTGGCGGCGGCGAGCTACGAGGTGCGCCGCTTCGGCGTCCGCTCGGCCATGCCGTCCTCGCGGGCGCGCCGCCTGTGCCCGCAGGCGATCTTCATCAAGCCCGACTTCCCCCGCTACTCCCGCGAGTCGGAGGCGATCTTCACCCTCTTCCGCGAGTACACGCCGCTGGTCCAGACGGTGGCTTTGGACGAGGCCTATCTCGACGTCAGCGAGCACCTCGGCGCCTTCCCGACCGCCACCGCCCTCGCCAAGGACGTCCGCCGCCGGGTGCGGGAGGAGCGGCGCCTGACGGTGTCGATCGGCGTCGGGCCCAACCGCCTGGTGGCGAAGATCGCCTCGGATTTCGGCAAGCCGGACGGGCTCACCGTGGTGCCGCCGCCCAAGGTGCTCGACTTCCTGGCGCCGCTCGCCGTGCGCCTGCTCCACGGCGTGGGGCCGGCGACCGAGCGCGCCCTGGCCGAGATGGGGATCGCGACCGTGGCCGACCTGCGCGCGCGGTCGCTCGAGGAGCTCGCGGCGCGCTTCGGCCGCTACGGCGAGGCGCTCTACCACCACGCGCGGGGGGAGGATGCGCGCCCGGTCGAGACGCACCGGGAGCGCAAGAGCCTCGGCACGGAGCACACCTACGCCGAGGACCTGCGCGAGCTCGCCTTCATGCGGGCGGAGATCGAGCGCCTGGCGCTGCAAGTGGCGGGCTCTCTCGCCCGCCGTGGGCTCGAGGCACGAACGGTGGCGATCAAGGTGCGCTACGGCGACTTCACGACCGTCACCCGCGCCCACAGCCTGCCTGGGCCGGTGGCCGACGGCGCCGAGATCGCCCGCCACGCCGCGGCGCTGCTCGCCGCCACCGAGGCAGAGCGGCGGCCGGTGCGCCTGCTGGGGGTGAGCGTCTCCAACCTGGTGGCGGCCGGGGAGCGGGGCCAGTTGCCGCTCTTCGGCTAGCGCCGCGCCCGAACCGCGGTGGAGCGCGCGGATGGATCGCGGGCTGCTAGGATCGGCGCCGCCACGGGCCGGAACAACGAATTCGCGCCGCGCGTAGCAGCCTCGAAACCGAGCCTGCCATGACCCCAGACGCCTCCGACGCCGCTCCCGCCACCACCGCGTCATCGCCGTCGCGGACGCCGCGCTGGTTCGCCCGCCTCGACCCGGCTTTCCTCCGCCTGCTGGTGTTCTTCGGTGCGCTGATCCTCGCCCTGGTGCTGGTGATCGTCTTCGACGAGATCTTCGCGCCGCTCCTGATGGGCCTGGCGATCGCCTACCTGTTCGACCCGCTGGTCTCCTGGCTCGAGCGCCGCGGCCTGCCTCGCTCCCTGGGCGTGGCGGTGGTGGCCCTGATCCTTCTCGTCCTGCTGGCGGCGTTCTTCTTCTACCTGGTGCCGGCGATCGGCGAGCAGGCGAAGCGCTTCGGCAGCCGCCTGCCCGAGTACCGGGCGCGCCTCGAAGCGCGTTTCGCGCCGTGGCTCGCCACCCTCCAGGCCCAGTATCCCGAGGAGCTGGGCAACCTCGAGCAGCGCCTCAAGGCCTCGATCTCCGAGAACCTTCCGGACGTCGCCGGGCGGATGGGTAAGGTCCTCGGCGCGGTGGCGAGCAACATGCTGCGCTTCCTGCTGGTGCTGCTCAACCTGATCTTCGTGCCGGTCTTCGCCTTCTACCTGCTGGTCGACTTCCCCAAGATCAAGCGCGCCGCGGTCGAGCTGGTGCCGGTGCCCTACCGTGCCACCGTGCTCGAGCGGGCCCGCGAGGTGGACGGCGCGGTGGCGGGCTTTCTGCGCGGCCAGCTCACCATCGCGCTGATCCTGGCCGCCATCAACGCCACCGGGATGATGGTGATCGGCGTGCCGCTGGGCATCGTGATCGGCATCGTCGCCGGCCTCGCCAACCTCATCCCCTACATGGCGCTGGTGGTGGGCCTGACCCCGGCGCTGCTGCTGTGCTGGGTGGAGCACCAGAGCCTCGGCCGGCTGCTGGCGGTGGTGGCGGTGTTCGCCGGCGCGCAGTTCCTCGAAGGCATGGTGCTCTCGCCGCGCATCCTGGGCCGCAGCGTCAACCTCCATCCGGTGTGGGTGCTGCTGGCGGTGATCGCCGGCGGCAGCCTGTTCGGCTTCATCGGCATGCTGGTCGCCGTGCCCACGGCGGCGGCGATCCAGGTCTTCGCCCGCCACTGGCTGGCGGCCTACAAGGGCTCGGCCGTCTACCAGGGCGATGCGCCGCGGCCGGCGGCGGAGATTGCGGCGCCGGCCGCGGCGGCCGGTGCGGGAAGCTCACTCCCCCCGTAGCTTCTCGATATCCCGGCGGTCGCGCTTGGTGGGGCGGCCGCTGCCAGGCTCGCGCTGCACCGGCGTGCGGCGCAGCAGTCGCTCGAACGGGTCGAGCACGGGCCGGGGCGGGCTCTGGTCGTCGAACAGCAGCTTCGCCTCCTCTTTGCGCAGCGGTTTGTCGGCGAGCCGCTTGACCACCAGCACGCGCGTCCAGTCGCGCTGCTCGATCTCGATCACATCCTCGAGCGCCACCGCCCGGTGAGGCTTGGCTACATGGCCGTTGACTCTCACGCGGCCGAGCGTACAGGCGTGGGTGGCCTGGGTGCGGGTCTTGAAGGCGCGCGCCACCTGCAGCCACTTGTCGAGACGCACGGTCTTGGTTCCAGCGGCGGGGGCACCCGGGCTCGCGGCGCCGTGCGGCTTGGAGGGCTCGCTCATCGCGGGCCGAGTGTACCGGCGCCGAGGCCGACCGTGCACGCTGCGCTGCTAGGATCGCGGCCATGGGCTCCCGCTTCCCGCGCTCGTCGCGCCGGCCGCGCCTGCGCCTGGCCCCCGAGGAGTTCGAGGCGCTTGTGGAGAAGGCCCTCGACTCGCTGCCCGAGGAGTTCGCCGAGCTGCTCGAGAACATCGTGGTGACGGTCGAGGAGGAGCCCACCGAGGAGGACCTGGCGACCCTCCCCGACGACGACCCGGAGGATCCCGAGCGCGGCGAGCTCTTCGGCCTCTATTTCGGCGTGCCGCAGACCGAGCGCGACACCTTCTACCAGTCCATGCCGGACCGCATCGTCATCTACTCGGGGCCGATCCTGCGCGCCTGCGAGAGCCGGCGCGAGGTGGTGGAGGAGGTGGCGAAGACGGTGCTGCACGAGCTGGGGCACCACTTCGGGATGGAAGAAGACGACATGCCTTACTAGGGAACCGTCGCGAGCAGGCCATCTGCGTTGTCGCGGCCCGCCGCGGGAATCCTCACCTACTGAACTGTAGGCTGCGGTTCCCGCGGCGACCCGCTCCTAGCATCTGGCCCGCTGGCGACGGTTCCTCAGCGCGGTTCCTCTGGAAACACAAACGGCCGCGGGAAGATCTCCGCGAGGCTAAGCTCCTCGCGGTCGCCGTGGGAGTCGACGAGGAGAATCGGCAGGTCGTCGGCGAACTCGGCCAGGGTCTCGCGGCACATGCCGCAAGGCGGGGCCTTGGGGGACGCGTCGGCGACCACGGCAAGGGCCAGCGGGGGGCCAGCGCCGGCCGCTACCGCCTGCAGCACCGCCGAGCGCTCGGCGCAGACCGTGAGGCCGAAGGTGCGGTTCTCTACATTGCAGCCGGCGAAGATCCTGCCGTCCGCGGCGAGCAGCGCCGCACCCACGCGGAAGCGGCTGTAGGGGGCATAGGCGCGCTCGCGGGCGGAGCGCGCCGCGGCGATCAGGGGTTCCCAGTCGATGGCGGTGGCGGACACGGCGCGCGAATTTAGCACGCGCCAAAACCTGCTGCGCGGTCGATCTGCGGTGTCGCGGGTCCTCCCGGCAATCCTCGCGTACTGGTGTGTACGCTGCGGTTGCCGGGTCCTCCCGCTCCTTGCAGCTCGACCGCTCGCGACGGTTTTGGTGGGCTTGGCCGGAATGACCGCCCAGGGCCCGGCGCGCCGATCGAGTAGGATGGCGCGGGCTTTCCGCCCGGCCTGCCATGCACGGCGTCCTCTCCTTTCCCTTGACCGCCGAGCAGGCGGCGGGCGAGGGCTTGACCTCCCTCACCGAGGGCCTGGCGCTGGGCAGGCGGCGCCGGGGTGCCGCGCAGCTCACCTTCTACGACACCTTCGACGGCCGGCTCTGGCAGGAGCAGCTCTGCCTGCGCGGCTTCGTTTCGGGCGGCCGACGGGAGCTGCAGCTCCTGACCTTCGCCGGCGAGCTCGAGGGTCGCGCGCCGCTGGCGGAGGCGATCGACTTCGCCGCCCGGCTTCCACCAGGCCGCCTGCGCGAGACGGTGCTCGAGCTGGCCGGCGAGCGGCGGCTGCTGGCGGCTCTGACGGTCGAGAAGCAGATCGTGGCGCGGCCGCTCTACAAATCGCGCCGGTCGGAGGGGGCGGCCCGGGGCTCCGCGGCCGGCGGCACACCGGCTCGGGGCCCGGCGCCGCGGAGGCTCGCCGGGAGGCTCCTCGCGCGCAAGGTGATCGGCTACCTCTCGCTGGTCGAGCGCCGCGTGCTGCCGGCTGGGGACGGGGACCCCAGGGAGCTCCGGCGCCGGCTCCGCATCGAGCCCTTGCGCGGCTACGACAAGGCCTGCAAGCCGATCGCCGAGGCGCTGGAGGCTCGGCTGGGCCGGCCTCCCGAGAGCCTGGCGGAGGAGCTGGCCGAGGCGCTGACCGCGGCCGGCTCCTGGCTCGAGGACCGCTCGAAGAAGCCCGACTTCCATCTCGATCCCGACGAGCCCGCCGGCACCGCGGTGCTTCGCATCCTGCGCCCCCTGCGCGAGACCTTGCGCGCCAACGAGCAGGGCGTCGTCGCCGAGCTCGACCGCGAGTTCCTGCACGACTACCGGGTCGCGGTGCGGCGGCTGCGGTCCGCGGTGGGCCAGCTCAAGCGCCTGTTCCCCGCCCGGGAGCTCGAGGCCCTGCGTGCCGAGCTCGGCTGGCTGGGGGAGCAGACCGGCCCCAAGCGCGACCTCGACGTGCTGCTGGAGATGCTCCCCAAGGCCCTCGAGCCCCTGCCGGCCTGGGTCCGGCGAGGGTTCGAGCCGGCCCGGGCGCACCTCGAGGCGGCCGCGGCCGAGGCCCAGGCGGAGCTGGCCAAGTCCTTTGCCTCCAGCCGTTACCAGCAGGTGATGGGGGCCCTCGACGGCTTCCTCGAGCGCCGCGCCAGGGCCGCGCGGCAACCGGCCGAGGCCCGCCGGCCGATCCGCGAGGTGGCCTCCGAGCGCCTCGACCGGGCCGCCCGCCGGGTGGCCGAGCGCGCCGACGAGCTGGGCCCCGACCCCGAGCCGGCCGCCCTCCACCGGCTGCGGATCGCTTGCAAGAAACTGCGGTATCTGTTGGAGTTCTTCCGCTCTCTGTACGAGAAAGCGGAGATCGACCGCGTGGTTGAGGCTCTCAAAGACCTCCAGGACGTGCTCGGCGCCCTGAACGACCTGGCGAACCAGGACCAGGCGCTGCGCCGGGCGGCGGAGGCCGTGGCACCGGGGCAGGCGCCGCAGGCCCTGGCGGCGACCGGCTACCTCGTCGCGCGGCTGGACGAGCGCCGCGCCCGCGAGGCGGAGAAGCTCGCCGGCGCCCTGCGCGCCTTCCTCAAGCATGACAATCAAGAACGGATTCGTGGTCTCTTCTGAGCTGCCGTCTCCCGGCGAGCGTCGTCTCTTCTGAATCGGAGGTGTCGCCATGAAAGTAGTTGCGGCGTACAACATCAAAGGTGGGGTGGGGAAGACCGCGACGGCAGTGAACCTGGCGTATCTCGCCGCCCGCGACGGCGCGCGCACCCTGATCTGGGACCTCGACCCGCAGGGCGCCGCCTCCTTCTACTTCCGGGTGGAGCCGCACATCCCCGGCGGCACCCGCAAGCTGATCGAGGGCAAGAAGGAGCTCGACGGCCTGGTGCGCGGCACCGACTTCGAGAACCTGGACCTGCTGCCGGCCGACTTCTCCTACCGCAAGCTGGACCTTGCCCTGGCCGAAACCAAGCGCCCGAGCCAGCAGCTCGCGCGCCTGATCGGGCCGCTGGTGGACACCTACGACTACCTGTTCCTGGACTGCCCGCCGAGCCTGTCGGTGCTGTCGGAGGCGATGTTCTCGCTCGCCGACGCGCTGATCGTGCCCACCATCCCCACGCCGCTGTCGCTCCGCGCCCTGGAGCAGCTCCACCAGCACCTCCAGGACAAGGGACCGAAGGACCTCAAAGTGCTGCCCTTCCTGTCGCTCGTCGATCGCAGGAAGCTCCTGCACCGGGAGCCGCAGTGGCTCCTCAAGCAGTCGCCCTACCCGGTGCTCAAGACCCAGATCCCCTACTCGAGCCTGGTCGAGGGCATGGGCCTGCGGCAGCAGCCGATCACCGCCTATGCGCCGTCGAGCTGGGCGGGGCAGGCGTTCGAGAGCTTGTGGAAAGAGGTCAAGCGGAAGCTGGCGGCGTAGGGGCGACCCTCGTGGTCGCCCGGACCGACCGGGCGGGCACGAGGCCCGCCCCTATTCCTCGGCCCGCCAGGCGCCGCCGCGCTCGAGCAGCCACTCCTGCGAGCTCGAGGCTGGCTCGCCCTCGGCCGGGGTGACGCGGGAGTTGCTGCCGTCCGGCAGGATGAGGCGCGCCTGCTTGGTGTCGGCCAAGTGGAGGCGCAGGATGCCGTCGACCACCGCCAAGCGCAGGCGCGGGTCGGCGATCGGGAACAGCACCTCGACGCGGCCGCCGAGGTTGCGCGGCATCAGGTCGGCGCTGCCGGCCAAGACCTCCTCGTCGCCGCCGTTCCTGAAGTAGTAGATGCGGCTGTGCTCGAGAAAGCGGCCGACGATCGAGGTGACGCGGATGTTGTCGGAGACGCCGGGCACCCCCGGCCGCAGGCAGCAGATCCCTCGCACCTGGAGCTCGACTTTCACCCCCGCCTGCGAGGCCCGGTAGAGGGCCTGGATGCAGGCGCGGTCGACCAGCGCGTTCATCTTGAAGGCGATGGCCCCGCCACCCTGCGCGCGGTGGATCTCGATCTCGCGCTCGATCCTCGCCAGGATGCCCTCGCGCATCTGCCAGGGTGCCACCAGCAGCTTGCCGTACTCCGACTTGCGGGAGTAGCCGGTCAGCGCGTTGAACAGGTCGGAGACGTCGTCGGCGATCGCGGGGTCGCAGGTGAAGTAGCCGAAGTCGGTGTAGACGCGCGCCGTCGCCGGGTTGTAGTTGCCGGTCGAGAGGTGAACGTAGCGCTGCAGGCCCTTGGCCTCGCGGCGCACCACCAGGCAGATCTTGGCGTGGGTCTTCAAGCCCATCACGCCGTAGACCACGTGCACGCCGGCTCGCTCCAGGGCCTGCGCCCAGACGATGTTGTTCTGCTCGTCGAAGCGGGCCTTGAGCTCGACCAGGGCCGAGACCTGCTTGCCGTTCTCGCGCGCCTCCTTCAGCGCCTCGACGATCGGCGAGTTCGGCCCCACCCGGTAGAGGGTCTGCTTGATGGCCAGCACATTGGGGTCCCGCGCCGCCTGCTGCAGCATGGTGACCACCGGCGCGAAGCTGTCGTAGGGGTGGTAGAGAAGAACGTTGCCCCGCCGTTTCAGGGTGGCAAAGATCTTGTCCTCGGTGCCCAGGCCCGGCGGCACCACCGGCTGGAACGGCGGGTACTTGAGCGCCGGGCGCTCGACCCCGGTGAGCTGCGAGAGGTCGGCGAGACCGATGGGCTTGGCGGTGACGAAGACCTGGAACGGCGCCAGCCCGAGGTTGTGGGTCAGGATCTCGCGGATCCTGGCCGGCATGGCCTCGTCGATCTCGAGCCGCACGGCCAGGCCGAAGTGGCGCTGGCCGACGACGTCCTCCATCGCCTTCATGAGGTCGCTCGCCTCGTCCTCCTCGATCTCGAGGTCGGCGTCGCGGGTGACCCGGAACGGGTGGGCCGCCACCACCGGCAGGCCGGGGAAGAGGAGGTCGAGGTTGGCGGCGATCACCTCCTCGACCCAGATGAAGTAGGGCGTCTTGACCTCGGCCAGCCCCAGCTTCTCGTAGGAGTCGGCCTTCTCCTCCTCCGGGATGCGCAGCAGGCGGGGCACGGTCTGCGGCACGCGCAGACGCGCGAACTTCTCGCCCTCGGCCGGGTCCTGCACCACCACCGCCAGATTCATCGACAGGTTGGAGATGTGCGGGAAGGGGTGCCCCGGGTCGAAGGCCAGCGGGGTCAGCACCGGGAAGATCTCGGACTTGAAGTGGTGGCGCAGCAGGCGGCGCTGGCGGCCCTTGAGCTCGTCGTAGGAGAGGATCTTGATCCCCGCCTCGCGCAGCTTGGGCTCGAGGTCGCGCTTCCAGCACTGGCTGCTGGTGTCGAGCAGCGGCAGGACTTGCTGGCGGATCGCCGCGAGCTGATCGCTGGGGCTCATGCCGTCGGGCGGTGCGCCGACTACGCCGGTCGCCATCTGGCGCCGCAGCCCCGACACCCGGATCATGTAGAACTCGTCGAGGTTGCTGCCGAAGATGGAGAGGAAGTTGACGCGCTCGAGCAGCGGGTTGTTCTCGTCCAGCGCCTCTTCCAGCACCCGCTCGTTGAACTTGAGCCAGGAGAGCTCGCGGTTGAAGTAGAGCGCGGGGTCGTCGAGCGAGGTCTCGCCGGCGGCGCGCTCGGGCGGCCTGGAAGCGACCGGCTCGGCCGCCGCGGGCGGCGGCTCGGCGAGGCGGAGATCGGCGACGCGGAGGGCCTCGGTCACCGCCCGAGACTAGCAAAACGGCCGAACGGAGGCCGGTTCCGACGTCACAAGGGCGTGACTTCGCACGCCTCGGCAGGGCGCACGCCGTGCGCCCCTACGCCTTGACAACCCTTGTCCTCCTTGGGACTGTAGGGGCGACCGGCGGTCGCCCTCTGGCACGGCCGTGCGCCCTCTCCATGCGGACCCTCCTCCTGCTTCGCCACGCCAAGTCGGACTGGGAGGCCCCCTCCGGCAGCGATCACGAGCGCCCGCTCAACAAGCGGGGGCGCAAGGCCGCGGCCCTGGTGGGCACCTTCCTCGCCAAGGCCGGCGCCGTCCCCGACCTGATCGTCAGCTCCTCGGCGGTGCGCGCCCGGACCACGGTGGAGCTGGCGATGGCGGCCGGCAACTGGGAGTCGAAGGTCGAGGTCACCCCCGCCCTCTACGAGGCCACGCCCGAGACCGTGATCGCCAAGCTGCGCCGCCTGACCGACGAGGCCGGCACGGTGCTCCTCGCCGGCCACGAGCCCACTTGGTCCACGCTCGCCAGCCTGCTGATCGGCGGCGGCGCGCTGCGCATGCCGACCGCCGCCGTGGCGGCGATCGAATTCGACGCCGAGCGCTGGGCCGAGGTCGACCGCGGCCGGGGACGGCTGCTGTGGCTGATCGTGCCGCGGCTGCTCGATGAGCTGGACCGCGAAGCGTAGCGCGCCTGCCTCGAGCGAGGAGCCGTCGAGATGAGACGCGCCGATGGATCGCCCGACGGGGACTCGGTCATCACGGTTTCGAACCTCACGCGCCGGTTCAGCGGCACCACGGCCCTGGCCTCGGTGAGCCTGGATCTGCCCAGCGGCGGCGTCTACGGCCTCGTCGGCGCGAACGGAGCGGGCAAGACGACGCTGATCAAGCACCTGCTGGGCCTGCTGCGCGCGGAGAGCGGGTCCGTCCGCGTCTTCGGCCTCGATCCCGTGGCCGATCCGGTCGGCGTCCTCTCGCGGATCGGCTACCTCTCGGAGGAAAACGACCTCCCCGGCTGGATGCGCGTCGACGAGCTCGTCCGGTACTCGCGCGCGTTCTATCCGGCGTGGGACGACTCCTACGCCGAGGAGCTGCGGCGGGCTTTCGAGCTCGACCCCGCGGCGAAGGTCAAGGACCTCTCCAAGGGGCAGAAGGCGCGCCTGGGGCTGCTCGTCGCTCTGGCCTATCGACCGGAGCTGTTGGTGCTGGACGAGCCGTCGTCCGGTCTCGACCCGATCGTGCGACGCGACATCCTCGGCGCCGTGCTTCGCACCATCGCCGACGAGGGCCGCACGGTGCTCTTTTCGTCGCACCTGTTGGACGAAGTGGAGCAGGTCGCCGACCACGTCACGATGATCAGCCGCGGCTCCATCGTGCTGAGCGCGCCGCTGGACGCCATCAAGGAGTCGCACCGTACTGCAGAGCGCGTACCTTCTCTCGACGAGATCTTCGTCGCCCGGGTCGGGATGCCTGCGTCGGCCCCGGACGCCTAGAACATGCGCTCCCCCGCTCTCGCCATCGGCTGGGAGTTTCGGCGGCGACATCGGTGGGGTCTGATCGCGCTGACCGCCTACCTGGTCGCGCTCGGGACGATCAAGGTCTTCGTCGTTGCGTCGGGACAGGCCATCCGTATCGACACGCCGCAGACCTTCGCCTTTGTCGCGGTCGTACCCATGACGGCGACATTCACCTACTTCCTGGCGGTCTTCAGCTTCGGCCTGTCCGGAGACCTGGCGGCGCGCCAGTCGATGTACCCGGCACGCATGTTCACGCTGCCGGTGACGACCGCCGCATTGGCCGGCTGGCCGATGCTCTATGGCAGCGTGGCCATGGCGGCCCTGTGGGTGGCAGCGCGGCTCCTCGTCGTGTGGCCAGCAGGCTTCGACATCCCGTCGATCTGGCCGGCACTGCTCGCCGCGTCGCTCCTCGCATGGACCCAGGCCCTGACCTGGATGCCGTACGGTCTCAGGGGGCTGCGGGTCATCGTCACCGTACTTTGGCTGATGACGATCGACACGGTCGTGATGCTGGCCCTCCACTTCCAGGCGCCCGAGGCCGTCATGGTGGCGATCCTGGCGCCGCACCCGCCGCTCGCGTACCTCGCCGCGCGCTTCGCGGTGGCCCGCGCCCGTCGCGGCGACGTGCCCGACTGGCGCCGTGCTTTCGCTCGCGTCACGGCCACCACGA
Source organism: Thermoanaerobaculia bacterium (assembly GCA_044869805.1). Lineage (GTDB taxonomy): Bacteria > Acidobacteriota > Thermoanaerobaculia > Multivoradales > SZUA-115 > CAWDVR01. The sequence goes on along the minus strand of JBIOXV010000194.1, from coordinate 11,404 downwards.
ACGACCGGCCGAAGCAGCTACGGCATTTTACTTCGCCGGTGCGCGCGCACACCTGGTTCGAGTGGCGGCGTCACGGGCGGTCGCTCCCTGCGCTGATCGCGATCCTCCTGCCTTTCGAGCTGGCGCTGCTCTGGACTACCGACGGCGTGTTCGGGCTCGTCCTGGTCATCCTGCTCGGCGTTCTCTTCACGCCGGTTTTCATGGCCTCCCTGGTGGCCGCGACCGTCCGCAAGCCGGACCCCCATCGGAGCGATGGATACGGGGTGACGCCCTTCATCGCCACGCGGCCGCTGACCGACGCCCAGCTCATCTCCGCCAAGCTCCAGGCGACGATGTGGAGCACGCTCGTCACCTGGCTGCTGGTGCTCGTCGCCGTCCCGCTGGCGCTCGGGTGGTCGGGCACCTGGCCCGTGGTGATGGACGGAGCGCGTCGGCTCGCCTGGGGGATCGGCACGCTCCGCACGGTCGTGCTCGTGCTGCTCGTCCTCGTAGCGCTCGTTTCTTCGACCTGGAAGCAGCTCGTGCAGAGTCTGTGCATCGGCCTCACCGGCCGTGAGCGGCTGGTCAAGGGAAGCGTGTTCGCCACCTTGACCCTGCTCTTCCTCGTCGGGCCGCTCCTCCAATGGCTCAGCTCCAGCGGCAGGGCGCGCGGCGCGTTGTGGGAAGCGCTGCCTTGGATCCTCACGATCCTGGTCGGCCTCAAGATGTCCGCCGCTTGCTGGGCCGCCACCCGCCTCTTTCGCGGCCGCCTGCTGAGCGATCGGGCGTTGGTTGCTGGAGCGGCCTGCTGGTGCGTCGTCGTGCTGGCGCTCTACGGCGTGCTCGTCTGGTTCTGGTCCTCGCCGTTCTTCCCTCGCTACGTGCTCGCCCTCGTGGCGATCCTGGCGACACCGCTGGCCCGGCTCTCGGCGGCGCCGCTGGCCCTGGCGTGGAACCGGCACCGATGAAGGGCCGCGGGGGAGTCCTCGCCGCGGTGCTGGGGCTCATCAGCCTGCCGGTGCTGTTGGCACTGGTCGAGGCGGGTTCTTTCTACGTCGCGAATCGATCCAACGGGCGGCTGGTGTCCTCGGGAGAGACGCGGGACTACCTGCTGTACGTCCCGAGGAGCTACGACCCCGGCAAGCCCACGCCGCTCGTGATCAGCCTGCATGGCGGGGGGATGTGGGGAGCCTCGCAGAAAGAGACGAGCCAGTGGAACACGGTCGCCGACAGGCACGGTTTCATCGTCGTCTATCCGTCGGGAGCTCGGGGGTCTGGGCCCCGTGCGTGGCGTGTGACCAGCGAGCGGGGCCGGAGCAAGGATGTCCGGTTCATCTCGGAGCTTATCGACACGGTGGAGGCGGCCTACAACATCGATCCGACGCGCATCTACGCGAATGGGCTGTCCAACGGCGGCGAAATGTCGTTCGTGCTCTCCTGCGCGCTGTCCGATCGGATCGCCGCGGTCGGGATGGTGGCGGCCGCGCACATGCTGCCGTGGAGCTGGTGCACCGATCCTCGAGCCGTGCCGATGATCTCGTTTCATGGCACGGCCGACCGCCAGGTTCCCTACCGGGGCGGGACGAGCTGGGCGTACAACGGTGTCTTTCCGAATGTGCCGATCTGGACGGAGAGCTGGGCGCGAAGAAACCGCTGCTCGCTCGACGCGATCGACTCCGCGGTGGCGGCCGATGTCACGCGTCGCCTGTACACGAGCTGCGCCGACGACGCGGACGTAGTGCTCTACACGATCCGGGACGGCGGCCACACCTGGCCCTCCGGCAAGCCGCTGCCGGAATGGTGGGTCGGACCCACCAGCCGCGGCGTCGACGCCTCGGACCAGATGTGGACCTTCTTTCGCGAGCATCGGCTGCGAACGGCGCAGACCGCGGCTGCTGAGGGCCTGGGCCTCGACGGCTAGTCGAAACCCTGCTTGGCACGTTACCTGGGAGCCACAAGGCGATCGCCCAGCGAATACCGGGCTGCCCGGGCGACCTACTGAATCCTGGTAGTCACGATGTCGATGCCGATGAACGGATTGCTCGTGAGCACACAGGCCTGGTCGTCATTGTGACCGGTCAACAGGTATTGCCGCGAACCGCCTGGCAGCGTCACGACGTCGACCCCCATGCGGGTGGTGTGCGGCTCCGCGGGCATACAACGAACACTCGACAGAAGCTGATTGGGGCCGGCGATGCTGAATGTTGCGGGGTCGATCGTGTACCAGACAAAGCGCGCCGCCTGCTTGGTGGTGACACAAGGGCAGTCGCTGTTGGGAATCAGCTCGGCGCCCCAGAGCTCCACCTGCCCTGCGCGAACGGCGATGTTGTTGGGCCTGAAGGTAAAGAGGAGACTGTCGGGCACGAAGTTGAACTGACCCGCGACCACGGAAGTCCAGTTCCCGTTCTGTTTGAACTCGATGCGCGCGCAGATATCGATCGCGGAGCTGTTCCCGCAATAGCTGTCCGAGATGTCCATTCTGAACTCGACGGTGACGTTCGAAGGCTTGCGGGCGAACCCTCTGAAGAGCTCGTGGGAAAAACCGTCGGGAGGAGCCGTGCGGGAGGTGTCGGCGGAGATGACGAAGGACTCGATGCGACCGGGGCTCCCTGCGACGGTGTCGAAGAGCTTGTAGTACTGCCAGGAATCAATCGAGCTTCCGTCGGCTGTGAACACGCCGCGGAAGAGCCAGACAGAAGTGCTCAGTTGCACGCCTGTGGCTTTGTCGATCGCTTGCCGCTCCACGATGAGGTTCACGGTTGCACTCGTCGAAGAGTAGTACGCCGAAGTCTCGGTCCAGTGAACACGCACGGTCGCGGTGGAGTCGCAAGGAGAGACTCGGCCCAAAGGCAAGAACTGACCGGTGACACCGGTCGCCGTATGAGGCGCCCGCCACAAGATCACCTTGTCGCCCTCACACCACGGGACCGGGCTCGTCGCGGCTTGAAACTGGCCGCCTTGAGTAAACAGGAAGACGAAGCCGTTGGCCTCGATGGTCGTGGGGTGGTAGTACGTCCCAGAGTCGGCAGCGCCGTAGAACTGAGGGCTGACGACCATGAACGGGCCGACGAATTCCGTGATTGTTGCCGCGTGGCCAGCGGTCACGGCCAGGATACTCAGCGAACCCAGCAGAAAGGCCGTTGCCTGCCTCAGCCTTGTTCCTCGTGGCTTCATAGAACTCTCCTTGTTGCTGGCTGAAGGTTGATGCGCCGGGCGCTAATGCCGCCATGGCTACTATCCTTAGTGCAGGTTAGCGTAAATGCGTGACGGTGCACGCCGGGGTGTTGCGCGGCGGTAACCCGGAACGATCAGGTGACGATGCAGTGCCCATCGGCGGCGCGTGAGGCGCTGTCAGCGCCCGCAACCGCCTGACACCCTACGGGTCTACAGGAACATCAGCTCGGGCGCTCGGTGTCTTGAGGCCCTGCTTCTCAACGTCGGGGGTCTATGCCGGCGGGGCCGGAAGGACGGTGCCTTGCCTTCGCTGGTAGATGGTCAGCCCGCGAGGTTCGCCTGCCCGCCCCTGCTCCTCGAAGTACGCCACCTTCTCGTACGCCTCTACAAACCACGGACTGGACACGATAGGCCCCATCCTGCCGCGGCTGTGGAAGATCACGAGGTCGGTAGGCCGGACCAGGAAGGCACCCACGATGTCCCCCCGCTCCACGTAGGGCAGAACCTCTGGGCTCACGAGGCCCATGAGGTCTTGGATCGGATGTCTTCCGAAATAGCCGAGGACGCCGATCTCGACGTAGGCAATCCGCTCCTCAGGGGGGCGCTCCGTCGCGAGCCACGCAGCGGCCCGTCGATAGGTTTCGAGGTGCGGGTAGCCCTCGAACCCGCGGTACCAGCGCGCCGACGAGGCTGCATAGAAGAGGACCGGCACCAAGCCGGCAGCCGCGAAGAGCGCGACAGCCGAAGCAGGCACAAGTCGCTTCGCTGAGAACGCTGACGCCGCGTACCGGCCGAGGCCGCAGATGATGTACCCCACCCCCATGAGAAGCACGACCACGCACGGAGCCACGTACCAGGAGAAGAACTGCACTGCACTCAGGGGGTAATAAATGGCGAGGCTCAGACCGTAGAGGATGAGCAGCCGACCGCCCAAGCCCGTGCGCCGCCACCAGGCGCCGACTCCGATTCCGCCAAGAATGGCGAGCGGAATCCACAGCGCGCCGAAGTGCCGTTCGAGAAGCGGCAAGATGCGGAGCCAGAAGCGAGCACCAGCGAACCGGTGGCCTTCGGAGAACGCCATCGCCTTTTTCGCCACCAGGGAGTTGGGCACCAGAGACCCGAAGTAGAGCCAGACGAGGAGGGCACCCAGCCCGATCGTGGCGGCCGCGGCGATGCCGTAGCGGATCGGCAAGCGCCGGTTTCTTACCCACAGGAGAAGACCCAGGAGCGCCACGCCGATTCCTGCGTCGGGACGAAACCACACCGCGAGCCCCATGAGCACGCCCGTGAGTGCCGGGTGCCTCTCGCTCAGGGAGCAGGCGACGAGAAACAAGGCCAGGACGCACGTCCACTCACCGCCCACGTTCGACCAGAGATACGAGGACCCGAGGACTAGCGTGCCGCCAACGAGGGCCTCCGCGAATTGCCTACGTTCGTGTCCCTCCCTAAGGAGCAAGGCGACGACAAGCAGCAGGGAGAGACCGCTCACCGCATTGCCGAGAAGGTGAATCGGGAGGCGGGTGATGAAATGGACGAGGGCGAGGAGAAGCGTGAAGCCTGGGTTCGTGAGCCCGAAGACCCGCTCGCCCGGATTGAACGCGAACCCCTGGCCTTCGACGAGATTGCGTGCGTAGGTGAAAGAGATGAAGAAGTCGTCCTGCGTGCTCTCGCCGAGCTTCAGGAGCCAGGCCACTGCAAAAAGACCCCAGACCGCCGTCGCGACCAGAACCGCTAACCGGCGAGCAGCACCTTCACCGGCGTCCATCATGCGCTCCACCACGATATCAGCGGCCATTCCCTAGCCCCGCGCCAGCTCCAGGCGACGGCCGTAGGCGCGCTCGAAGAGGCCGGCGTGCTGGCCGGTCTCCCAGATCTCGACCGCGGGCGGCTCGCTCGCCGCCAGCCGCAGGCGCACCGCGCCGTCCGTGATCTCGACCGCAACGTCCCGCACCCTCCGCGCCCGCGAGCGCTCGAGCGACTCGGCCAGCCGCAGGCAGGTGGCGAGCCGCGCCAGCAGCCGCCGGTCGCCGGCCGCCGCCAGGCGTTGATAGGGCTCCAGGCTCGGCGTGCCGCCGTGGTGGTAGCGCACCAGCAGCATGAGGAGCGCGTGCTCGCGGTGGCTGAATCCGGGCAGCGCATCGGACTCGAGCACGTAGGCGCCGTGGCGGTGGTGGCGATAGAAGTCGACGCCGATGCCGATGTCGTGCAGCGCCGCGGCGGCGTCGAGCAGCTCGGCCTCGCGGGCGCCCAGGCCGTGGAGCGGCGCCAGGCCGTCGAACAGCTTGCGCGCCAGGTGCCGCACGTGCTCGATGTGCGGTGAGGCGAGGGCGAATCGGGCCGACAGGTTGGCGACCGAGAAGGAGCGCAGGTCCCGGATGCGGTAGGGCGCGGGCAGGAAGTGGCGGTAGAAGGTGCCCTCCCGCACCCCGTGGCCCGAGACCAGGACGCCGCGGGTGCCGCTGGCGCGCACCAGCCAGCGGTAGACCAGGGCGCCGGCCAGCACCACGTCGGCGCGGTCCTCGTTGATCCCCGGCACCCGGCGCCGCTGCCGGGCGGTCTTGCCGAGCAGGGCCTGGCAGGCTTCCTCGAGCTCGGCGCGGGGCAGGAAGTAGCCGTGCAGGAGGTCCAGGGGATAGCCCTTCCGCTTCTGCATCATGCGGGCGAGGTTGCGCACCGTGCCGCCCATCACCACCAGCGGCGCCCTGGTGCGCGCCATCGACTTGGCGACCGGCCCCAGGTGGTGGGCGATCTCGGCCTCCAGCGCCTTGATCTCCGAGCGGCGTGGCGGGTCGCTCCTGAAGAACGCCTCCGTGAGCCGCACGCCGCCCAGCGGGTACGAGGCGCCGTCGGCGTACCGGCGGCGCAGCATGCGCGAGACCTGGGCGCTGCCGCCGCCCAGGTCCATCACCCAGGCGTCCTCGAGGTCGAAGCCGTTGGCCACCGCCAAGAGGCCACGGCGCGCCTCCTCCTCGCCGGAGAGCACCTTGACCTCGACCCCCATCGGCGCCACGGCGCGCCGGAAGCTCCCGCGGTTGACGGCGTCGCGCAGTGCGCTGGTGCCGATCGTCTCCAGGCGGTCGAGGCGAGTGGCGGCGGCGTAGTCGACGAACAGGTCGAGGGCCGCGATGCCGCGCGCGATCGCCGCCTCCGTCATCTCGCCGGTGGCGCCCAGGCCCTCGCCCAGGCGCACCGGCTCGCGGATCACGTCCACCAGCTTGAACCAGCGCTCCGGCTCGTACTCGTAGACCACCATGCGGGCGTTGTTCGAGCCGAGGTCGACGATGCCGAGCTGGGGCATGGTGCCGCTATTCTGTGCCGGGGAGAGAAGGCGCCGCCAGCGCACCCTGACGCGGGCTCGGCTGCGAGGCCGCGTGATACCCTTCCGCGCCGAGATCAGCCCCAGAAATCGAGGAGCAAGGTCGAGGAGGAAGGACGCGTGGCCACCACTTACAACGGTCTCACCCCGCCCGCGGACGGCGCCGTGATCGGTTGGCAGGACGGGCGCCTCACGGTGCCCGACCGGCCGATCCTGCCCTTCATCGAAGGCGACGGCACGGGGCCCGACATCTGGCGCGCCACCCGCGTGGTGCTCGACGCCGCGGTCGCCAAGAGCTACGCGGGGAAGCGCTCGATCGCCTGGTTCGAGGTCTACGCCGGCGAGAAGGCCAAAGAAGCGACCGGCGAATGGCTGCCCGAGGGCACGCTCGACGCCATCCGCGCCTTCCGCGTGGCGATCAAGGGGCCCTTGACCACGCCGGTGGGCGGCGGCATCCGCAGCCTGAACGTCGCCCTGCGCCAGCTCCTCGACCTCTACGCCTGCGTGCGGCCGGTGCGCTACTACGACGGCGTGCCGTCGCCGGTGAAAGAGCCCACGAAGGTCGACATGGTGATCTTCCGCGAGAACACCGAGGACGTCTATGCCGGCATCGAGTGGGCATCAGGCTCGGTCGAGGCCAAGCGGCTGATCGACTTCCTCGCCGAGCTCGGCAAGAAGGTGCGGCCGGACAGCGGCATCGGCATCAAGCCGATCTCGGTCACCGGCTCCAAGCGGCTGGTAAGGAAGGCCCTCGAGTACGCCTTCGCCAACGGGCGCACCAGCATCACGCTGGTACACAAGGGCAACATCATGAAGTTCACCGAGGGCGCCTTCAAGGAGTGGGGCTACGAGGTGGCGGCCGAGGAGTTCGGCGAGCGCACGGTCACCGAGGCCGAGCTCTGGGACGAGCACGGCGGCAAGGCCCCGGCCGGCCGCATGGTGATCAAGGACCGCATCGCCGACGCCATGTTCCAACAGGTGCTGCTGCGGCCCGACGAGTACGACGTGCTCGCCACCACCAACCTCAACGGCGACTACCTCTCCGACGCGCTGGCGGCCCAGGTCGGTGGCCTCGGCATGGCCCCCGGCTCGAACGAGGGCGATGGCTACGCGGTGTTCGAGGCCACCCACGGCACGGCCCCCAAGTACGCCGGCCAGGACAAGGTCAACCCGGGCTCGCTGATCCTCTCCGGGGTGATGATGCTGCGCTGGCTGGGCTGGAAGGAAGCCGGCGACGCGATCGAGCGCGCGCTCGCCGCCACCATCGCGCAAAAGCGCGTGACCTACGACCTCGAGCGCCAGATGGAAGGCGCCACGCTGCTCAAGACCTCGGAGCTCGGGGCGGCGATCATCGAGAACCTTTAGGGCTTACTCCCAACCCTCGCACTCCAGCAGGTCCTTGTTGGTGATCACCCACTGCTCCTCGTCAGCGCAGAGCTTGACCTCCAGCACCTCGCACTCGTCATCGTCCTCGTCCACCAGCTTGACGTCGTAGATATCGCACGGAATGCTGTGGAGAGTGAAGGAGCCGCCGGTTTCTAGGATGTGCTCACCGAGCTGATCCGAGCCCCACTCTTCGTCGTCGCTCGACGAGACGAAGAGATGGTGGATGTCCCACTTGCTCTTGTTGACGATGGTCACCGATGAGTCGCCTTTTCCGGCGAGGGCGGCAGGTGCGAGCAAGGCGGTGACTAGACAGCCAACGGCTGCGGCGAGCCAGGGGCGTCTCGACATGGGTCTCTCCTTCAGGGAATGGCGTCCGTGGATTCTGAGAGCGTACCACCATAGGCGCCGGGAGGATGGGAACCTCGGCCGGGCGGGCTGCTAGGCTGGGCGCAGGCTGTAACGGTGCCCTTCGAGCGCGAGCCTCTCCCAGCAATGAGGATCGGTTCGTGATGCAGAGAGAACCGCTGCAGCTCGGCAGCCGCGCCGAGGAATCGACCGCGATGCAGGCGCACATCACCCACTGGCTGGAGCGCCTGGGGCGCGGCGAGACCGGCGCCCTGGAGCGGCTCGTACCCCTGCTCTACGACGAGCTGCGGCGCGTGGCGCGCCTGCGCCTGCGCGGCGAGCGCGACGGCCACACCCTGGGCACCACGGCCCTGGTGCACGAGACTTACCTGCGCCTGCTGGGCCAGCGGCAGATCCGGGCGGCCGACCGCCAGGAGTTCCTGGGCGTCGCCGCCGCCACCATGCGCCGGGTGCTGGTGGACTACGCCCGCGCCCGCCACCGCCAGAAGCGCGGCGGCGGCGAAGTAGCGGTGCCGCTGGACGAGGTCGAGCCACTGCTCGCCGACCAGGAGGCCGAGGAGCTGCTGGCTCTGAACGAGGCCCTCGAGCGCCTCGCCGAGGCCCGCCCGCGGGCCGCCCAGGTCGTCGAGCAACGCTTCTTCGGAGGCCTGTCGTTGGAGGAGACCGCCGAGCTGCACGGCGTCTCCACCAAGACGGTGCAGCGGGACTGGGAGGCGGCGCGGGCCTGGCTGCGCAAAGAGGTGGCGCTGGCCCTGGCGCCATGACCTCGCCTCGGCTGTCCTCCGGCGGCGTCGATCAGCGCGATTCCAGAATGAGGATGCGGTCGAGCCAGGACCTCGGGCCCCGGGAGAGCCTCGCCGCCTCGTGGGACGACCTCGAGAACGTCTTCGCCGCGGCGCTCGGCCTGCCCGAGGTCGAGCGCAGGGCTTTTCTCGACGGCGCCTGCGCCGGCCGGGCCGGGCTGCGCGCCGAGGTCGAGGCCATGCTCGCCGCCTCCGGCGACGAGGGAGCGCTCGCCATCGAAGCCCGACTGCTGGGCGGCTTCACCACGCCGCCCGCGGAGGAAGGCCGGCGTCTCGGTGCCTACCGGCTGCTCTCTCTGCTGGGCCGCGGCGGCATGGGCGAGGTCTACCTCGCCGAGCGCGAGGCCGGCGAGTTCGAGCAGCAGGCGGCGGTCAAGCTCCTGCGCTCCGGGTTCCTGACCCCGGATCTCGCCGCCCGCTTCCGCGCCGAACGCCAGATCCTCGCCCGCCTCGTCCACCCGCTGATCGTGCCGCTGCTCGACGGCGGGGTCACCGACGACGGCCGGCCTTACCTCGTCATGCAGTACGTCGAGGGCCTGCCGATCACCGAGCACTGCGAGCGCCACGGCCTGCCGGAGCGCGAGCGCTTGGCGCTGCTGGCCGCGGTGTGCCGCGCCGTCCAGCACGCCCACGCCAACTTGGTCGTGCACCGCGACATCAAACCCTCGAACATTCTGGTCACCGCCGACGGCGAGCCGCGGCTGCTCGACTTCGGCATCGCCAAGCTGCTCGCCGCCGACGGGCCCGGGCCGGACACCGCCCGGACCCCCGGCGTCACCGCACCGCAGGTGGTGTGGATGACGCCCGAGCGCGCCGCCCCCGAGCAGCTCCGCGGCGAGCCGGTCTCGACGGCCACCGACGTCTATGCCCTGGGGGCCTTGCTGGTCGAGCTCGTGACCGGCCACCTGCCGCCGCCGGCCGGAGCTGACCCCGAGGGCGGCGAGCGGAGGCTCTCCAGCGGGCGCCGGCTGCGCGGCGACCTCGAACGGGTCGCCGCCAAGGCCCTCGACCCCGACCCGGCTCGCCGCTACGCCTCGGCCGGCCAGCTCGGCGAGGACCTCGAGCGCTACCTCGCCGGCCAGCCGGTGCTCGCCCAGCCCGATCGCTGGGCCTACCGGGCCCGCAAGTTCGTGCGCCGGCATCTGGCGGCGACCCTTGCCGCGGCCCTGGCTGCCGGCGCGCTCGCCGCCTTTGCGGTGACCTCGTCCCTCCAGAACCGACGCATCGCCGCCGAGCGCGATCGCGCCACCGCCGAGGAAGCCAGGGCGAAGCAGGTGGTGGAGCTCCTGGTCTCGCTCTTCGAGGAGACCAACCCCGACCTGGGGCCGGGCGGCGACACCGTGGCGTTGGGCGAGTTCCTGGCGCGGGCGCGCGACCGGGTGGGGCGCCTCTCGGGCCAGCCCGAGCTGCAGGCGCGGCTGGAGCAGGTGCTGGGGGAGATCTACGGGGCCCGCAATCAGTTCCTTGAAGCCCGGCAGCTCTTCGCCCATGCGCGGGACCTCCAGGTGGCAGTGGCCGGCGAGGACGACCCCCTGGCGCTCGACCTCGGCACGAGCGTGGCGGCTGCCATGCTGTACACCTCGGAGCGCGAGGCCGCCGAGAAGCTGCTGCGCGACCTGCTGGTCCGCAAACGCCGCGTGCTGGGTCCTGACCACCAGCAGGTCTCCAAAACATTGCAGGCGCTTGGGCTCGCACTCCGAGGAGAGGAGGGCGAGCGCTTCGCCCAGGAGGCGCTGGCGCTGGAGCGGCGGCGCCGGCCCCCGGACGCGAACCTGCTCACCTCCGCGCTCAGCGTCGCCGGCATTTCCAGGATGCGGGCCGCCGATCTTCCCGCAGCGGCCGCCCTCCACCGCGAGAGTGCCGAGATCTACCGCAGCCTGTACGGCGAGGATCACCCGGCGACCCTCAACGCGCTCTCCAACCTCGCCGCCTCGCTGACCGATCGCGACGAGCAGGAGCAGCTCTTCCGCCGCGTCCTCGAGGGCAGCCGGCGTACCTTCGGCCCCGAGAGCGCCCCGGTGGGCAACCGCCTGCGAGAGCTGGGCTTGAGCCTGTCGAAGAAGGGGGACTTCGCCGAAGCCGAGGCGATGCTCCGCGAGGCCGTCGCGACCTGGCGCAAGGTCGGCGGCCCCGACCACCGGAGCGTGGCGTCGGCGGAGATCTACTTGGCGCTGGTCCTCGACCTCGAGGAGCGAACGGAGGAGGCGCTGGCGGCGACCGCCCATGCCATCGAGGTGGCTCGCTCCCCGGCGGCGCGCGACCCGGTCCTGCTGGCGCTCGCCGGCTCCGTGCGCGCCCGGGCGCTGCTGCGCGCGGGACGCCAGTCCGAGGCGCTGGTCACTGCGCGAGAGGCCGTCGAGGCGCTCAGCGGCTCGGCCGC
>JBIOXV010000193.1:0-3023 GCA_044869805.1 Thermoanaerobaculia bacterium | reverse complement strand
TCGTTGCGGGTGCCGAGCACGAGGTCCATCAGGCCGTCGTTGTTCATGTCGCCGGCGGTGACCGGGTACTCGCCGTTGCCGCCGCCCTCGAACGAGCTCGCGGCCCCGAACACGCCGCTGCCGTTGTTGAGCATCCGCGACATGTTGTTGGCGGACTCGTTGGCGGTGATGAGGTCGAGGTCGCCGTCGCCGTCGACGTCCAGGGTGGCGAGGCCGTGCGGCGTGGTGCCCACCGGGATCGACTGCTGGGGGCCGAAGGTGCCGTCGCCGTCGCCCAACACCACGGAGACCGTCGACGGCGAGTAGTTGGCCGTCGCCACGTCCTGGAAGCCGTCGTTGTCGTAGTCGGCCACCTCGTTGGGGCTGGGCCCCAGGTCGATGTCGGTCGGCGGCTGCAGAAAGGGATGGTAGAGCCCGCTGCCGTCGTCGCGGTTCATCAGCACCCGCAGGTCGCCCGAGTCCTCGTTGGCGCCCACGTAGTCCAGCCAGCCATCGTTGTCGAAGTCGGCGCCGCTGCCGCCGTAGAGGCGCGTGCCCTCTCCCGGCGTGGTGCGCACCGAGATGGTGTCGATCTCCACCAGGTCGAGCTCGCTAGGCACCACCACGGTGGTGAACTGGAAAGCATAGCCGCCGGTGCGCAGAGGTGAGGTGTCGGCGGCGGTGACGGTGGTGGCCAGTAGGTAGTAGACGATCTCGCCGGCCGAGAAGGGGCGGCTGGGAGTGAAGGTCAGGGTCTGGTTGCCGTTGGTGAAGGCGAAGGCGCCGCTGCGCGGGCCGCTCCACTTGCCCCACACGCGGAAGCTCGAGGGGGTGATCGAGGAGGTCTGCAACGCGCGATCGAAGTTGACCACGATGGTGGTCGAGGTGGCGACGTTGTTGGCGTTCCTCGCCGGCGTGGTCGAGGTCACGGTCAGGGTGCCAGCCAGGGCCGGAGAAGCGAGAACGAGGCCGAGCAGCAGAAAGGCGGGAACGACGCGGCGAGCAGGGTGCATAAGACCTCTCCTTGGTGCTGGTGGGCACGCGCGAGTCGCGACACCCCGCATTCCAGCAAAGCACCGACGTCGCCGCACCCGCAATGAACTAGGTCACAAGCCGCGGGCCGGACGGCCCCGAGGGCCCGCTCCCGTAGAATCCGAGGCCCGACCGAGACCGACGCCCTATGAGCGAACCGAACCCGAGCCAACCCGCCGTAGCGATACCCTCGCCCCCACGCGAGGACACGCGCGACCTGGGCTTCGGCTCGGTGGTGGCCGGCGCCCGCCACACGCGGCTGCTGAACCGCGACGGCAGCTTCAACGTCGAGCGCCGCGGGCTGCCCTGGCGCGCCACGCTGTCGGCCTACGACTGGCTGCTCAACCTCTCCTGGCCGCGCTTCCTCGGCGCGGTCGGCGCCTTCTACCTGCTGCTCAACACCCTTTTCGCGTTCGCCTACTTGGCACTCGGCCCGGGAGCGCTCGCCGGCGCGCCGGAGGTGGCGCTCGAGAGCGCCTTCTCGCGTGCCTTCTTCTTCAGCGTCGAGAGCCTGTCGACGGTCGGCTACGGCCACCTCATCCCGGTGAGCACGGGCGCCAACCTGCTGATGACCGTCGAGTCCTTTACCGGCATTCTGACCGTGGCGCTGGTCACCGGCATCGCCTTCGCGCGCTTCTCGCGGCCGCAGGCCAAGATCTTCTTCAGCCGGCGGGCGGTGATCGCGCCCTACCGCGACGGCAAGGGGTTCATGTTCCGCATCGTCAACCAGCGCCGGAGCCAGTTGATCGAGGTCGAGGCCAAGGTGATCCTGGCCCGCTTCGAGGCGGAGCCCGGCGGCCCCCCCGTGCGTCGCTTTCACGACCTCCCCCTGGCACGCCGGAAGGTCACCTTCTTCCCCGCAAGCTGGACGGTGGTGCACCCGATCGACGAGGCCAGCCCGCTCGCCGGGGCGACGCGCGAGAGCCTGGAGGCGACCGCCGCCGAGTTCCTGATCCTGCTCTCCGCCGTGGACGAGAACTTCTCCCAGACGGTGCACACCCGCTCCTCCTACGCCGCCGAGAACCTGGTGTGGGATGCGCGCTTCGTCTCGGTGTTTACCGGCGACGACGGCGAGGGCCGCCAAGCCATAGACCTCGGCAAGCTGGACGAGGTCGAGAAGCTGGAGGACGAGCCAGGGAAGCGCGAGGCCGCGGTGGATGCGCTGCTGGAGCTTCGCCGTAGGCAGCGGCCAGCCTCAGATGAAGAGATCGCTCGGGCACGGCGCCACGGCCGGCCGTGAGAACCTAGCTGACGCCAGCCTGGGGTGGGGTCAGCTCTTGGCCCCTACCACCCCGCTGCCTGGCCGTCTTTCCTGGACTCGGAGGCCCCGTAGTAGACGTCCTGCTCGGGGTCGTAGCGGATCGCCTGGTAGCCGCCGTAGTTGCCGAGGTCGAAGCCCACGGCGTGGCCGCGGCGCAGCAGCTCGCGCACGGTTTCGTAAGGGAAGCCGGTCTCGAGCGACACCTCGCCGCCGTCGGTCATGCGCTCGCCGGTGGGCTCGGAGGAGCCCTCGTGCAGGATGCGCGGCGCGTCGCCCGCCTCCTGCAAGCCCATCCCGAAGTCGACGAGGTTGGAGAGGATCTGCACGTGGCCCTGCGGCTGGGTGGCGCCGCCCATCACCCCGAAGCTCATGAACGGCTTGCCCTCCTTGGTGACGAAGGCGGGGATGATGGTGTGGAACGGCCGCTTGCCCGGGGCGTAGGTGTTGAGTCGCCCCTCCTCGAGGTCGAAGAGCTCGCCGCGGTCCTGGAGCACGAAGCCGAGCCCGCCGGGCGTCATGCCCGAGCCCATGCCGCGGTAGTTGCTCTGGATGAGCGACACCATGCTGCGCTCGGGGTCGGCGACGGTGAGGTAGATGGTGTCGCCCTCGTCCACGGCCGGGTTGCCGGCCTCGTAGCTCCGCGCCGCGCGGTTGGGGTTGATGAGAGCGCGGCGCTTGGCGGCGTAGTCCTTGGAGATCAGCCAGGAGACCGGAAGCTCGCCGAACGCCGGGTCGGCGTACCAGCGGGCGC
>JBIOXV010000192.1:0-58262 GCA_044869805.1 Thermoanaerobaculia bacterium | reverse complement strand
GCCGTCCTCGGTCTGGCGCCGGCGCTCGGCCCCCTCCATTCCAACCTCCACGGCGACTTCACTCTGCCGCTGGCCGAGCTCCATCGCAGCCAGGGCCACACCGTGCTCGATCTGGGCGACGACGCGTTCACCGTCGGGCGCCTTCATCCGATGATCGACCAGGACCTGCGCCTGCGCCGCTTCCGCCAGGAGGCCGCCGACCCCGAGGTGGGGCTGATCCTCCTCGACCTGGTGCTGGGCGACGCCGGCCATCCCGACCCGGCGAGCGAGTGGGCGAGGACGATCGCCGAGGCCAGGGCGGCGCGGCCGGTGGAGGTAGTCGCGATGGTGGTCGGTACCGACCTGGATCCCCAGGGCCTCGAGGCGCAGGTGGGCGCACTCGAGGCCGCAGGCGCCATCGTCTTCACGGACCCGGCGCGGGCGGTGGCGTACGTGGGCGACCGGCTCGGCGGCGTCGCTCCGCCGGCGCTCCCGGCCGTCGATATCGAGGCGCTCGCCGGGCCGTTCGCCGCCGTCAACGTCGGCCTGGAGTCGTTCCACGCCAGCCTGCGGGACCAGGGCGGGGAGGCGGTCCACGTCGAGTGGCGCCCGCCGGCCGGCGGCGACGAGCGTCTGCTTTCTATCCTCGACCGCTTACGGAGGTGAGCGCCTGTGAATGGATCTGCTGCGCGCATGGACATCGAACAGGCTAATCGAACCGCGCTCGAACGCTTGACCTCGGCGCGACCGTTGCTCATCGGCGTGGCCCGCGCCGGTGAAGCGATCTCGGCCCTGGCCGAGAGGCGGCTGCTCCTGCACGCCGGCCCGCCGATCACCTGGGAGCGCGCCTCGGGCCCGCTGCGTGGGGCGCTGATCGGCGCCGCGCTGTACGAAGGCTGGGCCGCGGACGAGGCCTCGGCCACGGCCCTGCTCGAATCGGGCGAGGTGGCGTTCGAGCCGTGCCATCACCACGGCGTCGTGGGGCCCATGGCGGGCGTCACCTCGGCCTCGATGGCCCTCTACGTGGTCGAGAACTCGACGCACGGCAACCGCGCCTACTCGACGTTCAACGAGGGCTACGGCAAGGTGCTGCGCTACGGGGCCTTCAGCCCCGAGGTGCTGGCCCGCCTGCGCTGGATCAACGAGACCATGGCGCCGCTCCTGGCCGCCGCCCTCGCCGACGGCGAGGCGATCGACATCAAGGCGCTCATCGCCGAGGCCCTTCACATGGGCGACGAGGGGCACAACCGCAACAAGGCGGGCTCGCTGCTCTACACCAAGCTGCTGGCGCCACGCCTGGTGAAAGTGGCGCGCGACGCGGGTGTCGCCGCCGAGGTGATCCGCTTCCTGGGCGACAACGCGCTCTCGGTGCTCAACCCGGTGATGGCCGCCTGCAAGGCGATGGCGGACGCGGCGCACGGCGTCGAAGGCTCGACGCTGGTCAGCGCCATGGCGCGCAACGGCACCGACTTCGGCATCCGCGTCAGCGGTCTCGGCGACGAGTGGTTCACGGCGCCATCGGCGACGCCGGACGGGCTCTACTTCGCTGGCTTCTCGGCCGCCGACGCCAACCCCGACATCGGCGACTCGACGATCACCGAGACCGCCGGCATCGGCGCCTTCGCCATGGCCGCGGCGCCGGCGATCGTCACCTTCGTCTCCGGCAAGCCGCGGGACGCCCGCGACGCCACGCTCGAGATGTACGAGATCACCCTCGGCGAGCACCCGCAGTTCACCATCCCGGCCCTCGACTTCCGCGGCACGCCGGTGGGCATCGACCTCGCCAAGGTGGTCGAGCTCGGCATTACGCCGCGGGTCAACACCGGCATCGCGCACCGGCTGGCGGGCGTTGGCCAGATCGGCGCCGGCCTGGTGCGGCCCTCGATCCAGGTCTTCGAGCAGGCGCTGGTCAGGTTCGCGGAGCGGTACGCGACGGCGCTCGAGCCCGCTCCGTAAGAGGGGGATGACCTTGCTGCGCGAGACCGCGCGCTCGTTGCTGCGCCGGCCCTCCCTCGCCCTCGCCGTGGTCGCGACCCTCGCCGTGGGCATCGGCGCGGCCACGGCTTTGTGGAGCTACCTGGCGGCCATGGTGTGGCCGACGCTCGAAGCGCCGGAGCCGCACCGCCTCGCCTGGCTGCGCATGCGAGAGCCGGAAAACTCGGCCGCGCCCTCCTCCTATCCCGACTTCCTGGACTACCGCGCGGCGGCGGAGCCGGTGGCAACGACCATCGCGTGGAAGGTCCTCGGCACGACGGCGACGCTCGAGGGCGGGGAGTCGGCCTGGGCCTGGGCGCACGCCGTGTCCGCACGCTATTTCGAGGAGTTCGGCGCGCGCTTCGTCGTCGGCCGGGCCCTGGCGCCGGCGGACCATCTCCCGGACGCGGCGCCGGCCCTGGTGCTGGGGCCGCGGTTCTGGCGGCGCCACTTCGCCCGCGACCGGGCGGCGGTGGGGCGGGACCTGGTCCTGGGCGGCGTCTCCTACACCATCGTGGGAGTGGCGCCCGAGGGCTTCCAGGCCAACGGCCTGCCGGCGGACCTCTACCTGCCGCTCGGCCGCAGCGACGACCTGACGCCGAGCCCGGAGCTCGGCGACCGTGCCAGCCGCCGGCTCGGGGTGCTGGTCAGACTGAAGCAAGGGGTCACCCGCGAGGCCGCGGAGGCGGTCTTCCAGGCCACCGCCCGCGGGCTCGACGAGGCGGCGCCGGTGCCCGGCCAGCCGCGGGAGGTGGCGCTCTCGGCGAGCACCCGCAACGACTTCGACAGCTCCTACGTGCAGGGCGCGTCGATGCTGCTGGGAGCGGTGGGCCTGCTGCTGTTGCTGGCCTCGACCAACGTCGCCAACCTGCTGCTGGCGCGCGCCGTCGACCGCCGCCGCGAGCTCGGCGTGCGCTCCGCCCTGGGCGCCAGGCCCGCCTCTCTGGCCGCGATCCTGGTCGCCGAGGGCCTGCTGCTGGCGCTCGCCGGCGGCGCGCTGGGGCTGCTCGTGGCGAGCGCGGGCATGAAGCTGATCGACGGCTACGTCCGGGTGGTGCCGATGGGCTTCGGGCAGTGGGCGGAGGGCGCCCGCTTCATGGAGCTCGACCGGCGTGCCCTGGCGTTCGCCCTGGCGCTCGCCCTCGCCACCGGCGTCGTCACCAGCCTCGCGGCCGCCCTCAAGGCCGCGCGCACCGATCCCGCCACTGCCTTCCGCGCCGCCGCGGGCGAGGGCGGCGGCAAGCTCGCCTCGCGGTCCGCGCTGGTGGTCGCCCAGGTGGTGCTCTCGACGCTGCTGCTGGCCGGAGCCGGGCTCCTCGGCCGCAGCCTCGGGGCCGCGCTGGCGGTGGATCCGGGCTTCGATGCCGAGCGCGTGCTGCTCACCACCATCGCGCTGCCGCGGCAGGGGTCTCCAGCCTCCCGGGCCGACCTCTACCGGCAGCTCCAGGATCAGGCCGCCGCGCTTCCCGGGATCACCGCCGCCGGCATCACCTGGCTGCCGCCGCTCTGGGGCACGCGGGAGACGAAGGTCTCTGTGTCCGGCGACGCGCGGGAGGCGCGGGAGATCTCCTACAACGTCGTCGGGCCGGGTTACTTCGAGACGCTGGGCATCCCGCTGGTGGCCGGCCGGGAGCTCGCGCACTCCGACCGCGCCGGAGCGCCGCTCGCCGTGGTAGTGAGCGCCGCCCTCGCCGAGGCTCTGTGGCCGGGAGCGCCGGCGATCGGCCGCGAGCTGGAGCTGCCCGAGCTGCCGGACCCGAGCCGCACTCTGACCTCGCGGCGCGGCACCGTGGTCGGCGTGGTGGCCGACATCCGCCAGCAGAGCCTCGTCGACCCACCTCGGCCGACGGCCTATCTCGGCTTCCACCAGGCGTTCCGTGAGCGCATGACGCTCCTCGCTCGCACCGCCGGGCCGCCGATGGCCGCGGCCCGCGGCCTCGAGACGGCGCTGCGCCGGGCGCAGCCGGGCGTGGCGGTGGTGGAGGTGGCTCCCTACCACGAGGTCCGGACTCGCGCGCTCTTCGATCGCCGCCTCAACGCCCACCTTGCCGGCGCCTTCGGGCTGCTGGGGCTGGGCCTCGCGGCCACCGGCGTCGGCGGGCTGGTGAGCTACCGGGCGGCGCGGCGCGGCCGCGAGATGGGCATTCGCCTGGCCCTGGGCGCCACCCGTGTCGATTTGGTGCGGCGGGTGCTGAGAGAGGCCGGCGCCCTGGTCGGACTGGGGCTCGCGATCGGCCTGCCGGCGGCCCTCGGGCTCTCCGGCCTGCTGCGCTCGCAGGTCTGGGGGGTGAGCCCGCAGGACCCGCTCACCTTCCTGCTGATTCCCGCCGTCCTCGGCGCCATCGCGATCCTCGCCGCCTCCTTCCCGGCCCTGCGCGCCGCCCGTACCGATCCCAAGGTGGCGCTGGGGCAGGAGTAGGAAGGTCCGGGCGAGCTCGACTGCGTCGTGGTGCTCGCTCTCGCGAGGCCGCCGCCGGCCCCTGGCGTAGAATGCCCGCCACTTCCGGGAGGGCCCATGTACGTCCCCTACGACCTGTCCAAGGTCAAGATCCTCGACCTGTCGCAGAACTTCTCGATGAACTCGCCGTCGTTCGCCTACTACGAGGGGCCGACGGTGAAGTGGGTGAAGCGGCTGGCCTTCGAGGGCGTCAACGCGCAGTTCATCTCCACCACCAACCACATCGCCACCCACCTCGACTCACCGATCCACTTCTACGACCCGGGCCCGGACATCGCCGGCATCCCGATCGGCAAGCTCTTCGGGCCGGCCTGTATCGTCGACCTCTGCCAGTTCGGGATCGGCGACTACCAGATCTACGGCCCCGAGCACTTCGAGGAGTGGGAGAAGAAGACCGGCATCACCATCGAGCGCGGCGACATCCTGGTGATCCACACCGGCTACCACCGCTTCTACAACGAGGACTGGCACAAGGCCGCGCCCTGCCCGGTGCGCGGGGTGGTGGAGGCGAGCGCCCACGAGCCCGACCTGCCGCGCTGCTTCCTGAAGCACCCGGGGCCGCAGGGCCGCTTCGCCCAGTGGGTGCTCGACCGCGGCATCCGCTGGCTGGCGGTCGACTGCATCGCCGCCGACCACCCGTTCAACACCAACGTGCGCAAGGCGCGGCCGGACCTCGTCCCCGAGGTCGAGGCGGCGATCGGCGCCTCGCTCGCCGATGCCATGCCCTGGCCCGAGGACTACCAGTGCATGCACATCAAGCTCTTCCCGCACGGCGTCTTCCACGCCGAGAACGTGGGCGGGCAGATCGACGAGGTGCTGAACCAGCGGGTCTGGCTGGGTTGTTTTCCGTTCCGTTTTCAGGGCGGCGAGGCGGCGTTCTCGCGCATCGTGGCGTTCGTCGAAGAGAAGTAGCGCGAGGCTACACGGCGGGTGTCGAGGGCTCCCGCCGGCCGCTCGGCAGGTCGAGCGAGGGGAGGCGGCGCACGGCGCGCGCCATCGCCAGGTCGGCGCCGTATAGGTCCGCGCGGAAGTTGAGCTCGCCGCCGTCGCCCACCCATGCCGTCCAGTAGAGGAGATGGATGGGCATCGGCTGCGGCAGGCGGATCGCCCGCCGCTCGCCGGCCGCGATCGCCTGCGCGAGGCGCTCGCGGCTCCAGGCCGGGTCGCCGCCGAGCAGGCGGGCCGCCAGGTCCAGCGGCCGGTCGAGGCGGACGCAGCCGTGGGAGAGGGCCCGCTGGACGCGGGCGAAGTAGCGATCGGCCGGCGTATCGTGGAGGTAGATGTCGAAGGAGTTGGGAAAGACGAACTTGATCTGCCCGAGCGCGTTCTTGCCGCCGGGCCGCTGGCGGACCCGGATGCTCCCCGGGCGTAGCGACGACCACTGCACCTGCTCCGGACGCAGCTCCACCGTCTCCTCGCCCCAGCCGGCGAGCACTTCCATCTCTTCCTGGCGCAGGTAGTCGGGGTCCTTGCGCGCCGCGGGCAGGATCTCGTTGCGCAGGATGCCGGACGGCACGTTCCAGTACGGGTTGAGCTCGAGGTGGGTCATCGAGTCGCTGAACACAGGCGTCTGCTGGTGGGTCTTTCCGACCACCACGCGGAAGGTGTCGACGGCGACGCCGTCCTCGACGAGCTGCAGCGTGAAGTCAGGGATGTTGACGGCGAGGTGTCGAGCTCCCAGGTTCTCCGGCAGCCAACGCCAGCGCTCGAGGTTGGCCTCGATCTGGCGGATGCGCTCCTCGATCGGCACGTTCATCTGCTGCCGCGTCTCGCGGTCGACCTTGCCGGTCGGCGGCAGCCCGTGCCGCATCTGGAAACGGCGCACCGCCTCCTCGAGGACCGCATCGTCGGAGGTCGCATCGCCCGCGAGGTCATCCGTGGCGGCCAAGCGGGCGCGCAGCAGGGCCACGGCGTCGGGAGCCTCGGCGGACCCGGCGGCCGGCGGCGCGGGCACCGCCGGCCATCCGCCGCGCGCCGCGAGCGCACGGTAGTCGGCGAGCGCCCGGCGCAGCTTCGCATAGCCCGGGTGAGGGGGCGCGAGCGCCGAGAGAGCGGTGGTGACGCCGTCGCCGTTCACCGCCTGCGTCAGCGATGCCGCGAGGTCGAGCCTCCGCGGCGCGCTCTGCCATCGGAGGCCCGCCTGCCGCGGACCGATGCGGCCTTGTCCGAGGTGACCAGCGTAGGCGAAGAAGGTGCGGGTGAGCAGGAGGTCGGCCTTGGCCAGGGCGCGGATGCGGCCCGGCGGCGCCGAGTCGTTCTCTTCGCCCGCCGGCACCAACGCGCGCAGCGAGGCGACAGCACGCGGGGAGAGATACTTCGTCGATTCGAGGCCGTCACCGCTGGCCGCCGCGACCGCGTCGAGCAGCCCCACGGCCTGCGGTGTCAGTGCCTCGCCCCGGCTCCAGATCGGCCAGCCGGCGCGCCGCTCGTAGGTCGCGCGCACGGCTGTCGAGGAAACGGAGCCCGGCGACCTCTCATCGAGGCGTACGGGCACCGCATGCACCTCGAGCAACCCGCGGATTTCCTCCGCGACCTGTTGCGAGACGCGGTCGGGGCCTTGAAGCGCGGACTTGCCGCAGCCCAGCGCGAGGCCACAGAGGCTCGGGATCAGGAGACTGCGGAAGCGGGCTCGCGAGTCCACGGTCTGTCACCACCGTGGACCCGGAGCTGCAACGGCGGTGCCATGCCGCCGAAAACGCCGCTGCTGCGCTCGGCCTAGTGGCCTGTATCGGTCGAATCGGTAGTGGATGGGCGAGCCAGTCGGCGGCCCTGGCAAGGCGCGCCGACGCAGGCATAGCCGAGACTATGTCGAGGAGGCGCAACGCCGCCAGGGCCGTCGAGGGCCGCCCAGGCGCTATCGATTTGGCCGATTCAGGCCACTAGTGTCGAGTGCCGCGCTTCGCAGCCGCGGTGGCAGCAGTTGCCGGCGAGGTAGCCGTAGCAGCGGAAGCGAGATGGGCGTCCCGCGCGTAGGGAGCGGCGCCGAGCCAGCTCGTCTCGGGGTAGTAGGCGAAGAGCAGCGTGCCGCCCTTCACCGCGTCGATCACCGGCTGCGCGGCGTCGAGCGGCAGGGCGGGGCAGCCCCAGCTCCGCCCCAGCCGGCCCCAGCGATCGGCATGCTCGGCGCTCACGTACCAGGCTCCATGGACGACGATCGTGCGCTCGTAAGCCCGGTCGTTGATTCCGGGCTCCAGGCCGTGCAGCTTGAGCGAGTAGCCGTTGCCGCCCTGGTAGGTGTCCCCGGTCACGAAGAGCCCCAGGCTGGTCTGCCGGCTGCCCTCGAGGTTGGAGAAGCGGGTGGCGAGGTTGTCGCCGGTCCCCACGCCGTGGGCCACCAGCTCGTGGAAGAGGAGCCGCCGGCGCTCGAGGTCGAGCACCCAGAGCCGCGGCTGGGTCGAAGGCAGCGAGTAGTCGACGACCGTCACCACGTCCCGCCGCACGGGGACCTCGGCCGACCGGGCCCAGTCTCGGGCGGCGAGCGCCAGGTCGAGCACGCGGGGAGAGAGCCCGTCGGCCACTCGCAGCAGCTCGGCGCGGTCGAGATCTGAGGCCTGGGGAGTCACATCGACGATCGGAGCTGGGGAGGCGAGGGTGCTGGATGCTGCGAGGAGGGTCAAACCAACCACGATTCCGGCGCGGCGGAACAAACTCATCCTGCGGTCTCCTTCGGGCGCCCGGCGTCCCAGGCGCGAGTCATCCGTGCGAGAAAGTCAGCCCGTAGAGTAGCGCGGCATTCTAGCGGAGAAAATGGGCGCCTAGCGGACAACGCCCTGGGTTTTCCGAGAATTCCCGGGTCGCCGCCTCAGGCCGGCCCCCGCCCGGGCCGCGTGCTCCTGGCGTGTCGTAGAATCCTGGCCCCGCTGCCCGCATTCGTCTGCGACCACGCGAGGACCCGACCCTTGGCCACCCGCACCTTCGGCCAGCGCATCCCGCGCAACGAGGACCCGCGCCTCCTGACCGGCCGCGCCCTGTTCGTCGACGACGTGGCGCTGCCCAGGATGGCGCACGTCGCCTTCGCGCGCAGCCCCTACGCCCATGCCCGCATCGGCGGCGTCGATGCTTCGCGGGCGCTGGCCCGGCCCGAGGTGCTGGCGGTCTACACCGCCGCGGACCTCGGCGACTACTGGCAGCCGGGACCGCTGCTGGTGCCGCCGCCGCCGATCGCCGGCGCGGTCTTCCATGCCCGCACCCAGGTGCCGCTCGCCAGCGGCAAGGTCCGGCACCTGGGCGAGCCCGTGGCCCTGGTGGTGGCCGAGAGCCGCTACGCGGCCGAGGACGCGGTCGAGGAGATCGCCATCGACTACCAGCCGCTCGCCGCGGTCGCCGACCTCGAGGCGGCGCTCGATGCCGCCTCGCCGTGGGTCCACGACGACCTCGAGAGCAACCTCGCCGCGCACGTGGTGCAGCAGAAGGGAGACTACGAGGCGGCGCGCCGGCGGGCGGACCTGGTGCTCGCGCGCCGCTTCCGCTACGACCGCGGCACGGCCGCGGCGATGGAGAACCGGGGCATCGTGGCCGACTGGGACGACAAGGCCCAGCGCTTGACCCTCTGGGACACCACCCAGGCACCGATCCCGATCCGCAACGGGCTCGCCGCCATGCTCGGCCTTTCGGAGTCCCAGGTGCGGGTGGTGGCGCCGTTCATCGGCGGCGGCTTCGGCCCCAAGATCATGATGTTCTACCCCGAGGAGGTGCTGATCCCCTGGGTGTCGCGGCGCCTCAGGCGGCCGGTGAAGTGGATCGAGGACCGCCAGGAGAACTTCACCGCCACCACGCAGGAGCGCCTGCAGATCCACGACGCCGAGATCGCGCTCGACCGCGACGGCCGCATCCTGGGCGTCAAGGACTCTTTTCTGCACGACACCGGTGCCTACGATCCCTATGGGTTGACGGTGCCGATCAACAGCCAGTGCACGCTGCTGGGCTGCTACGACGTGCCCAGCTACGCGAGCGAGTTCAGGGCGGTGTTCACCAACCGGCCGATCGTCACCCCTTACCGCGGCGCCGGCCGGCAGCACGGGATCTTCGTCCTCGAGCGCCTGCTCGACCTCGCGGCGCGCGAGCTGGGGCTCGACCCCGCCGAGATCCGGCGGCGGAACTTCCTCCCGCCCGAGGCCTTTCCGGTCAACCACCAGATCATCTACCAGGACTTCGCCCCCCTGGTCTACGACAGCGGCAACTACCCGCCGCTCCTCGAGCAGGCGCTGGAGAAGATCGGCTACGAAGCGTTCCGCCGCGAGACGCAGCCGCGGCTGCGCGCCGAGGGCCGGTGCGTGGGCATCGGCGTGGTGTCCTATGTCGAAGGCACGGGCATCGGCCCCTACGAGGGCGCGCGGGTGCAGGTGCAGGCGAGCGGGAGAGTGAGCGTCGTCACCGGCATCGGCACCCAGGGCCAGGGGCACATGACCTCCTATGCGCAGATCGCCGCCGACCAGGTGGGGGTCGATCCGCGGCAGGTGGACGTGATCACCGGCGACACCGACCAGTTCCACTGGGGCGCCGGCACCTTCGCCAGCCGCGGCGCGGTGGTGGCGGGCAACGCCATCGGTGCGGCCGCCGTCGAGGTGCGCGCCAAGATCCTGCGCCACGCCGCCGAGGCGCTGGAGGTGGCGCCCGAGGACCTGGAGCTCGGCGACGGCGAGGTGAGGGTCAAGGGCGCGCCCGGCAAGTCCATCCCGCTGGGCAAGCTGGCGCTCGCCGCCAACCCCATGCGCGGCGCGGTCAAGCCCGGCACCGAGCCCGGCCTCGAAGCCACCCGCTACTTCGGTCCCGAGCGCGGCACCACCGCCGCCGGCGTCCACGCCATGATCGTCGAGGTCGACCCCGAGACGCTCGCGGTCACGATCCAGAAGTATGTCGTGGTGCACGACTGCGGCAACGTCATCAACCCGCTGATCCTCGACGGCCAGATCCACGGCGGTGTGGCGCAGGGGATCGGCAACGCCTTCTTCGAGGAGCTGGTGTTCGACGACGCCGGCCAGCTCCAGAACGCCTCGTTCATGGACTACCTGCTGCCCACCGCCCTCGACGTGCCGCGCATCGAGAGCGGCCACGGCTGCACGCCCTCGCCGCTCAACCCGCTGGGGGTCAAGGGGGCGGGCGAGGCCGGCGCCATCCCGGTGGGGCCGCTCTTCGCCCAGGCGCTGGAGGATGCCCTCGCCGTTCCCGGCCTCGAGATCCGCGAGATCCCGCTCAAGCCCTGCCGGCTGTGGGAGCTGGTGGAGGAGGCGAGGGCGGGCGGTCCCGCCCTCGCTCGCTGAGGGAGCCTAGCCGCCCGAGGTCACCGGGTGCGAGTCGATCACCGGCCCGCACTGCACGCAGATGTAGATGCAGTGGTTGTGGCTGCAGGTGCCGCTCGGCTGGCCGGGACGCGGGTTCTGGCTGCACGGCGTGCAGTGGCACTGCTGGCTGGGGCAGGTGCCGTTCGGGCAGTTGGGGCCGACCGGATAACCGCCGCAGGAGATCGGCTGCGCCACCCAGTCGTCGTCGTAGGCGTCGCTGTCGTTGTCGTCGAGGTCGTACTGGGCGTGCATGGCCTCCATGCCGGCGTTGAAGTTCGAGGCCGGCGGTAGCAGGTTGTCGGGCCGGCGGTCGCCGTCGGTGTCCACCCAGACCGCGCCCGTGTAGCGCCGCTGGCGGTCGTAGGACCACACCGAGTTGGGCGCGGCGTCGAGCTTCACCGGCCAGGCGAGCTGGCGCGCCACCGCCGGGCTCGCGACCTGACGGAAGCTGATCTTGGTGCGCAGCGAGAGCGGGGCGGAGTAGCTGCCGCCCGACGGGTTGGTGCGCCGGATCTCCATCTCGGTGGTGGGCTGCTCGCCTTCGAGGCTCACCGCCACGTCGAAGCGGCCGCACTCCGTCTCGATCGCCTCGACGCTCTCGAGGTTCAAGGCCAGGAGCTGGATGCGGGTCCGGGCGCGGCCCTCGCCGTCGAACACCGCGTCGTCGAGGCGCCGGACGATGGTGTCGATCGGCCCCAACGCGTCCGCCGGCTCGGCCGGGATCGGCGCGCCGCGGAAGGCGATCCGTCCGGTAAACGCCTTCGAGCCGTCGCAGAAGAACCCGGCCGGGATCGGGTCCTCCTCGAAGCTGGCGAAGGTCACCCCGTCGCCGACCGTGGTCCACAGGTCGACGCCGCGGCGGATGGTCTCGGCCTGCGCCGCCACAGCGAGCAGCAGCACCCCCACTCCGAGACAGCAACACATGCGCATCTTCATTCTCTACTCCTTTCTGGGCCTTCTGGCCCGCCAGAAAAGGAGTCGCCCGCCGCGGGCATTGCCCCTGTGACCTCGGCCAGGCGCTCTCTCGAGGGCGGCCTTGACATCCGAGGCTCCTAGTACTAATGTCTTAGTAGTCATGAGGCCCAAGCCCAAGACGCTGACCGAGCAGGAGCTCCTGATCATGAAGATCGTCTGGGAGCTGGGCTCGGCCACGGTGCGCGACGTCTACGAGGTCCTGCGCCGCGAGCGCTCGGTGGCCTACACCACGGTGATGACGATGATGAACATCCTCGAGGGCAAGGGTCACCTGGTGCGCAAGCCGGCCGGCCGTGCCTACGTCTACCGGCCCACCCAGGCCAAGGGCAAGACCATCTCGCACCTGGTGGACGACTTCGTCGCGCAGGTGTTCGACGGCGCGGCGCGGCCGCTGGTGCAGTCGCTGATCCGCGACCGCAAGATCTCGCGGCGCGAGCTCGAAGAGATCGCGCGCCTGATCGAGGAAACGCCGGAGGACGCCGAGTGAACGCTTCGCTGTGGCTCGCGAACCTCGTGGCCTGGTGGCTGCAGGCTTCGCTGGTACTCGGGCTGGGGCTGCTGCTGCCGGTGTTGCTGCGGCTCTCGCCGCCCACGGCGCGGCTGCGCTACTGGCAGTGCCTGCTCGCGGTGGCGCTGATGCTGCCGCTGGTGCAACTTGTCGGCGCGCCCCTGCGCTTCGCCGCCGAGGTGGACGCGGGTGGCGGCTGGCTCCAGACCCTCGCCACGGCGCCGCGGGCGCCGGGCGAGCTCGGGGGCGCGGCCAGCGCCTGGCTGCTCGCCGGCCTCGCCGCCGTCGGCTCCGCCCGACTCCTGCGCCTGCTCGCGGGGCTCCGCACCCTGCACGCCTGGACTGCAGCGGCGGAGCCCGTCCGGACCCTGCCTGCCCTGGTGGAGGCCCAAGAGCGCGTCGGTGGCACGGCGCGGTTTCTGTTCTCTTCCCGCGCTGCGAGCCCGATGACCTTCGGGGTCCGGCGGCCGGTGGTCCTGCTGCCGCCGGGCTTCGTCGAGCTGGCGCCCGATGCGCAGCGCGCCATCGCCTGCCACGAGCTGCTGCACGTCTCCCGCCGCGACTGGCTGGCCACGCTCGGCGAGGAGGTCTTGCGCGCCGCGCTGTGGTTCCATCCCGGCGTCTGGCTGGTGCTGGCGCGCATCGACCTCGCCCGCGAGCAGGTGATCGACGCCGAGGTCGTCCGCCTGACCGGGCGGCGCCGCGCCTACCTCGCTGCCCTGTGGTCGATTGCCACCGCCCCGGCGAACCCCGCCGCCCTGCCTTTCCTCAAACGCAGCCACCTGCGGCAACGGGTGGCACAGCTAGCCCAGGAGGTCCCCATGCGCCGTTCGCGCCTGCTGCTCCGCCTCGCCCTCTCGACCACCGTGCTCGCCTCAGCCGCCGGGCTCGGCATGTGGAGCTTCCCGATGGCGGGCTCCGCCTTCGCCGCCGGCCCCCAGGCGGCGGGCCCCAAAGCAGTGGACCCCAAACCAGTGGGTCCCAAACCAGTGGGTCATATCCTGCGCGTCACCGGCGACGTCCAGCCGCCGCGCCGCCTCGGCGGCAAAAACCCGATCTACCCCGATGGCCCGCGCAAGGCAAAGGTGCAGGGCGTCTCGGTCCTCGAGTGCATCGTCGACACGGAGGGCAAGACCTCCGTCGAGGAGGTGAGCCAGTCCTCCGGGAACGCGGAGCTCGACCAGGCTGCCCGTGAGGCCGTGGCCACCTGGACCTTCGCGCCCGCCACCCTCGACGGCAAGCGAGTCGCCGTGTACTACACGCTCACCATCAACTGGAAACTCGACACCAAGTAAGAGCGCCGGCGCGGCGGCTGGCCTCCGGCCCCGCGCTGAGGGATACTCCTGCCGCCCGACCCTGGCGACAGGAGGTCCCGATGAGCGCCGCCGCAGGCTTCCTCAGCAAGCTCTCTCGGCTGCTCCTGCTCGGAGGGGCAGCCGTCCTCTTCGTCGTCACGCTGCACCACGCCACGGGCTACGTCACCGCTTCGATCGCGGTCGTCAACAGCGGCCTCACGCCCGACCTCCAGCGATCGTTCCGTGCCCTGTGGCTGGGCTTCTCGCTGCAGGCGCTGGTGACCGCCCTCGTGGTGCTCATCGCCGCCCTGTGGCCGCGGTCGATCTCGGCGCCCGTGCTGCTGATCTGCGCTCTGCTGCCGGCGCTCAACTCGGCGCTGCTCTTCTCCTATCGCGGCAGCCTGGCGGGAGGCTCGCTGCTCGGCCTCGGCGCCTTGCTGGTGATCGCCGGCGCCGCGCTGCGCCCGCGCCCGCCGCGACTGCCGCCGCCGATGCCTCCGCCGAGCCCCGGAGAAGCCCGCGGAACCTCCGCCGCCGATTGATCGGATGGACCCCGGCCTCGCTTCGCGTGCCCGCGCTCGCTTCGCCGAGGTCTTCGCCGCGGGCGAGCCGCCGGCGGTGGCCTTCGCTCCCGGCCGCATCAACCTGATCGGTGAGCACACCGACTACAACGACGGCTTCGTGCTGCCCATGGCGATCGGCCGCGGGGTGGCCGTGGGCTTCCGCCGCCGGCCGGACCGGCGGCTCCGCGCCCATGCGCTGGCGTTCGGCGAGACGCGGCAGGTGGGCCTCGATGGGCTCGCGGTCGGCGCGGTCGAAGGCTGGATGGCCTACGTCGCGGGCGTGGCCTGGGCGCTCGAAACCGTGGGCTTCCGCCTGCCCGGCCTCGACCTAGCGATCGCCACCGACCTTCCCATCGGTGCCGGGCTGTCGTCTTCCGCGGCGCTCGAGGTGGCGGTGGCGCGCGCGTTCTCTGCCGCCGCCGGCATCCCCTGGGACCCGGTCGTCATGGCGCAGCTCTGCCGCGAGGCCGAGCAGCTCTTCGCGGGCACGCCCTGCGGGGTGATGGACCAGCTCGCCTCGGCCGCGGCGCAGGCAGGCAGCGCCCTGCTCCTCGACTGCCGCTCGCTAGCTTTCGAGCCGGTGCCGATCCCGGCCGAGGCGGCCTTCGTGGTCATGGACACCGGCGTCCGCCGCTCCCTCGCCGGCAGCGCTTATGCCGAGCGCCGCGCGGCGTGCGAGAAAGCCGTCGCGGTGCTGGCGGCGATCGACTCGCGGGTGCGGGCGCTGCGCGACGTGGACGCCGCCGGGTTGGAAGCGGCTCGCGAAGGCCTCGAGCCCGTCGTGTTCCGCCGGGCCACGCACGTGGTGACCGAGACCCTTCGACCGGCAGCCCTGGCCGAGGCCCTGCGCCGCGCCGACCTCGGCGCCGCCGGCCGCCAGCTCGACGAGTCCCACGCCAGCCTCCGTGACCTCTTCGAGGTGTCGAGCCCCGAGCTCGAGGCGATCACTGGCCTGGCGCGCGCCCACCCGGCCTGCCATGGAGCGCGGCTCACGGGCGCCGGCTTCGGCGGCTGCGCCATCGCGCTCGTGGACAGAGGCGAGGCCGCGGCCTTCGTCGCGGAGACCGAGGCCCGCTACCAGGATGCGAGCAGCCGGGCCGGCTCCTGCTTCGCGTGCGAGCCCGAGCCCGGCGCGCGGCTGATCACTTGAGAGCGTGGCACCCGTACAGCGCGGGCGGGTAAGCTTGTCGCGGGAGGAAGAGCGGATGAGCGCCCACACAGTTCTTTGGCGCCGGCTGGACCGGCCGGGTCACGAGGCCGCGCGCCTCGCTTTCGAAGACGGCTCCTGGCACCTGGGGGGCACCGCGGTCTTCGCGCACGAAGGCCAGGCCTGCAGGCTGGACTACTCGGTGGTCTGCGACCCGGCGTGGCACACGCTCTCGGCGCGGGTGGCCGGCTGGGTCGGTGCCGAGAAGGTGGAGATCGACGTCGAGGTGGATCACGCTCGGCGCTGGTGGGTCAACGGCGTCGAGAGCCCGGAGGTGGCGGGATCGCTGGACGTCGACCTCGCCATCAGCCCGTCGACCAACCTGCTTCCCATCCGGCGTCTCGCCCTCGCCGTGGGCCAGGAGGAGGAGGTGCGGGCCGCCTGGCTGCGCTTCCCGGGCTTCCGCCTCGAGCGGCTGGACCAGGTCTACCGCCGCACCGGCCTCACTACCTACCGCTACGAGAGCGCCGGCGGCTCCTTCGTCGCCGACCTAGAGGTCAACGAGCTCGGCCTCGTGACGCTCTATCCCAGGATTTGGCAGGCGGAGGCCGGCGGCTAGGAGCTCCGACGCGGCGAACCGGCGCGCTACTCATGGTGGAGGTCTTTCTCGGTCACCCAGCCCGCCGCCCAACAGGCTGACCCTCCTCGCGGAGAGGGTCCTCCTCAAGGCCGTACTCGACCTGCTCGTCGCCCTTGGGTCTACCCAGCTGACGATCCTGCCAGACAAGCCGCCAGAAGCGGATCATTGCTGTGTTTGGCAGCACAAAACCTCGAAGCCAGCTCGGTGATGCGTACCAGCCGGCCCACCATCGGACCGATGGGTAGTCGGCGGCCGTAACGTCCACGACCCGCTCACCGCAGGCTGCGACCACGACCGGCCCTTCTTCGGGGTGTACCCACTGAGGGACCTCGCGGACTTCGAAGCGCAAGCCGCGAAAGCGCGGATGGCCCCATCGTGGCACAAGGCTGAACCGGTCTCGGCGAAGCTGCGTGAAGGGTGCATTCAGAAACGACAGCGGCACGACGGGACCAGCCTTCATGCGGGGTGCTGCCATTTCAGGCCAGCACTCTGCAACCCAGGCGAACTCCTGTGGCTCCTCTGGGGGCAAGAGCAGACACCCAACTTCAGCAATGCTCGCCGGTGGCCACCTGTCGGGCCCGACCAATGCTCGATGATCCACAAGACCGACAGAGCGTAATAGATACTCTGACCGGTCATCCGACGGCCCTTTTTCGCAGCGGCACAGTTCGACCCAGCCATCTGGAGGGTTCACCAGCGGCTCAGCAACCGCCAACCATGGGTCCTGGTTTGCCACTGCAGACAGCACGGCCGGGAGTGCTGGCGACGGGACAACTGAGGCCAATCGACAGGCTAAACGACCCGCAGCCTCGTCCATCCTGTGTGAAGTTAGAGCCGGTCCACGATGGTGGCGCCGGCCGCGTGGTCGCTCTGCTGCTGAGCCCAGGGAACGCGACTCGAGCTCAAACTCAGGGGCAAGTTCCTCCTCCGAGATTCCGGAGACTACTGCCAGCTTCCTAAGGTAGATCTGCCGCGCACTCGTCGGGTCAGCGTAGAGCATGGCACCGACCTCCGACTCCGCTGGCGTGGGTTCCGCGGTGATAGGCGGTGCAGGCGGTGCTAGCGGGCGGCGACCGGGCCAACCTGGCCGCACTTTCAGAATTCGACAAGCGAGCCACCTGCACCACGCGTCCGGGTGCTCGGCCAGAGGCGCTACCTGTGCACGTGCTTGGTCCGACAGCGCGTTGATTTCTCTCAGAGCCAGGAGCGCGTGAACTACTGCGCGGGACTCGGAGCTGAGAAGGCGGGCCTGCATTTCCCGCTCGAGCGGGTCTACCGTGGCGGGGCTGCGCGCCAGCATTGCAAGGCTGCGGAGCGAGCGAGTGACCGTTTCTACGTCGTCTGCGTCCATCCCCCGCGCGAGGAGGTTGACGAAGACCTCAACTCGGCTTCTCTGGTGGCCGGCGTCACGACGCGGCACCGGCGCCGGCTGGAAGCTCACCTTCTCGGCGAGGTGTTGCATCGCGACCTCGAACGCCTCTGCTGCCGGAAGAGCTCGCAACTCGGTCAGCCCGCTCGCCACGTGCGTGGCATCGTAGGCGTGGTACAGGGGGCTGGTGGCGAACTCTTCCGCGAGGCGC
The DNA here is from genome assembly GCA_044869805.1 of Thermoanaerobaculia bacterium. Classification (GTDB taxonomy): domain Bacteria; phylum Acidobacteriota; class Thermoanaerobaculia; order Multivoradales; family SZUA-115; genus CAWDVR01. The sequence continues at coordinate 40,862 of JBIOXV010000192.1, read as the reverse complement.
CCACAGACCCATTGCCACGCCACTTCACCGCCCTCTTCGAGGTAGGCACGGAGCACCGGGTACTCGTTCTCGCCCCAGTAGGAGGAAAACCACTTCCAGTCGACTTGGTTGATATCCGGGACGAGTCTCGGAGAGGCCGGAGGATCAACCGTTGCTGATGGCGCCTGGGAGCCGTTCGAATCGCTAGAGGTCGCTGGTTGAGGCAATTCGAGGGTGCTCAGCCACCTTCGAACCTGCTCCGCCTCGGTGGTAGCTGTGAGACCCTCCAGGCGTTGAGCGATCAACCGCCCAGCTCGCACCGCGTGACCATCCCGATCCAGTCCGCCTGGGCAAGCAGCGACCCAGTACCACAGTGCGAACAGCTCCGCGGCCGTGGTTGACTTCTCCTCACAGAGCCACTGGACAGCGACAGACGCCGGAGTCGCCCCGAAGGGCTCGGCCACCTCGTTCGCGTCCACGCTACGCAGAAACTCTGCCCAGAACAGCGACGGATCTAGGCGCAGGGCAAGAGCGAGCACCTTGGGAAGATGGTGGTAGGCCCTTCGGTGGCCCTCGGGCTCTGCACTCAAGCGGATCAGCAGATCGATCAGCCGGCGAACGCGCTCCGGCTGGGCCGCACTGGCCTCGCCGCAGCGACGGAGGAGCTCCACGGCGAGATGGGCTGGGTCAGTCTTGCGAGGCACCCCCAGCTCTGCAACAGACTTCCGCGCGAGAAAGGCGTCGGTCGGTGTCACGCCTCGCTCAGCCGCCCGCGTCGCCCAATACTCGAACCACTGACCGCGCTCAACGGCCTCTGTTCCAGGAAACTCGGCCATTTGGAACGCAGTAGAGGCCCTCTCCCGCCAGGCAGCTGGCGCGAGCAACCATGTGGCCTCCAGCAGGCCGTAGGTCCGGTCGCCCGGAGCGTCGAGTGAGTTACTAGCCCAGGGGAGGATCGCCTTACGCGCCGCCTCCGCCAATGCGGGGCGGCGTTGGATGGCAAGAATTACCAATGGCAGATAGAACCTCGCGAACTGTGCTCGCATGAAGTCTTGGAGGCCGTCGGAGGCCGGGATCTCCTCTGAGAGCAGCTCCGAAAGCACATCCTCCAGCTCCTGGGGCCGCAAGAGATCTTCACCGCGGCATGCCAGTCCCGCAGCAGAACCAAGACGCCAAGGGAGCTGCGCATAGCGAGGGACGACACTGTTGCTCAGTCCCGTTTGCGACCTCGATGAAAACCGGTCTGGAAATCTGCAAAGCCCAAGGTCCCTCACCTCCCCTGCCGCCGTAGAGACGAATCCGTGGAAGAAGAATTCGCGGTATTGGGCAGGTTCGGTAGTGGCCCGATCATCCCATCGAACCAGCGCCTCCTGATGCTCCACGGAAGCCCGGTTGGTACCATCGACAAGGCTTAGTAACACTGCTGCGTCTCTTACCGTTTCAGGCGCTGGCACTGGCACCGCTGCCAGCGCTCTGGCGATGACGCCAGCGTGCGCCGAGCGAGCCACGGTCAGGTGGAGTGTTGCGGCTTCGGCCAGTCTCCAATCGATCTCCTCGCTGGCTCCGGCCAAGGCGGCCGCCCATGCGCCGAGGATGCCCTGGTCCTTCTGAATCGCAAGCTCCTCGCTGCAAGCGGCGGAGGACCGAGACCCAACAGCGCTCCCCTCCGTGCAGAGCCGTCTCGCTCCGTTGAGGTCGCCGCTGCGAAGGCACCAGTGGGCGAGTGCCTGGACGTATTCGAGGGCCTCGCGTTCGTCACGCTCATCCACTCCCTCTAACTCGGTTGCAGATAGGCGAAACCGCCCAGCGATCTCTGCGGCAAGGGCCGGATCCTCACGATAGCCCTCGGCTGCGGCTCGGAGGGCTGCTGCTCGTCGCTGCAGGGAACTGGAGTCGACCCCTCGCGGCGGCACTACAAAACTCCAGCCCTTCAGGCCAGGCTCCGGCGTTTCCTCGTCCCGCGGCGCCCAGTGGAGACCCGCAGCTTCCACTGCACGGGCTGCGGCGAGCGCGTTTCTCAGGATGCGGATGTCGTCCGCGAGACGGAAGGCCGCCGCAAGAGCGAGCTTGTACATGCCGACGACGGCTCGTCGCGGTGCCCTCTGGAACCACTCTGGCAGCATCAGCCGCTCCGGAAGGTCAGCAAGCGAGCGATCCTCACCAGCTCCCCACAGGTGCTCGGCCCAGGCCAAGAGTTCTTCGCCTTTCCAATCTAGAGCCAGAGCCTGAGCCAGCCGACGGTGGGCTTCTAGCCGGCTGCTGCCCGCTGTGTTCTCTTCTGCGTAGCGTCGGAAGTCGTCATGAAAGAGCCAAAACCTCCCCTGCTCGCGTTCGACCACGACTGGACGCAAGCCGCGCAAGAAGTCCCTCGCCTCCCGCCGTTTGAGATCTTCCTCAGCGAAGCCGGCGCATAGCCGCTCCTCAGTTACTGACGTGGTCGCAACCGCTAAGCAGGCCAGGAGATCGTCACGAAGAGAATCGGACCCTTGGACCCGTGGCAACACACACCCGAGGTCGGTGAGGAGCCGCTGGTAGTCTTCGTGCGGGTTGCGTCCGAAAAACCTGGCGTTCTCCAGAGCAGCGCCGACCTCACCAGGGCTTCTGCCCAAGGTTTCGACCGTCGCCAAGTTATAGAAGAGTGAAAGCGGATTCCCTGCAGACTTCGTGTGAAGAATGGAGACGACAGTCCTTGCTGCCGTGTCGTCCTCTGACCAACCCAAGCGAGCGCAGACGTGAGTTCGGGTCTCTTCCTCCGTGAAGGGAGGCACGGTAATGGAACGAGCACCCGCTAACCAGCTGGGGTACTCCCAGCCTGGTTGGCCAAACAGGACGAACACCACATTTTGCGGGGCTGGTTGAGGTAGGGCATCAAATAGGGAGCTGTGTCGAAGATGGGACCGAACCACGTGGTCGATGCCGTCTATCACCACGAGGCGTTGCTGACCTCCAGCGAGTTTTTCGAGTTCGGCCCCGAGAGCCGTGACCGCATAGGACAGAGTCTCTGCGGTGGGCACGTAGGGCTCTGCTTCGGCGGGAAAGCGCTCCCTCAAGACATCGAGAATCGTCCCAACGAACTCGAGAGCCGAGGCTCGGCCCTGCCGCTGGAGTGCGGCTGCTTGCCTGGGGTCAAACACGTGGTAGCGCAGCAGCAGCTCGTCGTCGTGCTCGTTGGCAAGCCAAGTCGCTAGCGTAGTCTTGCCGCACCCCGGCTGTCCCAAGACCAAGAGATATCCGCTGCCGAGCTCGCGGGCCTGCCGCAGAACCGTATCCGCGAAGCTGGAACGCGGCACATGGTGATCTGGCAAAGCGAGGCGGTGCTCGAATCTCTGGGGAAGATGGAAGATCTGCCGGAGCTCTCGACCGATCTGATCCCGCGAAAGCCGCCCGGTGGCCGGGTACCGAGTTGCGAGATCGTAGACCTTCTCGGCCCAGGCAGCACCTTCCGTCTCTGCACTGGCTCTGGGGCGGAGCCGGTCTTGGAGCAAGGCGACGACCAGGCGGTGCAGCTCTTGTTCATCAGGCGCGTTGAATTCGAGACGGAGTGCTCCAAGAAACTCGAGGAACGTTGCCTCGTCGGGAGCTCTCGCAAGCCGCTGAATCTCATGGAAGCGTCCCCTCAGGTCGTCCGGGCAGCTCCACACCCCCGAACGTACGGGGCGCAGGACCTTCCGCTCGAACTCGACCGGTGAGATCGGGCGATTCCGAGCATCCTCGGAGGGAGCCGCGTTGGTGACGAGGTGGATCTCCACTGGCAGACCGGGTTCGACACGAACTCGTGCCCACCCCTTGAAGAGCTTCCCGATGAGAGCCGGCTCGCCGCCCGCCTCGGAGAACAAATCGGCCCCTGTGAAGCGCTTGAGCTGTCGCGTCGTGTGCTTCAGCTGTTTGTAGACTCTGCGCCCTTTCGAGTCCAGGATGAGGTCGTCAACATAGGGAGTGCCGAGGGCCTCAACTTCGATGGCAGCAACTCCCTCTGCTGGTTCAGCCCAGCACCGCAGCATGGCCCAGGCGGCAAACCAGTCTTGCCAGTACAGACCGCGGCGCGCTCCGCGGGGGGACGTTGGCTGGGTCGGCGAATCCATAGTTTCCACTCTAAAGCAGGTGGTGCCACTCGCGATTTGGGCTGTGAGATAGACTCTCGTCGATATGTCGGTCCCAAGCTCGCGCCTTGCCTTAGTAGCCTCGCTGCTTCTCCTCGCGAGCGTTCTTCCAGTCTCCGCAGCGACCTACGACGTCGGGCCGGGGCAGCCCCTGGCTTCGATCGGCCAGGTGCCGTGGGCCACGCTCGCGCCGGGCGACGAGGTGCGCATCCACTGGCGCTCGACGCCTTACCGCGAGAAGTGGGTGATCAACCGCCGCGGCACGGCCGCGCAGCCGATCGTGGTGCGCGGTGTGCCGGGACCGGCCGGCGAGCTGCCGATCGTGAGTGGTGAAAACGCCGTCACCCCGGACCCGCTCGACTTCTGGAACGACGAGCGCGGGGTGATCAAGATCGGCGGCTCCAACGTGCCGGACGACGATCTGCCGGCCTACCTGGTGATCGAGGGCCTGGACATCCGGTCCGCCCGCCCTCCCTACACCTTCTCGGACGACGGCGGCACCACCCGCACCTACTCGACCAACGCCGCCTCGATCTACGTCGAGAAGGCCGAGCACCTGGTGATCCGTGGCTGCGCGATCCGCGACTCGGGCAACGGCCTCTTCGTCGCCGCCTTCGACGGCGACACCCAGGACGTGTTGATCCAGGGCAACTGGATCCTCGACAACGGCATCGTGGGCAGCGGCTTCGAGCACAACACCTACACCGCGGCGCGCGGCATCACCTACCAGGGCAACCGCTTCGGCCCGCTGCGCGCGGGCGCCGGCGGCAACAACCTGAAGGACCGCTCGGCGGGCTTGGTGGTGCGCTACAACTGGATCGAGGGCGGCAACCGCCAGCTCGACCTGGTCGACGGCGAGGACACGCAGGTGATCGTCGACGATCCTCGCTACCGCCAGACCTTCGTCTACGGCAACGTGCTGATCGAGCCCGACGGCGCCGGCAACAGCCAGATCGTCCACTACGGCGGCGACAGCGGCGACGAGACGATCTACCGCAAGGGCACGCTCTTCTTCTACAACAACACCGTGGTCTCGACGCGCACCGGCAACACTACGCTGCTGCGCCTCTCGTCGAACGACGAGCACGCCGACGTGCGCAACAACGTGCTCTACGTCACGGCCACCGGCGATCGCCTGGCGATGCTCGACGAGACTGGCGTGCTCGACCTCTCGCACAACTGGCTGAAGCCGGGCTGGGTCGACACCCACGGCAGCCTCGCCGGAACCATCGACGACGACGGCACCAGCGTCGAGGGAGCCTCGCCGGGCTTCGTCGACCTCGCGACCCAGGACTTCCACCTCACCGCCGGCTCCACCGCCGCGGACGCCGGCACCGCGCTGGCGCTCGGCACGCTGCCCGCGAACGGGGTGCTCCGCGAATACGTCCGCCACCAGGCGACCCAGGCGCGTTATCCCGACCCGCCCCTCGACATCGGCGGCTTCGAGCGCTGCCCCACCAGCCCCTGCGGCCCGATCTTCGACGACGGCTTCGAGACCGGCGACACCTCGGAGTGGTCGGCGACGCTGCCGTAGGCTTCTCCTAGCCGACCCTTCGCCGCGATCGGCCCTCCTGGCTGCGCCGGGAGTATCTAGCGGCCGCCTCCTCGAGAAGCTGCGCCGCCACCTGCATCGGGCTCACTTTGCGCGCGTCGCTACTCAACAGTCTTGCGAGCTCGACGAGGCGTTCCTCCGTTGCCGGCGCCATCGGGACCTTGGATCGCTTCGTCCATGCGGGGTTGCTCGGCCTGCCGGGGCGGCGACCTTGGCCCGGGACCAGACGCTCCTCGAGCGTCCGCGCCAGCGCGCTCATGCCAAACGCCCCGGGTGCGTAGGCAGGAACCTCTCCAACCCTCGTGGCACCCAGCTTTTCCGCCAGTCGATCAATCTGTTTGGTCATCTCATCGATCCTCGAGCGGGAAGCGGATTTCCAAGTAGTCGCGATCGATCACCAGACCTACTGCGCCCTGACGAGCCTCGCGGCCCATGCGGGTCAGAAAGCCTCGCAGCTGGGCCGCACCGGCTTCGAGATCCTCCTCGCGGGTGTAACACTGAACGATCACCGGAGCGTCATAGACCAGCCGTCCACCTCGCTCCTCGTCGCGCCAGACACCCCTGCCCTGAGGGAATGCCGTGGCGCCGCCGAAGAGCCGGCCGAGGACCGCAAGAGATTCGTCGACCCAGAAGTCCTGGTCGATGGTCTCGTCGAAGCGGTCGACGCTAGGAATGAACAGCACCAGCACCGTCGAGGCCTGCTTCTGAGCTTCGAGTGCTGAGCCCCAGTCAGGCATCACGCGTCTCCCTCGTGGAAGTCTTCACTTCTGGGGCAGAAAGTCAAGTGCTATGCCTGCATGATCCACCCGCCCTCCCGCCTCGTATGAGCGCCGGAGGGATGAAGCCATGCATCCGAATCTCGAGACTGTGAAAGCCATCTATGACGCCTTCAGCCGCGGCGACGTCGCGGCGATCCTGGAGCGCCTGCACGAGGAGGTGCGCTGGGAGGAGTGGGCGGACAGCCGGGCCCAGACGGCCGGTGTGCCGTGGCTGCTGCCACGGCGGGGCCGGGCCGGCGCGGCCGAGTTCTTCGGGGTCGTGGGCCAGTTTCGCTTCGACGAGTTCCAGGTGCACTCGCTGCTGGCCGACGAGCATCAGGTCGCCGCGGAGATCACCGTCGACTGCACCATTCCCTCGACCGGCGCTCGCGTCCGCGACGAGGAACTGCACCTCTGGACGTTCGACGAAGCCGGCCGCGTGGTGCGCTTCCGCCACTACATCGACACCGCCAAGCACATCGCGGCGGCGGCAGCGGGCTGAGCGCAAACGCTCCCCCGGTCGTGGTCCTGAGCGATCCTCCCTTTGATTCCTCACCCCTTGCTCAGTTCTGGGCCACCGCGTCCCAGAAGTCCAGCTCGTAAGCCTGCAGCAAACGCGCTGCGCGCCGGATGCTGCGCGGCTCGACGCAGCCGTCGAGGCCTCGCTCGATGATGGCGAGCGCCGCCGGCTCGAAGGTCGGCGGCAGCGAGGAGAAGAAGTCGAAGAAGGCGGTCTCCTCGGCCGAGAAGCCGTAGACGTTGCGCAGCGCGGTGCCCATGCGGCCGGAGTTCTCGCCGAAGACCGGGAAGTTGATCAGGTAGGCGGCGGCGATGTCGGCGTCGGCGGCGTAGAAGCCCAGCCAGGCCGCATAGCTGGGGTAGGTCTGGCCGCGCGGCCGCGGCTCGTAGGCCTGGAGGTCCTCCTCGTCGAGCCCCAGGGCTGCCGCGAAGTCGAGCAGCAGGCCGATGGCGATCGACTCGCCGTTGACCAGGTCGACGAAGAAGGGCGCTCCAGGCGTGGCCCCGAAGCGGGTCACCATGTGGGCGTCGCTACGCAGGTCGCTCTTGAGGATGTTGTACTGCTCGCCGGCGAACTTGCGCAGGTTGGCGATGGAGACCTGGTGATGCTCCAGGGCGGTGAGGTACGGATGGTTGCGGATCTGCTCCTCGACGGGCGCCAGCTCGGCCCGTATCGATCGGATGAGCCGCGTGGCCTGAGGAGTCGGGTCGGGGTCGGCCGCCGCGGAAGCGGCGCCGGCGAGCATCGTGGTCAGAGCGAGGGTAAGGGCTTTCGTCCAGGTCTTGGTCACGGTCTGTCCTCCTTGTCGAGGTTGGGTTGCACGAACATCTTCGTTTATAGCCATATCACGACTATGAGACCTCGCCTACCGGATCGGGGCCTATCGCGCTGCCTTGTCCAATGAATGGGGCACCCGTCTGGCGGGTGCCTCTGGGTTTGAGGAGGAGCGCGGGGCCGGGTGCCGGCTCCGGCCTCGACGACCTACGCCGTAGCCAGCAGCTCTTCCCAGCCCTCGGCCGCGGCGGGGTCTTCCTCGTTAGCCGCGGTCGCGGGGAGCGGCTCTTCGCCCCAGAGCTCGGCCAGCAAATTCTCCCAACTCGCCCCCCGCGCGTGCTCGAGGGCCCTCCGGCCCATGGCGGCGCGCAGCTCGCGATCGAGCATCAGGCGCTCCATGCCGGCCGCCAGCTCGCCGGCGTCCGTGGGGTCGAACACTAGCCCGGAGCGGTGCTCGCGCACGATCTCCGGCGGTCCGCCGGCGTCGGCCACCACGGCGGGCAGGCCGCTGGCGTGGGCTTCGAGCACGGCGTTGCCGAAGGTATCGGTGGCGCTGGGGAACACGAACACGTCGGCGCTGGCGTAGGCGGCGGCGAGCTCGGCGCCGTGCAGGAAGCCGGTGAAGAGGATGCGCGGGTCGGAATGGCGCGCGGCGAGCTCTTCGAGGTACGGCCCGTCGCCCACCACGATCAAGTCGGCGTCGGGGCGGCGCGCCAGCAGGGCGCGGAACGCCGCCAGCAGCAGGTCGAGGTTCTTCTCCTTCGACACCCGGCCCACGTAGAGGAAGCGGCAGGCGCCGGAGAGGCCGCACTCGCGCCACAGCTCGGGGCGGCGGCGGCCGGGATGGAACAGCCGGTGGTCGACGCCGCGGGGCAGCAGCCGCAGCCGCTCGCCGGGCAGGCCCGCGCGGCGCAGTGTCTCGGCGTAGGCGCGGCTCGGCGCGTAGACCCTCGCGCAGGCGCCGTAGAACCACTCCATGTAGCCGTGGGCGAGCTGCTCGCAGACGGGATTGCCGGTCAAGAGGCCGGCGTAGGCGGGGAAGTCGGTGTGATAGATGCCGGTCGCCGGCAGCCCCAGCAGCCGCGCGGCGGCGAGCCCGGCCAGCCCCACTGGCCCGGGGGTGCTGACGATGATCTCGGTGAACCCCTCCTGCTCGCAGTGGTCGAGGAGCTCGAGGAAGGGCGGCAGGGCGAGGGGGATCGACTCGTACTCGGGCAGCGCGACCTCGCGCAGCGGCCGGAAGTTGGTGACCGGTAGCCCCGCGGGAATGAGCGCGCTGGTCGCGGTGATCACCGTCAGGTCGGCGCCCTTCTCGCGCGCCAGCGCCGCGGTCTCGCGGATGGTGCGCGCCACGCCATTGACCTCGGTCAGGGTATCGGTGAACCACGCCTTCTTCCGCGGCCGGTCGACCACGCGGCGCGCGGCCTCGCCCCGGCGCGTCGGCAGGCGCGCCGCGAGGTCGCGCAGGAATCCGTCGTCCTTGTGTTGGGTGTGGAACGAGGCGAGGTACGGGGCGAGCGCCGCGAGGTGGGGCACCAGCTCGGTGGCGGCGCGGAAGGCGCCCGCCAGCCGCCCCGCTTTGATCTCGCCCACGGCGCGATCGAGCGCGGCCGAGACCGCGGCCTCGGTCAGGCGGTTGGCGGCCTCCAGGCAGCGTCGCTCGACGCTCGCCGCCGGACCCGGGGCGGGATGCGACGCCACCTTGAGCATCTCGCCGGCCAGCGAGATGGATTCGCTCGACCAGGCGGCACGGCCGGCGAGCGCCAGGCGGGCCGCGCCGGTGCGCATCCGACTGCGCCAGGTGGGCGGGGCCATGCCGCCGTCGAGCACCCGGCGCAGCAGCTCGCCCACCAGATCGCCCTGGCCGTTGGCTCCGGCCCGGCGCCGGTCGAGGTACTCGAGCGCGATCGAGTAGAAGCAGCGGGCGAGCTTGAGGCTCGAGCCCGCCTCGCCTCCTGGCCGGTGATCGCCCCGCCGCAGATGGGCCAGGTACTCCTCGACGTTCGAGGCCGGCGGCGTCTCGGTCCAGGCCGCGGCCAGGTAGAGCCCGCTGTGGTCGTCGCTGCCCCCGGTCGCGTGCTTGACCCACGGCTCGGGGTCGCGCGGATCGATGCCGTGGCGCTCGGCGAGGTTCCAGAGGATCTCCGGGGTCAGGTTCTCGAGAATGGCCTGGGCGAGCAATCCTGCCTGCGGGTCGCGCGCGCCGTTGACCAGCTCGAAGCGCTTGAACAGCAGCAACAGCTTCTCCCAGTGGGCGGCGGTCAGCCGGTCGTTGACCCGGTAGAGCGGGTGGGCGACCGAGCAGAGGATGTCCTCGCCGCAGAGGTAGTCGCGCAGCTCGTAAAGGTTGCTGCGCAGGCGGTCGATCTCGGCGAACTGCGCCTCGCTCACTCCGATCACCAGGCAGTGGACCAGGCAGCCGTCCTCGGGAAAGCGGGCGGTGACCTCGCAGGACAGGAAAGTGCCCGGCAGGTGCGCGATCTCGAGCCCGCCGGCGATCGAGTCGTGGTCGCTCACGGTGACGAAGTCCATGCCGCGCTCCCGGCAGCGCCGGTAGATCTCGGCCGGCTCGGTGAAGCTCTCGGGCGCGCCGAGCTGGCGCAGCACCCAGGAGCCGGGCTGGTCGGAGTGCTTGGTGTGGCAATGGAGGTCTGCTCTCGCGCTCATGCGTTTCCTCCTGGGGAGTCTCCTGCGGATGCGAAGGCGGCCAGCCGCCGCGGCTCGGGCGGCCGCCGGCCGTCGAAGTAATCGCAGGCGCGCTGATAGGCGAGGTCCTCGCGCCAGCGGCGGGCCCAGACCCGATCGCCGTGCAGTCGCTTGACCAGCGTCCACGGCCGAGACCGCAGCTCGAGCAGCGGCCCGGCCAGGTTCGAGGGATCGCGGAAGCACTCCCAGTCGCAGCTCCGGCAGTGGGCGTCGCGCCGCACACCGTTGCCGACGAGGTCCCAGTACTTGCCCAGCCGTTCTTGCGAGCGGAAGCCGCAGGGGTAGGCCTCGCCGTCGGCGGCGGCGACGAAGAAGAAATCGAGGCCGCCACGGCAGGCGTAGCCGTGCGCCTCGCCGTCCCGGTAGTCGCGCACCAGCGAGCGCAGCATGCTGCGCGGCGTGAACACCCGGAGGCGCGGCCGGAACTCCGCCACCGCCTGGTCGAGGGCGCGGAAGAGGATCGCCTTCTCGTCGCGCCGGAAGCTCACCACCGGATCGGCGGAGGAGGCGCGGTACACGGCCTCGAGCCCGCGCTCGGGCTCGGACTCGACGCTCATCGGGTAGCAGCAGTTGACGATCGTGAAGCCGAGGCCCAGCACCTTGCCGTAAAAGGCGCGGAAGGCGTCGAGCGCGCGCTCGTAGAATTCCTGCTGCTCGGCCTCGACGGCGCCCTCGCGCATCGAGAGCGGCTCGCCGCCGGTCCGCCGGTTGATGCCCAGGTTGGCGGTCGGCCACAGGCCGTGGCGCTCGAAGATCGGCAGCGCGCGGGCGATGCCCTCGACCACGCCCGGCAGGCCGCGCATCTCCTCGTGCACCGCGGGGTCCGCCGAGTCGAGGCTGATCCACAGGTTGCGCAGGCCGCTCGCCGCCAGGCGCTCGGCGAGCAGCGAGACGCGATCCTCGAAATCCGGCCGCTGCCAGTGGCGCAGCAGGTAGCCGTTGGTGCCGGTGCGCAGGAAGGGGATGCCGAGGTCCGAGGCGTAACCCAGCCAGCGCACCAGGCGGTCGAGCTGCAGCAGCGGCTCACCGCCGGTGAACGACACCGCCGCCACCCCGCGCGCCGCGGCGGCGTCGAGCGTGCGGCGCAGGTCTTTGTCGTCGAGCGAAGACCGCGAGAAGCGGTTGCCCACCCGCATCTCGCACTGCGGGCAATGGGCGTTGCAGGAGTCGGTGAGCTGCACGATCACCTGGCCCGGCACGTGGCCCGAAAAGAAGTGGCGGAGGTTGGAGAAGGAGAAGACGCTGGCGGGCCGCGGGCTCATCGCGGGCCCGGAGCAGTTCCTGCGTGTCGATGGTGGCGGTCGGCCATGGCGTGCTGCACCGTTTCCTGTGCAGAGCCTAGGCGCCGGCTGTGACGCCGCGAGCGAGCCCGTGTGACGAATCTGTGCTGCTCGAGAGCGGTCAGCGGCTCGGGGACCGGCGTTGTAGGCGCAGGGTGGAGGGTCCCGCGCCGGGCACGAAGCGGCCGGTCAGAGTGAGCTGCGCTCCTTCGAGCCGGTAGCTGCCGTCGAAGATCTTCTCGCCCTTGGTCAGCCAGGTCTGCCAGATGGAGATCGCCTGGCTGTCGGTGTCGATCTCGAAATGGTGGGTCTCGTAGACGCCGGCGGGCAGCTTGAACACGCACATCCAGGCGCGGTTGCGCTCGAAGAAAATGGTCGCCGGCACCGCTGCCGCTTCGAGGTCCGCGGAATGCTCGACCACTTCCCAGGCGCCGTCCAGCGGCGTCGGCTGGCGGTTGTTGAAGTTGGCGACCCAGAAGGTGAGCACCGCGGGGACGATCAGAGAGGCGGCCACCGCGACGCCCTTGGCGATGCCCACGACCGGCTGTAGCTGCCCGGCGGCAAGCACCGTGCTCTGGCGCGTCCAGAAGGTCTCGATCAGCTCGCGGCGGTGGGCGGCGATGATGAACAGCAGCGCGCCGCCGATGACGACCGCCATCATCAGCGCGCTCGGCTCGATGCCGTAGAAGATGTCGATGAGCACGATGTTGGCCACCAGCGGCAGCAGCAGGCAGGCTCCGAGGAGCGCCGTGCGGCGGAACAGCAGCAGGAGAGCGCCGCCGATCTGCACCAGCGCTACCAGGTTGCCGTACACCGGAGAGAAGCCGAAGTAGTACCAGGTGAGCCAGAAGCCGCTGACCTGGCCCAGGGGCTTGTCGAGCTCGGAGTCGAGGACGGTGAACTGCGCGCCGTTGAGCTTGGCGAAGCCATACAAGAGCAGCGCGAAGGCCGCGCCGTAGCGCGCCGCGATGTAGAGCGCCGTCGAGATCATGGTGGCTCCTCTCTGCTAGCCTTCGCTAGTTCGAGGAGGATATTCCCTCGCCGCAGAGTCGGTGCTGCTCGGTCGGCGAGGGTTCAGCCGCACATGGACGCCAAGCTCACTCTCCGTCCCGCCGGGCCGCTGCTGGTCGCCGACCTCTTCCCAGACCTCGGCCGCGAGCTGGTGCGGCTGCTGCGCGGCCTCGAGCCCGAGGACTGGTCGCAGCGAACGGCCGCCCCATTGTGGAGCGTGCACGACGTGGCGGCTCACCTGCTCGACACCGCGCTCCGGCGCCTGTCGCTGGACCGCGACGGCCAGCCGCCGCGGAGCCCGCGCCAGCCGATCGCGGGCTACCGCGACCTGGTGGGCTTCCTCGACGAGCTCAACGCCACCTGGGTGGAGGCGATGCGGCGCCTGAGCCCGCGCCTGCTGGTGGATTGGATGGAGAAGGCCGAGGCGGAGCTGGGCGCCTTCCTACCCACCTACGACCCCTGGGCCCCGGCCCGTTTCTCGGTGGCGTGGGCCGGCGAGAGCGAGTCGCAGAGCTGGTTCGACGTGGCCCGCGAGCTGACCGAGCGCTGGCACCACCAGCAGCAGATCCGCCTCGCGGTCGGGGCGCCGCCGCTCACTGCGCCGCGTTTCTCGGAGCCGGTGCTGGAGACGTTCCTCCGCGCCCTGCCGCATCGCATGGCCGGAGTCGAAGCCCCGGAGGGCGCGGGGCTCGCGATGACCATCGCCGGTGAGCAGGATTACGCGTTCACCGTGCGGCGGGATGCGGATGCCTGGCGGCTCTACCGTGGCACCGGCGCCGCCGAAGCCAGAGTCCGCCTGCCGGAGGAAGCCGCGTGGCTGCTCCTCACCAAGGGGATGACCGGCGCCGAGGCGCGCCGGAGGGCCGAGGTCGAGGGCCGCGCCGAGCTGGCCGATCCGTTCTTCGGCACGCTCGCGGTAATGGCGTAGGGAGCGCTGCCCGCGGCCTCGCCTTGCGCGCTCCCGCCCTCGCTGCTCTCAGGATGACAGTGAGGGTAATGCAGTGGCCTTCGGGCCTGGCGGTGCGCACCCTCTCAGTCATAGACCACCACGTCCACCCGCCGGTTGCTGGCCCGGCCGGCGCTGGACTCGTTGGTCGCGATCGGCTTGTCCGAGCCGGCACTCTCGACGGTCATCACCCCGGCCGGTACGCCCAGACGCCGCAGCTCGAGAAACACTGCCTGCGCCCGCGCCGAGGCGACACGCCGGTTGCCCGCCGGCGACCCGTCGGCGTCCGCGTGGCCCACGATCTTCGCCGTCCTGCCCGCCTGCTGCAGGGCCTGGGCGAGGCCGGCGAGCGTGTCCCGCGCACCGGGGCCGAGCTGGACTGCGCCGGAGGAGAACTAGACGCGGGTGGGCTCCGGCGGCGCGGACAGGGCCACGGCCGTCGAGACTTGGGCAGGAGCGGTCGTCGCGGGGAGCGCCGCGAGGCTTGCCCCGGGCGCGACGGGCGGCGCCGTCGGCTGCGCTGCAGGCTGCGGGGCGGTGGTCGCGGGCTGCGGCGCCGGAGCGAGTCGCGCGGCGGTGGCGCGCGCCACCACCGCGGCCGGGCTCTGCTCCAAGCTCGCGGGCACGAAACCCACCTCCGCCACCAGCTTCTGACCGTCCACACCGAGGATGAAGTCCAGCAGCTCGCGCACGCGGCCCTGCGGCTCGCCTCGGGCATAGAGGTAGAGCGGGCGGAAGATCGGATACGAGCCGTCGCGCACCGTCTCGGGCGCGGGCAGCACTCCGGGGCGCCCCCGCGCCGCCGCCACCGGCACCACCCTGACTTTCGGCCGGGCGTAGGCCATGCCTCCGTATGAGATGGCGTTGGGGTCGCGGGCCACGCGCTCGACGATGTCGGCGGTGTGCTCCACCCACTCGGTCGAGGCCGCGAACTCCTCCGGACCCTTGGCATTGCCCCGGCGCAGCACCTTGTCGCGGAAGAAGGCGTGAGTGCCGGAGTAGCTCGGGCGGGAGAGCAGGCGGATCGGCCGGTCCGGCCCGCCCACCTCGCGGAAGTTGGTGACCCGGCCCTGAAAGATGCGCGAGAGCTGCTCGAGGGTGAGCACCGGCACCTCGTTCGAAGGGTGCACGAACACCGACATCCCGTCGTAGGCGAGCACCAGCTCCTTGAGCTTGAGGCCCAGGGCGCGCGCCTCGGCGAGCTCCGCCTCGTTGATGGGGCGCGACGAGGCGCCGAGATCGGCCGAGCCGTCGAACAGGCCGATGAACGCGGTGGAGGAGCCGAGCCCCTCCCATTCCACCAGGATCCCGGGGTGAAATGCGTTGAAGGCCTCGGCGAGCTCGAGACCGAGACTGCCACCGATGGTGTCCGAACCCTCGACGCGAAGCCGGTCGGCGCCGGCGAGCGAGCTGGAGCAGGCGAGGCTCAAGGCGAGCGAAAGGAACGGCCGGAGCAGATGGGAGCTCTCCACGAGACGTGTCCTCGCAGGCTGGCTAGGGTTGACGGAAGCTGACGGTCCAGTTGGTCCACACCGGTGCCGGCGAGCCGGCGCGCAGCGCGGGCTGGAAGCGGTAGCGGCGCACGGCGGAGAGCGCCTCCTCCTCGAACAGGGCGAGCTCGACGCGCGAGCGGTAGATCTTGGCCTCGGCGACATGGCCCTCGGCGTCGATCAGCAGCCGGCAGACCACGGTGGGGTCGAGCGCGAAGCTCGGGTCGGGAGAGGCGGGGGCCTCGCCCTCGAGCAGCAGCGGCTGGGCGTCGCCGGGCCCGTTGAGCTCGCGGGCCTCGATCGCGCGGCTGCTGGCGCTCTCGGCATCGGCGTCGCCGGAGGAAGCCGGCGCCGCCGGTCCACGCGATCCGGAGCTCAGGGCCAGCGTCCCCACCACGCCGAAGACGAGCACGGCGGCACCGGTCAGCAGCAGCCGGTGCGCCGGCACGCGGCGCCGGGCGGCGGGCGCCGCCGGGCCCGGCCCCGGCGAGGGTCGCGCTTCCACCGCCCGCGGCCGGGCTGAGGTGGCCTCGGCGGGCGGCACGTCGCCGCGCGCGATGCGCTCGCTGGCGATGAGGAGAAGCCGCGACAGCGGGAGGTCGATCGTCCGCCGTGGCGCCACGGCGTCGGGCTGCACCTCGAAGTAGCCGTTGAGCCGCGCCAGCAGGGCCACCAGGGCGTCCTCGCCTTGGAGGGTGCCGAGGCTGGAATGGCACACGCCGCCATCGCGCAGGTAGACGGCGCCGCCGCCGGTAGGGCCGGTGACCTTGATGGCGCAGGTCTTGCCGGCCAGGGCGTGGACCTGGATGAGGTCGGCGAGAGAGAAGTCGGCCAGGTCTCCGGCGAGGCGCATGGATGCTCCTTCGAAGGGGATGAGGTCGAGGTCGAGCGCGACCGCAGACCGGCCGGCTTCTGGATGCAGGCTAAGGGGCGATTGCAACAGGGCCGTGGCGCGAGGGTGAACAAGGCTCAACGTGGCGGCAGATCCTTCGCTTCGCTCAGGATGGAAGTGGGGGGCGGGCTCGACGGCGGACACGAAGCTAGAATCCAGAGGTTTCGAAGGAGGTGGTTTCGCGTGCGTGGATCGATCCTGCTGGGATGTCTTCTCGCTCTCTTCGCGTGCAGTCACCAGCCGCCGGCGACGACACCAGCCGAGGGCACGGTTGCCGGTGCCTCCGGCGCGAGGACCGGAGCGGCGGCGCGCGTGGAGCCGGCGGGGGCAGCCGAGGCGATCTCGCTGCTCGGCCGGACGCTGGTGCCGCCGGCCTTGCCCGCGGCGGTCCAGGCCGAGCGCGAGGCCAAGCTGGTGGCGTCGCAGGCCGCGCTCGCCGAGCGGCCCGACGACCCCGAGGCCTGGATCTGGGTCGGCCGCCGCATCGCCTACCTCGGCCGCTACCGCGACGCGATCGACCACTTCACCCAGGGCCTGGAGCTCTTCCCGCGGGACGCCCGCTTCCTGCGCCACCGTGGCCATCGCTTCCTGACGATCCGGCGCCTTTCCGATGCCGCCTCCGACCTGGATCGCGCGGCGTCGCTGGTGCGCGGCCGGCCGGACGAGGTCGAGCCCGACGGCCTGCCCAACGCGGCGAACGTGCCCACCAGCACGCTGCAGTCGAACATCTGGTACCACCTGGGGCTGGCGCGCTACCTCCAGGGCGACTTCGAGGCCGCGCTCGGCGCCTACCGTGAGTGTCTGACGGTGTCGAGGAACCCCGATATGGCCCATCGCGACATGGAAATTGCGACCCGCTACTGGCTGTACCTCACCCTGCGCCGGCTCGGCCGCGAGGGCGAGGCCCGCGAGGTGGCGGCGGCGGTGCCCGCCGAGCTCGAGCTGCTCGAGAGCCACGCCTACCACCGGCTGCTGCTCATGTTCCGCGGCGAGAACGACCCCGAGACGCTGCTCGCCGAGGCGAGCGCCGACCGCTCCTCGCTCGACTACCCGACGGTGAGCTACGGCGCGGGCGTGCACTACCTGCTGGCGGGAGAGGTGGAGCGCGGACTCGAGATCTTCCGCCGCCTGGCGGAGAGCGACGCCTGGGCCGCGTTTGGCGCGATCGCCGCCGAGGCCGAGCTCGAGCGGCGGCTCCACTCCTAGCCCCGTCTGCCTCCGCACAGGTGCAGAATGACGCCGCCCAACAGCGCGTAGAGGCCGTAACCGCCCGCCGCTCCCTCGAGGTTCAGCGCCGGCGGCTCGAGCACGAAGGCCGCCACCAGCAACGGCACGGCGAGGAAGAGCAGGCCGGAGCCGATCGCCTGGCAGGTTCGCGCTCGGCGCCCGGCGGCGACGCTCAAGTAGGTGCCGAGCAGCAGGTGGGCCAGCGCGGCGGCGAGGATGTAGATGTGCCGCGAGCGGAAGAAGATGCGCTGTGCGACGTCTAGCTCCTCCACGGGCGGCACGCGCATCCGCATGTAGGCGCCGGTCAGGAGAAACGTTCCCAGGGCGGCGAGGCCAAACCACAGGTGAAAACGCCGGAGGTTGTGCATGGCGGGGCAAGTCGAGGTCAGGAGTGTGGCGCGCACTCTCTCATGCGCAGCGTGCCGGTACAACAGCGAGCGCCGCGGCAACAGCCCGCGCGGATGCTCCTGGTTGCTCAAACTCCTATTTCCGCGTGCTCTGCCAGTTTGTGTAGTCCTCTCGCAGGTGCTCTAGAATCTATGAACCTCGGGTAGGATCCTCCGAGATCGAGGGAGCGCAGATGAACCTGGACCCCAGCCGCAGCCAAGGGGAAACCCCCAATCCGAACGCCATCACGCTGCTGCTGCGCGCCCTGGAGGAGGGGGAGAGGGAAGCGGCCGACCGCCTGTTCGAGGTGGTCTACCAGGAGCTGCGCAAGATCGCCCGCCGCCAGCTCCAGGCCGCGCCCTGGGGCGAGACGCTCAACACCACGGCCCTGGTGCACGAGGCCTACCTCAAGCTGTCGCGCGACAGCGGCTGGACGGTGCGCGACCGCTTCCACTTCTTCGCCCTGACCGCCCGCGCCATGCGCGAGGTGCTGATCGACCACGCGCGCACCCGCATGCGCCAGAAGCGCGGCGGCGGCGTCAAGGCCCTCGACCTCGACGAGGTGCAGATCCCGGTGGCCGAGAAGGCCGAGGAGCTGGTGGCGCTCGACGAGGCCTTGGAGCGCCTGGAGACCGTCGACCCGGAGCTGTCGCGCCTCGTCGAGTGGCGCTTCTTCGCCGGCCTGACAGTGGAGGAGATCGCCTCCACGCTCGAGGTCTCCGAGCGCACGGTCAAGCGCCACTGGCGCACCGCCCGCGCTTTCCTGTACCAGGAGCTTGCGGCGCAGGGCTTCGCCCCCTGATGACCGGCCCCAACACGGCGCGCTTCCGCGCGGCGCGGTTGGCCTTCGAAGAGGTCGTGGAGCTCGGCGCCGGCGAACGCGCGGCGCGCCTCGCGGCGCTCGCCGCCGCCGACCCCGAGCTCGCCGCCGCGGTCGTGGCCCTGCTCGGCGCCGACGAGCGGGCAGGGGCCTTCCTCGAGGAGAGCGCCGGGGCCTTCGCGCCCGAGGTAGTCCACGACTGGCTCGCCTCGAGCCCGGAGCAGGGCGAGGTGGCGGGCGGCGAGGCCCTGGGCCCCTACCGCACCCTCTCGCTCCTCGGCCGCGGCGGCATGGGCGAGGTCTACCTCGCGGAGCGGGCCGACGGGCAGTTCGAACAGCGGGTCGCGATCAAGCTGCTGAAGCGCGGCATGGACTCGGAGGAGATCCTGCGCCGCTTCCTGCGCGAGCGGCAGATCCTGGCCCGCCTCGAGCACCCTTCGATCGCCCGCCTGCTCGACGGCGGCATGACGCCCTCCGGCCGGCCCTACCTGGTGATGGAGCTCGCCGATGGCGAGCCGATCACCGAGAGCTGCGAGCGCCGCAGCCTGCCGCTCGACGAGCGTCTGCGGCTGCTGATCCTGTGCTGCGAGGCAGTGGAGGCTGCGCACCACAACTTGGTGGTGCACTGCGATTTGAAGCCCTCGAACATCCTGGTCTCCGCCGACGGCGAGGTGAAGCTGCTGGACTTCGGCATCGCCAAGCTGCTCGCCACGCGCGCCGACGCGACGCTGGTGACCCGCTCCGCCGAGCGGCCGCTGACCCCCGCTTACGCGGCGCCGGAGCAGATCCTGGGCGAGCCGGTGTCGACCGCCACCGACGTCTACGCCCTGGGAGTGGTGCTCTACCAGCTCCTCACCGGCCTGCTGCCCCACGACCGCGACACCACCTCGCCGGCGGAGCTGTCCTCGCGCGTCGAGGGCGAGACCATCACGCGGCCGAGCAGCGCCGTGCGCCGCGCCGCGACCGCGACCAGCGGGCAGCAGGGGAGGAAGAGGCCGTTTCTCGGCGTCGGCCGCGGCGGCGCGGAGAAGCTGGCGCGCCGGCTGGCGGGCGACCTCGACACCATCGTGCTCAAGTCCCTGCAGCGCGAGCCGCAGCGCCGCTACCCCTCGGCGGCGGCCCTCGCCGACGACCTCAAGCGCCACCTTGCGGGGCGGCCGGTCAAGGCGCGGCCCGACACCCTGCTCTACCGGGCGGGGAAATTCGTGCGCCGGCACCGGGTGGCGGTGACCTCGGGGGCGCTGGCCGCCGCGGCCCTCGTCGCCGGCCTCGGGCTGGCGCTCTGGCAGGGCCGCCTGGCGCTGGCCGAGGCGCGCCGCGCCGACGCCCAGGCGCAGCGGGCCGCGGGCGAGGCGCAGCGCGCCGAGCGCGTCAAGGACTTCCTGGTGGCGTTGTTCCGCGAGGCGAGCCCGTTGCAGCGCGCCGGCGACCGGCCGCTCTCGGCCGAGGACCTGCTCGACCGCGGCATCGAGAAGGCGCGCGCCGAGCTCGCGGCCGAGCCCGCCCTGCAAGCCGAGCTGCTGCGCGACTTCAGCACCATCCTGGGCAACCTGGGCCGCGCCGAGGCCGGCCTCGCGCTGGCCGAGGAGAGCTTCGCCCTCGCCCGGCGCTCGACCGGCGAGGCGAGCGCACTGGCCGCCGACGCGCTCGGCAACGTCGGGACCCTGCAGCTCCTGGCCGGCGACTACCAGCGCGCCGCGGAGACAGCGCGCGAAGCGCTGGCGCTCACCCGCGCGGCGACCGGCGACGACAGCCTCGAGACCGCGCAGCAGAAGGCCGAGCTGGTGATGGCTCTCTCTCACCTGGGCAGGAACGAAGAGGGCCTGGCGCTCGAGCGCGAAGTGGTGGCGTCGCTCGCCCGACTGCGGGGCGAGAGTCATCCGGCGACCGTGCTCAACTTGCAGACCTTGGGCGCCATGCTGGTCGCGACCGGCCGGCTCCCGGAATCCGAGCCCGTCTTCCGGCGCTCGCTCGCCGGCCTCGAGGCCCTGCACGGGCCGGAGCACATGAAGGTCGGCATTGGCTGTCTCAACCTGGGCGAGGTGGTCGCCCGCCTCGGCCTCAGGTCGGAGGCCGTGCCGCTCCTCGAGCGCTCGCTCGCCGTGCTCGGCCAGCGGCTCGGCGAGGAGCATCATCTCTACGTCACCGCTCTGCAGACGCTCGGCGTCGTGGAAAGCGACGCCCGCCGCTTCGAGCGCGCGGACCAGCTCCTGCGGCGGGCAGCGGCGATCCTGGCCGAGAGCGGCCACTTCGGCCTCGGCAGCGCCCAGGCGGACGTCGGAGCCAACCTGCTGGCGGCCGGGCGCTTCGCGGAAGCCGCGACCGAGCTCGAGGCGGCACGAGAGACCCTGCGGCGGGCCGGGAGGGCGGACACCGTGGGCTTCTGGCAGGCCGGCGCCCACCTGGCCTACGCCCGCTTCCGCCTCGGAGCCACAGCCGCGGCGGCAGCCGAGAGCGAGCTGCGCGCGGCGAAGCAGCGGCTCGAGGCGCTGACCGACGCGATCTCCGAGGAGCGCCTGCCAGTCGAGCTTCTGCTGGGTGAGGTGCTGAGAGGCCGCGGCGCCGCCGCCGAGGCCGCGGCGCTCCACCGCCACACCCTCGACCTCGCCCTGCGCTTCTACGGCCCCTCGCACCCGACCGTGGCCGAGGCGCGCTTCCAGCTCGGGGCCGACCTCGCTTCCCAGCCCGGCGGCGGAGAGCGCGCCGAGGCGACGGCGCTGTTGCGCCAGGCCGCCGCCACCTTCCGCGCGCTCGACCCCGCCCACCCGCGGCTGGCGGAGATCGAGGCGTGCGTCGACCAGGGCGAGGTCGCTACGGATCCCAGCAGCAGGTCTCAGGGCTGATGGACCAGCGCGATCTCCTGGACCAGCATGCCATCGGCGAGCAGCCCCGCGTAGGTGAACGGGTCGCCCGCTGCCTCGGGCAGCGCCTCGACCAAGAGGTTCTTCGCTCCCCGCGCACGCGCGCCATGAGCCCGCACCGCTTCCACGAGTTGGCGCTCCATTCGCTTGTCGAGCCGCAGCGCCTCCAGATCGGAGCGGTCGCGGCTCAGGACCAGCACCAGGATCTCCATACCCGGCTGCTGGTCGAAGCGGAAGAAGTGCCGCGGGCTCGGCAGCACGACCTTCTGATGGGCGGTGACCCGGTTGTCGGTGAGCTGGTGCTCGGCGCTGGGGAAGAGCAAGCCTGAAGAGCCGTCCGAGCCGATGTGGAGCACGACCAGATAGCCGTCGCTGTTGCTTTCGGCGAGGATCTGGATCCGCTCCCCGTCGCGGAACACCCGGCCGGCTTGAACCTCCCCCGTGGTCCGCCCTGCGTCGTCGAGCATGCGGACCCAGTAGCGCACGCCGAGATAGGGCGGTTGCGCCGCGCTCGGCGGCGGGACCTCATCACCGGGCTCGGAGCGCTCGCCCACCTGGTCCGCCGCCTTCTCGGGAGACCGCCTGCTGATTGCAGCGTTCCCGGGTGGCGGCGCGATGGTCAGCACGCCGCGGTTCTCGAACATCGCCTTGGCGCCGGGAGGGCTCGCCTCGCCAGCAGCCAGGACCAGCAGGACGCTCAGCAGAAGCTTTGTCATCGCCGGGCCTTCTAGATCTCGCAGCGTCGCGCCTGCAGGCGCTGGATGACGGGCTTTGGCACCTTGGCCTTGCTCAGCTCGACCAAGCCAGTCGGTGTGACGTCGAACGCACAGGCTTCCGCGCCGTCGATGGCGGTGAGCACGATGTCCTCGGCAACGCCCCCCTGGATCATCGCGACCACGTCTTTGTTGTTCATCGCTGGAGCAGCGCTCGTCCCCTCGCCCAGGGCCTTGCCCCCTGCCTCCGCCACCGCGGTTTCCTGGCGGACGGCATTCTGGGTGAGCAGGGTCTGGTATTTGGCGAGCGCCGCCTGTACGCGGTTGAGCGGCGCGGCTACGGTGCGGCTCTGGGACGCCACCGGGGTTTGGCCAGGCCCCCGGAGGGTGTTCAGCATGCCGGCACCGACATCCTTCCAGAACGACCCGTCCTTGGGCTCCAGGAAGTAGTCCTCCTTGGGGTTCGCCCGTATGGCGCTGTCATAGTGCTCGGCGGCGCGCTCCAGATAGCGCAGAGTGGTCTCCGGTGAGTCGGCGCCATAGCCCATGGCCTCGTACGCCACCCCGATTGCGTATTGCCGGTAGGCCTCGTCGGCGGGCTTGGCGAGCGGCGGCCGCGCCTCCAGGGCCTCGGAGTAGCGGCTCCAGAGCCCGTTTTCGGCGAGGTTGACGAGGTCCTTGAGGCTCCCCTTCGGCACCAGCACCGGCACGGCTTCTGGGGTCGGCGTCAGGTTGTAGACCACCTCGTTGACCACCCTCGCCACGGCGGACGCTTCGAGGTCGCCGGCCATCGGGGCGCCTTGGCCCTCGCGGAACTCCTGGCGATACGAGTGGTCGACAGAGTTGGCGAACAGGGTTTTCTTGCCAATCAGGTCCTGGACCGCATAGCTGGCACCGAAGCGCTGGGAGACCTGCTGATAGCGGACGTTCTGCTCCTTCTGGCAGAACTGGGTCTTGCCTTCGCTGTTCTTGCCGCAGGCGTAGGTAACAGTTTCGGTGCGGTCGGACCACTGATCCTCGATCACGTTCTGGAGCACCGTGACCTCGACTTTGGTCTGGGGCCGGGCGTCGTCGAGGGTGAGGTTCTTGTCGTGCTGCACCAGCTCGCTCCCGAGGCGGCTCTGGATCTGCGCCGCCAGGCTTTCCAGCTCACGCTTCTGCGCCTTACCCTCCACGGTGATCCGGTTGCCAGTCAGCACCACCGAAGGAGGATTGATCCGGCTGAGCTCTACGACCTTCTTAGGCCAGCCGAAACCCTCGCCGGCCGAGACGGCCTGCGCACCGAGGACTGCGAGCCCCAAGGCGATGACGATCCCTTTCATCATTCCCTCCTGATCTCTATCGCTGCGAGCCCGGTGCGATGCCCGCCGCGTGCAAGGGAGCCGCGCCGATGCGGAGGTCGCCGGGGCCTTTGGCGTGGAGCTGGGGCGTCTGCCGTTCGTTCTTTTCTCTCGCCACCGCCTCGCTTACCTTGCGAGCCAGCAGGTCGTAGACTTGCTTTAGGGTCGGCGGATCGCCCTTCTGGCGTAGTGCCTCGAGCAGGTAGAAGGTGAAGAAGCTGTTGCGCAGGCGGTCGCTTTCCCACGACTGCTCGTTGGCGTCGCTCGAGGTGATCATGTAGCTCCCCTCGACCGACGTGAACAGCCGGGCCGCCTCCTGGTCAATCCCCATCGGCCCGATTGAGAGGGTCTTCGCACCTGGGCTCACCGCCTGTCCGCTGTAGCAGGTGTCGAGGAAGGTGACCTTGCGCCGCGCCCTGATACGGGACAGCTTCGCCGAGAAGTCCTGGAACTCCAGGGCATCGACGAACATCCGGTCAAAGTCGGTGTCATAGGTGATGATGTAACCGATGCCGTTGAGGCCCTGGGCATCCTGCCGCGGCGAGCCGTGGCTGCTGACGTAGACCAGCAGCAGGTCGTCCTCCCTGGCTACCTTGTAGATGTTCTGGATAGCTGTGAGGATGTTCTGGCGCGTTGCATCGGCATTGATCAGCAGGTGGACGTTGCCTGGCGAGAAGCGGCCGCCCTGCGGATCGATCAGGAAATCCCTGAGATCCTCGGCGTCCTTGGCGGTGTACTTGAGTGTCGGGATCCTCGGATCGCGGAAAGCTCCAATGCCGATGATCAGGGCATGTTTGTCGCGGACGGGTCCGAGCTTCGGCGTAGCCGCGGTTTCAGTGCCGCCGGTTGCACCCGAGGGGCAGCTCAGATCCTTGACGCCATTGAGCACGGCGCGGTCCGCGTACACCCTCGCTTTCTGTTCCTGGCCCAGGGCCTTGGCACTGCAGCTCGAGTACTTCCACGCCTCGCCGAGGGACGGGCAGAGGTCGCGGGCCGTGGCCAGGCGGGTAAGGATCGCAGCGTGGTCCACCGGGGTGGCGGCATAAAGCTGCTGGGCGTCGGCGACGATGCTGCGCGCCTGCCGGCAGGCGGCGCTCTCCTGGGCTACGGAAGATGGTGGGAGCGAAGCGAGAGCGCCGAGGGCAACCCACAGCGCGTGCCGGAGCAGCCCGCTTCGCTGGCTTGCCGCTGGTGATGGAGATGTGCCGCCCACGGGAATTCCTTCAGGAGCTGGAGGCTCGCTCGACCAGCGCGGCGAACCGTTTGGAGGCGCGGACGGGAGCGAAGAGGGGGTTGCCTCTGAGGTCCTCGGCCAGGGTGCGGCGGTCGAGACCGCTCATCTGGCCCGGAGCCTCCAGCAGCATCAGTGCGCGCTCCAGGTGGTCCAGCGCTGTCGCGTTCTGTCCCTGGCCCGCCAGGCAAGAGCCCAGGTTGTAGTGAGCCGCCACGCTGTCAGGCTCGAGGACGAGAGCGCGGCGAAGCGCCGCCTCTGCCGCTGCCAGGGCACCCAGCTCGAGGTTCGCCCCGCCCAAGTTTGCCCAGGCTGCAGGACTTTCGGGGTCGAACTCGGTGGCTCGGTGGAAATGGTCGCGCGCGGTGCGGAAGTCCTGGCGGTTCGCCGCTTCGGCACCCTCGGTAACCGCCAGGCTGCCCGCGATCAGGGCTGGGAGTACCTCGTTCGAATAGGTGTCTGCGATCTCAGCGTCGATCCCTCTGGCGGCGGAGAAGTCGATCGCGGCTCTTCGGTCTTCGGTGGAGAGGGTGCCGTCCCGCAGACGCTCCCGCAGGAAGCTCCGTAGCTCTCGGCGCTTCTCCTCGGCGGGTGGCGCACCATCGCCCCACCACCTGGACAGCACCTCGCCGACCGGCGCGCCGGTGTAGTCCGCGATTGTGGCTACCAGCGTAGCCAGCGCCGCGAGACCACCCAGAACGAGCTTCCAGCGCCTGAACCAGCGGCGCAGAGCTGAAAAGCGGGTGTTGGCACTCATCTCGCGGAACCGCGGATCGGCGGATCGGAATATCGCATGCTTTTTATATCTCTATCTTTTGCGAATAGTCTCCCAAACAATGGTCTTCGGAGTCAAGCAAGGTTGCTTCCTGCTAGTACTAGACGCGGTGAGGGCGCCAATGGGAGCTCATGGGCTCAGTACACGCTCACCCAGGCTCCGGTATCTTCCAGTGGAGATCGAGAGAAATCCGCCACGGCCTTGACGACAAACTTTGTCAACGGCAGCATGGCAGGGCGATCGCCACCGGCCCCGGGATCTCCGCCTGGTTCACCCCTGCCGACGTCGAGGAGCGAAAAGGCGGAACCATCACCTTCCGCCTCGGCGCGGGCATGGACTCGACCGCAGAGGTGACCGCCTGGGAGCCGCCGCACCGCTTCGCCTACGAGGAGCGCGACTGGTCGCCCGGCGCGCCGCAGCTCCGGGGCCCGAGGACCGGGCGTGGGCGGAGCTCGGCGGCGCGTTCGGTCTGGCCAATGCCAAGACTCGGTGCGAGCCCCCCTGGCCCGTGCTAACTTCTCGAGATCATGAGCGAACTGGTCTTCGAGGTCTCCCAGGAGGCGGACGGCGGCTTCGTTGCAGAGTGCCTGACCGAGAGTATCTTCACCGAGGGCGACACATGGGAGGAGCTGCGGCGCAACGCCCGGGAGGCCGTCGAGGCTTACCACTTCGACCGCCCCACGCCGGCCTGCATCCGCCTTCACCTCGTCCGAGACGAGGTGTTGGCCATAGCGTGAGATTGCCGCGAGACCTCAGCGGTGCCGATCTGGTCCGCAACCTCTGCCGCCGCTGGGGCTATCGGCAGGTGAACCAGGTGGGAAGCGCGGACGAGATTCGAGCGCTGGGGCAAGCGGTGATCTGGTCTGGCGGCCGCACCCGCGCCGCCGCCAGGCCAGACCTGTTTCAAGGGCGGCAGCCCGGGACCTACTTCACACCGCCGGCACTGCCTCGGGCACCCCGGTTGGCGCTGGCACTCCTACCTCTTCGACGGCCGCTGCCGTCCGCCGCTTCGCCACCAGCATGTAGATCGAGGGCACGACGAAGAGCGTGAACAGCGAGCCGATGACCATGCCGGAGACCAGCATGATGCCGATCGAGTTGCGCGCTCCGGCTCCGGGGCCGGTGGCGAGCACCAGCGGGAAGTGGCCGACCACGGTGGCCGCGGTGGTCATCAGGATCGGCCGCAGCCGGGTGGTCGCGGCCTCCAGCACGGCCTGCAGCTTCTCCGCACCGCTCTCCTGCAGGTGGTTGGCGAACTCGACGATCAAGATGCCGTTCTTCGCCACCAGGCCGACCAGCGTGATCAGCCCCACCTGGCTGTAGATGTTGAGCGTCGTCAGGCCGAGGAACGAGAACAGCAGGGCGCCGGAGATGGCGAGCGGCACTGAGCCCGCGAGGATGATGAACGGGTCGCGGAAGCTCTCGAACTGCGCCGCCAGCACCAGGTAGATGAGGATCGCCGAGAGCAGGAAGGTGGCGAGGAACTTGCCGCCCTCGGTGCGGAGCTGGCGGGACTGGCCGGCGTAGTCGAGGGTGAAGCCCGGGGGCAGGATCGCCCTTGCCTCGTCCTCGAGGAAGGTGAGCGCCTGGTCGAGCGACACCGGCGGCGGAATCACACCCTGGATGCGCACCGCGTTGAGCTGCTGGAAGCGCTTCAGCTCGCGCGGCTCGGTCGTGGTGCGCAGGGTGGCGAAGGTGGAGAGCGGCACCAGCCGGCCGTCCGGCCCGGTGACGTGGATGTCCGAGAGCTGCTCGGGCGTCAGCCGCTCGCTGCGCTTGATCTGCGGGATCACTTTGTAGCTCCGGCCCTGGATGCTGAAGCGGTTGACGTAGTTGCCGCCGAGGAGCGTCGAGAGGTCGCGCCCGGCCTGGCCGAGGTCGACTCCCTGGGAGCGCACCTGGTCGCGGTTGAAGACCACCTCGGCCTGCGGCTGGTCGAACTTGAGGTCGGCGTCGGCAAAGATGAAGAGCCCGCTGGCGAACGCCTTGCCCACCAGTTGGTTGGCGAACTCGAGGAGCTCCCGGGGCTCGGCCGTCGAGGCGATGACCAGGTCGACGGGGAAATCGCCGCCGCCGGGCAGGGCCGGCGGAGTCATCGGAATCACCCGCACGCCGGGGATCTTAGCCAGCGCCCCCGCCGACTCGACCAGCAGCTCCTGAGTCGTCTTGTCGCGCTCGCTCCACGGCTTGGTCACCATGCCGCCGAAGCCGCCGGTGGGAAAGGTGAGCTGGAAGATGCTGTCGCTCTCGGGGAAGGCGCGGTAGACCTTTGCAACCTCCTCCGTGAACCGCGCCGTCTGGTCGATGGTGGAGTTGGCCTGTGCCTGCACGATGCCGAACACCACCCCCTGGTCCTCGGCCGGCGCCAGCTCCTTTTGCGAGAAGAGGTAGAACGGCACGATCAGCACGGCGACGATCGCCCACAGAGTGAGGATCACCGGCCGGTAGCCGAGGGTGCCGGCGAGCGCCCGCGAATAACTGCGACGCACGCTCTCGAAGCGCCGGTTGACGAAGCCGGCGAAGCCGCGCTCGGTATCGCCGGCGCGCAGCAGCCGCGAGCCCATCATCGGCGACAGGGTGAGCGCCACCACCCCGGAGACGATCACCGCGCCGGCCAGGGTGAACGCGAATTCGCGGAACAGGGCGCCGGTGAGGCCCCCCTGGATCGCCACCGGCGTGTACACCGCGGCGAGCGTGATGGTCATGGCGACGATCGGGCCCACCAGCTCGCGGGCAGCGTCGATGGCCGCCTGCCTCGGCTTCTTGCCGGCGTGCAGGTGGCGCTCGACGTTCTCGACCATGACGATAGCGTCGTCGACCACCAGGCCGACCGAGAGCACGATGGCGAGCAGGGTCAGCAGGTTGATGGTGAAGCCGAAGGCCATCATCAGGAACACGGCGCCGATCAGCGAGATGGGGATGGCCACCACCGGGATCACCACCGCGCGCAGCGAGCCCAGGAAGAGGAAGATGACCACGATGACGATCAGCAGGGTCTCGGTCAGGGTCTCCAGCACTTCGGAGATGGCGTCCTCGATGTAGAGCGTCGAGTCGTAGGGGATGCCGGCCTTCATCCCCGCCGGCAGCCGCGCCTGGATCTCTGGCATCGCGGCGCGCACCTTGCCGATCACTTCGAGCGAGTTGGCGGTGGGCAGCACCCAGATGCCCATGAAGGTGGCGGTCTCGCCGTTGAAGCGGACCTCCTCCTCGTAGTTCTCGGCGCCGAGCACCACGTCGGCGAGGTCGCCGAGCCGCACCACCACGCCGCCTTCCTCTTTGACCACGAGCTGGCGGAACTCCTCGACGGTCTCGAGGTCGGTATTGGCGACCAGGTTCACCGACACCGCCGAGCCCTTGGTGCGGCCCAGCGCGGAGAGGTAGTTGTTCTCGGCCAGCGCCTGCCGCACCCGTGACGGCGTGACCCCCAGCGCCGCCATCTTCTCGGGCTTGAGCCAGATGCGCATGGCGAAGGTGCGGCCGCCCAGGATCTCGGCCCGCTGCACGCCGCTGATGGCGGACAGCTTGGGCTGCACCACGCGCGTCAGGTAGTCGGTGATCTGGTTCTGGTCGAGGTCGGCCGAAGAGAAGCCCAGGTACATGGCGGCGAACTGGTTGTCCGCGGTCTCCAGCTCGATCTCCGGCGCCTCGGCCTCCGGCGGCAGGTCGTTGCGCACCTGCGCCACCTTGGCCTGGATCTGGGTCAGGGCGGCGTTGGTGTCGTAGTTGAGCTTCAGGTGCACGGTGATCGTGGACACGCCCTGGGCGCTCGAAGACTCCAAGTAGTCGATGCCGTCGGCGCTGGCGATCACCCGCTCGAGCGGGGTGGTGATGAAGCCGCGTACCAGGTCGGCGTTGGCGCCCACGTAGGCCGTCGACACCCGGACCACGGCGATGTCGCTGCGCGGGTACTGACGCACGGAAAGCGACCGCACGGCGGTGATGCCGGCGATCAAGATCACCAGGTTGACGACCACCGCCAGCACCGGGCGGCGGATGAAGAGATCGGTGAATTTCATTTAGCTGTCCTCCGGCTGGGGTGCCGGATCGTTGGCCGGCTGGATCTCGTTGTTGACCTCGACGGCGGCGCCGCTGCGTAGCTTGAACACGCCGGAGGTCACCACCTCCGCCCCCGGCTCGATGCCGGAGACCACCGCCACCTGGTCGCCGCGCGCCGCGCCCAGCTTGACGAACCGCTGCTCGACGCCACGGTAGGTTTCGCCCGTGGCGCTGCCGGGGCGGGGCAGGTCGCCGACCACGAACACCGAGTCGCCGTAGGGCGCGTAGTGGATGGCCGAGGCCGGGAGCGCGATCACCGAGTCGCCGGCGCCGAGCAGCACGCGGGTTTCGACGAACATGCCGGGCTTGAGACGGCCGTCGCGGTTGTCGAAGGTGGCCTGCACCTGGACGTTGCGGGTGGCGGGGTCGACGATCGCGTCGACGGCGGTGATCTTTCCGGCCAGGTCCACGCCCGGCGAGCCCTCGAGCGTCGCTCTTACCGCAGCGCCGCTGTGCAGCCGGCCCACCGCCTGCTGGGGCAGCGCGAAGTTGACGTAGATCGGGTGCAGCGACTGCAGCGACACCACGGCGTCTCCGGCCGACAGGTACTGGCCGAGGTTCACCTGGCGCAGGCCCAGGACGCCGGCGAACGGCGCGCGAATGGTCTTGCGCGCGATAGTGGCGCGGATCTCGCCGACGCCTGCCACCGCCTGCTTGGACTCCGCCGCCGCCCGGTCGAGCTCGGCCTGCGAGGTCACGCCCTTCTGCCGCAGGCCGCGCATGCGCTCGAGGCTCAGGGCGTCGAGGTCCTGCTGCGCCTCGGCCGCCGCGAGCTGCGCCTCCTCCTGGCTGGTGTCGAGCCGCACCAGCACCTGGCCGGCGCCGACCTGCTGGCCGGAGTCGAAGGCGATCGCCTCGACGATGCCGGGCAGGTCGGCGGCCACCGTCACGCCGTCGACCGCGGCCACGGTGCCGATGGCGGCGAGGCTCGCCGGCCACTGCTCTTGCTTGGCCACGGTGGTGGTCACCGCCTCGGGCGGCGGCTGGAAGGACGAGGCCTGCGCGATCGCCTCGCGCACCTGCAAGAACTTCACGGTGCCGATGGCCGCCAGGAACGCGGCCACCGCGGTCAGCATCAGGAACATGCGCTTCTTCATGACGAGGAGCCTCCGTTGGTTTCATCCACTGCGATGCCGCGCTCGGCGGCGAGCGAGCCCGTGGCCCGCGCCAGCTCGGTACGCGCCGTGCGGTAGTCGGTCTCGGCCGCGATCTCGTCGAGGCGGGCGCGAGCCAGGTCGTTCTGGCGCGTGAGCACCAGGAAGTTGGTGGAGAGGCCCGCTGCGTAGCGGTCCTTCTCGGCGGAGAGCTGCACCTCCGCGGCCTCGCGGGCGGCGCGTGCCGCCGCGATCCGCTGGCCCGCGGTCTCCAGCGCCGCGGCGGCGTCCAGCACCTCGGCGCGCACCTCCTTGCGCAGACGGACGAGGTCGGCCTCGGCCTGCCGCTCGACGCTGCCGGCGATCGCCGCGGTGGCGCGCGCCGTGCGATTGCCGAGCGGGATGCCGAGCACCAGGGCCACCCGGGCGTCGTCGAAATCGTCATCGCCGAGCGATTCCAACGACTGCTCGAAGTTGCCTTCGCGGCGACCCGGGAGGTCCCCGGACACACCCGGCGCCGGGGTCGCCGCCGGGTTTCGCCGGCCGGCCAGGCCGAAGCGGTCGTAGGAGACCACGGCGTCGAGCACCGGACGCACGCCGTCGCGGGCGAAAGCGGCCTCGGCGCGGCGGCGCTCCACGGCGGCCGCCGCGGCCGCCACCTCGGGGCGCGCCGCGAGAGCCCGGTCCATCTCGGCGGCCACGTCGACCGACACGATCTCGACCGCCGGGCCCTCGGCCGGGGCGAGCCGCCGCGACCACAGCTCGCGGTCACCATCGCCCAGGATCAGCAGCTTGAGCGCGTTCTCGGCCCGCGCCACGGCCTCCTGCGCGGCCAGCAGCTCGCCCCGCCGGCGCTCCAGCTCGGCGCGCGGCTGCGCCAGCTCGGTTTCCGGTGCCGCGCCTTCCTCGATGCGCACGCGGGTCTCCGAGAGCTGCTCGTCGGCGAGCCGCATTGCCTCCTCGCGCACGCCGACCTCGAGCCGCACGGCGGTCAGCCGCCAGTAGGCGCGCTCGACCGCGGCCACGGTCTCCGCCACCTGGCGCTCGAGCGTGGCCCCGGCGCGCTGGCGGTCGGCGGCGGCGACGCGCAGGCCGAGCCGGGCGGCGTCCACCGTGCGATCGCGCAGCAGGGGCTGGCGCAGCTCGAGACCCAACTGCGTGCCGTAGGCCGGTGACAGCAGATCGAAGGTTCCGTCGCTGGTGTCGCGGGAGGCGATGCTGCGCAACGACAGCGTGGCACCGGTGGGCAGGAGCTGCGTGAGGTCGGCGCGGACTTCGGCGCCCTCGGCGGTGGGGGCGGCCTCGCCCGCGGGAGCGCCCGAGAACGCCGAGTTGACCGGCAGGGAGCTGCGGCGCCAGCCCGTTTCGACCTCCAGAAGTGGGTCGTAGGCTCCTTTCGCGCCGTCGATCGCGGCGGTGGCCGCGAGGAACGCCTCGCGCTCGATGCGGATGCCGTCGTTTTTCTCCAGAGCGCCGGCGATCGCTTCCGCCAGGGTCAGCGCGTGCGCTTCCGCCAGCGTCCGCGCATACGCGTCCTCCGGGGCCGGCGTGGGCTGCTGGGCGCGCGCGGCACTCGGCAGGCCGAGGGTCAGAAGGGCCGCCAGGGCGAGAGCCCGCGGCGGTGTCGAGATGCTCATCAGGGTTTTCCTCCGTGCAGATCGCATTTCTGGAGCCGCGGGTCGATGGCATCGGCGAAGCGCTTCAGGGCTCGTCGCTCGAGAGAGGCGAGGGCGTGCCGCTCGCAGGCGGTCAGCTCGACTCCGGACTCGATCGCTTCCCGGAGCACGGTCCGAGGGTCCGCTTCGAAACGGCGACGGAACTCCTCGTCCGTCGCCAGGCGTCCGATCACCCGCTCGACGTTGCGCTGGCTCATGGTCGACTCGTGGTCTTTCGCCGTCATCACTCCCTAGACGAAACCGGCACCCCCTTTTCGACATCGAAAGGGTTCGACACGGCCGGATCTCGCCGTGATGACGGGCCGCCCTTCGTGGCGGCGACACCCTGCATAGCCAAGGATCGTGCCAGCCGGCCGCCGCGCCCGCCGCGAGCGGATAAGGCCTTGGCAGCAAGGGGTTTCCGTGTCGGCGGGCGAAGCTGACGCCGAGCATCGCGCCGCGGGGCCGGATGTCGAGAAATCGACAGCCTGTCGCTCGATCCGCAGTCCGAGCACGGTCAGCGCTCGCGCCGTGGCGTCCGAGATTCGCTGCGCAAGTGGCGCCGATTCAGCGGGTTTCGGGTCGCGCTCCGAGCGCCGCCACGGCTTGGCAGCGGGATTGGAATGGGACGCGGTGACAGGAGGACGACACCGATGTCACCGCACCGAGTCTCCCAACGCTTTCCCGGTCGTCCGGATCGCTGGTCGCAGCTCCTGACGTCCGCCTTGCTGCTCGCTACTCTGGCCTCGCACGCCGGAGCGGCCGAGCTTCGCTTCACGACCGAGAACGACCTGCTGGGGCGCAACCCCACCCCGGACGATCTCTACACTTTCTCCGTCGCCTTCGAGGTCGATCGCGGGCCGCTCACCTTTTCCATGCGCGAGAACGCCTTCACCGATCGCGCCGCCCAAGTCCGCTTCGACGAGACTTATCTCACCGTCGGCCGAGCCGTTCCGGGTCTCGGGACCTGGTCGGCTTACGCCGAGCTCGGAGCTGCGCACGTCGGCCGCGGCCTCTTGGGCGAGGGCGTGCAGAACACCGTTCACCGCCTGATCGGCGACGACGAGGTCGAGCTGCCCTACGAAGGCTCGAGCCTGCACCCCTACGTGGCGCTGTCCGGGGACCGCTCGTTCGCCGTCGGACGCCGGCTCGAGGTGGGGCCGCGCCTGGAGGCCGACAGCGTGCCCGGGCTGCGCACCCTGGCCCTGGCCGGCGCCCAGGCCCGCTGGCAGCTACGGGCCGGGGTGGCCCTCCATCTCCTCCTCGGCGCGCGCTGGAGCCACGCCTCGTTCGGCCCGCTCGAGCCCCACCTCGATGGGCTCGCCGCGGCGGCCCGCGTCGGCGTCGTGCTCCGCGACCGGATCTTCATCACCTGGAGCTCCAACGACTACGGCGACCAGCGCGAGCACTGGAGCGTGGGCTATCGGCTTACACCACTGGGGGCGGGCGGCCGGCGGGCGAGTGAGAGCCGGTGAACGAAGAAGGCTCCGGGTTTGTGCTGCCCGCCGCTGGAACTTTCGGTCCGAGAGGCCCGTACTGTGCCCAGTGGCAACGGAGAAGCGATCGCCGGGCCATGGACCGGAGGGTGAACGCATGATGCAGCGAGCTCGACGCCGGGTATCCG
The DNA here is from genome assembly GCA_044869805.1 of Thermoanaerobaculia bacterium. Lineage (GTDB taxonomy): Bacteria > Acidobacteriota > Thermoanaerobaculia > Multivoradales > SZUA-115 > CAWDVR01. The sequence continues at coordinate 7,071 of JBIOXV010000192.1, read as the reverse complement.
CCGCGGCAGCTCTGGCGACCTGGATGACCACCGCGGCCGGAGCCCAGGCGGCACCCGGCCCGGGCGCCATCGTTCTTCCGACGGACGCCGAGATCCGCGCCATCCTCGCCGAGAGAGTCGGCGCCGAGGACAGCGGCGCCGGCATCGTCGTCGGCGTGATCAGCTCGCAAGGCCGAAGGATCGTCTCCTATGGCCACCCGAGGCAGGGAGACCCGCGGCCGCTGGATCGCGACACCGCCTTCGAGATCGGCTCGGTGACCAAGGTGTTCACCGCGCTGCTGCTCGCCGACATGGTGCAACGAGGCGAGGTCGTGCTCACCGACCCGGTCGCGAAGCACCTGCCCGCCGGCGTCAAGATCCCCGAGCGCAACGGCCGCTCGATCACGCTCCTGGACCTCGTGACACACACTTCGGGCTTGCCTTTCATGCCGGAGAACGCGGCCGGCGAGCCGGCGGCCGCCGGAGGCACCGCTCTCCAGCTCTATCGATTCCTGGCGAGCTACGAGCTGCCGCGCGACGTCGGTGCCGAGTGGGACTACTCGAACGTCGGCTACTGGCTCCTGGCGGAGGCCCTTGCCACTCGCGCCGGCATGGGCTACGAGGCTCTCCTGCGGGCGCGGGTCCTGGCGCCGCTCGGGCTGGCGAGCACCGCGATCAGCGTGTCGCCCGAGCTCGCGGCGAGGCTCGCGGTCGGCCACGACGCCAGCCTGCAACCCGCGCCGACGTTCGCCGAGCTTCCGATCTACGCGGACATGCCTGCGGCCGGAGGTCTCGTCTCTAGCGTCGGCGATCTGCTGACCCTTCTCGGCGTGGCCATGGCCTATGAGCCGTCTCCGCTCGCGTCGGCGATGGCGGCCCTGCTCGACACGCGCCGCCCGGGCTCCAGGCCCGGGGTCTCGCAAGCGCTGGGCTGGGCGGTGATGGGAGAGGGTGACGACGAATGGATGGTCCACGACGGCGGCACCTATGGGTACGCCAGCTCGGTGGCCTGGGACCCCAGACGGCGGATCGGCGTGGTCGTGCTCTCCAACCAGGTGGCGAGCGTTGGCGACCTGGCGCGCCACCTGCTGCGGCCGGAGATCCCGTTGGAGAAGCCGGCGATCACCCGGCGGACCGAGATCGCCCTCGACCTGGCCGTGCTCGCCGCCTATGCCGGCCGCTACGAGGCGGAGGGCGAGGGGATCTTCGTCGTCGCCCTGGAAGGCGAGTTCCTCACCTTCGAGGCCCCGGCCGAGTGGGGGCTCCCGAAGCTGCGCATCCGCCCGGAGAGCCGGCGGGAGTTCTTCGCCTCGGAGCTTCCGCTGCGGGTGACGTTCGAAACGGAAGCGGAGGGCCGGGTGACCGGCCTGCTGGTCCACCCGCCGCGCGGGCAGAAGGCGATCCCCGCCGGCAGGGTCGTTGCGGAGTAGAGAGTGGTCTGCGGCGCTGTTTCCGTAGCCGGCTGGGCCGGCACAGGTCCGCGCGCTACGAGGCGATGCGTTCGGGGCCGGTGGGCGTGGTTCGCCCGACACCGTCGCGCCCCGTGGCCTTGACGTGGTAGAGCGCGGCGTCGGCCTGGCGGAAGAGCTCCTGGAGCTCGCCGCCGGTGCCGTCGAGCGTCGCCATGCCGGCGCTCACCGTGACCCGCAGCGGCCCTCCCGCGTCGTCGTGGAGCGGCAGCTCGCGCAGCGCCGCCACCACCCGTCGGGCCACGTCGGCGGCGCCGGCCGCGTCGGTTTCCGGCAGGAGCACGGCGATCTCCTCACCGCCATAGCGGGCCGCGAGGTCGGCGTCGCGGAGGAGCGGCGGCAGCGCGCGGCCGACGCCTTCGAGCACGCGGTCCCCCGTGGCATGGCCGTGGGTGTCGTTGACCGCCTTGAAGTGATCGAGATCGAGCAGCACGAGCGAAAGCGGTCGGCCGTGCCGGCGCGCCTGCGACCACTCCTCCGCGCCTCGCGCCATCAGCTGCCGCCGGTTGGCGAGGCCGGTCAAGGCATCGGTGTGGGCCAGGCGGTCGAGCTCCTGGTTGAGGGCGTGGAGCTCGCGTTGGGCCGCGAGCAGTCGATCCTGCGCCTCCCGTTCGGCGGTGACGTCGCGTAACAACAGCACCCGCCCCTCCGGCGCGCCGTCCTTCGGCTCCACGGCGGAGAGGCGTGCTTCGAGGCGAAGACCTCGGGCACCTCGAAGCTCGCGGGCTTCGCCGACTCCGAGCTCGCCCAAGGCGGGTGAGAGCTCGGCGAGTGTGGCGCCCAACACCGTCGAAGGCTCGAGGCCGAGCAAGCTGCGGGCGGCCGGGTTGGAGTCGACGACGCGGCCGGCGAAGTCGAGCACCAGCAGGCCGTTGTCCATGGTCTCGATCGTCCAACCGCGAGCGAGCGGTGCGAGGTCGAAGAGGCGGTGGCGGGACACCGCCCAGGTCATGGCGACGAAGGTCAGAGCGAAGCTCGCCGGCGTCGGGTCGATGGGCAGCTTGGCGCGGGCGGTGAGCTGGAGGAGGTTCGCGACCAGGACGAGGGCCGGCCCGGAGAGCACCACGGCGAGCTCACGGCGATAGTGCGGCGAGGCGGCGAAGCGCAGGGCGAGGAGCGCCGTGCCCAAGTACACCAGGCTGTAGCTGTAGGCGGTGTGGACGTAGAACCAGGGGCCGTAGGCGATCACCGCGCGGGGTGCCGCAGCCACCGGTTCGAAGGCGCGCCAGATCATCCCGTGCAGGGGGTTGGTGAAGACCAGCAGCAGGGTTGCGGCCGGCACTATGAAAAAGGCCACCTTCGCCCAGGTTCGCAGCCAGCCGCGATGGCCGGTGAAGGCGAGGGCCAGGAGCAGGACGAGCACGGGTGTGGTGGTGATGCCCAAGTACTGGAGCTGGGCGAGGAGCATCCGCGAAGGCCGGTGGTCGAGGAGTATCCAGCTCGCCTGGCCGGCGCACCACCAGGCCACCGAGAGCCCCAGGAGCACGACGTAAGGCCAGGCGGGGCCGGAGCGCCGGCGCCAGGCGTAGCCGGAGACGGTGAGGCTGGCTGCCACCCCGAGAACCGAGGGCAAAGCGAAGAGCGAGTAGGCCGGCATGCAGAGTTGGCCGGCATCCTACCGGCGAGGTCAGAGCCCGTACTTCTCGAGCCGCGAGTAGAGCTGGGCGCGGGTCAGGCCCAAGAGGCGAGCGGCACGGGACTTGTTGCCCCGGGTCTGGCCGAGCGCCCGCTCCACGAAGCTGCGCTCCACGGCCTCGAGGTCTACGCCGCCCGCGGGAAAGGGCGCGGCGGGATCGAGCGAGCCGTTACCCGGGGCCGGGCGCGCCGCCGCGGGCCGGCCCACCACCGCGGGCAGGTGATCGCGGGTGACGAGCCCGCCGTCGCAGAGCAGGATGGCGCGCTCGATGGCGTTGCGCAGCTCGCGCACGTTGCCCGGCCAGGGGTAGGCGAGCAGCCACTCGCGGGCGTCGCGCGAGATGCCGGCCGCGGGCCGGCCCATGGTCCGCCCCAGGTCTTCGAGGAACGACTCGGCGAGCAGCAGAATGTCCTCCGGCCGCTCGCGCAGGGCCGGGACCTGGATCTCGAACACGTTCAGGCGGTAGTAGAGGTCCTCGCGGAACTCCTGGCGCGCGATCGCCTGGGCGAGGTTGCGGTTGGTGGCGGCGATCACCCGCACGTCGGCGCGCAGGGTGCGCGTGCCGCCCAGGCGCTGGAACTCCCGCTCCTGGAGGACGCGCAGGAACTTCGCCTGCACCAGCGGGCTCATCTCGGCGATCTCGTCGAGGAAGAGCGTGCCGCCCGCGGCTTGCTCGAGGCGGCCGACCTTGACCGCGTTGGCGCCGGTGAAGGCGCCCCGCTCGTGGCCGAAGAGCTCGGACTCGAGGAGCTGCTCGGGGAGCGCCGCGCAGTTGATCGCCACCAGCGGCTTACCGGCGCGCAGCGACCCTTGGTGGAGGAGGTGGGAGACGACCTCCTTGCCGGTCCCCGATTCGCCGGTGACCAGCACGGTGGTGTCCGAGGACGCCACGCGCCCGACCTGGAGGAGCAGGTCCTTCCAGGAGGGCGAGGCTCCGACCACGCGCCCGCGCCCGCGCGACTCGAGCTCGCGGGCCAGCGTCTCGACGGTCGCCTGCAGCCGCTCGGCGCGCTCCGAGGCTTCCGCCGCCACCCGCGCCTCCTCCGCCAGTCGCTGGTGGGAGAGCACCAGGGCGACGCGGTCGGCGAGACGGCGGGCGATCTCGACGTCCGCCTCGGAGTAGCGGCCGGGCTCGCGGAGGAAGACGACGACCGAGCCGCGCACTTCCCCCCACAGCCGCACCGGCACGCGCAGCCAGGAGCGCATGCCGGTGGCGAGCAGCAGGCGGTTGCGCTCGCTGATCGGCGCGAGCTCCGCCTGCAGGTCGCGCAGCAGCTCGAAGTCCAGCAGCCGGTCTCCCGACTCCTGCTCGGTGAGCGGCACCGGCCCCGCTGGAGGCGGAACGTCGGTCTCGCCGGCGAAGGCCGTCACCCGGATGGTCTGGGCGCGGGCGTCCAGCTCGGTCAGCGCCAGCAGGTCGTGCGGCAGGACGGGCTTCACGGTTTCCGAGATGCGGGCGAAGAGCTCGCGCACGTCGAGTGACTCCGCCAGCGGCTGGAGCATGCCCTCGAGCTGGTCGAGCCGCTCCCGGCGCCGCCGCTCGGCGTCCCAGATCCGCCAGTGCTCGACCGCCGAGCCCAGGAGCGCGGCGATCGGCCGCAGGATCTCCTGGTGCTCGGTGGTGAAGGCGTGGGGCCGCAGTGAGTTCAGCCACACGCCACCGCCGAAGGCCTCGCCCACCCCGAACGGCGCCCACAGCGCCGAGCGCACGCCCTTCTCGACGATCATGGCGTCGAAGGGATAGGCCGGGTCCAGCTCGACCGCCGCATCGTCGACGCGGGCGATCGGCCCCGGCCGCGGCCGCAGGCGCGGCGACCAGGAAGCGAGCGGCTCCGGCTCGGTGCAGCCCTCCATCGCGCAGCTCTCTGCCGGGTCGTGCTCCTCGCACTGCCCGGCGATGCAGGGCACGGTGATGGCGTGCAGCACCGCATACTGGCCGTCGACGATGCGCACCACGCCCATGGCGTCGAGCGGGATCAGGCGCCGCACCGCGTTGGCGACGCGGTCGAAGACGTCCTGCAGCTCCAGGGTTTCGGCGGCGGTCTCCGCGATCTCGGCCAGCACTCCGGCGAGCGACGACGAGTCGACTGCGGGGGGGGCGGGCGGCGGCGGCGATTCGATCAAGGCCTGCATCGGTTGAAGATTAGCACCGCGTGCCGGGCCGTGCTCCGCTCGGCGGTGGTTTGCGGTTTGGGCAACCCGCTCGCTATCGTAGGCGCCGTTGCTCGCCATCATGCCGCGGACCACACGCCCTCACCCCGCCTCCTGCGCGCTCGCCGTGCAGCTCGCCCTCTGGGCCTGTGGCGGCGAGGCGCCCACGAGCTCGCGGCCGGAGGGCGCCTCACCCGCCGTGGCCGAGCGGCCCGCTGCACTGGCCGCCGCCGCGCCCGAAGCCAGCCGGTCGCCGGGCGCCACCCCGCTGCGCCCGAACGTGCTGCTGGTGCTGGCCGACGACCTCGCCACCCACCTCGGAGCCTACGGCCATCCCGAGATCGTGAGCCCGAACGTCGATCGCCTGGCCGCCCGCGGCTTCCGCTTCGACCGCGCCTACTGCCAGTTCCCGCAGTGCAATCCGTCGCGGGCCTCGCTGCTCTCCGGCCTCCTGCCCTCGACGATCAGGGTGTTCAACAACGACGTCAAGCCGCGCTCCTTCCTGCCGGACGTGGTCTTCCTGCCGGGATGGTTCCACGAGCACGGCTACTACACGTTCCGCGCCGGCAAGATCCTGCACTCGACCTTCGACGACGCCCAGCCCTTCGACGAGGTGGCGGACCTCTCGGCGCTCAAGCCTGGCGCGCCCTATCCCAGGCTGCAGCGCCACCAGCAGCAGAGACAGGCGCGGCAGGCGGCGCGCGAGGGCAAGCCCCTCCCCGGGCCGGCGGACCGGCTGTTCGGCCAGTCGGTGCCCGACCCCGAGGCCGCGTGGCTCGAGGACAGCCGGGTGGCCGAGGCGAGCGTGCGGTTCCTGGCCGGCGCCAAGGCGCGGCAGCCTTTCTTCATGGCGGTGGGCATCGGCGCCCCGCACCCGGACTGGGTGGCGCGGGAGAGCGACTTCGCGCTCTACCCGCCGGCGAAGATCGACGTTGCCTCGGCGCCGGCCGGCGACCTCGACGACGTGCCGGTCGCGGCGCTGCGCTTCGCGACCCGGCGCCCGCAGTTCACCGTGGCCGAGCAGCGCGAGCGGCGCGCCGCCTACTTCGCCGCCGTCACCTTCATGGACGCGCAGCTCGGACGCGTGCTCGGCGCGCTGGAGGCCGCGGGCCTCGCGGACTCGACGGTGGTGGTGTTCGCCGGCGACCACGGCCAGCACCTGGGCGAGCACGGTGGCCTGTGGGAGAAGTTCACGCTCTTCGAGGAGGCCGCCCGGGCGCCGCTGGTGATGGCCGGCGCCGGGGTGCCCGGGGGCAGGAGCAGCGCCTGCCCGGTGGAGCTGCTGGACGTTTTCCCCACCCTCGCCCACCTCGCCGGCCTGCCGCCGCCCGCGGGCCTCGAAGGCAAGGACCTGGTGCCGGTGTTCGCCCATCCCGAGCGCTGCCGGCGCGCCGGCGCGCTGACCGAGCTGTGGCTGGGGACGATGCCGCCGACTTTCGCGCGTTCCCTCGCCACCGACCGCTACCGCTACACCGAGTGGGGAGACTCGCGGGTCGCCGAGCTCTACGACCACCAGGCCGACCCGGGCGAGCACCACAATTTGGCACGTGTTGGTGGGGGGGCACGTGTCGGGGGGGCACGGGTGACGGAGACGCGCGAGCCGGAGGCCCGGGCCGCCTTAGAGGAGCAGCGGCGCTTGCTCGCGGCGCGCGTGGCCGAGATCGAGACGGGGCGGCCGCGGTGAAGAGGTTGCGGGGTTGCGAGCTTCGCGCCCCGGCGGTCGGCGCCCCTGGCGCCCTCTCGGCGGGGCACGCGGGCCGCTCGCCGGCCCGCCGCCGCGGCGTGCTGGCCCTGGCGCTGCTGCTCGCGGCCTGCGGCGGCGAGACCGCGCCTTCG
>JBIOXV010000191.1:0-11773 GCA_044869805.1 Thermoanaerobaculia bacterium | reverse complement strand
CGCTCTCCGCGACCGGCAGCGGGGCGCTGGCGCCGCCCATGCGGGTGCGCACCCAGCCGGGGTTGACGGCCACGCAGGTGAAGCCCTTGCCCGCCAGTTCGAGTGCCAGAGTGCGGGTGAGCATGTTGAGGGCCGCCTTGGAGGCACGGTAGGCGTAGTAGCCGCCCGAGGCGTTGTCGCCGATCGAGGCGAGCTGGCTCGAGAGGTTGAAGACCTGCCGGCGCCGCGCCGCGCGCAGGTTGGGGAGCAGGGCTTGGGTGACCCGCAGCGCGCCGACGCTGTTGATCGAGAAGGCCTCGAGCAGGCCCTCGCAGTCCAGCTCGGCGAGGCCGCGGGTCTCGGGCGCCACCCCGGCGTTGTTGATCAGCACGTCGACCGGGGCGCCGGCGAGCTCTCCGGCAAAGGCGCGCACGCTGGCCGCCGAGGCCACGTCCAGGACCTCGACGCGCACGCCGAGCGAGCGCAGCTGCGCCGCCTGCTCGAGCCGGCGGGTGGTGGCGACGACGGCATCGCCGCGCTCCAGAAGCTGGCGGGCGAGCTCGAGCCCGATACCGCGGTTGGCGCCCGTGACGACGTAGGTTGAGCCCATGCGTCCCTTCCCCCTCGACGATTCGCGTGACGTGCCTAGTCTATCCGGCGGTACACGGAAAAGACGGCCGGCACAGGTCTAGCCGCTACGTCCGGAGATCGCCGATGGTATAAACGGCGCGCCGCGTGGGCCGGGATCCGGGCGTAGACGTAGCGGCCGGACCTCTGCCGGCCGTCCGGGATCGGAGCCCTGGCAACCGTCGGCTCCCAACCCGGCGCTCACGACGGCCACTTCAAAGGAGACACGCTTGCAGGCAAGGGGAGGAATGGCCAAGAAACCATCGCGGGCGCTGGCGCGCATCGTCGTCGCCCTGCTCGTCGCCCTCGGCGTCGCCGCCGTGGTGTCGGTGGTGCGGGTAGGCTCGTCGCCCCAGGTCACGATCGAGCCCTCGGCGCCCGGCATCGGTCGCAAGACTCCGGTTACGGTGAAGCTCGCCGCGCCCGGCCGCGGACTGACTGCCGTCAAGGTCGAGCTGACACAGGGCGAGCACACCAAGTTGATCGCAGAGAAGAGCTACCGGCCGCGGCCGTTCTGGGCCTTCTGGGGGCCTCGTACCACGACCGACGAGCTGGCGCTCGAGGTCGGCAAGGACGCCATGCCCGAGCTCAAGGGCGGCGAGGCGGTGATCCGCGTCACCGCCGGCCGCGCGGGAACCTGGCTGCGCCACCCGGCGCCGGCGGTGGTCGAGACCACGCTGCCGGTGCGCCTGACGCCGCCCACCCTCTCCCTGATGTCGATCCAGAACAACGTGATGCAGGGCGGCAGCGAGGTGGTGGTCTACCGCGTGGGGCCCACGGCGAAGCGCGACGGGGTGACGGCCGGGGAGTGGTGGTTCCCGGGTTACCCGCTACCCGGGGGCGGCGCCGAGGACCGCTTCTGCCTCTACGCCGCACCCTTCGACCTCGCCGACCCCGCGCGCATCCAGCTCGAGGCCGAGGACGAGGTGGGCAACGTGGCGCGCGTGTCGTTCGTCGACCGCTTCACGGCGCGGCCCCCGACCGAGGCCACCATCGAGCTGTCGGACGCCTTCCTCGCCAAGGCGGTGCCCGAGATCCTCGCCCAGAGCCCGGAGATCAAAGACCAGGGCGAGCTGCTGCCGAGCTACCTCGCCATCAACCGCGACCTGCGCCGCGCCAACAACGGCAAGCTGGCCGAGATCGCGCGCGGCTCTCGCCCCGAGTTCCTGTGGACGAAGCCGTTCCGCCAGCTCGGCAACACGCAGGTGATGGCCTCCTTCGCCGACCACCGGAGCTACCGCTACAACGACCAGGTGGTGGACCACCAGTACCACCTGGGGTTCGACCTCGCCTCGCACAAGCACGCGCCGGTGACGGCGGCGAACCGCGGCGTGGTGGTGCTCGCCGGCTACCTCGGGATCTACGGCAACACCGTGGTGCTCGACCACGGCTACGGCCTCATGACCCTCTACTCGCACTTGTCGTCGATCGACGTCGCCCCGGGCCAGGAGATCGAGGAAGGGCAGCGGCTCGGGGCCACTGGCGAAACCGGCCTCGCCGCCGGCGATCACCTGCACTTCTCGGTGGTGCTCCACGGCCTGCCGGTGACCCCCGTCGAGTGGTGGGACGGGCGCTGGATCCGCGATCACCTGAAGGCGAAGCTCGGCGTGGCGCTGCCCTTCGCCGGATAGGCGCCGATGCCGACCTGGGCGCTGGCCCTCGTGCTGGCGGGCCTCCTCGGCCTCACGCAGGCCCTCCTGCTGCTGGCCGCCCGGGGCCTGGGGCTGCGCCTCTCGCGGCCGGCGATCGCCGCCGGCCTCCTGCTCCCTTTCGTCCTGCTGTGGCCGTGGATCGGCCGCGAGCCGATCCTGGCGCCGCTCGGGGCGCTGGCGGTGCCTGGCGGGCCCGCGCTGCCGGAGCCTGACCCGCACTCGATCCTGAACGACACGGTTTTCCAGTTCTTCCCCTGGGAGCTCGAGGTGCGGCACGCCTGGAAGGCCGGGCGGCTGCCGCTGTGGTCGGACCTCCTCGACGGCGGCAGCTCGCCGTGGGTCAACCCCCAGGCCGGGGCGCTGTCGCCGATCGCCATGCTCACCCGGGCGCTGCCCATTCAGCACTTCCTGCTCGCCGCCCTGGCTCTCAAGCTGCTGGTGGCCTTCGAAGGGGCGTGGCTCCTCGCCCGGCGGGTGGGCGCCAGCCGGCATGCGGCGCTGCTTGCCGGCGGCGGCTTCGCGCTCGGCGGCGGCATCCTCGCCTGGGGCCTCTTTCCCCACACCCAGGCCGCGGCCTGGGTGCCGTGGGTGGCGATCGGGGCGATCGGGCTCCTGCGCCGGCCGCGGCCTCTCGCCGTGGCCACCACCGCCGTGCTCACCGCCGTGATGCTGCTCTCCGGCCACCCGGAGACGGCGGCGAACGGCGGCCTCTTCGCCGCCGGCTGCGCGCTGCTGCTGCGGCGCCGGGGCCGGCCGCTCGTCCGTCCCCTGGGTCACGCCGCCCTCGCGGCGGCCCTCGGCTTCGCCCTCGCCGCGCCGCAGCTCCTACCCTTCGCCGCCGCGGTGCCGGCCTCGCAACGGGCGCGCGACATGGCGGAGCACACCGCGGGCGAGCTCGCCGCCGGCCAGAGGAGCTGGTCCGACCCCGGCTCCTGGTTCTTCGAGAGCCGCGGCCGCTTCCTCATAGCCCCGCTCGACCGGCAGGTCTTCGGCCGGCCCTACGCAGGCCCCTTCAAGGGCGCGCTGTCGTGGCCCGACTCGCTCACGGCCTACGCCGGGGTGGTCGCCCTGGGCGGCGCGTTCGCCGCGTTGTGCGTGGGGCGCGGTGGAAGACGGCGCCGCAGCGCGGGTCCCTTCCTGCTCTTGGGCGGTCTCTGCCTGCTGCTCGCCTCCCACCTCCTGCCGCTGCTCGACGTGCTGTTCCTGGTGCCGCCGCTGCGCCTGCCGGCTTACGCCCGCCTGCTCGTCCTGGTGCCCCTGGCCCTCGCCGTGGCGGCGGCGCTGGGTTTCGACGCCTTGCTGCGAGCGCGCGGCGGAGAGGGCCGCCTCGCCTGGGGCGGGTGGCTCGGCCTCGCACTGGCAACCGGCCTCGGGCTCGCCGCGGGCGCCGGCGTGGTCTCGCTCCTCCTGTGGGCCGGCGTGTGGCTCGCCGTGCTCGCGGCGCGCTGGAAGCCGCGGCTGAGCCAGGCTGCCTACGCCGCGCTCGGCGTGGTGCTCCTCGCCGACCTCCTGCCCTGGGCGCGCGCCCAGCTCCCCCGCGGCCCGAGCGCCCTCTTCTACCCGCGCACCGGCGTCGTCGAGGCGGTGGCCCGCGAGGTGGGAAGCGGCGGGCCGTGGCGGGCCGTGGGCCACGACCTGCTGGCCTACCCTGGCGTGCTCTCGGTCTTCGGGATCGCCGACCCTCGTCCTCACAACCCGATGGCGCCCGCGGCGCAGCTCGCGGTGCTCGGCCCGGCCTTCGATTTCGACCCCGATCTGGTGCGCTACTTCGCGCCCTTCCGCCATCCCGATCAGCCGCTCCTCGACTTCCTCAACGTGCGGGTCCTGATCTCGAACCGCTACCTGCCGCCGCCCTCCTCGTTCGAGCGCCTCGATTCCGGCGGCGACGAGCCCTACGAGGTCTGGCGCAACCCGGATGCGCTGCCGCGCTTCTTCCTCGCCACCGGCGCCGAGGTGACGCCGGCCGCCGAGGTCCCGGCGCGGCTGGCGGCGATGGCCGACCCACGCCGCGTGCTGGTGGCGACCGAGGAGGCCGGGAGCTGGCTACCGCTCGAAGGCTCGTGGGGAGCGGTCGAGACGCGCCGGGCCAGGCCCGGCCGGCTCCTGCTGGCGCTGCCGCCGGGCGCCGCCTCCGGCGAGCGGCTGCTCGCCACCTCGCTCCCTTCGCCCGACGGCTGGCGAGCCCGCGCCGCCGGAGCACGGCTGCGCACGCTGGCGGTGAACGGCGCCTACCTGGGGGTCGTGGTGCCGGCCGGCACTGCGGAAGTCGAGCTCTCCTTCGTGCCGCGGGGCTTCGTCCCCGGCGTCGTCCTGGCCGTGGTGGGTGTTGCCGGGGTAGGGATCTCCGTCTTCAGAGCGCCGAGGAAGAAGTAGCGAGAGGTCGAGCCTCGCCCGGCGTTGCGGGTCGCCTCACAGGCGACCTCTCTTGCGCCTCCACACGTCCCAGGTGAACGGTCCGGCTTCGTCGTCAGAGATCGGGTGGCCCGCGATCTTGTGCGCCAGCTTGATCTGGCCATGATGATAGCCCTCGTGCCACAGCAGGAGCTGGAGCATGAGGATCGGGTGGTCGTAGTTGAGGTCCAGGTCCCGGCCTTCCAGCACCCTCCCCCTGACCGCCTCCCGCACCGCCTCGGCGCTGTCGGTCAGCATCTGCGCGATGCGATCGCGATCGCGCTCGGCCGCCCACTCGTCTTCGGGCACGCCTCTCGCGAACTCCGGAGCCTCCTCGAAGACCGACACCAGGCGCTCGTGGTGCATGTGCGTGAACTGCTGCCCGACCGTCGGGCTGCTCGCGGTCGCCCTGACCTCCAGCCCGCCCTCGGGGAGAGCGCGCAACAGATTGAGCATGATGGCGTTGTTGCGGTCCCAGGAATCGAGCAGGGCCTCGAGCAGAGGCTGCTCCTGCACATCCGACATGGTCACCCCCTCCGGTGTCCTCGAGTCTTCAGGCGCGGCCAACCAATTGTCGCGATCGAGCAGATCCGAGTGGTCCTCTCCCAGCCGCATGCCGCGTCAGGTGGCTCGAGGCGCCTCCCCGGCCGCCCCGCTCGGTTCGTATCAGCCTGGTGCTGAGGATCCTCCAGTGCGGTTCACGCACCCTGTTCAGTGAACCCCCACTCGGCAAACCGCGCATCCTCGGGAGTCATCACGTACGCCTCGTCACACTCGACGAGGAACCGCACGGCGCGGCCGACGAACTCGAGCCTCACACCAGCCAGTGTTCCGAATCGGTTCCGGATGGGCACGTATCGCACGAGCGTATCGCCGATGGGCAGCGGTGGTGGAACAGTCACCGTGTCCAAGCGGACGTCCTTACCACTTGCCCGTACGAAAGCCTCGTTTTCTGGACTGAGAGGCGGAGCGAATGGGTCAAGCCATGCACCCTGGTGCACCCGCACCTGTTCTCCATCGCCCGCGATCCCGAGACGCACGACGCCACCTTCGAAGAAGGACAGCTCAAGCTCGCCCGTCACGTCGGCAGCTCCGTCGTGCTGATGCACGATGCGGCCGGCTCCGACGAGCTGTTTTCCGACGACGCTGTCGAGCGCGCTGAGGTCGACGTTCGATGTCACGGCCAGGCTGCCAACGCAGGCCGGCTCAGCCCTTCGCCTCAACGTACCGCCCGAAGTTGTCCAGAATCGCTTGCCAGCCCGTGCGCTGGAGCTCGGGCGTGTTCTCGGTTTCCGCGTCGAACGTCTCCCTCACCAGGACACCGTCGGCGCGCTCCCTGAACTCGACCTGGACCTCCCGGCCGTCGCTCATCCGGTACTCGATCGCCTCGTGGGGCACGACGCGGGTGTATGTGCCCTCGAAGTCGAAGCCCACGCTGCCGTCCTTGGCTTCCATGCGCGCCAGGAACTTCCCGCCCTCGCGCAGGTCGACGCTGCTCCGGGTCGTATGCCAGTCGTCCTGTGCCGTGTTCCACTGCTTGATGTCCTCCGGGCTGTTCCAGGCATCCCAGACCTTGTCCAGCGCGGCGTTTACGACGGTTTCGACGGTGATCTTCATGGTTGTCTCCTTTGACGCCCGTAGGTGTACATCTTGACGTCGATCGAAGCGAGGGTCAGATCGACAGCCGCGGGCCGACTAAGGCGAACGTCCCACTTCGACCGGTCCACCGACGCGCACCGGTGGGTCCGGAGGAGCACAGAATGCTACTCCGCGTCCTGGGATGGGCGCTCAGGCGGTGCGTGCGAGAGGTCGGACCGCGATCAAGTCCGTCTCCTCGACGGGACGAACGTCCGCGGTCGTGAGGGTAACGACGGCCCGAGTGTGGCCTGACGCGGTGACAAACTCCACTTCCAGGCCGTCGGGCTCATACACCTCCACCACAGCACCAAGATCGCCGATGGCCAGCCCCTCGGCCGGCAGCTCGTGGGTCAGGACGACGGTATCTAGAACAGAGTACCTCATGGTCGCTTCTCCGGAGAGGGCACCCTCACTCCTGCACCAGCCCCAGGACGCTCTTCAGCCTAAACCAGGCGGTTCTGAGCTTCCAAGCCCGGCTCTTCTCCATGCCGGCGACGTGGCGCTCGAGGTCGGCGTACAGGGACTTGCGGGCGGCGATATCGCCGGCGAGCTCGCGCAGCTTGTGCTCCTGCGCCTCGAGCCGCCGGCGCGCCGACCACAGCAGCGCCGACTCCAGGCTGCCGGCGAAGAGCAGGCGCGGGAAGCCGGCGCGGCCCCGCGCCCGCACCAGCACGGTGACCGCCGAGCGCGAGCGCTCCGCCGGCACCGGGCAGCGCAGCTCCCAGCCCACGGCCCAGCGCGGCTCCACCTTGTAGGCCTCGGCCACGTCGCGTCGCGGCCCGAAGGCGCGGCAGGTGCCGGCGCCGCGACCGTCGATCTCGACCTCGATCTCCTCCACGCCGGCGCCCCAGTAGGGGTCGGCCGCCCAGCCGCGGACGAAGAGGCGGTCGGGCGCCTCGAGCTCGAAGCCCTCGACGTAGCCTTCCGGGTCGCCCGCGAAGGCGAGCCCCGAGAAGTCCACGCCCGGCTCGCGGGCGACGAGGTAGAGGTCCTGATGGTTGCAGAGGCCGCGCGGGACACGGTGGCAAGAGAGCTCGCCTTCCCCGATCGCCGCCAGGCGCCGGCGCACGAAGGCCTCGCTCACCCAGGTCGAGCCGTACTCCTCCTTGGCCAGCGCGTCGCTCTCCGACACCGGATGGAAGAGCAGGCCGCTCTCGGGCAGCGCCTCGCCGTCGAGCAGGCTCTGGTCGTGGGTCGAGAACACCAGCAGGCCGCCGGGGGCGAGCACCGAGACCAGCCGCTCGAGCCAGGCGCCGAAGGTCGCCTCCGGCAGGTGGGTGAAGAGCGAGGTCACGAGCACCAGGTCGAAACGCTCTGCGTAGTGGAAGCCCTCGGGCCGCGCCGTGGACACCAAGCCGCCGACGCCCATCGTGCGCTGCTGGAACTCGACGGCCTCGGGCAGGATCTCGGCGATCGTCACACGCTCGGCAGGCAGCGCACGGGCGAGATGGCGAGTGACCCGGCCGTAGCCGCTCGCGAAGTCGAGCAGGCGGCCGACGCGCGCCCAGGTGCCGAAGCGCCAGGCGACGATGCGGTCGAGGGCGCGGAAGATCCGCAGGCCGCTCCCGAAGTAGGTCACCAGCGCCTGGTCGCGGTCGCCCTCGTAGACCGCGGCGAGGAAGGCGAGCATTTCGTCGCGCTCGTCGATCGAGCGCTCGAGGGCCGGGCCGGGAGGAAGCTCGGCGGCGAGCACCGCGTCGAGCAGCGGGTGCGGCTCGCTCGAGTCGAGGGCGAGCGCCACTAGCGGGCCGTCTCCGCCGCGCTCACGGGCCTTCGTCGCCCTCGGCTTCGCCGCCGCCACGGCCGGCCGCCAGCCCCGCCTTCTTGGCGTAGTAGCGGAAGGAGCGGAAGCTCATCCCCAGGATCTCGGCGGCCTGGGTCTGCACGCCGCCCGAGCGCTCGAGGGCCTGCTCCATCAGATGGGCGCGGATGCCGTCGAGGTAGGCCTCGAGGTCCAGGCCCTCGCCCGGCAGGTCGATCAGCGCGGCCTTGTCGCGCTTCCTCTGCAGCAGGTGGACGGGCAGGTCCCGCGACAGGATCGTCTCCCCCGAGGACAGCGCCAGAGTGCGCTCGATCAGGTTCTCGAGCTCGCGCACGTTGCCCGGCCAGTCGTAGCCCTCGAGCACCTTCATCGCTTCCACCGAGATGGTCTTCACCGGGATGCCGAGCTGCTCGCTGTACTTCTTCAGGAAGTGGTCCACGAGGTGCGGGATGTCCTCGCGCCGCTGGCGCAGCGGCGGCAGGTGGATGGGTATGACGTTGATGCGGTAGTAGAGGTCCTCGCGGAACTCGTTCTTGGCGATGCGCTCTTCGAGGTTCTGGTTGGTGGCGGCGATGATGCGGACGTCCACGTCCTCCTCGCGGTTGCCGCCCACCTTGCGCACCTTGCGGTCCTGCAGCGTGCGCAGCAGCTTCACCTGCATGGTGGGCGTCATCTCGCCGATCTCGTCGAGGAACAGGGTGCCGCCCTCGGCCTCCTGGAACAGGCCCTTCTTCTCCTTGACGGCGCCGGTGAAGGCGCCGCGCTCGTGGCCGAAGAGCTCGCTCTCCAGCAGGTTCTCGGGCAGCGCGCCGCAGTTGATCGACAGGAAGCGGCGCTCCGAGCGCGGCGAGGAGAAGTGGATGGCGCGGGCGATCAGCTCCTTGCCGGTGCCGCTGTCGCCATAGATCAGGATCGTCGAGTTGGTGCGCGCCACGCGGTCGACGACGGCGAAGATGGCCTGCATCTTCGGGCTCTTGCCGATGATGTTGGGGAAGGCGTACTTGCCCTCGAGCTCGCGCCGCAGGTAGACGTTCTCGGAAACCAGCTCCGACTGCTCGAGGGCCTTCTGGACGACGACCTTGAGCTCCTCGTTGTTGAACGGCTTGGAGACGTAGTCGTAGGCGCCGAGCTTCATCGCCTCGATGGCCGCCTTGGTCGAGGTGAAGGCGGTCATCATCACGACCGAGGTCGAGGGGTTGCCGGCCTTGATCTCGCGCAGCAGGTCGAGGCCGTTGCCGTCCGGCATCAGGATGTCGCACAGCACCAGGTCCGGGCGCTCGTTGGCGAGCCGGGTGCGCGCCGCGGTGAGCGAGGAGGCGGTCGAGATCTCGTAGCCCTCGTCGCGGAGCAGGATCGACAGCACCTCGAGCACGCTGGGCTCGTCGTCGACGATCAGCAGGGTAGGCTTCATGGCGAGAGCGGGATCATGTCGCGGCCTCGGCCAGGGCGGCAACGGGAAGCGCCGGCAGGGTCACGGTGATGATGGTCCCGGCCCCGGGCGCGCTGTCGACCGACATCTCCCCGCCGTGCTCCTCGACGATGCGATAGACGATGGCCATGCCGATGCCGGTGCCGGAGTCGAAGAAAGACTGAAAGGGGTGGAAGAGGTTGGCGCGCTCCTCCTCGGACATGCCGCGGCCGGTGTCGGCGAAGCGCATGCAGTAGTGGCCGTCCTCGAGCTTGCCCGAGATCTCCAGGCGCCCGCCCGTCGGCATCGCCTTCAAGGCGTTGCGCGCCAGGTTCCAGAAGATCTGGCTGATCTGATCCGGGTCGCCGGCCAGGGCGGCGCTCGGCGGGTCGACCGCCAGCGTGACGCTGTGCCCGGCCGAGACCTCCGGGCTGTTGGCCAAGAGCGAGACGTTCTCGGAGAGCAGCGAGGCGATGTCGAAGGTGACGCTCGAGCGCTCGCGGGGCCGCGCGAAGCGCAGGAACCCCTTGATGGTGCGGTCCAGCCGCTGGCTCTCCTTGAGCAGGATCTCGAGCAGCTTGCGCTCGCTGTCGGTGCGGCCGGGGGCGTGGGCCAGCATCTGCACCGAGCCCGAGATCGCCGCCAGCGGGTTGCCGATCTCGTGCGCCAGGCCGGCAGCGAGCTCCCCCACCGCCGCCATGCGGTCCTTGATCCGCACCTCCTCCTCGAGCTTGCGCCAGCGGGTCAGGTCCTGGAAGATCACGATGTAGCCGCGGTGCGAGCCTTCGCTGTCGGTCAGGCGCGAGATCGAGAAGCCGAGCTCGATCGGCTGCCCCTCCTTGACCAGCCGGAGCTCGGAGCGCAGCCGCCCGGCCCGCCCGCTGGCCGATGTGAACTCCCGCCACTGCTCGCGGGTGAAGATCGCCGACTCGAAGATCGGGCGGCCGACGAGCTCCTCCTCGCCCAGGTCCAGGATGCGGCGGCCGGTGCGGTTGAGCGTGGTGATGCGGCCGGCCAGGTCGGTGGTGAAGAGGCCGCTGGGGATCGACTCGAT
This sequence comes from Thermoanaerobaculia bacterium, assembly GCA_044869805.1. Taxonomy (GTDB): domain Bacteria; phylum Acidobacteriota; class Thermoanaerobaculia; order Multivoradales; family SZUA-115; genus CAWDVR01. The sequence continues at coordinate 1,262 of JBIOXV010000191.1, read as the reverse complement.
GACGTCGCGGTGCACGATCTGGAGGTCCGCCAGGTCCTCGCGCTGGATCTCGAGCGCCCCCTCGGCCCTGAGCGCCCGGCTGGTCAGCCGCGAGGTCAGCAGGGCCACGGCGTAGAACCCCAGCAGGTTCACGAACAGGCTGTAGAGCAGGCGCGGCGACAGGCCCTCGACCACGCCGCCGGTGGGGCTCTTCACCCAGCCGAAGGCGAGGGCGAGCTGCAGCGTGGCGTAGCACAGCGAGGCCGCCGAGGCGACGGCGATCCCGGCGCGCTGGCCCAAGAGCGTCGAGGCGGCGATGATGATCACCAGGTAGAAGGGCGAGAACGGGCTGCCGGCACCGAACTGATAGAGCAGCGCGGTGACCAGCGCGAGGTCGCCCGCGAACTGGACGTAGGCCTGCACCTGCGGCGCCCGCGCCAGCCAGGTGAGCATGCCGATGTAGAGCAGCGTGGCGACGCAGGTGGCGCCAAAGAGCTGGCCGAAGAAGCCCGGCGCCGGGCCGGCTAGGCTGGTCTCGGCGCCGGACAGCCGCCCCAGGTAGTAGGGCAGGGCCATGCTGGTGATCACCACCAGCCGCAGGCCGATGTACCAGCGGAGCTGTCGTTCTAGCGTAGACATGGTGGCCGGCGCGGCCGGGCGCGGGCCCGGCCGGCCGCCGAGGAACCTTACCCGAGGTACTTCAAGAACGAGTAGAGGGGCAGGTACATGCTGGTGACGATGACGCCGATCAGGCCGCCCAGGATAGTGATCAGGAGCGGCTCGATCAGCTTCATCAGGCCCGCCACCGCGGTGTCGACCTCGTCCTCGTAGAACTCGGCGATCTTGGTCAGCATCTGGTCGAGGGCGCCGGTCTGCTCGCCGACGTTGATCATCTGGACGACCATCGACGGAAACACCTTGGTCTGGCCGAGCGGCTCGGACAGCGTCCGGCCCTCCTCGACCGCCTTGCGCGTCGCCATCACCGCGTCCTCGATGATCGCGTTGCCGGCGGTCTTGGCGGTGATCTCGAGGCCGTCGAGGATGGGCACGCCGGAAGAGGTCAGGGTCGAGAGAGTGCGGCAGAAACGCGCCACCGCGACCTTGCGGAAAAGAATGCCGAAGATCGGCAGGCGCAGGAGGAAGCCGTCGATCACGCGGCGCCCTTTCTGCGTCTTGTGGTAGTAGCGCAGGAAGAAGAAGATGCCGCCGCCGACCAGCGCGAAAACCCAGGAGAAGCGCGAGACGAACTTGCTCATGTCGATGACGAAGCGCGTCAGGAACGG
>JBIOXV010000190.1:0-15453 GCA_044869805.1 Thermoanaerobaculia bacterium | reverse complement strand
GCCGAGATCCCCGAGCGCCACACCTGTGAGGGTGAGGACACCGCGCCGCCGCTCGCCTGGTCGGGTGCTCCCGAGGCCACCCAGAGCTTCGCGCTCGTCGTCGACGACCCGGACGCGCCCGATCCGGCCAAGCCCCGCATGACCTGGGTGCACTGGGTGCTCTACGACCTGCCGCCGTCCGCGACCGCGCTCCCCGAGGGTGGCACGCCGCTCCCCGCAGGCACCCGCGAGGGGCTGAACGACTGGAAGCGCACGGGCTGGGGCGGCCCCTGCCCGCCGATCGGCTGCCACCGCTACTTCTTCAAGCTTTACGCGCTCGATGCGATGCTGCCCGACCTCGGCCGGCCGACCAAGGCCGCTCTCGAGAAGGCGATGGAGGGCCACTTGCTCGAGAAGACGGAGCTCGTAGGCACCTACCAGAAGAAGCGGTAAGGGGGCGGGCCGCCTCGCCCGCTCCCCGCCCCCTCGGCAAGCCGTAGGGGAGCTTTGCGACAGACAGGAGAAATCTTCTAAGGAACTGCCATGCGGACTTGATTGCAGATGAAATTCCTGTGAGTATCTCCGCAGGAGGTCCAGCCATGGCCACGAGAAGGAAGGCCGCCGCAAGCCGTTCCACCCAGAGCCGAGGCGCGGACCTCGAGGTCAAGCTGCGGCCCCGAGGCCCTGACGCCGCGGCGCTCGAGGCCCTGAGCGAGAGCCTGCTGCGCAATGCCCTGCTGACCAAGAGCCTGGGCCGCAAGCACCGGCTGCTCGGCATCGACCTCGTGGAGCCCGACCCCGATTCGAAGAGCGGCCGCCCGCCGGCCGAGCCCGCCGAGTTCCAGGCCACGTTCTACAGCTACTCGAACGAGCACTGCGTGCTCGCCCGCGGGCCGCTCGCCAACCCGCGCAAGATCGAGGTGTCGGCCTCGTCCCTGCAGCCGCGCCCGACCTCCGAGGAGTTCCAGGAAGCGGTGGCGATCGTGGCGCGGGACCCGGCGATCGGCGCCCTCCTCCGCGAGGGGCGCCTGCGCCCCTATCCACCGATGCCGCCGCTGCTCTCCGCCGAGCGGCCCGACGGCCACGTCGAGCGGACGGTCGCCGTCGGCTTGCTGCCGGTGGGGGCCGGGACCCGCGATCGGCACGAGATCGTCGGCGCCAACCTGATCCGCGGCGAGCTGCAGCGGTTCGAGGGCGCGGCGCCGCCGACCTCGAAGGCAGTGCGCGCGATCTGCGGCCTGCCCTACGCGGGCCAGCCCACGGCGAGCCATGCCCCCGGCCAGGTGTGGGTCACGGTGTCGCAGGCCGGGCAGGTGCTGTGGAAGTTCCTCGCCGTGCGCCCGGCCGCTTCCTCGGGGACCAACGGCTCGGGGATCGAGCTGCGCTTCGTCGACTACCGCGGCAAGCGCGTGCTGTACCGCGCTCACGTCCCCATCCTCAACGTCAAGTACGACGGCAACGCCTGCGGGCCCTACCGCGACTGGCAGAACGAAGAGGGCATGATCCAGGCGAGCGGGGCCGACGTGGCGCCCGGCTTTCGCCTCTGCCCGTCGCCCGCCAAGACCATCCTCGACACCGGCTCGGACAGCGGCACCTTCCTGGGCGTCGGGATCTACGTCCAGGGCCAGGAGGTGGTGCTGGTCAGCGAGATGGAGGCCGGTTGGTATCGCTACGTCAGCGAGTGGCGGCTGGGCAGCAACGGCACGATCAAGCCACGGTTCGGCTTCTCGGCGGTGAGCAGCTCGTGCGTCTGCAACCGGCACCACCACCATGCCTATTGGCGGCTGGACTTCGACATCCGCACCGCCGGTGGCAACCGGGTGCGGGAGTTCAACGACCCACCGCTCATCGGCCCCTCCAAGTGGCATACCAAGTCGTTCGAGATCCAGCGACCTCGGGACCCGGCGCGGAAGCGGAAGTGGAGAGTGGTGAACGTCGCGACGGGAGAGGGCTACGACATCGTCCCGGGCTCGACGGACGGCGTCGCCACGGCCGCGCCCGACTGGCCCTTCCCGCGCGGCGACGTGTGGTTCCTGCGCTACCGTGGGTCGGAGATCGACGACGGTTCGGTGGCCGTGGGCCCGCCCTACGAGGCGGGCCTCGACGCGTGGGTCAACGGCGAGAGCATCAACGGTCAGGACGTCGTGGTCTGGTACGGCGCGCACTTCACCCACGAGCTGCACGAGGAGCCCGGGGAGTTCGGGCACATCGTGGGCCCGACGCTCACGCCAGTGAGCTGGTGAGGCTCGCTTCCGCCGCCCGGAAGTGCTCGAGCAGCAGGCGGTTGACCTCCTCCGTCTTTTCCAGCGTGACGCCGTGGCCGGCGCCGGGGAAGGTCACGAGCCGCGCGCCGGGGGCGAGGCGCCGCAGCTCTTCACCCTTGCGCGGCGGGATCATGACGTCCCGCCCGGCCTGGACGATGAGCACCGGCAGGCCATCGAGGGCCGCGAGCCGCTTCCGGGCGTCGTAGAGCAGCACGCCGGCCATCTGGGCGCAAAGGGTCGAGATCTGCGCCCGCGCGCCCAGGTACGCGGCCATGTCGCGGCCGAGGGCCTGGCGGTCGACGCCGGAGAGGAAGTCAGCCGACAGCAACTGGCGCTGCAGCGCGTGGATCCGTCGCCGGCCCTTCGCCAACACGGTCTGCGGCACCCAGCGCCAGGCCTGCCGGCAGGGGAACCAGTTGACGCCGCCGCCGGCGTAGCTCGAGATCAGGGTCAGGCTGAGCAGGCGGGTGCGCGCTGCGAGCGCCAGCTCGAGCGCCACCAAGCCGCCCATGGAGATGCCGGCGATGTGAGCCTGGTCCCAGCCCAGGTAATCCATCTGGCCGAGAGTGTCGGCGGCCAGGGTCTCGATGCGATGGATGCGGCCAGCCTTCTCCGACCGGCCGATGCCGCGGTGGTCGAAGAAGAGCACGCGGTGCTCTTGCGCCAGGGCCGGCACCTGCGGCGCCCACGCCGCGCCGGGAAAGCCGAGCCCCATGACCAGCACCACCGGCGTGCCGCCGGTGCCAGCGGTCTCGAACCACAGGCGGGTGCCGTTGACCTCGGCGTATGGCATCTCCGCGGCTCCGCTCCCCTCGCTCCGCCGTGACTATAGCCGCGGCCTCCAGCCGCGGGCTCGCCTCAGTTCGTCAGGTACACGTAGAGGTTCGCCTCCACGCTCTTGTTGCTGCCGTTGTAGAGGAAAACGCGGTAGCGGGGGAAGGCGATGGGGCGGACGGTGGGCTCGGAGCTGAAGCGCGAGCCCTTCTGCGGCTCGACGCCGGCCACGACCTCGAGCGGGAACTCGATACGGCCGTCGACGCGTAAAGCGTCGAGCACCGGCGGCTCGTCCGGGACGAGGACGGCGCCGACCGTGCCGGGGTCGAAGTGGCTGTCGCGCACCTCGCCCTCGATGGAGAGCACCACGCCGGTGAAGCCCGCGGTTTCGACGACGCCGGCCGGCGTCAGGTTGGTGACGTCGCCGCGCCGAGCCGGCGACACGATCACCGCCTCGCGGCGCAGGAAGGCGGAGTGCGCGATGGGGCCGTCGACCCGCACCGTGCCCTTGACCTCCTGGAGCTCGGGGAAGTTGCGCACCAGGACCTGCTGGATCTCGCCGGTGATGGTCTGACTCGCGCCCGAGAGCGCCAAGCCGACGAGCGCCCCTGCCAGGGCCACCCATCCGATCTTCTTCAACATCTTTCGTCCCTCCTCTGGGAGATCCCGCTGGGAATACGGTTTTCGTACTCACACCGTTTAGCAGGCCGCTCTCGGCGGTAACGCCCACCGCGCCTGCGCACCTAAGCCCCGCATGAGGGAACCATTCTGGCGTCTTCGTTGAGGAGGGGTGTGAGCTTGATCGAGCAGGTGGACGCGCGTCTCGCGGAGTGGGCCGCCAACGTGGCGGGCAAGGTGAAGGTCTCGCTCGAGCCTCCTCGGGACGACGTCTCGGGCAGCGGTGTCAGCCTCTATCTGCTCGACGTCTCGCCGACCCCGCCGCCGCGCGATCCCGGCCGGCCGCTGTCGCAGCTCGTGCTGCGCTATCTGGTCACCGCCTGGGGCGAGGAGCCGGCCGCCGCTCACCGCCTGCTCGCCGAGCTGGCTTTCGCGGCGCTCGAGACTCCGGGCTTCGAGCTGGAGCTCGAGCCGCCGCCTCTCGCCCTGTGGCGAGCGCTCGGCGCACGGCCACAGCCCGCGTTTCTGCTCAAGCTCCCGGCGCGCCGCGAGCGGCCGCTCAAGCTGGCGCCCCTGGTGCGCCTGCCCCTGCAGATCGACGTCGCGCCGTTGACGGCGCTCTCAGGCCAGGTGCTGGGGCCGGGAGGCATACCGATCGCCGGCGCCCGGGTCGAGCTGCCCGCCGCCGGCAAGGCCACCCGCACGGGCGCCGACGGCCGCTTCCACTTCGCCGCCGTGCCCGCCGCGGGCGATTCCAGGCCGCTCACCATCACCGCCAAGGGCCGCGTGCTCGCCGTCGAGGCCAAGGGCCAGCCGCAGCCGATGGTCGTCCACTTCCAACCGATCGAGGAGGAATAGCAATGCCCACGTACTCGACCCCGGGCGTCTACATCCAGGAGGTGTCGAGCGGCGCGCGCCCGATCCAGGGTGTCGGCACCGAGACCGCCGCCTTCCTGGGCGTGCCGCCGCTACGCGGCGCGCACCTGGACCAGGCGGTCGCGATCAACAACCGCGAGCACTTCCGCGCCCAGTTCTGCGGCGACGCCACCGAGGCCACGCCCCTCGCCCACGCCGTGTTCGGCTTCTTCTTGAACGGCGGCCAGCGCTGCTACGTGGTCAACGTGGGCGAGGGCGGCTCGCTCTCCGGCGGCTCGGGCAACAAGAAGCGCGGCCTCGACCTGCTGGAGGCGATCGACGAAGTAGCGATCGTGGCGGCGCCGGGCTACACCGACTACGCCTCCTACGACGCCGTGCTCTCGCACTGCGAGCGCATGGAAGACCGCGTGGCGGTGCTGGATGCGCCCGAGGACGTGGACGACATCGACCGCCTGAAGGAGGCGGGGTCGGCGCCGGCGCCACCGCCGCGGCGCCCGCGCCGCGAGGGCACGGAGGAAGGTGCCGAGGCGCCCGCCTCGCCGCCGGCCGCCGGCCTGCGGTGCAGAGACTCGCCGCGCGGCTTCGGTGCCCTGTACTTCCCCTGGATCACGGTCGCCGACCCGCTCTCCCCCAGCCGGCTGGTCAACTGCCCGCCCTCCGGCCACATGGCCGGCATCTACGCACGGGTCGACTCCCAGCGCGGCGTACACAAGGCCCCGGCCAACGAGGTGATCAACGGCGCTCTCAACCTCACTTACCGGCTGACCAACGCCGAGCAAGGGGGGTTGAACGACCGCGGCATCAACTGCCTGCGCTTCTTCCAGCGCGAAGGCTTCCGCGTCTGGGGTGCCCGCACTCTGGCCGACGCGGCCAGCGAGTGGCGCTACCTCAACGTGCGGCGGCTGTTCAACATGGTCGAGGAGTCGATCGCCAAGGGCACCCGCTGGGTGGTGTTCGAGCCCAACGACCGCTCGCTGTGGAAGAGCATCGAGCGTGACGTGCGCGCCTTCCTGCTCCAGCTCTGGCGCGACGGCGCGCTGATGGGCTCGACGCCGGACCAGGCCTTCTTCGTGCTGTGCAACGAGGAGACCAACCCTCCCGAGTCCATCGACCAGGGGCGCGTGGTGGTGCGCGTCGGCCTCGCCCCGGTCAAGCCCGCCGAGTTCGTGATTTTCCAGATCGGTCAAACCGCCGCCGGCTCTCAGATCGAAAGCGAAGGAGGGTAAGCCATGCCGGAAGCCGCTGAAAAGCCGCCCGCAAACCAGCCGTCCCCGGCGCAGCCGGGAACCTACGTCGACCCCTACCGGGCCTACAACTTCCGGCTCGAGTTCCAGGGCCAGGTGGAGGGCTACTTCACCGAGTGCACCGGCTTCGGCGCGCATGTGGAGGCGATCCAGTTCCGCGAGGGCGGGGCGGGCCGCATCGTCCACCGCCTGCCGGGCCGCATCGAGTACGACAACCTGACCCTACGCTGGGGCCTGACCACCTCCCGCATGCTGTGGGACTGGTTCATGGACGTCGCCGCCGGCAAGATCGAGCGCAAGAACGTCACCATCATGCTGCTCGACAACGAGGGCAGCGCGGAGGTGACGCGCTGGAACTTCTACGAGACCTGGCCCTGCGCCTGGCGCGGCACCGAGCTCGACGCGAACGGCAACCGGGCCGCGATCGAGGAGATGGTGCTGACTTTCAATTACCTCGAGCGCGGGTAGAGCCATGGTCGCGCGCCCCCGCCGGTGGCGGACTCTGCTCTCGCGCCTCTTCACCCGCTGGGCGCGGGTGGTCGGAGGCGAGGCCTCGCCTCCGACTGTGGAGCCGGAGGCGGGGAAGCGGGGGGCTACGGCGACTCCCGGCGGGCCGCCGGCGCACTGGCTGGAGGCGGTGCGCCAGGCGCGGCCCGACCTCTTTGCCGAGCGGGAGCACGTGTTTCCGGTGGCACAGGCCGACCCGTCTCGGCCGGGAGCCCCGCCCTCGACGCCCCTCACCCCGACCCTTTCCCCGCTCCGCGGGGCAAGAGGGTCGGAGAGGTGGCTTCGCGGGGCGACGGGGCACGAGGCGGCAAAGGGCCAGCCGATCGCCGAGGTCGGCGGGACCGGAGCCTATCCGTCAGGCGTCGAACCAGAAGGCGCGAGGGCGCGTGACCAGACCCGCGAGCTCGGGGACGAGAGTCTGGCGCTGAGCGATGTCTCGCCTCCGTCTCCTTTCCGGCCCCCGCGCCTCCCGCTCCGCGGGGCGAGGGGGCCGCAAGGATCGACCCCCTCGTCGCCGCGCGAGGCCGGGCTCGAGAGGGCTAGCCACTCGCCGCGGCGCGGGGCGAGCGAGTCGGAGCGACTACCCTCCGTGGCGAGGGGGCCCGAATCACGCGCCGATCACGAGCCCGGCAGATCTGCTCCGAGCGAGCCATCTCCGCCGCCCGGCAGCTCGTGGTCCCGAGATCCCGGGCCGGCGGCCTTGCCGGGAACCTCTCGGCCTGTGGCGCCTCGGCCGGTAGCTTCCGAGCCTCCGCCGGCCGGCGAGGCGAGCCTGCGGTTCGACTCCTGGGGGCTCCGCGCCGCGGGCACCGCGGGCACGCCGGAGGCAGGCCCCGGCGCGCGGGCGGCAAAGCAGCGCGCGCCGGAAAGCTCCTCTCCCGGCACGGCCGCGGGCTCCGTCGTCCACGAGTTCCAGTGGCCTGCCGGCGAACAGGGCTGGCGGCGGGAGCGCGGCCTCGACGAGCTGCGCGACAGGCGGCTGCTCGCGGCGCCCCTCACCCCGACCCTCTCCCCGCGCAGCGCGGCGAGGGGGCCGGAGCTGACGCGGAGCGAAGAGAGGGTGCCGGAGCTGGCGCAGAGCGGGGCGGCGGTGGCGGAATGCCCGCCTGCGGCACCAGAGCCCTGGCCCGCGCCGGCTTGGTCACTCGCGCCGCCTGACCCCTGGCCGCCGCTCCCGGCCGAAGCCGTGGCCGAGGCCGTGAACCTGCGGCTCGAGGCGCGACGCAGCGCCCACCGCCGGCGGCTCGAGCGCGAGCAGCGAGGTCAGCCGTGGAGCGCGTAGCCTTCCTGATCGAGGAGAGCGGCGAACGGCTCACCTGCCTGCTCAACCCGGAGAGCGTGGTCGTCGAGCGCCTGGCCGGGGTGCGGCCGCGCAGCTCGACGGTCGGCCGGCTGACCGGCGCCGGTCTCGCCGACGACGCCCTGCTCTATACCGGCGGCGGCCGCACCCAGATCTCGCTCGACCTGCTGTTCGACGTCTCCCTCGCCGGCTCCTCGATCACCACCGACGACGTCCGCCAGCTCACCCGCCCGCTGGTGCAGCTCGCGGAGAACGCCACCGACGGCGAAGGCTACGGCCGGCTGCCGCAGGTCCGCCTGGTGTGGGGCAAGACAGTGAACGAGCCGGGCGTGGTGACCGCGGTGGCCGAGCGGCTGGAACGCTTCTCGGTCGACGGTGCTCCCGGCCGCTCGTGGCTGCGGCTGCGCATGCTGCGGGTGGAGGACCGCCCGCCCGCGCCCGTGCCGCCGCCGACGCCGGAGGTCCTGGCCGACGCCGTGGCCGCCGCCGAGACGGGGCCGCCCGCCGGCGCTCCCGAGCCGCGGCTCCACCTGGTGATCGGCGAAGACGGGGACGACCCCGGTGAGCGCCTCGACCAGCTCGCCGAGCGCTTCTTCGGCGACGCCGCGTGGTGGCGCCTGCTGGCGGCCGCCAACCGCATCACCGACCCGCTGCGCCTGGCCGGCAACCGGCTGCTGGAGGTGCCGTCGCGCCTGGGCCTCACCGCTGCGGGCACCAAGGGGACCGCGCCGTGAACGCGGTGCGTACCCTGCCGCCGCTCACCGTCGAGATCGACGGCGCCCCCCTGACCGAGCCCCTGGCGCGGGCCCTGGGCGAGGCACGGGTGGTGCAGAAGCTGGGCCTGCCGGCGCAGGCCGAGCTGGTGCTCTTCGATCCCGAGCTCGGGGCCTCTTTGCCGGTCGCGCCCGGCGCCCGCCTGCGGCTTGCCCTCGCCGGCATCTCGCCAGCGCTCTTCGACGGCGAGGTCACGGCGGTCGAGGTGGCCTACGGCGGCGACGGCGGCGTCGAGCTCTCGGTGCGCGGCTACGACTTGCTGCATCGGCTGCGCAAGCGCCAGCCGCTGCGCGCCCACGTGCGAGCCACGGCCGCCGACCTGGCCCGCGAGCTCACCGCCGACCTCGGCCTCGCCGTCGAGGCGGCGGTGGACGGGCCGATGAAGGAGCGAGTGCTCCAGCACGGCCAGTCGGACCTCGAGCTGCTGATCGAGGAAACGGCGGCGGCGGGCCTCTACCCGGTGCTGCGCGACGGCGCGCTGCGGCTTTTGACCCTCGAGGGCGACGGCGCGAGCGTGGAGCTGGAGCTCGGCAAGACGCTGCTCGAGGCGCGCCTGGAGGCCAACGGCGATTCCTGCTGCCGCGCCGTCAAGGCCACGGGCTGGGACCCCTGGCGCGCCGAGGTGGCGCTCGGCGAAGCGCGCTCGCCGCGCGTCGGCCGCGAGGTGCCGGTCGAGGCGTCACCCTCTGCGCTGGGTGCCACCGGCGAGCGCCACCTGACCGACGGCCGCGCCGCTTCCGCTGCCGAGGCCGAGGGCCTGGCCCAGGCCGAGCTCGACCGCCGCAGCGCCGCCGAGGTGGTGCTCACCGGTGTCGCCGAGGGCGACCCGGCGCTGCGCCCGGGTACGCGCGTCTATGTCGCCGGGGTAGCGGCGCCCTTCGCCGGCCGCTACGTGCTGACCGGCGTCGAGCACCGCATCGACGGCGAGGCGGGCTACGTCTCGGAGATCACCACCGCTCCGCCTCCGCCTCCGCCTCCCCGCCGCGAGGCGGTGGCCGCCTGGGCGCTGGTGACGCGGGTCGACGACCCCGACGGCTGGGGCCGGGTCAAGGTCTCGCTGCCCGCCTACGGCGAGCTCGAGACCGAGTGGATCAACGTCGTGTGCCTGGCGGCCGGCGCCGGCAAGGGCCTGCTCGCCATCCCCGAGGTCGGCGACCGGGTGCTGGTGGTCTTCACCCACGGCGACCCGGCGCGCGGCGTGGTGGTGGGCGGCCTCTACGGCTCGCAAGGCCTGCCCGAGCCGGTGGTGGACGGCGGCGCCGTGCGCCGCTTCACGCTGCGCACCCCCGGCGGCCAGCGTTTCTGCCTCGACGACGCGGCCTCGAGCGTCAAAGTCGAGGCCAAGAACGGCAGCTTCGTCGAGCTGGCGCCCGACAAGGTGACCCTCCACGCCACGGCGCCCCTGACCATCGAGGCGCCGGGCCTGCCCATCGTGGTGCGCGGCGCCGCGATCGACTTCCGGAGAGCGTGACCGTGCTCTGGCTGACCGAGGACGCGCGCCTGGTGTGTACCCACGAGCAGGGTGTGGTGCAGATCGAGGCCACGCAGGAGCTGGTCACGGTCGAGGAGCGGCGGGTGCTGGTGGCGATCAACCCCGAGGGCCGGCCGATCGTCGGCTGCCCCAACATCGGCATCGCCATCAAGCCCTGCACCACCACGCTGCCGGTCAAGGAGGGCTACTCCGAGCTGCTGCGCATCGAGGACCGGCGCGTCTGCCTGGACACGGTGCGCGGCCTGACCGACGGCACGCCGCCGGGCATCGTCGAGTACAAGGTCCGCCATCCCGGTCAGGAGCTGGTGGGCCAGGAGCTGGCGGGGGAGTCGCCGTGAACGCCACTGCTCCCCGCTGGCGCGCCTGGCGCTTCCTGCTGCCGCACCTCGACGCGCCGCCCGAGGAGTGCGGCCTGGCGATCGGCCCGCGCGGCGTCGAGATGGCCGAGGGCGAGGCCGCCGTGCGCCAGGCCCTGCTGCTGCTGCTCTCCACGGCGCCGGGCGAACGGGTGATGCGGCCGGCCTACGGCTGCGACCTCACCCACCTGGTCTTTGCGCTCAACGACGCCACCACCGCCGGCCTCGCCATCCACTACGTGCGCCGCGCCCTCGAGCGCTGGGAGCCGCGGATCGAGATCCTGCACCTGGACGCCGATCCCAACCCCTCCGATCCCGGCCGGCTCGACATCAAGCTCGAGTACCGGGTGAAGAGCCGGCTCGCCACCTGGGCGCTCACCTTCCCCGTGATGCTCTCTGGAGAGAGGCCCTGATGTCGCTGCCCAGCCCCAACCTCGACGACCGGACCTTCGCCCAGCTCGTGGCCGAGGCCAAGCGCCGCGCCAGCCTCGCCTGCCGCGACTGGACCGACCTCTCGGACTCCGACCCCGGCATCGTGCTGCTCGAGCTCTTCGCCTACCTGACCGAGACCATGATCTACCGGCTGAACCGGGTGCCGGACAAGGTCTACGTCGAGCTGCTGCGGCTCTTGGGCGTGACCCTGCGGCCGCCGACCGCGGCCCTCACCGAGCTCAGCTTCGGCCGCCCCAAGACCGCGGCACAGGCGATCGAGATCCCGCGCGGCACGCGGGTGACGGCCGGCGGCGGCGGGGCCGCCGGCGGCCCGATCTTCACCACCGTGCGGGCGGTGACCCTTCCCGCCGGCGCCACCTCGGTGTCGGTCACCGCGCTCGCCTGCGAGCTGGTCGACGGCGAGCTCGCCGGCGTGGGCACCGGCCTTCCTGGCCAGAGCGTGGTCGCCCGCCGGCCGCCGATCGTCGCTCCCACCGGCGACGGCCTCGACCTGGTGGTGGGGGTGGAAGTGGCGGCCGGCGAGCTGGCGGAGGGCCTGGCGGCCGTGCAGCACGAGGGCCGCACCTTCCGCGTCTGGCGCGAGGTCGAGAGCTTCACCAACCTGGGCTCCGACCGCTTCGTGTATTTGGCTGACCGCGTCTCCGGCCGCATCACCTTCGCGCCCGCGGCGCGCAACCTGGGCGCCGACGGCGAGCTCTCTGAGCGGCCGCTGCCGCTCGCCGAGATGCCGCCGGCCGAGCGCCAGATCCGTCTCTGGTATCGGCGTGGTGGCGGCCGGGACGGCAACGTGGCGGCCGGGGCGCTCACCACCTTGAAGGACCCGATCCCCGGCCTCACCGTGGTCAACCCCGGGCCGGCCGCCGGCGGGCGCGACGCGGAGAGCGTGGACAACGCCCTGGTGCGCGGGCCGCAGCAGCTCCACACCCTGGAGCGGGCGGTGACGGCGCGCGACTTCGAGCTGCTGGCGCTGGCGAGCTCCGGCGGCGTGGCGCGCGCCAAGGCGTTCACCAAGGCCGAGCTGTGGGCGCACGCGCAGCCGGGCACCGTCGAGGTGTTGCTGGTGCCGGAGCTGCCGGCGGCGCCGGGCGCAGCCGGCGAGGCGGGGCCGGTCGATGCGGCGCGGCTCGCCGCGCTCGAGCGCCAGGAGGTGCGCGCCCAGATCCTCGCCGCCCTCGACGAGCGGCGGCCGCTCGGCACTACCTGCCTGGTGAACTGGGCACGGTACAAGACGGTCAAGGTGGCGGGCCGGGTGGTGGTCTATCGCCAGGAGAACCCGGTCGCGGTGCGCGAGCGGGTGCTGGCGCGCCTCTCCGCCACCTTGAGCCCGCTGCCGCACGGCGACAAGCGCACCCCCGGCTGGCCGTTCGGTCAGGCGCTGCGCGCCTCGCACGTCTACGAAGCGATCCTTGCCGAGCCCGGCGTGGCCTATGCCGACTCGGTGCGCCTACTGGTCGACGAGGTGCCGGCCGGCAACGTCACCGCGCTCGCCGCCGACGCCTTCCAGCGCGCCATGTGGTACGCGGGCTGCGGCGGCATCCTCTACCGCTCGGGCAACGACGGCGACGGCTGGGAGCCGGCCGGCCGCTTCCCCGGCGAATCTGTCGAGGCGGTGGCCCCCCATCCCGAGCGGCCCGGGCACCTGGCGGTGCTGACTCGGGTCGAGGGCGAGGGCGGCACGCGGCTGCACCTGTCGCTCGACTGCGGCGAGACCTGGCAGCCCGCCGCGCGCCTCGGCTTCCAGGTGGAGGACATGGCCTGGGTGGTGCGCGAGGGCGTCTCGGTGCTGCTGCTGGCGACCGAGAAGGGCCTCTACGAGCTGGCGCTCAAGCCGGGGGCGACCCCGCTCCAGGTGCTGGTGGTGCCAGGAGCGCCGGACCTGGGCTTCTACGCCGTGGCCGTGGCCACCGATCTGCGGGGCGGCGTGCAGGTGACGGTGGCGGCGCAGAAGACCGGCGGCGTATACCTCTCGGCCGCCGGCGGCCGGGCGGAGACGTTCCAGAAGATCGGCCTCGAGGGCGAGGACGTGCGGGTGCTCGCCGTCCAGGCGGACGGCCCCCGCCTCTTCCTTTGGGCCGGCCTCGCCGCCGAGGGCGGTAGCGAGACCGGCCGCGGCTGCTTCGTGCGCGAGCTGCGCGGCTCGGTGGAGGCGGTCGAGGCCTGGCGCCCGCAGGGCAAGGGCTGGAAGGGCGGGAGCTGCCACGCCCTGGCTTTCCAGGGCGGAAAGGTGCTCGCCGCCACCCACCAGGCCGGGGTGCTCAAGCTCGACGGCACCAAGAGCGACGCCGAGTGGTGGAGCCCGGAGGTCGGCTCCGGCCTGCCGATGCGCGATCGCGGGCGTTTCTACCCGGTGCGCGCCCTGGGCACCGACCCGGACGGCCGGCTGCTGCTGGCCGGCACGCCGGTCGGCGTGGTGAGGAGCGCCAACCAGGGCACGGCCTACGAGCCGGCTTCCAGCCGCGAGTTCACGGACAAGGTGACGTTGCCGCCCACCTGGCTGTTCTCGCCGGGCGCGCACGAGATCGAAGTGGTGAGCGAGGATGCACGCCCAGGCCATTGAGCGGCTGCTGCCCGCGGTGTTCCGGGCCGGCGCGCGGCCCGGGAGCCCGCTCGCCGCCGTGCTGGCGGTGATGGAGGAGCTGCAGGAGCCCGCCGAGCGCCAGCTCGCGGCCCTCGACCGCGCCTTCGACCCGCGGCGGGCGCCGGACGACTTCGTGCCCCTGCTGGCGCGCTGGCTGGACCTCGACCGCCTGCTCGAGGAGCGGCCCGGGGGCGGGCGGGGCCAGCTCACCGACTCGATCGAGCTCGGCCGCCTGCGCGAGCTGGTCGCTGCCGCGGCCTACCTGTCGCGCTGGCGCGGCACGGCCCGCGGCCTGAAGCTCTTCCTCGAGACGGCGACCGGCACCCCGGGTTTCGCGATCGACGAGCAGGTGCCGGTCGCGCCGGCCGCTGAGGGCCAGGGCCTGCCGCGGCCGTTTCACCTCAAGGTGCTGGTGCCGGAAGCGGCCGCGTCCCTGCTGCCGCTGGTGCGGCGTATCGTGGAGCTCGAGAAGCCGGCCTACGTGACCTTTGAAACGGAAGTCGGCCCACCGCCGCCTAAGCCGGGCAGACGCCGGAGTGGAGCGCCGCAACCATCGCCCGGGGGATGAGCCATGAAACGCTTGTTTGACGTCACCGCCTCGCCCGAACGCCTCGAGCTCTCCGCCGCCGGCGAGGGCCGCGTCACCTACACCGTCACCCACACCGGCAGCGAGCCGGTGAAGATGCGCGCCCGGGTGGCCGCCGAGCCGCCAGCCGCGGCCGGCTGGGTCAAGCCGCCGGAGCGGCCCGAGCGCCTGCTCCCTCCCGGCGCCACCGAGCAGTTCGTCGTCGAGGTCAAGGTGCCGCCGGGCTCGCCGCCGGGTCGCTACAAGCTGCGCCTCGACGCCGTGTCCGAGGCCAATCCCGACGAGGACTTCACCGAGGGGCCGAGCGTGGCCTTCGAGGTCCGCCCGACGGGGACGGCAAGGAAATTCCCGTGGTGGATCTTGATCGTGCTGCTGGTGGTGCTGGTGGCCGGCGGCGTCACCGTGGCGATTCTGCTGTCGGGAGGCGCGCCCGGCCTCGGCGAGGAGTGCGAGGAGGAGTGCGCCGAGGGCCTGCTGTGCACCGGCGATCCCAAGGTCTGCCGTGGCGATCTCGGCTTCGAGGGCTGCGGCGCGGACCCCGACTGCAAGGACGGCCTGGTCTGCACCGAGGGCGTCTGCAAGGAGCCGGAGGCGCCTCCGCTTCCACCCCCGCCGCCGCCCGAGCCGGTCGAGCCCGAGCGCGCTTTCGAAGCGCCGTCACCGGCCTGGATCGGGGTCTCGTCCTGGGCCCCCGGCCGGCTGGACGTCTTCGTGCGCAGCAGCGACCGCGCGGTGTGGCACAAGTGGTACGAGGGGGGCTGGTCGGACTGGGAGAGCCTGGGCGGCACCGTGCTGGCGGGCCCGGCGGCCGAGAGCTGGGGCCCCGGGCGCATCGACCTCTTCATCCGCGGCAAGAGCGGCCACCTCGAGCACAAGGCCTACGACGGAGCCTGGCACGACTGGGAGGTGATGGACGGCGACCTGAGCTCGGCCCCGGCGGTCACCTCCTGGGCCCCCGGCCGGCTCGACGTGGTGGTGCGCGGCTCCGACAACCAGCTCTGGCACAAGGGGTTCGAGGGCTCGTGGTCCGGGTGGACGCTGCTTCCGGCCCCCGTCTCCTCGGCGCCCGCCGTCGTCGCCTGGGGCCCCGGCCGCCTCGACGTCTTCGCCCGTGGCCTCGACAACGGGCTCTGGCACAAGGGGTACGAGGGCGCCTGGTCGGGCTGGGAGCCGCGCGGCGGCCTGCTGACCTCGGGGCCGGCCGTGAGCTCGTGGGGCGCAGGCCGCCTCGACGTATTCGTGCGCAGCTCGGACAACGCGCTCTGGCACCAGTGGTACGACGGCGGCTGGTCGGGCTGGGAGTCGCTCGGCGGCTTCCTGACCTCGGACCCGGCCGCGGTCTCCTGGGCGTCGGGCCGCATCGACGTGTTCGTGCGCAGCTCGGACAACGCGCTGTGGCACAAGTGGTACGACGGCGGCTGGTCGGGCTGGGAGTCGCTGGGAGGCGTGATCCAGTAGGCCGGCGTCGCCGGCCGGAGCGTCTGGTGCAGGATTGAACCATTCCGATCTCGCGAGGGACTGAACATGAGCCGCGCATTCGCCATCACCGCCTCACCCGACGCCGTCGAGCTGGCTGCCGGCGCTTCCGCCACCGTCACCTTCACGGTGACCAACAACCTCTACGCGGCGGTGCGGGTGCGCGTGCGCGTCGA
>JBIOXV010000189.1:0-13474 GCA_044869805.1 Thermoanaerobaculia bacterium | reverse complement strand
GTGTGCGGCGAGATGGCCTCGGACCCACGCCTCGCCGCTTTGCTGCTGGGCCTGGGCTTGCGCCGTCTCTCGATGGCGCCGCGCGCCATCCCGGAGATCAAGACCTTCCTCCGGGCGCAGCGCGTCGAGACGCTGGCGGCCATGGCTGGCGACTGCCTGGGCCTGGGCACCGCGGCGGAGGTCGAGGCGCGAATAGCGGCGGTGCTGCCGAGCGGTTGACCTGGAGGTAGCTGCGTGACCTTGCCACCCAGAGTGCGACGACTGCTGGCCCCACGCGACGGCCGCCTGGTGGCGGTCGGTCGCTGGGGAGTCTTGCTCCTGGGTTTCGCCTTGGGCGCCTGTGCCTCTCGCCCGCCTGCACCCGGCCCGGCTCCGCAGACCCCGGCCGCTCCCGCTCCTGCCGCGGCGGAGCTCCCGGCCGCGCCTCCCGAAGGCCCGGCACCGGCGCCGACAGCAGAGCCCAACACCGTGGTCATCGACAGCGGTGGCGAAACCGCGGAGCCCCGCACGCTGCTCGAGGCTTCGCGCCTGGCCAAGGAACGGCAGAAGACCGCGGCAGAGCCGGTCGCCGTGATCACCGACAAGAACCTCGCCGAGTACGCGAGCCGGGGCAGGCTCACCATGGCAGCCCCGAATCCCAAGCCACAGGCAGACCCAGCGGCGCCGGGTCAGGCCACGGCGACCACGGTCGAGCAGGCCGGCGGCAAGGACGAAGCCTACTGGCGTACCGAGGCCCGGTCGCTGCGCGAGAAGTGGCGCGCGGCGGTCGATGCGGTCACCGAGCTCGAAGGGAGGGCCGAGGCCCTGCGGCACCAGTTCTACAGCCAGGAGGACGTCTACATCCGCGATACCCGGGTCAAGCCGGCCTGGGACCGGGTGCTCGACCGCCTGGAGGATGCCAGGCGCGAGGCCGACGCCGGCCGCGGCGAGCTGACCACCTTCCTCGAGGAAGGCCGGCGCGCCGGCGCCCTGCCGGGCTGGTTGCGCGAAGGCATCGAGCTCGAGCCCGAGGAGCAGCGGACCACGGAGGACGACCTCCCCGAGGCGGACATCGTCGAGCCCGACACCATCGACGACTGAAATCGTCGGTCCGACGATTTCACCGAGATCAGGCGACGACCATGAGCTCCTACCCGCAAGACTCAGCTCGGCGGTTCTTCATCGAGACCTGGGGCTGCCAGATGAACGAGCTGGACTCGCAGCGGATGGCGGGGCAGCTCAGCCAGCAGGGGTTGCTCCCGACCCGCGACCCGGGACAGGCCGACGTGATCCTGCTCAATTCGTGCAGCGTGCGCGAGAAGGCCGTGCAGAAAGTTTACTCGCGGCTGGGGGAGTATCGGCTGCTCAAGCAGCGCAACCAGGGCCTGCTGATCGGCCTCTGCGGCTGCGTGGCCCAGCAGGAAGGCGAGAACGCCCTGTCTCGCGTCGGGGACCTCGACTTCGTGATCGGCCCGGCGCGCGTTGGCGAGCTCAGGCAGGTGATCGCCGAGCGCCGCAAAGGACGCCGCGTGGTGGCCACGGGGTTTCCGGAGGAGCGCAGCTTCGACATCGACGCCATCTCGCGCGACGGCGACTACAAGGGCATGGTCACCATCATCGAGGGCTGCAACAAGAAGTGCACCTTCTGCATCGTACCCTTCACCCGCGGGCCCGAGCGCAGCCGCCGGATGGCGGAGATCCTGGCCGATGTCCGCCACCTGCTCGACTACGGTTTCGTGGAGATCGAGCTGCTGGGCCAGACCGTCAATCACTGGCGTGACCCGGTGAGCGACCAGGACTTCGCCGACCTGCTCGACGCCGTGGCCTCGCTCGACGGGCTCAGGCGGCTGCGCTTCGTGACCTCCTACCCGCGCGACTTCTCGTCGCGGATGGTGGAGCAGATCGGCCGCCATCCCAACATCTGCCCCTACCTCCATCTCCCGGTTCAGTCCGGCTCCGACCGCGTGCTGCGCCGCATGGGCCGCGGCTACACCGTCGCCGAGTACCTGGACCTGGTGGAGCAGCTTCGCGCGGCGCGCGCCGGGCTGGCCTTGTCCACGGACCTGATCGTCGGCTTCCCCGGCGAGTCCGACGAGGACTTCACGAAGACGCTCGAGCTGGTGGAGAAGGCTCGCTTCGCCGGGCTGTTCGCGTTCTGCTACTCGCCGCGGCCTGGCACCGCGGCACCGCGGCTCGACGGCGCGGTCGAACCCGAGGTCGCCCAGCGCCGCTTGCAGGAGCTTCTGGCGCTCCAGACCTCGATCCAGCGCCAGCTCAATGCGGTGCTGGTGGGGGAGGAAATCGAGATCCTGGTCAGCGGCTCGGGCAAGGAGCCGGGCTCCCAGCAAGGCCGTACCCCATGCCATCGGATCGTGCACTTCCGGCCGCCGGCACCATACCGCTTGGGCAGCCTCACCCGAGTACGCATCGAGGCTGCCCTGTCGCACAGCCTGCGCGGCGTGGCCCTCGACGCACCGCCCGCGGCTGCCGCCCGGCCCGTGCTCCAGGTCCTGGCCTAGCCGCGCCGCAGCTTGACGGCCCCTGTGGCCGGGCTCACAATAGGTCCGATGATCGACGCCGAGCTCAAGATGGAGATCCGGGGCCTGATGCTGGATCCCTCTTCCAACCTTCCCATCGTCATCCTGCGCGAAGAGAGTGGCCAGCGGATGCTGCCGATCTGGATCGGCGTGTTCGAGGCCAACGCCATCGCGCTCCGCATCGATGGCTTCGAGCCCGCCCGCCCCATGACCCACGATCTGCTGCTCAGCACCTTTCGCGAGCTGGGTGCGGTGATCGAGAAAGTAGTGATTTCCGACCTCCGGGAGACGACCTTCTACGCGGTCATCCACCTGAATCAGGGCGAGCGCCAGGCCACCATCGACTCCCGCCCGAGCGACGCCATCGCCTTGGCGCTACGCGCCGAGGCGCCGATCTTCGTGCTGAGCTCGGTGCTCGACAAGGCTCAGGCCGCGGACCGGGCTTCGGAAGTCAGCGACGAAGAGCAGCTCAAGAAGTGGCTGGAGGAGATCAGCCCCGAGGACCTCGGAAAGTACACGATGTAGCTCGGCCTCATTCCTCGTTTCTCGCTCTAAACTGAAGCAGGGCAATGGTTTACAGCCGATGTCGGCGCGCCGACATCGGAGTCTCTATCCTTGACCCTCCGCGGAGCGTTCTCATACACTCCGCGCCGGCCATGATCATTGCCATCACGAATCAGAAGGGCGGCGTCGGCAAGACGACGACGGCCATCAACCTGTCAGCGGCCCTCGCCGGCAAGGGCCTGAAGACGCTACTGGTGGACCTGGATCCCCAGGCCAACAGCTCGATGTCCTACATCGACGTGCGCGGCATCACAGGGCCGACGCTCTATGAGGCCCTGACCGAGCCCCAAGTCCATCTGGCGGACACGGTCCTGCCGATCGAGCGCTTCCCGAACCTCCATATCGCCCCCTCGACCATCTCGCTGGCCAAGATCGAGGCCAAGCTGCTCGGCGAGCTCGACAGCCACTATCGGCTCAAGGACGAGCTGGACAAGGTCCACGAGCAGTTCGACTACGTCATCATCGACACTCCCCCCACCCTCGGCATCATCACTTTTAACGCCCTGGTGGCGGCTACGCACGTGCTGGTGCCCATCCAATCGAGCTACTTCGCCCTCGAGGGCACCGACGACCTGCTCGACACCATCGACAAGATCAAGCTGCGGGCGAACCCGCAGCTCCAGATCCTCGGTGCGCTGATCACGCTCTACGACAAGCGGACGGTGCTCTCCAAGGACATCCAGCGGCAGATCCACGAGGTGTTCGGCGAGAAGGTCTTCAAGACCATCATCTCGAAGAGCGTCCGCCTCGAGGAGAGCCCGGCGTACCACGAGCCGATCTTCACCTTCGCACCCCACTCCAGCGGTGCCTACGAGTACTACAAGCTCACCGAGGAGGTGCTGAGTCGTGTCTAACCTGTCGGCGAAGCGCCGCGGTCTGCCGGAGCGGGTACGGATGCGCCACGAGCCGCATTTCGTGGAGGAGCTGACCAGCCGACACGAGGCGCCCATCGGCCGCTTGGTGCCGCTCTCGGAGATCGAGCCGGATCCCCGGCAGCCGCGCTCGGCCATGGGCGACCTCTCGGAGCTCGCCGCCTCGATCCGCGACAAGGGGATCCTCGAGCCGATCCTGGTCCGCCCGCGGCCGGCCGACGAAGCGGAACCGGGCCCGCCGTACCGCATCATCTC
Organism: Thermoanaerobaculia bacterium; assembly: GCA_044869805.1. Lineage (GTDB taxonomy): Bacteria > Acidobacteriota > Thermoanaerobaculia > Multivoradales > SZUA-115 > CAWDVR01. The sequence goes on along the minus strand of JBIOXV010000189.1, from coordinate 9,267 downwards.
TGGCGAGCGCCGCTTCCGCGCCGCCCAGGAGGCGGGCCTCTACGAGGTGCCGGTGATCGAGATGGAGGTCAGCGCGCAGGAAGCGCTCGAGATCGCCCTCATCGAGAACCTGCAGCGCAAGGACCTGACGCCGTTCGAAGAAGCGGAAGGCTACCGGGCTCTGTCCGAGATCCACGGCTACACGCAGGAGGAGGTCGCCAGGGCGGTAGGGAAGTCGCGCACCGTGGTCACCGAGACGCTGTCCCTGCTGCAGATCCCGTCCCGGGTGCGAAACGCCGTGCAGGCGCTGGGGGTGGGCTCGAAGTCGGTGCTGCTCGAGGTCCTCAAGGCGGGCGGCGAAGATCAGATGATTCAGCTCCTCGAGCAGGTGGCACGGCAGGGCCTCAACCGCGACGACCTCCGCCGCCGGCTACGCAAAGCCGAGACTGCCAAGGGTGGGCGGCGGAAGCCCTACATCTTCAAGTTCCGCGCTCCCGACAAGACCTACAGTCTCGCCTTGACCTTCCGCCAGAGCAGCGTCGACAAGTCCGATCTGATCGCCGCCCTCGAGCAGATCCTGCGGGACCTGCGAGAAGCCCAAGAGATCTGAGCGTCCCCGGCAGGGCGCGTTGCGAGACCGACCGGAAGTAGCGCCTTCCGGACGCTCGGAGAGGCGCAATCACGGGCACCGGAGCCATTTCTCGGTCGCCACGTAGGGTCCGATAAGATATATTATGTCAACTTTACCCTCTGGAGAGCTGCGCCTGAGCCTTCTCCGGATGGCACGGCAGCGGCTTCCGCCTGGCTCGCTTCTCGCCTCGCCGAGCGCGACGGCACATCGTTTCCCCTCCGTATAATCCGCAACCGATGAGGCTGGTCAACCGCTATCTGCTGCGCGAGATCTGGGGGCCGCTCGCGCTGGGCTTCACGGTCTACACCTTCATCCTCCTCGTCCGGGTGCTCTTCATGTCGGCCGAGATGATCATCCGGCGCGGCGTGCCGGCGCCGGTGGTCGGCGAGCTGCTGCTCTGGAACCTGCCTAACATCGTGGTGCTGACGCTGCCGATGGCGCTCCTCTTCGGCATCCTGACGGCGGTCGGCCGGCTGGCCTCGGACAGCGAGCTGATCGCCATCCGGGCGAGCGGCATCAGCCTGCTTCGCCTCTACCGGCCGGTGCTCTTGCTCTCGATTCTCTTCACCCTCGTCAACGTGGGCCTGATGTCCTACGTGCTGCCCTGGGGCAACAGCCGCCTGCAGCAGTTGAGGTTGGAGATGTTCTCGCAGGGCGTGTCGCGGACCGTCGAGCCGCGCATTTTCTACGAGGACTGGCAGGACAAAGTGCTCTACGTCTTCGACCTCGACTCGGTCAACGACCGCTGGCAAGGGGTCTTTCTCGCCCAGTCGTTGCCCGCGACCGCCGAGCAGGAGGTGGTGGTCGCGGATTGGGGCGAAGTCCGGGTGGACCCCGCCGGCGAGCGAGTAATGCTCACCTTGGGCGACGCCGAAGAGCACAAGGTGGACCCGGCGCGGCCCGAGCGCTATCAGTGGCAGCGGCTGGCCGAGGCGACCCAGGTGCTCGATGACGCCTTCACCAGCCGCGAGCGGGCCAGGGTCGCGGCCTCCAAGGGATTGCGGGAGCTCACCCTGCCGGACCTCTTGGCGCGCGCCGAGGACCCCTCGATCCAGGGCGAAGTCCGCAACCTGGCGCGCGTCGAGATCCACAAGAAGTTCTCCATCCCGTTCGCCGCCGTGGTCTTCGGGCTCTTCGCCCTGCCCCTGGGGTTCAACAACCGCCGGGGTGGCAAGGCGTCCGGCTTCGCCCTGTCGATCGGCGTGATCCTCGTCTACTACGTGCTGCTCAACAACGGCGAGGAAGCCGCGCGCTACGGCAAGCTCTCCCCCTGGCTCGCCATGTGGCTGCCCAACCTGGTGCTCGGTGTGGTCGGGGTCTACCTGCTGATCCGCCGCGACCAGGACAAGGGGCTGCTCTTCTCGCGTCTCGATCGCTGGCTGCGGCGCGATGTCTGGGCAGCGCTAGCGGGCGCTGCCGGCAGGGTCCGACACGCTCGCAGAGAGCGCCGGCGGGCCACGGCCAGCCGGGCCTCAGCCGGGACCGCGGGCAGCGCCCGGGGCGGTCTGGTCAAGGTCCTGATCTCGAGGCCCCGCCTGACCTTCCCCACCCTCATGGATCGCTACACCCTGCGCACCTTCGGCTCGGTCCTGGTCACGGTGCTGCTCTCGATCCTGTCCATCTACATCATCGCCGACCTGACGCAGCTCATCGACGAGATCCTGAAGAACCGTGTGCCGCGCGAGGTGGTCAGCGAGTACTACCTCTACACCAGCTTTCAGGTCTTCTATGACCTGGCGCCGATCGTAGTCCTGGTGACGACGCTGATCACCTTCAGCCTGCTGTCGCGCACCAACGAGGTGACGGCGGCCAAGGCCCTGGGCATCAGCCTTTACCGGCTGGCCTTGCCGGTGGTGGTCTCCGCGGTGCTGGTCTCGGCCTTCTGCACCTACCTCGAGTCCGCCGTGCTGCCGGTCACCAACCAGCGGGCGGCGAAGCTCGACGACAAGATCCGCGCCAAGACCACTCCTCGCACCTACAGCCGGCCCGATCGCTGGCTGTTCGGCAAAGGCGGCTATATCTACAACTTCCTGACCTATGACCAGGCCACCGCGACCCTGCAACGGTTGCAGGTCTTCGAGCTCGGTGACGGCGACGACTACCGCCTGAAGAGCCGGCTGGCCGCTGCGACCGCCCGCTTTGACCACACGCTTCATGGTGGAACGGGTGGCTGGCTGTTCACCGACGGCTGGATCCGGCGCTTCGACTCCGCCGGGAGCGGCGAGGTGGAGTACCGGCGTTTCGCCGGCCCCGTCGAGGTGGATTGCAAAGAGACGCCGGAGTTCTTCATCTCGGAGCTCCGTCGCCCCGAGCAGATGGGCTACCGCGAGCTCAAGCGCTACATCACCGAGCTCCAGACCAGCGGCCAGCCGGCACCACAGCTCGAGGTCGACCTGCAACGCAAGATCGCCTTCCCCATCACCTCGCTGGTGATGGCCCTCGTCGCCCTTCCCTTCGCCTTTCGCCTCGGGCGCCAAGGGGCGCTCTACGGCATCGGCCTGTCAATCGTCCTCGGGATGGTCTTCTTCGGCGTGCTGGCGCTGTTCACCGAGCTCGGCCGTGCCGACGTGCTGCCGCCGACGATCGCGGTCTGGGCACCGAGCGCGGTGTTCGCGACCTTTGCTGTGTACCTGTTCCTGGGAGTGCGGAGCTGAGTCGCAGGGAGAGCCCAACGCGGTTCAGAACCGCGATAGGTCGCGCCCGAAGAGCCGGCTCTTGAACCAGTCGAACAGCACCTTGACCTTGTTGGCGAGGCTCACCAGCTTGGTAAGGTAGACCGAGCGCCAGAACAGCCAGGCGGCGCGGCCGCTCCACTTGAACTGCGGCAGATCCGCGAGCGCACGGCCGCCGCCGATGTAAGCGAGCATGCCCTGCGAGCGGAAGCGGAACGGCGGCGCCTGCCGCCCGGCGGCGAGCGCTGGCAGGCGGCGGGCCAGGTACTTTCCCTGCTGCTGCGCCACCTGGGCGGTGGCCGGAAAAGGCGGCTCGGGCGACGCGCAATCGCCCGCCGCGAACACGTCCGCGAGGCCCTGCACGCGCAGCCAGCGGTCCACCGCCAGCCGCCCGCCCTCCCCCACCGACGCGCCGAGAGCGGCGAGGAAGGGCACCTGGGCCCTGCCGCCGGCCCAGACCACGAGGCCACAGTCCACGACCTCTCCGCTCTCCAGGAGCACCTGGCCGGGCCGCACCTCCGACACGCGCACCGACAACCGGAGGTCCACCCCCTCGCGCCGGAAGTTGCGCTGGGCGTAGTCCGCGAGCGCTTCGTCATAGCCGTGCAAGATCCGCGAGCTGGCCTCGAGCAGCAGGATTCGGGCGCGCCCTGCCAGGCTGCCGTAGCTGCGCCGGACTTCGTCGTCCAGCAGGTCGTCGAGCTCGGCCGCGACCTCGACGCCGGTGGGTCCGGCGCCACAGATCACGAAGGTGAGCCGCCGGGTGACTTCCTCATCCGAGAGGCCGGGGACGTCGGCCTTTCCGAGCTGCTCGAGGATACGTTGGCGGATCGCGCGCGCATCCTCCACCGAGGTCAGCGCCAGCGCGTGCTGGCGAACGCCGGAAATTCCATAGTCCGCGACGGCGCTGCCCACCGCGATCACCAGCACGTCGAACGGCAGCGTGAACTCCTCGCCGGTGAGGACGCTCCGGCAGCGCACCTGCCGCGCTGCGTGGTCGAGGCCGAGGGCCTCCGCTTCGACCACCTTCACCCCGCGCAGGCGGCGGCGAGCCGGCTCCAAGATGCTGCGAAACTCGACCGTGCCAGTGACCGCAGAAGCCAGCAGCGGCGTGAACAGGAAGTAGTTGCGGGGCGTGACCAGGACGGCGTCCCAGTCGCGGGGCTTGGCGCTGGAAAGGAGCGAGTAGCCCGCGAATCCGCAGCCGAGGACCACCAGCTTCTTCTTTTCGCTCATCGCGCGGGACCCAGGCCGAGATAGCGTGCCGAAGCGCTGCCATCATCCCCCACCCGCCGGCGCAGGTGCAATGAAGGGCGGCGGGCTCAGCGCAGGCGGCCTGCGATCACCGGCCGTCTGGCGAGCACGACCTGGCGGCTCATCGCCGCCAGGCAGCGCGAGCTCAGCTTGGCGATGCTCGCCGGCCGGTAACCGAGGATGCGGGCCACCTCGAGTGGCTCGAGGCCCACGCAGTAGCGAAGATACAGCAGCGCGCGGCAGCGGGACGGCAGGCGCGCGAGGACCTTGGCCACGTCGCACCACAGCTCCGCGCGTTCCTGCTCCGGCGGTATTCCCGCTGCGAGCCACTCCAGCACCGAGGCCTCCGCTGCGTCGTAGATCCGGCGCCGCTGCTGACGCCAGTAGACCAGGCAACCCTTGCGCAGGGTACCCACCAACCATGCCTGGGGGTCGCGCACGCTGTCCCAGTGGTAGACCAGCGCGAGCAGGGCCTGCTGCAGCAGATCCTCGGCGTCGAGGGCGGGGATGCGGAAGTGGGTGAGGACGCGGCGCAGGTGGGGCCGAACACGATCCAGGAGGAGCTCGAAGTCAGCTGTCGGACCGGCGTCAGGGCTCGGAATCACGAAGTTCTCTCGCCAGGTAACGGCGAGGCCGAGAATACCCGAAAGCGGGAACTTCTGGCAAGAGCAGCGCGGTCGGCTGCTCTTCTCCTCACCGGCACCTGGAATGGCGCGGCGGGATAGTTGGCTCAGTCGCTGGTGGGGAGCAGCGAGCTCTGGCTGAATCCCGCTTCGAGGAGCTCTCGCGTCAGCGACGCCAGGCAGCGGCTGGTGACCTTGCGGATGCTGGACTGCCGGTAGCCCATTCGCTCCGCCACCTCCGTGGAGCTACACCCCAGGCTGTAGCGCAGGCGCAGCAGGGAGCGGCAGCGCGGAGGAAGGCGGGAAACCAGCCGGTCCAGGTCGTAGCGCAGCTCGGCCTTCTTCTGGGTCGGCGCCTCGGGCTCGGAGAGCAGCTCCAGAATCGCGGTGTCGACCGCCTGGTAGAGGTGCTTTCGCTTCTTCCGCCAGTAGATGAGGCAGCGGTTCCGCAGGGTGACGATCAACCAGGCCTCGGGGTTGCGGACCACGTCCTGCTTGTGGATCAGCGTGAGGAACGTCTCCTGGAGGACGTCGTCGGCGTCCTGGGCAGGGATCCGGTAGCGGCCGAGGATCTGCACCAGCTTGGGCTGCACGTCCCGCAGCAGATCCTCGAAAATCGCCGGCGCGGGAGAGGTGTGGAAGACGGTCATGAGCACATCCGCGAGCAAGTCACGGCATCTGTGCCGGCCCGTTCGACCATCGCACCGCAGATCCCTGCTACGTTCATCGGCGGCCCCTCCTCAGAGCACCGGGTCGGCGGTCTCTTCGGCTACGTCCGGCAGGTAGCCCACGGCCACGAGCTGGCGGTTGAGCGCCGCCAGGCAACGGCTCGCCACCTTCCGGATGCTGGAGGCGCGATAGCCCAGCCGATCTGCGACCTCGGCCGGTTTGTATCCCAGGCCGTAGCGCAGGCGCAGCAGGTTCTGGCACCGAGCCGGCAGGCACTCGAGCGCGCGTTCCAGGTCGTGGCTGAGCTCCGACTGAGCCTGCGGCGGGGAAGCGGGCTCCGCCAGCAACTCGAGGATCGTGGAGTCGACCGCGTCGGTCAGTCGCGAGCGGCGGCTGCGCCAGTACATCAGGCAGCGCCGCTTCAGCGTCGCCAGCAGCCAGGCCTCGGCGCTGTGGATCTTCTCCCACTTGTAGAGCAGGGTCAGGACGGAATCCTGAATGAGATCCTCGGCGTCCTGTGGCGGAATCTGGTAGTAGCAGAGGATCCGCTCCAGCTTGGGCTGGACTTTCGGTACTAATCGGTTCAGCGATTCCCAGGCAGAAGGATGGTCAAGAGTCTCCATGCGGGTTCCCGTACTCCTCCGAACGTTGTCACCCTGCCACAGACGATGGATTCTATCCCATCTGCGGCGCCAAACCTCGGCTGTTTTCCCGCCCACCCCGGCCGCCCCTCCCGCCTCGTGCCGCTTTCGTAACGGGTGCCCCTAACTCATTCCCAGCTTTCTATACGTTAACACCCACCCGGTGCGCCTGTCTACATTTTTTATCAGCGCGACACTGTTGTTGCTTCGCCGTCGGCGATCCGACGTACTCTCCGACAAACCACAGACTTTCCAGAAATAGAGAAATGCCCGCCGGGGGCGGGCCGCAAAGCTACCAAAGGCCCTTCTAGGCGCCCACGGAGGTCGCGACTTCTCCCGCCACCCCGGCAGACGCCCGCAGCTCCGAAGCACGGTCGGTCCGCTCCCAGGTGAAGCCCGCTTCCGAGCGGCCGAAGTGCCCGTAGGCCGCCGTCGCCCGGTAGATGGGCCGCCGCAGCTCGAGGAAATCGATGATCCCCTTGGGCGAGAGCGGATAGAGCTCCCGCACCACCGCCTCCAGCCGGCGATCGCCGAGCCTCCCCGTGCCCCGGGTGTCGACGTGGATCGACACCGGCTCGGCAACACCGATCGCATACGCCAGTTGCACCGCCACCATGTCCGCCAGGCCGGCAGCGACCAGGTTCTTGGCGATGTGGCGGGCCATGTAGCTCGCCGAGCGATCCACCTTGGTGGGGTCCTTGCCGGAGAACGCCCCGCCGCCGTGGCTGCCTACCCCGCCGTAGGTATCGACAATGATCTTGCGCCCCGTGAGGCCGCAGTCGCCCTGCGGCCCCCCGATGACGAAGCGGCCGGTGGGGTTGATGTGGAAGATCGTATCGGCGTCGATCCACTGCGCCGGGATCACGGGACGGATGATGCCCGCGATGACTCCTGCCTTGATCTCGTCCTGTCCCACGTCGGGGTGATGCTGGGTGGAAACCACGACCGTATGCACGCGGACGGGCCGGCCCTCGGCGTACTCGACGGTGACCTGACTCTTGCCGTCGGGGCGCAGCCAGGCGAGCTCGCCGCTGCGCCGGGCCTGCGCCAGGCGGCGGGTCAGGCGATGGGCGAGGATGATGGACAGCGGCATCAGCTCCTCGGTCTCGCGGCAGGCGAAGCCGAACATGATTCCCTGATCGCCGGCGCCGCCGGTATCGACGCCCATCGCGATGTCGGGCGATTGGGGATCGATGGCCGAGATCACCGAGCAGGTCCGGCCGTCGAAGCCGAGGGCGGCATCGTTGTAGCCGATCTCCTCGATGACACCGCGTGCCACGCGGGCGAAGTCCACCTGCGCCCGGGTCGTGATCTCGCCGGCGAGGAACGCCAGGCCGGTGGTCACCAGGGTCTCGCAAGCCACGCGGCCGGTCGGGTCCTGCTTCAGGACCTCGTCGAGGATGGCATCGGAGATCTGGTCGCAGACCTTGTCGGGGTGACCTTCGGTGACCGACTCGGACGAGAACAGGTAGTGATGGGCTCGGGTCATCGATCTCCACCTTGCGCGACGGTCTTCACTGTGGGTTCTGAGGGGCAGAGGAATGCTGTCGCGGATGGTAACAGGCGGCGAAAAGGCGGTCAAACGAGCCCTCGCCCGCCCGCGCCAGGCACCTTCACTCCCCGGAGCGGCTCTGCAGCACTCCGTAGCAGAGCGTCGACAGGGCATGGAAGGTCGACAACGCGACGGCGGTGCGGCGCGTCTCGATGCCCGCCGTCACCGAGCTGATGATGCCTCCCTGGCGCCGCGTGCCGGGAACCACGGCGCGGCCGGCCTCGCCGGCCACCTCGCTCGACAACAGCCGTTCCGGAAGCTGCACGGCGCCGCTCGACCCGCAGGCTTCGCCGAGCGAGCTCGCCACCACGCTCCAACTACGGATGAAGTAGCACGGCCTGCCGTCGAGGTCGAGCGGGTGCACGCCGCCCTCGATGGCGACATAGAAGTGATAGGTCTCCCCCAGCCGGTCGCGAAGCTCCAGCGCCTGGGCGCGGGCCAGGGCCAGCGTGGCCTCGTCGGTGATCGGCATGCCGGCCCTGCGCTCGTCGCGCGGCTGCGGCACCACCACCACGGAGGTGGAGCGCTGCAGCCCCTGCTGGAAGTAGCGCACGAACGCGTCGCGGACCCCGAGCAGCCGCTCCGGCGCCGCGCCGGCGACCGTGACCTCCACGCCGCGTTGGAGGCGCAGCCAGAACTCCTTAAGATGGTCGTGCATGATCACCAGCCGCCAGAATCGGACGCTGAAGGATATTCGGCGACTTCTGCGAAGTAAAGGCGACTGGGCGCTGCTCGAAGGCGAGCACCTGGTGGCGGAGGCGCTTGCCTGCGGCCTCTCCTTGCAGGACGTTCTGGCTACCCCGGAGTACCTGGCAACAGCCGCAGGGCAGGCCCTCGCCCGGCGCGTCTCCTCCCCGGTGACCGAGGTGTCGGCCGAGGCGCTGCGCTCGCTCGCCGACGCCGACTCGCCGTCGGGCCCGCTGGCTGTCGCCGAGCTGCCGCGGCCCGGCATCGAGGACCTGCCGCTGGTCGAAGCGGGCGTCTATGTCTACGCCGATGGCCTGCAGGATCCCGGCAACCTCGGCGCCCTGGCGCGCGTCGCCGAGGCGAGCGGGGCCAGCGCCCTGGCGCTGGCACCCGGGAGCGCCCACCCCAACCATCCGCGGGCGCTACGCGCCTCGGCCGGCAGCCTCCTGCGTCTGCCCGCAGCGGTCGCGGTCACCCCCGATGGCATCGACCTTCGCCTGCGCTCGGTCGTGCCGCGTTGGGTCTCGCTAGTGCCGGCCGGGGGCGAGAACCTCTACCG
>JBIOXV010000188.1:0-8242 GCA_044869805.1 Thermoanaerobaculia bacterium | reverse complement strand
GCCGCGGGCGCCGGCGTCACCGACCCGACCCCAGGCAACAACTCGGCGAGCGACACCGACACCCTGACGCCGCAGGCGGACCTCGGCATCACCAAGACCGACGGCGTCACCTCGGCGACCCCGGGCGGCTCCACCACCTACACCCTCGTGGCCTCCAACCCCGGCCCGTCCAACGCGCCGAGCTCGAGCGTCTCCGACACCGCGCCCGCGGCCTGCACTGGATTCAACTGGACCTGCGCCGGCGCCGGCGGCGGCACCTGCACCGCGGCGGGCAGCGGCTCGATCGGCGACAACGTCAACCTGCCCTCCGGAGGCTCGGTGACCTACACCGTGGTGTGCAACATCAGCGGCGCCGCCACCGGCACGCTGGTCAATACCGCCACCGTCAGCACCACCCCGATCCTGCCCCCGAGCCCCGGGCTCGGCGGTGGTGGGGTGACCGATCCCAACCCCGGCAACAACTCGGCGACCGACACCGACACGCTGGGCCAGGAGGCCGACCTCTCGATCACCAAGACCGACGGCCTGACCAACGCCACGGCCGGCCAGGCGATCACCTACACCATCGTGGCCGCCAATGCCGGGCCGAGCGGCGTGACGGGCGCCACCGTGGCCGACACCTTCCCGGCGGCCCTGACCGGTGTCACCTGGACCTGCGTGGGCGCGGGCGGCGGCACCTGCACGGCGGCCGGCGCGGGCAACATCAACGATCTGGTCAACTTGCCCGACAGCGCCACGGTGACCTACACCGTCAACGCCACGATCAGCGCCGCCTTCACCGGCACGCTGTCCAACACCGCGACCGTCGCGGCCCCCGGCGGCGTCAGCGACCCCAACCCGGCCAACAACTCGGCCACCGACACGACCACCGTCGCCGGCCAGGCGGCCGTCACCGGCACCAAGGAGGTCAGCGGCGACTTCTCGCCGGGCGGCGCCATCATCTACACGGTGACACTGACCAACAACGGCGGCTCGGCCCAGGGCGACAACCCCGGCGACGAGCTCACCGACGTGCTGCCGCCGCAGGTGACCCTGGTCTCGGCCAGCGCCACCAGCGGCACGGCGGTTGCCACCGTCGGCACCAACACCGTGACCTGGAACGGCTCGATCCCGGCGGGCGGCTCGGTGACCATCACCATCGACGCCACCATCGACCCGGACGCTTCGGGTGACATCAGCAACCAGGGCACGATCGCCTTCGACGCCGACAACAACGGCACCAACGAGTCGACGGGCCAGACCGACGACCCGGCGGCCGGCGGCCCTGCCGACCCGACGGTGTTCGGCATCGCGCTCGGCACCATCGCCATCCCAACCCTCGACGGCCTGGGCCTGATGCTGCTGGTGCTGGCGCTGGCCGGCGCGGCCTTCGCGCTGCTCAGGCGGCGCCGGGCCGCGTAGACGAGAACGGCCGGTGCAAACCGGCCGCTACATCCGGCCATCTTCCGCTTTCGTAGGGGCGCACGGCCGTGCGCCCTGCACCCGTCCTGCCGCTGCTACACTCTCGCCATGCACGCGGGCAAGGGCATCTCAGGCTCAGGCCTGGACTGGGACGCGATCCGCCGCGAGGCGGGAGCCGCCGCGAGAGAGTTTCTCGAAAAGGACTGGGAGCCCTACCTGGCGAGGATCAAGAAGCTCGAAGACCGGCAAGAGAACCAGGGCGGCGCGGACAAGAGCTGGGTGGAGCGAGCTACCTCGGCCCACTGGGACGACCTGCGCTCCGTCGCTCGATCTAAGTGACGATGGACCAGTCGACCCAGTATCGGATGGCGATTGGCGCTCTTTCGAACGCTGGCGTCCGCTTCGTGCTGATCGGCGTGGCCGGCGCGAACTACTACGCGGTGCCGCGGGTCGACCTCTTCGCTACCCAGGATCGCGATCTCTTCCTTCCGTTGGACGCTGCGAACCTACTCGGAGCATGGCAGGCGTTGTCGGCGTCCGGCTGGAGCCTGTGGGCTGGCGACGAGCCGCTCGGCGAGCCACTCGACCTGGAGCTGGCGGAGCAGGTCGTCCGCCGCCGAGCAGCGGTTCAGGCGACTAGTGGCGACGGTCTGACGATTGATCTGACCCTCGTGATGGCAGGCTTCGAGTTCGAAGAGGTTTGGGCTGAAAGACGAGTCTTCACAATCGAGGGCCACGAGGTGCCCGTCGCTCGCCTGACCCACATCGTCGAGTCCAAGCGGCAGGCCGGCCGCAAGAAAGACCTGCTCTTTCTCGCCACGCACGACGAAGAGCTTCGGGCGCTCCTGGATCGCGAGGACGACTGAGGACCCCCCGAGGAACGTCCCTCCACCCAGGTCCCTCGCTTCGCTCAGGACGACAGTCGCAAACCTGTTCCCCTTCTTGGGGAGCGCGCCTGGAAGGCCGGCGGAGGACTCCTCGCCGGGAAGCTCGGGAGGCGCGCCGGGCATGATCTGGAAAGTGAACTGCCGGCCTGGCGCGCCGGACGCGCAGGCGAGCGCGATCCAGCACATCCGTGACCTGCGCTCGCCGGTTCCCGGCGAGGAGCCCTCCGCCGGCCCTCTCGGGCGCGCGGGGTGGGTCCCCTCCGCCTACTCCTCGCCCATGAACGGGTAGCGATAGTCCTTCGGCGGCACGAAAGTTTCCTTGATCGAGCGCTGCGACACCCAGCGCATCAGGTTCGCTTTCGAGCCTGCCTTGTCGTTGGTGCCCGAGGCTCGCGAGCCGCCGAACGGCTGCTGGCCCACCACCGCGCCGGTCGGCTTGTCGTTGACGTAGAAATTCCCCGCCGCGTGCCGCAGTCCGCGAGCGAGCTCCGCGATCGCTTTGCGGTCCTGGGCGAAGATCGCGCCGGTCAGCGCGTAAGGGCTCGTCGTGTCGCAGAGCTCGACCGCCTTGTAGAGGTCGGCGTCCTCGTACACGTAGACCGTCAGCACCGGGGCGAAGATCTCCTCGCTCATCAGCTTCGAGCGCGGGTCCTCGGAGCGGATCACCGTCGGGCGCACGTAGTAGCCGCGCGACTTGTCGCCCCGGCCGCCGGCCACGATCTCGAAGCCCGGCGTGCTGCGGGCGTGCTCGATGTAGCCCATGGTGTTGTCGAACGACGCTTCGTCGATCACCGCCGCCATGAAGTTGCGGAAGTCCAGCGGGCTGCCCTGGGCGATCGACTCCACCTGGTCGGCCAGTTCCTCGCGCACCCGCTTCCACAGCGACGCCGGCAGGTAGGCGCGCGACGCCGCCGAGCACTTCTGGCCCTGGTACTCGAAGGCGCCGCGCACCAGCGCCGTCACCAGCGCGGCGGGGTCGGCCGAGGGGTGGGCAAATATGAAGTCCTTGCCGCCGGTCTCGCCCACGATGCGCGGGTAGCCTCGGTACTTGTCGAGGTTGCCGGCGATGGTGTGCCACATGCCGTGGAACACCGCCGTCGAGCCTGTGAAGTGGATGCCCGCGAGGCCGCGGCTGGCGAGCACTGGGTTGCCCACCTTGCTGCCGCTCCCCGGCAGGAAGCTGATCACCCCGGGAGGCAGGCCCGCCTCCGCGAGCAGCTTGGCGATGTAGTAGGCCGCCACCACCGCCGTCGAGGCCGGCTTCCACAGCACCGTGTTGCCCATCAGCGCCGGCGCCGTCGGCAGGTTGCCGCCGATCGAGGTGAAGTTGAACGGCGTGACCGCGAACACGAAGCCCTCGAGCGGCCGGTACTCGCCCTGGTTCCACACCCCGGGCGAGGAGATCGGCTGCTCGGCGTAGAGCTCGGCCATGAAGTGTGGGTTGTAGCGCCAGAAGTCGATCAGCTCGCAGGCGGAGTCGATCTCGGCCTGGAACACGGTCTTCGACTGGTTGAGCATGGTGGCGCCGTTGAGCGTGTCGCGCCAGGGCCCGGCCAGGAGCTCGGCCGCCTTCAAAAAGATCGCGGCGCGGTCGGCCCAGGCCATCTCCGACCACTCGCGCCAGGCCTCGGCCGCGGCGGCGACCGCCCGCTCCACCTCGGCCGCGCCGGCCTGGTGGAAGGTGGCGAGCACATGGCCGTGGTCGTGAGGGCAGATCGCCTGCGCGGTGTTGCCGGTGCGCACCTCCTGGCCGCCGATCAGCAGCGGGATCTCGATCTCCTCGGCCAGCATGTCGGTCAGGCGCCTTTTGAGCGAGCGCTTTTCGGCGCTGCCCGGGGCGTAGCTCTTGACCGGCTCGTTGACCGGGGCGGGGACACGCTGGATGCCGTTCGACATGCCGTCTCCTCAGAAGTCTCCGAGTCGGCGGACCGAGGCCACCCGCTCGGCGGGAACCACCCGGCGGTCGAACTTCTTCCACACCCCGAAGCGCGAGGCCGCCGTCACCCACTCGGACTTGCTCTTGCCGCCGTCGCCGTCGCGGTGCACGTCGCCGTCGAGCAGCACCACGCCCTCCGGCTTCACCTCGTCGCAGCGCCCGACGTAGACCTCGGGCCCGACGGTGTCGACCACCACGGTAATGCCGTGCAGCTCACCGCGTCCTTGGTGAAAGGTCCCCATGGGTGGGCGGGGCGAGGCTAGCCGACCGCGGCCGGAACGCAGTGCTGCTCGAAGGCGCCGATCAGCTCGTCGGCCACCTGGAAGGCGTCGCGCCCCTCGATGCGGTGCCGGGGCACGAAGTGGACGAGCTGCCCGTCCTTGAACAGGGCGATCGAGGGCGAGGAGGGTGGGATGTCGCCGAAATGGTGGCGGGCGCGCGCCGTGGCCTCGAGGTCCTGGCCGGCGAAGACCGAGGCCACGCGGTCGGGCTTGTGCGGGCTCTCGAGGGCCAGCCGCACCCCCGGCCGGGCCATACCCGCGGCGCAGCCGCAGACCGAGTTGACGACGATCAGGCTGGTGCCTTCCGGCTCGGCCATGAAGGCATCGACCTCCGCCGGCGTCAAGAGCTCGCGGACGCCGATCGAGGTCAGCTCCTCGCGCATGGGTTTGACCATCAGTGGGCTGTAGGGCACGGCAGACTCCTTATGATGAGATCCAGTAGGGATCAGTCCCGGAGGGGCCGGCGCGGCGAGCCCGGTAAAGGGCCGCGCGCCGGCCATCGATTCTACGACAGGGAAACAGCCGACGAGGAGCAGTTGTTCCTCGCCGCACGGGGGGACCGCGCTACTTCCGAGTGGCCACCAGCTCCATGCTCTTGAACTCGGGGGCGCCCGGCGCCGTCATGTACATCTCCATGCGGTAGCTGTTGGGGTCGACCGCCGTGACCACCGAGCGGACCTTGACCGTCTGGCCCGACATCGGATCGATCATCTCGCCCTCCGAGGAGTGGACCTTGCCGCCGTCGGAGCAGGTCCCCTTGGAGACCATGATGCCGGTGCCCATGTTGTCCACCCAGGTCCCCACGTACTGCTTGGCCAGGTTGTCATAGCCCTCGGTGCCGTGGCCCTCGAACGGCATGCCCATGACGTCGCCTTTGTGGATCGACTCCACGTAGCGGCCGCCGAGGATCCACTTGGCCTCCGCCGAGCTCGTCGACTGCATGGGCGGCTGGCCGGGAGCCATCCAGAACGTGACCTTGGTGTTCCAGCTCCCCACCAGGTAGTCGAGGTGCCGGTGGTGCTCTCCGGGGGCGGCCGCGGCCATCATCGCCTGCTCCTCCGGGGTGGGCCCGGACCCGCCTTGCTGGGCGGCGGCGAGCCCCGCCACCAAGGCCAGTCCACAGGCAGCCAGCGCGCACAGACTCCAGATTCGACGTTGCATTGCTATCTCCTTTCTGCCGCCGCGCGGCGCGCGGCGTTGGTTCGGGCCCCCGCCCTAGGGTCGAGCTCGTCGGGATGATGATACAGCGGCCGGCTAGCCGGCGAGGTCCTTCGCCCGCCGCCGCAGGCGGGCCACGGTGGCGTCGCGCTCCAGGAACTCGACCCCCATGCCCGCGGCGTCGCCGGACCGGGAGCCGTCCGGGCGTTCGGCCGGGTCGTAGCGCTGGACCACCCGCGCCTCCACCCGCTCCACCCAGCCTTCGTCGCCTTCGAGCTTCAAGTCCAGGGTGACGAGCTGGCCGAGCTCCGCCGGCCAGCGGGTGGCGACGAACAGGCCGCCGTGCTGGATGTCCCGGCGCAGGGCCTTGAGGTAATGCTCCGGGCTCTCGAACGTCACCGTGAAAGGCGCCGCGCCGCCCGCCGGCGCCACCTCGGCTGGCTGCGGTGGCTGCGGCGTGGCGGTGGCCGCCGCGGACTCCACGGTGGCGGCGACCACGGAGCGGATCAGCTCCTCGCTCGACAGCAGCCGAACTCCCATGCCCGGCTCCTGGATGCGCCGCAGCTCGGGGGGCACCAGGTGCGAGTGGGCGACCACGCCTTCGACCACGAAGCCTTTCTCGGGGTCCACCACCTCCACCCGCACCCGCTCACCGCTCTTCGGCGGCCGGTTGGTGCCGATGAACATGCCGCGCGGCGACAGGTTCACCGTGTGCCCCAGGTTAGGCCGCTCCTCGCCGGCGCGCCAGAAGCGCACTGCGATGCGACGCATCCAGCGCGACACTCTTCTTCGATCCATTGAACACTAGGATACGGGATCTGCCGGTTGAGTGGCTAGAGGGCGGGGCGCGGCGCCGGCCGCCTCGGGCACCGCCGCCGCCAACCGCTCCGCGGCCCACAGCACGAACGAGATCCACAGCGCGTCGGCGATCAGCAGGTGGACGAGCTGCATCCACATCGGCGCCAGCAACGCCACGTTGGCCATGCCGGCGACGAGCTGGGCGAGCACCAGCAGGGTGACGGCATTGGCCGCGCCGCGGCCTGCGCCGGAGGCACCGGCCCCGGAAGCACCAGCCCTAGGCCGCGGGCCGGCCCTCCCCGGGGCCGGCGGCCGGCAGAGGAGCAGCAGATAGATGCCGGTGCCGACGGCGATCAGGGGATGGAAGACGCGCAGCCGAATCAGCAGGTGCGCGGTCGGCGAGAGGTCGTCCGAGAGCGCCTGCTCCAGCGTCTTGGCGGGAAACAGGGTGTCGCCCAAGGCGCTCACCGCGCCGCTCGCGCCTACCAGCAGCAGGGCGGCAGCCGCCAGCGCAATCCTCGCCCGTTCGCCGCTGCCCAGCTTGGTCGTCGAGGCCGCCGGCCGCCGCTCGCCCCCGATCACGGCGCCCAGGGCGCGCGCGGTCATGGCCAGCGCGCCGAGCAACAGGAAGGTGTTGAGCAGGTGGGTGGCCATGAACAGGGCGCGGGCGATCGACGCGTTGTCGGCCACGTACTCGAAGAGCACGATGGCGGCACCGACGGCGGCCTCGCCGAGCATGAAGAGCACACTCCAGAAGGCGGCCCGGCGCGCCAGGTGGCGGCGCGGCCGGCGCAGGAACACGGCGACCGCCAGCGCCACCACCAGCAGCAGCGCGATGCCGCTGGTGGCGCGATGGCTGAACTCGATCAGCGTCGCGAGGCGCGGTGCCCGCGGCAGCACCTCGCCGTTGCACAGCGGCCAGTGGCTGCCGCAGCCGGCGCCCGAGCCGGTGACGCGCACGAAGGCCCCCCACAGGATGACGGCGACGTTGTAGGCAACGACGCCCCAGGCGAAGGCCGGCAGACGATCGCGGCGCATGGGGCCTCAGACCTCGTCGACGCGG
This sequence comes from Thermoanaerobaculia bacterium, assembly GCA_044869805.1. Lineage (GTDB taxonomy): Bacteria > Acidobacteriota > Thermoanaerobaculia > Multivoradales > SZUA-115 > CAWDVR01. The sequence continues at coordinate 718 of JBIOXV010000188.1, read as the reverse complement.
ACCGCGCGCGTGTAGTCGCCTGCCGCCAGGCGCCGGGTGCGCAGGCGGGAGCCGCCGACCGCGAGCTCGATGGTGTAGACGCCCGGCACGGACGGGCACCAGTCGTGGCTCCACAGGCTCCACTGGGTCGCCGAGCCGGGCGGCGGGAACCAGTCCACCGGCTCGAACAGCGTCGCCGGGTCGAGGCGGATGGTGATCGACTCGGCGGGCTCGCTGCCGCCCCACACGATGCCGTTGATGCGGTAGTAGAAGTAGCCGCGCCACCGCCAGCGCTCGAAGCGCACCGGCAGCGCCACCGGGTCGATCACCGGCGGCCTGTAGTCTCTCGCCAGGCGCGGCCGCCGGGGCTGGCGCGTGGGCCGGGCCCACTCCCTCATGTGCGAGCTGCACAGCGTGTCGCCCGGCACCACCACCACGCTGTGCACCCACTTGATCCAGGTGCAGCCGTACCAGCCGGGAACCACCAGGCGCAGGGGGGCGCCGTGATCGGGGGCGAGCGGTGCGTCGTTCATCTCGGTGGCAAGGAAGGCGCCGGTCGCCGCCAGGTCCCGCGGCGTGAAGATCCAGCTCGCGCCGGCGTTGGGCTCGACGGCTGTGCCCGTGAAGCGGTCGAAGCCCTCGACCAGCAGCAGCCAGTCGCCCTCCGGCATGCCGTGCCGGTCGAGCAGGTCGAGCAGCGGCACGCCCCTCCACTCGGCGGCGCTCATCAGCCCGAAGC
>JBIOXV010000187.1:0-88797 GCA_044869805.1 Thermoanaerobaculia bacterium | reverse complement strand
ATACCTCCTCCCTCGCTCGCCGCGGGGATCGCGGAGAGGCCTCGAGACGCTCCGCGGAGCGGGCTCGAGCTAAGCCCTCGAGCTCTCGCTCGCGCCGCCCCGCGGAGGTGCTTTGACCCCGGTCATGTGGTCTTGATCACCTCATAGGCATCCTCCCGGCCACACCTCGAGCCCGGCGAGCCCGGGCAGGAAGCGAGCCTTGACGTGGGGGTGGAAGCTCTGGACGGTATGGAGCACGCCGGCGAGCGTGGCCTTGAGCCGGCGAGGATGGGTGGTCTTGGCGCCGAGCTGCTCCAAGAGCTCGTCCCAGGGAATGACCGAGAAGGCCCGCGCCGTGTAGCAGCGGAAGAGGAGGAGCTGCGCGAAGTCCCAGGCTTGCGGCTGGTCGTGGAAGCGGCGCAGCAGATCGAGCGGCGTCGGGATACGCGTGTCCCGCAGGTACTGCCAGAAGACGGGGTCGAGCTCGAAGCCGTAGCGCTCGTAGGAGAGGACCTGGCGCTCGAGGTCCCGCTCCGAGCCTTCGGCGAGCGCCGGCGGCTCGGAGGCCGAAGGGACCAGGAACAGCCGGCGGACCTGGCGCCCCTGGGAGGAGATCTCCTCGATGCGAAGGGCCAGGTTGGCGATGCGCTGGTAGCGCTCGCGGAAGAGGCGGTAGGAGCGCCCGCCGGGGTCGAGCCGGAAGGCGCGGAAGTACTCGCGAATGGCCCCGAAGCGCACGGTGCCATCCGCGAAGGCGCGGGTGGTGATCCAGGCGAGAAGCCCGCGGTCGGCACCGAACGGCAGCGCGTAACGCGAGTCAGTCGCGAGATAGGTCACCTCGAGGACCGCGCCGGCGCCGATCCTCGCCGTGCGCGTGACCTCGCGCAGCGAGTCGTTGCGCTTGTAGGGAAGGCCGGTCACGATCAGCGGCCGCGGCTGGAGCAGGACCTCGAGCCGCGGCGCCCTGGAGGCCGGCACCGCCGCGGGCTCCGGCCGCCGCCAGAGGCGCGACGGCCCATCCTCGGCGGGCCGGTCGAGCTCCCGGACGATCTCCCTAGGCCAGGCGGCGCGAAGCGGGGTCAAGGCGGCGAGGCCTCCGCGCCGCGGCTCTCTCCCACGACGAGCGACCACGCCGCGGTGGTGCCGGACTCGAAGCCGTCGGCGAAGATCGGTGTCTCCCCCGAGGCCGAGAGCACGATGAGCGGCCGGCCGTGGACGAGGGTCGCGGTTTGAGTGCCGCTCACGATCGTCAGGCGGGGCGTGTAGGTGCCAGGCTGGGTGTACGCATGGGAGACGACGGGAAGGCTCGAGACCTCGTCCGTCAAGCCATCGCCGTTCCAGTCGTAGACGTAGGCGGTCGGGGTCCCCTGCACGAGGGTGGTGAAGAAGATGGGCTCGCCCGTCTCGAAGAGGCAGAAGCCGATCGGGCAGAAGGCCTCGAAGACGAGCACGGAGAGCTGCGGCTGCTCGGTGACGGCGATGACGAAGCTCGCGCCGGTCTGGGCCGGGTCCTCGCAGTTGCGGATGTCGAGGCGGGCCGTGTAGCTCCCCACGGCCGGGTAGATGTGGGTCGTCCTGGCGCCCCCGCATCCGGAGAGCCAGGGGCTCACCTGGCCATCGCCCCAGGTCCAGCGGTACTCGGTGGCTCCCTCGGCGCGGGCCGTCACCTCCACCTGCCGGCCGCCGAGGTTGGCCCAGAGCGGCGTGCCGGTGAACTGCAGCGGCTCGATCGAGAACGGCACGAGGAAGGACTGGCCGCTCCCCCAGGGGTTGGAGACGACGAGGTGAGCCGTGTAGGAGCCGGGGTCGAGGGCCTGGGTCTGGAGCGTCCCCGGGTTGCCGAAGAAGCGGTAGCCGTTCGAGACCTTCCAGGTGAAGGAGAGCGGCGGCAGGCCCGTGACTCCACCGCCCTGGAAGGCCACGTCGATGCACTTGGGCCAGGAGTTGAGACCGGAGGGCGAGGCGGTGAGCGGCGAGGCGCAGGCGGGCGGCTCCTCGGCGGCGGAGACGGAGGGGGCGGTGAGGAGGAAGAGAGTGAGAGTTGCTGCCAGAAAGCGCACGAGGCGGCGCCCCTCACCCCGGCCCTCTCCCCGCTGGCGCGGGGCGAGGGGGCCGGAGGCCACGCGGCGAAGCCCCTCACCCCAGCCCTCTCCCCGCTTGCGCGGGGCGAGGGGGCCGGAGGGGGAATCGCCTGGAGCTGCAAAGCGAGCCCACCTCATCGCGCTGCCTCCTCTACACCGAGCGCCGCGAGCGCCGGTGGAAGCCTCCGGTTCTCCTCGATGAACTGGTCCCAGGCGAGGAGGTACTCGAGCGGGTTCCAGGACGAGCCCTGGGCCACCTGGCCCGCTGCCGCGAGGACTTCCTCTTGCGGGAGCTCGATGCCGAGACGCCGGCGGGCTGTGGCGTCGAGGAGCTTCCAGGCATGTGCCACGGCTCCGGCCGCGGACTGCGGCAGGCTCACGAGGCCCTCCCGGTCCGCCGCAGCCGGGTGAAGGCAAGGGCGGCGAGGAGGCTCGCAAGAAACACGAGCCCGAGGCCCCCGAGCGTGGGCACTTCGAGGATCGAGTCGCCGTCGCCGCGGTCGACGACCGGGGTGACGGTGGGGTCGCCCGCCTCGACCGTCTCCGGGTCGTCGGTTTCGAGCAGCGGGAAGTTGGTGCCCATGAGCTGCCCCTGGCAGGCGATCTGGTCGAGGGCCGCGGGGAACGGGCTCTCGACCATGACGGTGAAAGTGATCGTCGCGGCGTCGCCAGCCGGGACTTCGCCGAGGTCGACCTGCACGTAGGTGTCGCCCTCCACGTTCCCCAGCTCGACCGTGCCGCGAGTGGTGGTGACGCTTCCGGGCACCAGGATCGAGTGCGGGTCGATGGGTGCGTGGAAGACCGTATCGAGCGCCGCCCCGTTCCCCGTGTTCTCGAGCGTCGCGACGTAGGTCACCTGCTCGTTGGGGTTGGCGAAGCCGTCGGCGTTCGAGTCGCCGGTCAGGATGTCGACGAGGATCGCGGAGAGCGCCGGCTCAGGACCCGGGTCGATGCCGAGGATCGGAGTGGTGTCCGTCGCGAGGTTGTTCGAGGGGTCGGGGTCGTCCCCGTTCTTCCCATCGTCGTCGACCGAAACCGTGTTGGCGACCTGCACCACGCCCGGCGGCGGCGAGGCGTCGAGCCGGACGGCGAAGGTCACGAGAGCGGTCTCGCCGGTGTCGAGCTCGCCGTGGACGAGCCGGCACACACCTCCTGCTTCCGGCCCCGGCTGGCAGCTCCAGCCCGGCGTCGAGGCACCCGGCACGAAGCTGGTGTTCGCCGGCACGGTCTCGCGCAGGAAGACTCCCGAGGCGCCCTGGTTGCCGTAGTTGGCGACGCGCAGCGTGTAGGTGACGACCTCGCCGGGCCGGATGCTGACCGCACCGTCGTCCTTGCTGATCGCGAGGTCGGGCACGGCCCCCGGGATGCCGATCGTGATGCAGGCGGTGGGTGGCAGTCCCTCGAACGGGCCCGGCTCGGTCGTCACGCAGTTGGAGAGGTCGTCCAGCCCGGCCGGAAGCGTCGAGTCGAGACGCGCGGCAAAGAGCACCTCGCCCGAGCTTCCCGCCGGCACCGTCCCGAGCGACAAGCTGCACTGGCTGCCGGCGGAAGGCCCGGGCACGCACGTCCAGCCCGGCGACGAGGCCCCCGGAGCAAACGTCGTGTGCTCGGGCACCTGGTCGTGGAGGACGACACCGGCCGCATCCTCGTTGCCGACGTTGGCGTAGTGGATGCGCCAGACGAGCGTGCCGCCGGGCGTCGGGTCGGAAACGTCGTCGAGCGTCTTCAGGAGCTGGATCTCGGGCTCGGCCTCGATCGGCGTCGAGTCCTGGGCCTCGTTGTCGGCGGGGTTGGCGTCGGCGCCGTTGGCTCCGTCGTCGGCGACCTCCGCACGGTTGATGGTCTCGTCCGTGCCGGCCGGGACGGTCGCATCGATCACGACGGCGAACCGCGCCGAGCCGCCGGCGCCGCCGCCGGCGAGCGCTCCAATCTCCAGACCGCAACGACTCCCCGCGTCCCCGCTCGGCGAGCAGGTCCAGCCCGGCGAGGAGGTGCCCGGCGCGAAGGTCGAATGCTCGGGCACCGTCTCGGTCAGAGCGATGCCGGTCGCTCCGCGATTCCCCACGTTGGCGTAGGTCAGGTTGTAGACCACCGTGTCGCCCGGCTCGGCAGTCAACCCACCGTCGCTCTTCGCGAGCACCAGGTCCGGCCGCGTGGTGGCCGGGTCGAAGGGCGTCGAATCCGAAGCGCTGTTGTTCGAGAGGTCGGGATCGGCGCCGTTGGCTCCGTCGTCGGCTACGGAGGCGGAGTTGAGGATCGCCGGCACCCCGGCAGGCACCGGGTTGGCCACGCGCACGGCGAAGGTGCGAGTCGCCGTGGCCGAGCCTGCGACCGTCCCCACCGTCAGCCGGCAGGTGCTTCCCGGGTTGGGGCCGGGCGTGCAGGTCCAGCCCGGGGAGGAGCCCGCCGCATCGAAGGTCGCGAGCGCCGGCACGGTCTCGGTGAGCACCACGCCGGTCGCAGCCTGCTGCGCGGTGAGATTGGTGACGCGGAGGGTGTAGGCGACGAGCGCGCCGGGAGTCGCCAGGGCTCCCCCGTCGTCCTTGGAAAGTGCCAAATCCGGCTCAAAGTCGAGGGGCGTCAGCGTCGGATCGCCGGCGGCCGGGGTGTCAGGATCGTCCGTGACGAGAAGGGGGAAGTTCTGGCCGGTGAGATTTCCTTGCGAGGAAAGCTGCGACACGGCGGCGGGCACCGGGTCGTTGACCATCACGTCGAAGCGCACCGTGACCGGGTTGGCGGTCAAGGTCCCGATCGAGACCCTCGCCCGCGTGTGGCCCGTGCCGTTGCCTTCCAGCACCGTGCCCTGCGTGGTCGTCACACTCCCCACGACCAGGCGGCTCGCGGGGTCGATGCCGGAGGTGAAGACCGTGAGGTTCCCCGTCGAGAGGCCGTTCGTGAAGGCGATCGCCGTGTAGCGCACCGTGTCACCCGGATCGACCAGGCCGTCGCCGTCCTGATCCGTCACCAGGGCATCCGCCTGCGTCGCGGAGATCACGAGCCCGCCGGGCGGAAGCTGCGCACAGCCCAGGTAGGGGACGACGAGCGGATCGGAGGCTCCGGGAAGCGCCGGATCGTCGGTCAGGATGGGCGCGAAGTTCGAGCCCGAAAGCTCACCCTGGATGCGGGTGAGCGTGAAGGGGTTGGGCCGCATGATCTCGGTCGTGAAGGCGATGGTCGTCTCGGGCCTCAAGTTCAGGCAGCTTCCCGTCACGCAGATCTCGCCCAGGTCGAGGCTGATGACCGTGTCGCCCGTCTCGTCGCCCGAGAGCACCTCCACCGGCCCGATCACCGGGTTGGGCGAGGAGATGAAGAGGCTCGTGGGATCGAGGGCGAGCTGCGGGTTGAGCGGCAGCTCGAGATGCGCGCGGCGCAGGTCGATCCCGAACCCGCCGTCGATCGAGAGACGGAAGATCAGGAGATCGCCGCAGGTGGTGGTGCCGGAGTCGTCACGGTCGACGACCTCGACCGGGAGCCAAATCGCGGTGGGCTGCGCCGGCTGGGCGTGCGCAGGGCTCGCGAGCGCCGCGGCCAGGAGCAGGGCGAGAGAGAGTCGGTTTCGTTTCATGATCGGTCCTTCCTTCCTCCGTTCGAGAGTTCAAGGGCTCAAGTCGGCGTAGAGCTGTCGCTCGAGAGTCGGTCTCTCCAGAAAAAAACTGAGCCGTTGTGGGGCGCTACGGTTCGATCTTGGCGAGCGCTCGGGCGAGCGCCGCCTTCACCTCGGCGGGTTCCTCCGGGATCGAATGGTGAAGAAGGTAGAGAAGGAAACGAGCCTGCTCGAGTGTGACCTCGAGAGTCAGCCCGCGTTGGGCTTCCGAGCCGCGGGGTGTACTGCGAGCGTCGCCCGCAGCGGCCGGGGAGGGAGGTGCACCGGCAGCCGGCCGGCGAGCGGCCTTTTGACCTGGGAGGTAGGGCTTGAGCAGGCCGAGCGTGATGGGCTCACAGGAGCGCCGCACGCGCTCGAGGAGCTCGATCTGCACCGTGGGCGGCAGACACACGAAGGCTCGATACGCTTCGACGCTCGCGATGCGCTTTTCGACGAGCGCCTGCTTGGCAACGCCGGTGGCGCGCGCGATCATCAGACGGTGCGAAACCCAGGCGCGCGAGCGGCCGAGCTTCTCGGCGAAGTCTCCTTTCGCTCCTCGCGGCTCATCGAACCGCCAGAGCGCGAGCGCCTGCTCGACCGCGGTCGCGTCCTCCCAGAGAGAGGTGTCCTGCCGGCCGAGGTTCTCGTTCAACTGGATGAGGAGCGCACGAAACGGGCTCTCGGGCACTGGTACCACCCGCGCCGGGATCGCGGGCCAGCGCCGCAGCCGGTAAGCGCGGAGCCTTCGCCCGCCGGTCAGGAGCCGCCAGGGCGGGCCGGCTGCGCCCTCCGCCCAAGCGGGGCTCTGGTACACCGTCACCGGATGGAGCAGCCCGTCGATCCACGGCTGCGTCGAGGCGCCGGCCGTGGTCTCGATGTTGACCGCGAGCTCTTCGAGCGCGGCCTCCGGGAAGACCTTGCGCGGCTGGTTGGGGTCCTCCTCGATCGAGCCGAGGGGCAGCAGCTCGATCACCACGGGCTCGGCCGGGCGTGACCCACCGGAAAGGTCCAGGGTGGGCTCCCCCGGAACCAGCAGCTCCTCGGTCGCCACCGTCACGCTCACAGCTCGAGGTCCCGGTGGAGGTAGATGTAGAAGCGCTCGCCGGCGCGCACCTTGACGGTCGGCGGCCGATCGAGCCCGCGCTCGAGGATGCGCGCCGCGACCCGGTCGAGCTCCAGGGCCATCCGCGCCGCCGCGACGTCGCCGGCGGCGAGGGACGCGCCGTCGCTCCGGTCCGGCTGGGCGATCTCGAAGCCGGCCCCCACGGCGGCGAGGAGCGTGGCGCGGCCGAGGAGTGCCCAGGTGTGGTGATCGACCTGGTCGGAGAGCCCCCGGGTGCCGGTCGTCTCGAGGGCCTCGAAGCCCGGGATCTCGTAGGAGACGCCCGGCCAGAGCAGCCGCTCGAAGGCGACGAGCGCCCGGTTGCGACCTACGGGGAGCTGACTGCCGACCGAGCCCAGGAGCAGGGCCCCCGCCGGGATCAGGACTCGGTGCCCGGTCCCGCTGTCGGTCACGTCGCGCAGCACCCGGGCCGCGACCGGCCCGGGCGCGTCCGAGTCGATCGCGGTTTCGAGCCGCGCCGGGATGAGCGTCCCGGCGCGGAGCGTGCGGGGCGAGGCGGGTGCCGATCGGAGGGCCTGGTACGAAGAACCGTGCGCGAGCGAGCTCGAGGAACCACGCGGAGGGTCTGCCGATCCCGGCGCCGTGGCCGGCCGAGCAAAGGCGCCCAGCGCCGCGAGGGCGGGGTTCGTGAGCCCTGCCAGGCTCTCGTCGCTTGCCGGAGGCGGCGTCGCGGGCGAGAGCATCGAGTGCGAGGTCTCCGCCGGCCCTCGGGCTGCGGCCAGCAGCCGGGCCACGTCCTCCGGTGTGGGAAGCGTCCGCGCCGCTGCGGCGAGCATCGGGTCGAGGCCCGCCGCCTCCGCGCTCCGGCCGAGCGGCGGGGCCGTGACGCCGGGCCGCTTCAGCGCCGAGGACTTGAGCGCCCGGGAGAGCGCCTCGCGGCGCGGATCGGACGGTGTCGGGAGCGAGCCGGCCGCAGCGTCCGGTGGCCCCTCCTGCGGCCAGGCCCGGAAGGCGTCCTCGGCCGCGGGTGGCACACCGTCCGCCGCCGGGGCTCCCGCGAAGCGTTTCCACCACGGTCCGTCCGCCGGGGAGGCCTCCTTGCTGGGCTCGACCGGCGGATCGTCGAGGAAGGTCCTGGCCGGCGGCTCGGGGGCCGTCCGCGGCTCCTCGCCTCCGCGTCGCATCGGCGTGACGAAGATCAGCACGCCCAGGAGCAGCAGCAGCGCCGCGGCGGCAAGCGCCAGATTCCGGTAGTGAGGGCCGGCGGTCGGCGGCAGACGCACCGTGCGCACGTCGTCGCCGGGCTCTTCGATCTCGTCTCGTCGCATCGTCTCACCTCCCCTCGGGCGAAGCGCCCGCCGGCGGGACGCGGGTCAGGAGCAGGTAGGGCTGCTTTCTCGCCGGGCCGCCGCCCGCGACCAGCACGGCCTTGTCGAAGCGGGTGCGCACCAGGAAGGTCGTGCCCGAGACGTCGAAGTTGGCGAGCTCCCGCTCGCCCTTCTCGTTGACGAGGAAGAAGAGCGGCAGGTCCTGGGTCCTCCAGCTTCCCGCGGGGAAGACCAGATACGTCGCCTGCTCGTCCTCGGTTACGAGCCTCGGCACCGGGCCGCGGTAGCCGTTCTTGGCTGCCCAGCGGAAGCGCGAGGCGTTGGCGACGAGCGTCTCGAGCGGCGCTCCCATCACTACCGCCTCTTTGACCGGCGCGGGCGCCAGAGGCACGATGCGGGTCCGCTCCTCCTCCGGGTAGCGGAAGCGCACCAGGTCGTCGAAGGGAAGCACTGCGCCGCCGGCGGCCGAGTCGAGGTTGCAGGCGGCCGAGCGCAGGTGGAGCGCGTAGACCCGCTTGGTGGTGAGAAGCAGGAGGTTCGTCGCGAGCCCGCAGTCCGAGGGCGTGACGGTGACGACCGGCACGGTTTCGCCTTCCGGCCCGTACTCGGCGAAGTCCACCTGCCAGCGCTCCGAGTCCGGCTGCGAGATGCCCCGCAGCCGCTCGTCGGCCGAGAGCAGGATGCCCGTCGAGCGCAGCACCGCGGTCTCGATCACCGCCGGCTCGCCGAACGGCACGGTCTTGACCGCGTGGCCCGGCGGGCCTGCCAGCGGCGCGCCAGAGGATGCCGCTGCGTGGGCCAGGAGAAGCCCACCCACCACAGATACCTTGCGAAAGCGTCGCCTCTTCATGCGAAGTCCCTCCTTTACGTCGGGGTCGTTTCGGTCCATTGGAAGTCGGTGACGAGAAGGCCCAGGGGGTTTTCGACCAGCCCCTCGGCGCTCTCGAGCCGGACGGTCGTAACGGTCAGAAGCCCGCGGAAGCTCCGCTCGCGGGAGCCTCCGTAGGCAAGGCGGTCGATCTCGATCTCGCGCCAGGAGAGCTCGAAGGTGCCCTCGGCGGCGGGCATCGGCAGGATGGTGATCCGGTCGACGGCGCGGCTCGCCCGGGCCGCGATCTGCCGCGGGTCGTTCTCGGGAAGCCGGAAGTGCTCGTCGAGCTTCCTGCGCAGCGGAAGGTCGGCGAGCGCGTAGGCGCGGGCGACGAGCTCCTGCTGCGCTACCGGGTCATTGACCACCACGCGCAGGTTCCAGAGGAAGCGGTGGAGCTCGGCGACGACCAGCCGCTCCTCCGGCAGGTCCACCGCCTCGACCGGGCCGCCGAAGGAGGGCCTGCCGTCGCGATCCATCTCCACCACGTAGGGCACCAGCCGCGTCGCGAGCGCGAGCCGCGCGAACGAGGTTCCCAGGACCACGTTGGCCGCGAGGAGGAAGAACGACGCGAGCTGCCAGCTCCTCGCGGACCTCGCGAGGTCGAGGAAGCGGTCCGTGCGCTCGAGGACGGGCATCGGGCGATTCCTCAATCCGAGAGGCCCTGGCGAAGCCCAAGCTGCCAGCCCCGGGTCAGGACGTCGGCGATCTTCGACGGCACGGTCCACAAGACGACGGCCAAGAGTGCCGCTCCCGCGAGCACCTCGAGCAGCAGGCCGTAGCTCGTCAGCGGATGGGTCGCGATCTCCCGCACCCACTGGAGAGCCGCGCCCTTGGCGACGCTCATCAGGACGATCAGGAAGAAGAGCCGGATGCCCACCTGGAAGGCGTAGACGATGAAGTTGTCGGCGAGCTGGGCGGTCAGGCGAAACGGCGCAAACCCCAGGAAGAGCGGCCCGGTCGCGAGCACGATCCACGACTCGATGAGGGTGCGGGTGAGGATCGCCGCCATCGCGATGTAGAAGACGAGCACCCCGATCGCCGAGAGCAGCACCCACACCGCCCCCGCGAGGCTCGGCCCCATCCAGCCGGCGGCGAAGCCCGAGGCCACGATGGCGAGCGCCAGGGCGATCCCCTGCTGGATCACGACCGCGGGGTTGAGCGTCGAAAACCCCGTGATGTGCTCGGCGAGCTGGGCAAAAGACGGCGTGATGGTGGGAATCCAGAGCGGGTAGACGAGGAGGCCGGTCAAGAAGAGCGAGATGAGAAAGAGCTTCCAGGTGAGATCCGGGATCACCGCGGCGGCTCCGCCACGGCTCTTCAACGCCACCAGGAACCCGAAGACGATGAGCTCTAAGGCCGCGAGCTTCTTGAACACCTCGAGCCCGGCCTCGATGGCGTAGCCGAGCCAGCTCTGGGTGGCGCTCTGGTAGGAGTCGAGGAGCAGCTCGAAGGGGCTCATGGGGTCTCCTCCACGGAGCGGAGCTGCGGTCCGGGCTGAGCCAGGGCTCCCGTCACGGCTTGGGTACCGGCTTCCCCCGCGAGCGGATCGAGCGTCTGGGCGAGGGCCTCGAGCGCCGGCGGAGCGAGCGTTTGGACCAAGCGCTCGAGCGAGGTGAGGAGCTCGCAGCCGGGCGAAGACGGAGCGCCGGGCACCCTGCAGCGCTCCTGCGCCTCGCGGAAGAGGTCCGATCCCTCCTGGATCTCAGCTAGCCAGAAGACAGGGCCGTGATCGAGGTCGGGCGACGGCAAGGTGAGCCGGGCGAGGATCTCGTCCTTCGTGTGCCGCTCGGCGAGCCTTGCCGGAGCGGGAAGGAAGAGCGCCACGAGCCCCAAGCCCATCCCTGCCGCGAGCAGCGGATGGAGCCGCGGGTTGAAGCGCGCGAGACACGCTGGCCGTCGCATCAGTGCCACCACGAGGGCAGAGCGCCCCAGCCATCTCCCGGTACCAGGGGCGGCGGCTCGAGGTCCGCCGCCTCGAGCGCCGCCTGGGTCGCCCGTGCCTGCCGGGCGAGCGCGTTCAACTGGTAGGAGTAGTAGGCGGTCGCCGCGTCGGCGCTCGTCGCCTGGGAGAGCTCCGCCATCGTCGAGACCTCGGCGTGGTAGGCCGCAAGGCCCGCGAGCGCTTCGAGCACCTGCTCGGTGCCCTCGGCGCGATGCACCTGCTCCTTGAGGGCACCCAAGGTCGAGAGGTGGTCGACGCTCGTTCGGTGCGCCTCGTGCTGCGCGCGAAGCGTCTCGCGCAGGGTGTCGAGCGAGGCTGTGACCGCCTCCTCCTCTTGCCGCCAGAAGTCTCGCGGCAGCTCCCAGCCCGGAAAGAGCTCGCGGTGGAGCTCCTCGACGTAGGGGTTCATGTGGGAGGGGAGATCGTCGCCCCACCCGAGGATGCGCTCCATCTGGCCGACCGCAGCTCCGATCGAGCGCGCGTTGTGGAAGTCGAGCTTCTCGAGTGCTTGGAGCTGGTAGACGATCTGCTGGTACTGGTTGTAGATCTGCTGATACTGGTTGTAAATCTGGACGTACTTCTGCGCGATCTCGGTCAGGCGCCCGATGTAGTGGAGGATCGTCTCCAGGGTGTGTGGAGGGTCGTTCACGATGTACTGTGCCGCGGTCGGCCTCGCGACCACGAGCGATCCGACGAGAGCGAGAACAAGCACGGCGGCACGGAGCCGCGAGGCGGGATTCCTCGGCATCAGAGAGCCTCCTCGGTCGATGGAGCGGGTTGGAAGATGGCGGCGCGCTGCGGAAGCTCGGCAAGCCGATCGGCCCAGCGGCCACAGCCGCGCTGGCGGAGATACATCGCAAGCCAGTCCTCGGGGTGCGCGGCGACGAGCGCGCGGATCTCGCCGACCAGGGCCTCCTCGGTGGTGTGCGCCGGCGGCGACAGAAGCGCCCGCGCGAGCGAGGTCTCCCCCAGCTCGAAGACCCGCGCCGCGTAGCGCGAGACGTAGAGGTAGTCGCGCTTGGGGGTGAGGCCCGCGACGAGATCGCACAGCCGCTCGGAGAGCCCCAGGGCCTCGTAGAGCTTCCGCGTCTGGGGCTTCCCCGCCGCCGGGTTGGGCAGGAAGACCTTGGTCTGCGCCGCCTCGTCGATCAGGGTGCGCAGATCCGGCTCGGCCACCTGGGCGAGCGACTGCGTGATGAGGAGCACCCCGCAGTTCTGCTTCCTCGCGGTCGCGAGGTCGTTCTTGATCCAGGCGCGGCAGAGCGGGTCCTCGAGCGCCCGCCATGCCTCGTCCCAGACGAGGAGCGTCGGACGCGAAGCCGAGCGGCGCTTCGCAAGCGCATGGGCGAGGTAGAGCTGCACCGGCACCAGCGCCCGCGGGTCGGCCTCCAGGATGTGGCCGAGCTCGAAGCAGAGGTAGTAGGAGTCGGCAAGCGGGTCGGAGCTGCCGTTGACGAGGCCCGCGAGAGCACCGCCGCTCGCGTAGGGCTTGAGCGCCGCCTGGATTGCCGGGTCCGGCACCTGGAGGATCAGGAGATCGAGAGTCCGCTCGCCGGGCGGCTCGTGGGCCAGGAGCACCAGGCCGCGCGCCATCGCCGAGCGCTGCTCGGCCGTCGTCGAAAGGCCCTGGAGGCGGAGCAGCGTGTCGAGCCACTGCGCGGCCCAGGCCCGCTCGCCCTCCTCCTCGACGTAGCGCAGCGGTTGGAAGGGCTGGGAGGCCCCTTCGCGCGAGGCGATGTCGTAGTGCACGCCACCCGCGGCGAGGCAGGGCAGGAAGTGCGAGTAGCCCTTGTCGAAGACGAAGACCTGGGCGCCCGGGTAGCGCAGGAACTGGAGCGCAATGTGGGCGGTGAGATAGGACTTGCCCGCGCCGGTCGGCCCCAGGAGGAAGGCGTGCATCACGTCCTGGTGATGGAGGTTGAAGCGGAAGGGGGTCGCTCCCTCGGCGCTCGTCCACAGAAGCGGCGGCGAGCCCGGTGGGAAGTAGCGCGAGGGAATCGTCGAGAGCCCCGGCCAGCGGCCGGTCACGGGAAGCAGGTCGGCCACGTTTCCCGAGGGGAGCGCGTCGCGCCGCAAGTCGGCAGTGCCGTGGCCGGGAAGCGACCCCAGCCAGGCGTCGAGCGTGTTGACCGTCTCGAGCGCCGCCCCGAAGCCCCGCCGCGCGAGCGCCTTGATGCACTGTCTCGCCGTCGCCTCGGCGCGCGCCGCGTCCTCGTCCAGGACCACGACCTTGGTGGTGTAGGCGCACAGGAGCTCGTGACCGGAGTGGAGCCGCGCCAGGAGCTCGGCCGAGTCGGTCGCCATCGCCCGTGCCGAGCGGTCCTCGAAGATCTCCCGCTCGTCCGGGTCGGGAGCGGCGTTGGGCTGCTGGAGAAGCGCCTTTCTCAGGCGCGCCCGCGTGTCCTGCCGCCGCGTGTACCAGATCCACTGGAGGTTCTTCACCCGGCGGTCGGCTTCCTCCGGCGGCACGGTCAGCACTCGCGTCGACCACCGGTAGGCGCAAGGCAGATCGGTCAAAGGATCGAGGATCGCCGGGACGGTCGCCTCGGTCGGGTAGGCGTTGACCCGCACCACCCGCAGGTGCTGCTCGCCGATCCGCGGCTTCCACCCGCCCACCAGCTCCTGGTCCGAGAGCACCGAGGCGAGCGGCACCGAGGACGCGGGCTCGGCCACCGAGTGCGAGAGGCCGGTCAAGGCGTGGTGCAGGAAGGCGAGCTGCTCCGGCGTCGAGAGCCGCTCCAGGTGGAGCTGCGTGCCGAGGTGGTTTTCGAGCAGCGCCGAGAGGTCCTCGAAGCGGCCGAGTGAGACCTCGGCCTCCTGGGCGGCCTCGTCGGCCGCGGTCACGAACAGGCGCTCGAGCCGCTTCTGCGTCCGGCTCGGCTGGCCCCAGGTGAGGGTCAGGAAGAACTCGGTCTCGAAGTGCGGGCGGTCCCGGTAAAGCTCGTAGCGCTCGAGGTCGAAGAGGTAGGCGAGGGCGTGCGGGAAGTCCTTGCCCGGCGGCGAGGGCAAGGCCGGCTTCCTCACCGCGTCGGCATGGAGCATCACGCCCGGCCCCAGGCGAACGAGCGCCCGGTTGAAGGCCTCGGAGAGCGCGTTGAGCTCCTCGGGGGAGACCACCCGCGGATCGACGCCCTGGTAGCGCCAGGTGCGTGAGAACGCACCATCCCGGCTCTCGACGACTCCCGGTGCGGCGACCGCCTGCCACTGGAGGTTGTCGGAGAGCGCGGCCGGCCGCGGCTCGTAGGCGCGCAGGCGGTCGAGCGCCGCGGCCAAGCCCACGGCGAGCCCCCAGGGCAGGAGATCGAGCCCGAGGAGGGCGAGCCGGTTCACCCGAGGAGCCTCCTCGGGAAGGTCGGCTCCGCGGCCCGGCTCGCCGTCCGCTCCGTCGGCCAGGGCCGTGCGTAGCGCGGGTAGCGGAGCGAGCGCGAGAAGACGAGCGTCAGCCGCCGGTCCCGCCGCGTGGCGGCGGCGAGCGCGAGGTGGACGGAGACGAGCACCGCTCCGACGAGCGCGATCGCGAGCCACTTGAGGCCGGTCGCGTGCACGGCGACGAGGAGCGCGACCACCTCGAACCCCAGGATCTGCGCCTCGACGCCGGCGAAGAGCGGCACGAAGAGCATCGACTGCGGAAGCGGATGCCGCGCGAGCCGCTCGGAGGAGGCCTCGCTCCTCACAGGAGCGCTCCCGTGCCGACCAGGGTGCTGATGATGGACGTCGCGCCGATCGCGATCGCCGTGCCGAGCAGAGCCCGGAACGCGAAGTCGGCGCCCCGCTCGTGGCGCAGAAACATCCACACGAACGCCGCGGCCGCGAGCGCGATCGTCCCGATCCAGATCGCCGCCTGGCCGGTCATCCAGCCGGCGACCTGCGAGAGAAGGGTGTTGAACGGCAGGGCCACTCCGCCGCTCGCCGCGGCGGGCGGCGCCGGCAGCGCTCCCCACACCACGGTCACGGCGGTGAGGGCCGCTCGTCCTCGAAGGCTCTTCATGGGCCTGTCCTTTCGTAGAGGGTCTGGACCTGGAAGCGGTCCGTCTTCGAGTTGAAGCCGGCCAGGCGCGCGATCTCGGAGACCTGCCGCGTCTCGCGCGTGGTGCCGGTCAGATGAACGAGCAGGGAGACCGTCGCCGCGATCAGCTCCGGCTGCGGCGGGACACCCGCCCGCTGCACCAGCGTCGAGAGCCGGAGCAGTGCCTCGTGGCAGCCGTTGGCGTGGAGGGTCGCCAGGCCCCCCGGGTGCCCGGTATTCCAGGCGTCGAGCATGGCGAGCGCCGCGTGGTCCCGCACCTCGCCCACCACCAGCCGCGAGGGGCTCGAGCGCAGAGCCTCCTTGACCAGGCGGGCTAGGTCGAAGCCATCGCTCGTGCGCAGAGCGAAGAAGTCCGGCGAGCTACAGCGAAGCTCCGGCGTGTCCTCGAGGATGCCGACGCGATCCCTCGGGCAGAGGCGGGAAAGCTCGGCGAGGAGAGAGTTGAGGAAGGTCGTCTTGCCGGTGCCCGTCCCGCCGACCACGAGGATCGTCTCGTGAGCCCGGATCGCCTCGCTGAGAAGCTCGGCTGCCGGCGCTGGAAGGAAACCTCTCGCGATCAGCTCGGCCAGCGAGAAGACCCGCTCCGCCGGCTTCCTCAGCACGAAGAACGGCTGCCGCGTGACCGGCGACAGGAACCCCTGCAAGCGACCGAGCCCGTCCGGCAGGTCCGCCGAGAGCACCGGCTGCCCCGGTCCCAGAGAGACGCCCTGGAACGAGGCCACCGCGTTGAGCAGCATCTCGGCCCGGTCAGCCGGCAGCTCAATCGAGCTGCGGCGCCGGCCCTCGCCCAGCGAGTCGAGCCAGAGGAAGCGGCCGCCCTCGACCGTGTAGAGCTCGGTGACCTCCGGGTCGTCGGGAACCGAGCAGACCTCCGGGCCGAGGAGGCGGAGGAGGACTCCTCGAGGCGAGGCCGGTGGCATCACACCGCCCCCCGCGCCAAGGCACCCTCAGGGGCAAGGCGATGAAACCGCGGGACTGGAGGACCGCAAGGCCACCCCGCCGGCGGGACGGCCAAGCTATGTGCGCTGGCAGGGCAAGCTAAGGTGCTGCTTGAACTTAGCCGGAGCTCTGATCTGTCTTGGTGTCCTTCGGGGGGCATGCTGACGCTCCTTCGAACTGGGTTCGAAGGTGCGCCAGATCGCGGAGAGTCTCCGCGACTTGGTTCAACGGCTGGTCCTCAAGGGATACCACCTTCCCGGCTCGCTGCTCGAGGTGGTCGGCGATGGCGCGCGCGATCTCGGGCTTGCCCACCAGACGCTGCGGGTCGGCGCCCTCGGCGACTAGGTAGGCCACCTGCTCGCCGTTCGGGCCCCGCTCCTCGCCGCGGTTGGCGATCACCACGGGGAAGCGCGAGAGCCGCTCGCTTGCGATCGCCATCAGCTCCTCGTGCGAGATGCCCTCCTGGTACTTGAAAGTGACCATGAGGAGGTCGGGGAAGGCGTTGCGCACCTCGTCGATCACCTTGGGCAGCGGCACCATCTCCAGCCGCGACAGCGCTCCCCCGCTCGGCGTCTTGCCGGCCCGCACCTCGGCCGGGCGGTAATCGGCCACCCCGGCGGAGAAGATCGCGGCCCAGTGACCGCGGGCGGCGAGCGCCTCGTGCACCCGGGCGCGGTACTCGTCGTAGCTGCGGATCACGGTGTGGGGTATATGAGCCGGGGGCGGGCAGGTCGACTCGCCGTGGATCCACTCGACCTCGGCGCCGCGCAGGTGGAGCTCCTCGGCAATCGCCGCGCCCAGCGCGCCGGTGAACACGTTGGTGATGCGGCGCACGCTGTCGATCGGCACCAGCGTCGGTCCCCCGGTGACCAGGATCGGCCGCCCCTTGAGCCGCGAGGTGGAGACCGCGCGGCAGACCGCGGCCACCAGCTCGTCTTCGGCCGGCAGGTTGTGCTTGCCGTAGTCGTCTCGCGGCGGCACCACCTCGACCCCCAGCCCGGCGAGGAAGGCCAGCGACTCGCTGAGGATCGGGGTGTGCAGCGTGCCGTGCATGGTGGGAGCCAGCAGCACCCGCGCGCGGCCCTGGCCCAGGCGGCCCAGCGCCGACGCCAGCGACGCGGTGACCACCGAGTCGGCGATGCCGTGGCGCAGCTTGTTGATGGTGTTGTAGGTGGCGGGCGCCACCAGGTAGGCGTCGAACGGCGCGGCGTCCGAGAGGTGCTCGGCCTCGGCGGTGAGGCGGGTAACCACCGGGTGCACGGTCGACCACTCGAGCGCCTCCTCGGTGACGTAGCGCAGCGCCTCCTCCGAGGCGAACGCCACCACGTCGGCGCCCTGCTTGCGCAGCGCTCGGGCCACCAGCGGGGCTTTGAAGGCGGCGATGCCACCCGTCACCAGCAGCGCGACCCGCCTCCCGGCGAGGTGCCGGCCGAGGAGCGGCACGTCGCGGTCGCCGAGCTGCGACGGCGTGGGCGGCGGGAAGCTCGGGCCGCGGTCGCTCACCGACCTCTTCTCGCGGGGCTGGACGGCCTGTCTCGCATAGGCGGGCGGCTGCGCAATCTAGCACAGCGGCCACGGCGCGCCGCCCGACCGAGGCCGCCGGTAGTGGTGCAGTTTGAAATCTGAGGCCGCTTGGCTGGCGGCAGTGGCTACGCTGGCTGTTCCATCAACCAGCGGGCCGACCGACAGCTAAGCCCTGCCGGCCGACCCTAGCCACCCATGGAGGGTTAGCCCCATGAGCAGCCAGCCGGATTCTACGCCGCCGACAGCGACCGCCGCTTCCTCGACCTTCCGCCGTACCTTCACCTGGCGCTTTGAAGACCCCGCCCACGTCGCCGCCCTGGAGACGGTGGGAGAGATCCTGTGGGAGTACCTGAACGAGCTAGGCCAGTTCGGGCCGCCCGAGGTCGAGGACGTGCCCCTGACCGTCTCTGAGCTGCGCGCCGTGTGCGGGGAGCTGCTGGCCGCCGCGGGCTACCTGGACGACCTCGGCAACCAGTTCGGCACCGCCTACACGCCAGCAGAGACGCGGCTAGAGCGCCGCGCTGCCGGGTGGGCGAAGCGGGTGCGCAAGGTCATGGCTTCGATCGAGGAGGCGATCGCCGAGTGAGCCCCGCGGACACGCCCCTGATGGCTCTCGAGCTGAGGGCCGCCGCGACCAACCTGCGGACCCTCGGCGCCTACCTCACCGACCTCGCGGCCGAGCGCGGCTTCTGCAAGCTCGAGCCTGTCGAGGTCGAGCTGGCCGGCAAGGCCGAGGGGTGGGCGGGCGAGGTGTACGGGATCGCTGAGAAGATCAGCGGAGCGATCGCCGAGTGATGCGCGTCCGTGCAGCAGACTTCCACGCCAGAGGAACCCACAACGAAGCCGCACGCTGGGCCTATTGGGCTCGGCGTGCGGGCTTCCCCTCGGTCGGCGCGTGGATGGAGCACCTAGCCAACCGAGAGGTCGAAGAGCGCGAACGAGAGGGCGGCTACCGGCCGCCAGCAGATCCCGCCTAGCCTTGCGGGGCGGACTTGCGCCGCCCCGCTTTCCGCGCTACGGTAGGGCCATGCAAGACCACTCAAGCAAGCCCAGGCGACCGCGCGATCTCAATCAACTGGCCGCCGCCCTGGTGGCCGAATCAACAGGACAGACACCGCCGGCCGAGCCGGTAGATCCGATCAAGGCTGCTGCCGCTGCACTAGGGAGGCGCGGCGGGCTGAAGGGTGGCAAGGCGAGAGCCGCAGCGCTGTCGCCCGAGCAGCGGTCGAAGATCGCCAAACGAGCCGCGATCGCCAGGTGGGCTACTCGTCCTCATACTTGATTTTGGTTTGCTTCGGGGTCAGCTCCGGTAGGCCCTTGGCCTTCACCTTCAGGGAAGCTGCCTTCGCTGCGGACTCGAACCATGGATCTGTGGTGTAGAGAAACGCGGCTCCGCGATCCTCGGCGGTAGCCAGGATCAAGGCATCGAACTTAACGCACTGCCAAGAAACTCGCTTCTTCGCCGCGTTGCGTAGCGGTTGCATGAGCCGGTTGGCCAGCAGCGCAGCGGGCGCGTTGAGGTCGAGAATCACGAGCTGACTCCAGACCTCCTCATCGCAGTGCGAGCACTCGGCTAAAGCGGCCGATGGAATCGCCACGGTGTCATGCTTCCCGCGGTGGTGTGTCACCAGGTCCTCGGCGCGCTCTTTAGCCTTCTGTTCCTGAGAACTCAAGCCGGCCAGAATCATGACCACCGAGGTGTCGAGAACTACGAGCGCCAAGCGAGCACCTCCTAGCCTCCGGGTTCGTTTCTGGACGCTATTAGAGCCTCCACAGAATCGAACTGAGACCGGATTGGTAGCAGCCCACCGTGGGTTTCGAGTACGTCCCCAAGATGGACATCCTTCCAATCAGTGACGAGTTCGGTAACGACAAGGGAGATAATCTCTAGTGTCTCGCGATCCCAAGTCACATCGGCGCGAAGCTTCACCGTCTCGTACAGCCGTTTCCCCAGCTCCTTGGCCAGTGTCTTGGTGCGGACCTTGAACGTGTTGCTCTCGCCGTTCAGTAGCTCAAGCTTGACGGTCGGAGTTTCCCCTCCCGCGCGGATCACCTTCGCGTAGACTTCATCTGTGCCGGAGATCGTCACGGCTTTGGTCTTCTGCTGTAGGCGCTCTCTGTAGCGATCATCGAACCGCAGAACCTTTCCTAGCCTCTTCTCCGAAATGGCCGGGGCAAGGTCGACGAATCCCCACGTCGTGGCGGCCGCGGTCGCTTGGTCGACGAACTCCCTCCCGGTCTTGCCGAGACGGTAAGCTCTGGCGTTCTTGGCGAAGCTAGCAACCGACTTCCGAAGTGGCTTCGCTCTCTCAACCAGCAGGGCGGCCCGCGTAGAGCCAGGCCCGAGGATCTTCAGGTGTGGGTTGCTGGACTTCAGGACCTCAACGTCCGCTCCCTCTTCTGCCAGCGCAGCGAGCAAGAGCTCCAAGAGTTCGGCGGCGTCTAACGGCAGCAGCCCGGACCGTACTCGGCCGTCGCCAAGTCGGATTTCTAGAATCTTTTCCATGAGATGACCCCTTGAAGTCTACACCCGGTTGGACCCGGTGGAATTTACGCCTCATTACCGTTCTTGACAACACCTTGTCCGCTCAAGCATAATAGTCAGTATGGCAAACGTCCTGAGCCCCGAGAAGCGCGCCGCCGTAGTCCGTGCCCTGGTCGAGGGTTGCAGCATCAACTCCACCTGCCGCATGGTCGGCGTGAGCAAGAACACCGTCCTCAAGCTCCTGCTTGACCTTGGCGACGCCTGCGCCAGCTACCAGGCCGAAGCGCTCCGGGATCTGCCCTGCCGCCGCCTCCAGGTGGACGAACTCTGGTGCTTCGTCTACTCCAAGCAGAAGAACGTACCGGGCTCCCTGCGCGGCGAGTTCGGCTACGGCGACGTGTGGACTTTCTCGGCGATCTGCGATGACACCAAGCTGGTGCCTTGCTACCTCGTGGGCTCGCGGGATGCCGGCTGCGCTACGGAGTTCATGCAGGACTTGGCGGGCCGCCTGGCGAGCCGGATTCAGCTCACGACGGACGGGCACCGGATGTACCTCTCGGCGGTCGAGGATGCCTTCAGCGGCAGCGTGGACTACGCGATGCTCCAGAAGCACTACGGCGCCGCGCCGGACGGCCCGGAGGTGCGCTACAGCCCCGCGGAGTGCATCGGCTGCACGGTGGACTTGGTTACGGGCGACCCGGCCCCCGAGCACGTCTCCACGAGCTACGTCGAGCGACAGAACCTCACCGTGCGCATGGGCATGCGCCGCTACACCAGGCTGACGAACGCCTTCTCGAAGAAGGTCGAGAACCTGATGGCGGCCGTGAGCCTCCACTACCTCTACTACAACTTCTGCCGCCCTCACGAGTCGCTCCGGAAGAGGGGCAACAACCGAGTGACGCCGGCGATGGCGGCCGGGATCGCGGAGCGGCCGATGACGGTCGAGGAACTCATCGCCCTGCTACCCGCGCCGGTGACGCAGAAGCGGGGACCGTACAAGGCCCGGAATTCAAAGTGAACCAGTACCAGGCCGCCGCCCGACCCGATCACGGTCAGAAGGCCTCGGGCTCCTCCGGCTCCCACACCGTGATCGTCTCCCCCACCGTGCCGGTGGCGTCGACCGGCACCCCATAGACGCCCGCCAGCTCTCCGAGCTCGTTCCAGGCGTCCCAGGAGAGCCAGATCTCGCCGCCGTCGCCCAGCGACAGGGAGTCGATCTCGACCACCGAGGAGGTGTAGATCGTCACTCCGATGCCCGACTCGATGGGCGAGCCGCCGGCGGTGAAGCGCTGCAGGTTGATCCCGGCGCCCACCTCGATCGTCCCCTCCTCGGGAGGCGGCGCTACCTCCCGCCACGCGACCACGAAGTTGCCGTCGGTGTCGGCCGCCACTTCGGGGCTCACCAAAGTGTCCTCGGGCGCGGCGGTGGCCACCGTCACCGGCGCCTGGAGGTTGCCGAGCGCGTCGATCGAGCGCGCGAAGACCTGCGAGGTTTCGCCGCGGCTCGCCCAAGCGACCACGAAGCCGCCACCGGCCAGGGGCGTGACCGAGGCCTCTACCAGCGGTCCGGCGTCGCTCGCCCCGAGGACGAGGGGTTCGCCCTTGGGATTGCCGTCGGAGTCCAGGCGCCGCGCGGAGAGCTTCGCCCCCTCCTCGGCGGGCCCCTCCTCCCAGACCACCAGGAAGTTGCCGGCGGGATCCTGCACTACCCGCGGGTCCAGCTTCTCGGCTATGTCCAGCGAGTCGCTCACCTCGACCGCGCTTCCCAGGGGGTCGCCCTTGTCGTCCACGAGCTGGGCGAGCACCACCGGCCTCTCCTCGTCGCCCGCGGTGCTCACCCAGGCCTGCAGGCCCGGCCCCGACCCGCACTGATTCTGCTGGACCTTCCTGAGCACCAGCACCCAGTCTCCGGCGCCCTGAGGCGCGAAGCTGCAGGTGTTCTGCGTGCAGCACCGCTCCGCCTGCGCCACGTCCTTGAACTCCGGGTTGCCGGCGGTGCGGGGATTGAACCACTGCTTGCTCCACTTGCCCGGCCAGTTGCTGAGACCGGCAGTCTTGATCTGGACCGCGGCGTTGCTCGGCGAGTAGACGACGACCGTGTTGCCGCTGGCGGCGGCGACTTTCAGGTTGGGGCCGCTCCCGGCGGCGGCGAGGCGCTCGGGCGCCGGCCGCAGCCCCGTCCACGGCACGTTCGCGAGCAGCGTCGCGAGCTGCTTCATGGAGGTCGACGCGGCACGCCCGAGGCCGTTGCCGTAGTTGGTCCAGTCGAAGAGGCCGCCGGCGCCCACGGTGTAGCCGGCCGCGCCCTGGAGAAGCGAGTAGTAGCCGGTCTGGCGCACGCGGAGCGGGCTGTAGTTCTCGGCGTAGGGCTGCGCCGGGCAGCTCTCGATGCAGGGCCCCGACTGCTGTACGCAGCCCGGGCACTGGAGGTCCTTGTCGCAGAGCCTGGAGATGCAGAGCCTGCAGGGAGCCGGGAGGTCGCTGGTCTCGTAGATCGCCTCGGCGTTGACCACTGGCTTCGCCGGATCGACGGCGCGGATGTCTCGCACCATGTCCTTGGCGCGGCTGGTGACCAGCGCTAGCTGCTTGGTACGCACCTCCAGCTCTTTGGCGGTGCTCTCCAGGTAGCACTGGCAGGTGGTCTTGTTGCCGCAGGCCTGGGTGTAGGCCAGATTGAGCGCCTGGCCGCTCTGCATCAAGTAGAACGAGAGCCAGGTCTGAGCCTTGAAGAAGGTGTAGTCGGAGGCGAGGTCCGAGGCCGCCAGGTGGAGGCCGATGAGCTGTCGCGGCTTGGGCGAGGCGGTCGGGGTGGCATAGCTCCGGCTGGCCGACGCGGCCTCGGCGCCGACAGCGTTGATGCGGCCGCTCTGGTCCGCGCGCTGGCGGTCGAAGCCCGGCGAGTAGACCACGAAGCTCCCCGCCAGCCGCGAAGCGACGTAGCGCGCCAGGTGCTGCGACTCCGAGGTGGGCGGCCACGGCTTGCTCTCCAGAATGCGCTCCATGAGGCCGATCAGGCAGACCACGAAGCCGGCGTCGTTCGCTTCCTTGATGCGGCGGTCGTACTCGTCCCAGAACGCCGGGTCGGGCTGGCAGCCGGCGCGGGGGATCGAGCCGTTGTTGTCGCAGGTCGCGACCTTGAACGGCTTGAGGCTGGGCATCCCCGGGAAGCTCGGCTGGACCCCGCTCTGCTGCATCCAGTCGATCGGGTAGGCGAGCTGGATCACGGTGTACTTCATTTTCTGGCGGCTCTTGGCGTGGGTCTTGAGGTACTCCGACCACTGCGCCGCCGTGGCGTCGACCGGCCCCGACCAGACCGTGTCCCCGACCCAGGTGAAAGACGTCCCGTCGTTGAAGGTGAGGAAGCCGCGGTCGGCCGCCGTGCCCGCCTTCGCCTTGAGCAGGCCGTTCTTGTAGAGCGGCGTGGTGCCGGTGTAGGCGCCCACCTGCACCGAGCCGGTCTTGACCAGGCCCCCATTCTCCGCGGCGTCCGTGCAACCCGCCTCGCAGGAGGTCCGCCAGCTCCAGGTACCCACGGTGGGGAACGCGGCGCGGAACTTGAAGTCCTTGTTGCCGACCCAGAAGGCGAGGGCATCGAACTTCTCCAGCACCGTGGAGCCCGACTTGCGCTCGAAGATCACTCGCAGCTTGACGTTGCGGTAGAAGTCCTGGTTGGTCGACGCGGCGATGCTGCTGAGGGGCGTGGGGATCTCCCAACGCACCCACTGGACCGGGTCGACGGCGAAGGCGGGGCCTGCAAGAAACACTGCCAGCAGGCTCCCCAGGACCCGCGGCCTCCAGCACGAGGACGGTTTGCAGCTCGGTTCGGCACTTTGCATAGAGAACGCTCCTTGGAGCCCGGCATCGGGGCTCTACCAGAGCGATGCGCCGTCCCGATTCGAATTCGGTCAGGGAGGAGAAGAAGGGCCGGGCGGGCGCCACCGCACGGCCCCTTGCTGGAGGGCCTACCCAGGCTTGGCGCTGTGGTGCAGGGCGAAGGCGACGCCCTGGGGGTCCATGCACTGGACGATCCAGTCCCCGCCGGGCACCTCCATCGGGCCGTTGAGCACCTGGCCGCCCAGGGACTTCACCTTCTCCGCTCCCTTGTGCACGTCTGGCACCCGGATGTAGTACAGCCAGTGGGGCGGCGCCGGCAGGTCAGGCGGCTTGTTGAACATGCCGCCCAAGGGGATGTCGGTGCGGCCGAACAACTGGTAGATGCCCATCTCCCCCATGTCCATCGCCTCGAGCTTCTTCCAGCCGAAGAGCTCGGAGTAGAAGGCGAAGGCAGCCTCCCAATCGCTGGCGTAGAGCTCATGCCAGGAGAAGCGGGCAATCTCCGGTACGGTGTCCTTGCCTCCTTCTTCGCCGACGGCGTGCCAGGTCGCGATGACCGCGCCCTGGGGATCCTGGAGCACCGAGAACCGCCCCATGTTGGGGATGTCCATGGGAGGCACCAGCTCCGTGGCCCCCAGCGCCTTGGCCTGGGCGGTGGTGGCGTCGACGTCCGGGACGGTGACGTACCCCAGCCAGTTGGGTGGTGCGCCCATCTCGGCCGCCTCGGCCGGGAGCTTCATGAGCCCTGCCAGCATCGCCTCGCCGAGGCCGAGGATGGTGTACGGTGGGTCGGAGCCCTCCATCGGCTTGGCTTCCCAGCCGATCAGGGCGGTATAGAAGGCCTGGGCGGCCTCGGGGTCGCTGGTTTGCAGCTCGTGCCAGACAAAACGGCCACGCGGGTAGTCTTCGCTCATCACGCTCTCCTTTCGTAGTCCTGCCCTCGGCCCCTTCTATTCTAAGGTCGGACAGCGGCCCGGGTGGCCGGGCACGGCCGTCGGATCTCGATCGTCACCGGCTTGCCGCTTCTCGACTCGGGCCGCCCAACACCCTTCCTATTACCCCTCCGCCGCGGATCTTTGAGGGCGGCTAGGGCGCGTCGAGCACCCTGCGGACCGCCTGCAGCAGCATCCAGGGCGAGAACGGCTTGCCGAGGAAGGGGACGTCCGCGTCGAGCACACCCCGGCGCACGATCTCGTCGTCGGTGTGGCCGGACATGTACAGCACGCGGATTCCGGGGCGCCGGGCGCGGATCTGCTCGATGAGCATCCGCCCGCTGACGCCGGGCATCACCACGTCGGTGACCAGGAGGTGAATCGGCCCGGCGTGCCTTTCCTCCTGCTCGATGGCCTCGCGGGCGTCGCGGGCGGCGAGCACGGCGTAGCCGCCGTCGGTGAGGATGCGGGTGCCGAGCGCCCGCAGCGAGTCCTCGTCCTCGGCCAGCAGCACGGTCTCCGTCCCCTTCGCTTCGCGGCCCCTCGCCGAGTGCCGCGAATCCCCCTGCGGCGTCGCGACCGGGTCAGCCTCCGGGAGCGCGACGGTGAACGCCGCCCCACGGCCGGCTTCGCTCTCCAGAGTGATGTAGCCGCCGGACTGCTTGACTGTTCCGTAGACCGTCGCGAGGCCGAGACCGGTGCCGCGGCCCGCCTCCTTGGTGGTGAAGAAAGGCTCGAAGATACGCGGCTGGAGCTCCTTCGGGATACCAGTCCCGGTGTCCCTCACGATGAGCTGCACATACCGGCCCGGAGCCACCTCGAAGCCCAGGTTCTCGACCTCTGTCCGCACGTCGCGCCCGCCGACGACTCCGATCGACAGCATGCCGCCCTCGGGCATCGCATCGCGGGCGTTGACCGCCAGGTTGAGGACGACCTGCTCGAGCTGCGCCGCGTCGGCCTGCACGTGCGTGTTGCCGGTGCCATGGCTGGTGACCACCGCGATGTCCTCGCCGAGCAGGCGCCGCAGCATCGGCGCCAGCCGCTCGACGAGCTCGTTGAGGTCCAGCACCACCGGCCGGAGCATCTGGCGGCGGCTGAAAGCCAGCAACTGGCGGGTGAGACCGGCGGCGCGGTCAGCGGCGGCAGCGATCACCTCGGCGTCCTGGCGCAGGCTCTCCGGGAAGTCCTCGCGCAGCAGCATCAGCTCACAGTGCCCGCCGATCACGGTGAGCGCATTGTTGAAGTCATGTGCCACGCCGCCCGCCAGTTGGCCGACGGCCTCCATCTTCTGCGCCTGCCGGAGCTGCGCCTCGAGGTGGTGCCGCTCAGTCACGTCACGAAAGCTCCACACCCGCCCGGCTGGGCGGCCGCCCATCCTCTGCGGCATCGAGAGCCGCTCGAAGACGCGGCCGTCGCGGAAACGCAGCACGTCGTAGCTCTCGGCCTCGAGGTCGGCGTAGAGCTCGCGCACTTTGCTCAAGAAGGCTTCCGGCTCGACCAGTTGCTGTAGCGCCAGCTCCAGGGCTCTGTCGTCCTCCCCTTCGTCGAGCAACGATTCTGGGAGCCGCCACATCGCCGCGAAGCGCCGGTTGTAGAGGACGATCCGCCCGGCGAGATTCACCACCAGAATGCCGTCCGCCGTGGCGTCGATGGTCGCCCGCAGAAGCGAGAGGGCGCCCTGCGTCGCCTGCTGCTCGACCCGGCTCTCCGCCAGCAGGTCCTTGAGGCGGCGCTGGCGCTCGAGCAGCTCGCGTGAGACCTCTTCCATCGAGTGCTCGAGTAGCTCGCGGTCCTGATCCGCCTCGCGGTAGGCAGCGTCCACCGCCTCCAGAAAGGCTCGCCAGGGCTCGTCGGAGGGCAGCTCGCCGAGATGGCGCCGCACCTGGCGCAGCAGCAGCTTATGCATCGGACGGTAGCTCGGCGAAGGCGGTGATGGTCATCGTCTGGTTGTGGAGCTCGCAGCGCACCGCAGGCCTGAAGGGTGCGATCTCGCCGTACGAGTAGAAGCCGGTGAGCACCGCCCGGTCGCCGAGCACCTGCCGCACGCTCTCGACCTCTTCCTCCACCCGCTGGCGCAGCACCAGGCGGCGGCCCACGCAACTGATCAACACCGCCAGGTCGGGCTCGAAGCTACCCAGCGCCGCGGCGGTGCCCACGGCGGCCTCCGTCGCGCCGTCGATCAGGCGGTCGACGTTGGCCTTCATCAAACGGGCATAGCCGCCGGCCGGCAGGTCCCCGGCGAACACCATGCTCTTCGAGCTCTCGTCGACACCGAGGATGGTGCGTACCAGCCGCTCGCCACCGCTCGCGGGCGTGACGCTCAGCGGAAACAGCAGCGCGCTCGCGGGCAGATCCGCGGCGTGGACGCCGAGGTAGCGCTTGTAAAGGTCGAGGGCCGGCTCCCCGTCGAGCTCGTAGAGCCGGTTGCCCTCGCAGCGGGTGATCTCGCGGTCGGGGCCGAAGGGGTCCCAGCCCCCCAGCGAGCCGTATCCCACCCGCAGATCCCGCCCGTAGAAGCCGACGGCCGCCACCCCGTCCTCGCTCAGCCGGTCGCCCGCGCAGACCAGGGTGCGCTCGAACCGCGCACCGTCGCCCGCCAGCCCGCCGGTCACCGCGACTCCGGCCGGCAGCGCGCCGGTCAAGCCCGCGACGAGCTCCGAGCCGTTGATGTGCACCCCGTCGGCGAGGACGAAGAGGTGGCAGAGATCGTTGCCGGCGAGCTCCTCGGCGAGCTTCTCGCCCGCGGCTCGGCTGTTCTCGTGCTCGGGCAGCGAAGTGCGAGCCAGTCGCACCCGCGTGGAGCCGAACCGCACGGCGGTGGCGACGATCAGGCCATCGCCGACGTGGGTGCTCCAGATCTCGCCGGCCGTGGTACAGCCGAGGAGGATCGCGCCAGGGTAAGTGGCCGCAAGCTCCGTCAGCGAGTTGGGATGGAGAACCTCGCGCGCTCCGAAGAGCAAGACCAAGTCGGCGTTAGCCAGCGAGCCACCTGCCGGGGTCCAGCCCTCCTCGGCGCTCCAGATCCGCTGTTCGACCTCCACGGCCACCTCCTCAGCCGACGCCTCGAAGTGCTGCGCCCGAGACGGCCGCCGGCGCCTGAGCAAGCGCGAAGGTTGAAGAATATCGGTAGACCGTGAAGCAATCGAACTTGCGAACCACCGATTGTGAAGTCAGTTGTTCCACAAATCGAGCCAACGGCCCGAGTGGATTCTACCCTAGCGCGGCAGGGCGCCGGGGCCGCGCGCCCGGCGTTGGTCTTGGTAGGCCGTGAAGGAATCGAACCTTCGACCCGCTGATTAAAAGTCAGCTGCTCTGCCAACTGAGCTAACGGCCCGGGCGGATTCTACCGCAGCGCGGCGGCACGCCCGGGCAGCGCGGCCGTCCGTCAACCCGCGGCGCCGGGCTCGCGCTGCTCGACGCCGATCGCGTGCTGCCGCATCTTGTTGAACAGGGTCTTGCGGCTGATCCCCAGGCTCTCGGCGGTGCGCGTGCGGTGGCCGCGGTGCTCGGCGAGGCGGGTCGCGATCAGGTGGCGCTCGATCTGCGCCGCTACCGTCACCATGGCCTCGGCCAGCGTCACGTCGCCGAGGTCTCGCGGCAGGCGGGCGCCCTCGGCCTCGGCCCCGCCGGCCAGGCGCGCCGGGAGGTCGGTGGCCTCGAGCTCCTTGCCCTCGGCGAGGATCATCGCCTGGCAGAGGGTGTTCTCGAGCTCGCGGATGTTGCCCGGCCACGAGTACGCGAGCAGCCGCCGCCGCGCGTCGTCGGCGATGGTGTGCACCCCGAGGCCGAGCTCGCGGTTGAACTTGGCGAGGTAGTGGTCGATCAGCAGCGGCAGGTCTTCCTGGCGCTCGCGTAAGGGAGGCAAGCGGATGCTGACCACGTTCAGCCGCCAGTAGAGGTCTTCGCGGAAGGTGCCCGAGCGCATCGCCTGCTCGGGGTCCTTGTTGGTGGCCGCGATCACCCGCACGTCCACCCGCTTGGGCTCGTGACCGCCGATGCGCACGATCTGCCGCTCCTGCAGCGCACGCAGCAGCTTGGCCTGGGCGGCGAGCGACAGATCGCAGACCTCGTCCAGGAACAGGATGCCCCCTCTGGCCTGCTCGAACCTGCCCGGGCGGCTGATCTGCGCGTCGGTGAAGGCGCCCTTCTCGTGGCCGAAGAACTCGGCCTCGATCAGGCTCTCGGGAATGGCGCTGCAGTTGACGGCGACGAACGGCCCGTGCGCGCGGGAGCTGTGGCGGTGGATGGCCCGCGCCACCAGCTCCTTGCCGGTGCCGGACTCGCCGGTGGTCAGCACCGTGACGTCGACCGGGGCCACCTTGGCGAGCACCCGGAAGAGGTCCTGGATCTTGGCGCAGACGCCGATGATCTCGGGGAAGCCGTCGTGCGCTTCGCCGCCCTCCCGATCGAAGTAGGGCTTGACGCCCTGAGCTGCCTCCAGCACATCCTCGGCGATCAGAATCCGAGCCATGGACCTCCCCCACCGAAGCCGCCTGAGAAGAGCCTTACTCAAGTGCGGCGGCGTCTCACCCTTTTTAGTGCCCTCCGGTCCTCATCTGGGACAGTCACCGTAAGGGGCACGAGAAACATCTTACCCGCTCGGGGAACAAGCGACCCGTACCTGGTCGGCCCGAGCCGCCGGTGCCGAGCGCCCGGGCTCCCCTGCCGCCGTGTGTCGTCCAAGAGCCGCCCGCAGGCATCTAAAAAGGTAGACGGGAAGCTTGACCCAGATGCCGGTCAGCGAGCGCATCGAGCTGTTCTTGGGCGGCCGACGGCCGCCTCGGGGCTGGCGTGCAGGTCGGCTCCTCCCGCGGCTTCTGCTCCCCCACGTTCTGCTCCTCTGGGCGTGCCAGCCCGCCCCACCGGACGGTCCTGTCTCGCTGCGTCTGATCGATCTCTTCGAGGTCGGCGAAGGAGGTTCGCGGCCGGCGGTCGAGCCGGCGACCGCCTGGCGCTTCGAGCCGCCGACGGACCGCTCCCAGCCGGCGGCGACCGGTGGCTGGGAGGCGGGGCCGGGGATCGCCGACCTGCGCCTGGAGCAGGGCCTGCTTGCCGGGCGGACGACGAGCGAGCAGAGCGTGCTCCGCGCCCGTGCCGCCGGCCTGCCGGCGGAGCCGGACGAGCTGCACTCGGTGGTGGTCCGCATGCGGGCTTCCGCGGGCAAGCACTTCTACGTCCGCTTCCTGCCGGCGGAAGACGCCGACCTGGCCCAGGTCGCGGCGGAGCCCACCGACTTGGTGTGGGGGGTCGCGGGGCTCAAGAGCCCCCTGCTCGCGGACGGGCAGCTCCACACCTACGTTCTGACCTCGCCGCTAACCATGCGCAGCGACCTGATGCGGACGGTCCTGCTGCGCCCGAGCGACGCCGCGGACGCAAGCTTCGCCGTCGAGTCGCTGGAAGTCGTCTTCCGCAAGGAGCACCTGGCCGCGATCCCGAGCGGCCCCGCCTGGCAGGGCCTGGAAGAGATCTACCGCGAGACCCTGGTCAGCCACGCGCCGGAGAGCCTGCGCTTCTCTCTGGACTTGCCGCCCCGGCCCTGGCTGGAGCTGGCGGTGGGCACGCTGGAGCCACGGCCCGTGCGCTTCGAGGTGCGCCTGGCGGCCCCCGGCAGCTCCCCCGAGACGGTCTCCTCGCGCGCCGTCGACAGCCCGGGGCGCTGGCATGAGGAGCGCGTGGACCTCGAGCGCTTCGGCGGGCAGCGCGTCACCCTGGAGCTCGTCGCGAGTGGCGAGCGGCCGGGCGCTGTGGGCTTCTGGGGCAGCCCGGCGGTGCGGGGCGGCATGCCGCCGGGCGGAAGCGGCCGCCCGCGCGGGCTGATCCTGATCGTTGCCGACACGCTGCGTGCCGACCGGCTGGACCTCTACGGCAATCCGCTGCCCACGGCCCCCACGCTGCGCCGGCTGGGCGAGGAGGGCGTCACCTTCACCGACTGCCAGGCCGAGGCCACCTGGACCAAGACCGCCGTGCCCTCGATCCTCAGCGCGCTGTACCCCGATACGCATCGCGTGCTCGAATTCGACGACCGCCTCTCGCCGGTCGCCGTCACTCTCGCCGAGAGCTTCCGCCAGGCCGGCTACTCGACCCTCTCGCTGTCGTCGGTGCTGTTCACCGGGCGGATGAGCAACCTGCACCAGGGATTCGAGGTGCTGCACGAGGTGGGCTCGGTCAAGGTCCAGCCGGTGAGCAAGACCTCGGGGCCTTACGTCGACCGCCTGCTGGCCTGGCTCGAGGGTCACCGGGAGACGCCGTTCTTCGTGCTACTCCATCTCTTCGACCCTCACTATCCCTATCGCCCGCAGCCGCCGTACGACACGCTGTGGAACCCGCCCGGCGACGCCGAGGAGCAGCCTCGCCGCCTGGCCCAGGTGCGTGGCCACATCGCCGACCCGCTGATGCGCGCCATCGACATGCCGACCGACGGCGAGGTCAGGGCCGCCGGCCTGGAGCCCGACGAGTTCATGCGCCCCTGGCGCGGTTGGTACGACGCCTCGCTGCGGGCGCTGGACGACAACCTCGGCCGCCTGGTTGCCGGGCTCGAGAGGCTCGGCCTCTCCCAGGAGGTGCTGCTGGCTTTCACCAGCGACCACGGCGAGGAGTTCTTCGATCACGGCCGCTCTTTCCACGGCCAGAGCGTGTTCGGGGAGCTGACCCACGTGCCGCTGGTGCTGTGGCAGGGCGGCAAGCTGGAGCCGCGGAGAGTCATCGAGACCGTGCAGACCGTCGACGTGATGCCCACGCTGCTCGATCTCGCCGGCATCGAGTCGCCACCCGGCATCGACGGCCGGAGCCTGGCGCCGCTGTTCGTCGCCGGGCGGACCGGCGAGTGGCCGCGCGCGCCGCGGCCGGCGGTCTCGGTCAAGCACCGGCTGGAGAACCAGCTCGGCCCGCCGCCGCGCGACGTGCAGGCTTACGCCATGGTCCTCGACGGCTGGAAGCTGGTCGAAACCCGCGGCGAGCCGGGCTCCGCGCCGCGCTACCAGCTCTTCCGGCACCCGCAGGACGCGGTGAACCGCGAGGATTTCGCGGCCCGCGAGCCGGCGGTGGTCGAGCGCCTGGCCAAGGTGCTCGACGGCTGGCGCAGCCGCCAGGCGTCGCGGGCCCTGGCGAGCGGGCCGGATCTCGCGGCGCGCCTGTCGGGCGAGGAGCTCGCCCGCCTTCGGGCCTTGGGGTATGTAGAGTAGGCTGGGCACGGGTCGCAGGAGGGCGCAGCATGGGGTGGAGCTTGCTGTCGGATGTGCGGATCGCCTGGCGCAGCCTGGCCCGGAGCCCGGGCTACGCGCTCGGCATCATCGGCACGCTGACGCTCGGCACCGCCCCTGCCCTGACGCTCTTCAGCCTCGTCAACTCGGTCCTCTTCGTCCCCCTGCCGGCGCGGGCGCCGGAGCGGATGGTGCTGGTCACCGAGCGGGTGGCGAGCCTGGGCAGCACCATGGCCCCCGCCTCGCCCGCCAACTTCCTCGACTGGAAGCGAGAGGCGCGTTCGTTCTCGGCCATGGTGGCGGTGACCTTCGACAGCTTCACGCTCACCGGCGCGAGCGACCCGGTGAGCCTCGACGGCGCGCGGGTGTCGGCCGACTACTTCCCCGTCACCGGGATCGCGCTGGTCGCCGGGCGGAGCTTCACGCCGGACGAGGACCGGCCCGGACAGGCGCCGGCAGTGGTGCTCTCGGAGGCCGTCTGGCGCCGGCACTTCGGCGCCGACCGCGCCCTGATAGGAAAGACGATCGAGATCGACGGCCGCGACCACCACCTGGTAGGCGTAGCGCGCTCGAACTTCCTCGCCCGGCACGACCTCTGGGTGCCGCTCGCCCTCGACCCGGCGACCGCGTCCCGGGCCCGGCGCTACCTGGGGGTGATGGCGGAGCTGGCGCCCGGGGTGTCGGTCGCCACGGCGCAGCAGGAGATCGACGCCCTGGCCCTGCGCCTCGCCGAGGCCTACCCGGACGCCAACCGCGGCGCGGGGGTGAAAGTCGAGCCCCTGGGCGAGCGCCTCTACGCCAACCTCCGGCCCGCCCTCTTGGGCCTACTCGCGGCCGGAAGCTTCGTGCTGCTGCTGGCCTGCGTCAACGTCGCGAGCCTGATGCTCGCCCGGGGGGTCGAGCGCGAGAAGGAGATCGCCGTCCGCGCCGCGCTGGGTGTCGGCCGGCTGGCGCTCGCCCGCGGCCTGCTGCTAGAGGCCCTGCTGCTGGTCACCGCCAGCGTGGTGCTGGGCCTCGGCTTCTCCTTCGCCGTCACCTCGCTGCTCGCCGCGGCGCGCCTGGAGGCAATCCCACGCCTGGGTGAGCTCGGCCTGCACACCGGCGACTTCGCCTTCGGCCTGGCAATGATCCTGGTCGCCACGCTCGCCTGCGCGCTGCTGCCGATCCGCCTGGCGCTCAGGGCGCAGCTCAGCGAGTCGTTCCAAGGCAGCCGGCGGCGTGGCGGCATCGGGCGCACACTGCGCGGCGGCCTGGCGGTGGTGCAGGTGGCCCTCGCCTTGATGCTGGTGACCGGCGCCTGCCTCACGCTCGCCGGCTTCCAGCGGCTGAGCCGCGTGGACCTGGGCTTCGAGCCCGAGGGCCTGATGAGCTTCCAGCTACGCCTGCTTCCCGCCCGCTACTCGGACGAAGCCTCGCGCCGCGAGCTGTTCCGGGGCCTGCTCGAAAGGCTTCGCCAGGCACCGGGGGCCGACGAGGTCACCCTGGCCTCGCCGATGCTGCTTGCGCCACGCACCGTGCGGCGCACTTTCGTTGCCGAGGACGGAGCCTCCCCCGAGGCGCAGAGCGCCGGTTTCCGCGTCGTGGCGCCCCGCTTCTTCGAGACGCTCCGCATCCCACTGCTGGCCGGCCGCGGCTTCTCGGAAGCCGACGGCGAGGGCGGCCAGCGGGTGCTGGTGGTCAACCAGGCGCTGGCCGCGGCGCTGTGGCCGGCCGGGAGCGCGGTCGGCAAGCGCCTGGCCTTCGACCAGCCGAAGGTCTCGGTCGAGGCCGCCTGGACGGTGGTGGGCGTGGCCGGCGACTCGCGGCAGGTGCGGCTCGACCGCGAGGTGGCGCCGGAGATCTTCGCCTCCTACCTGCAGGCACCTCCCCTCGAGGCCGGGGTGCTGGTAGCCACCGCCGGCGAGCCCCTGGCCTTGGCGCGCGCGGCGCGAGAGGCGGTGCGCGCCCTCGATCCCAACCTGGCACTACGCCAGTTGCGCCCGTTCTCCGAAGTGATCTCCGAGGCCCTTGCCCAGCCCCGCTACGGCAGCCTGCTGGTAGGGCTGGTGGCCGCCCTCGCCCTGGGCCTGGCCGGGGCCGGCGTCTACGGCGTGGTGCGGCACGGGGTGGAGCGGCGCACCAAGGAGCTCGCCGTGCGCATGGCGCTGGGGGCCGAGCAAGGCCAGATCCTGGGCCTGGTCGCCCGCCAGGGCGCCACCACCGTGGGTCTGGGCGCGATCGTCGGCCTCGCCGGGGCGCTGGGGCTCGGGCGGCTGCTGTCTGGCGTGGTGTACGGTATCCGCGGCGTCGAGCCGGGCGCCCTGCTGGTGGCGCTCGGCCTGCTCTCCCTGGCGGCCGGCGTGGCCATCGCGGCGCCGGCGCGGCGGGCAGCGAGAGCAGACCCGGCGCAGGCGCTGCGGCGGGAGACCTGATCGAGCCTCATCGCCCTCTCGGTTCTGGCCTGTCGGCCCTGGAGGAACCAGCCATGAAGCGACCTCTCTCGACCCTGCTCTCGCTGCTACTGGGCACCGCGACTCTGCCGCTCGCCGCACAGCAAGGGCCGGCGCAACAGGAGGATCTGTGGGCCGGCAAGCGGCGGACCGACCGCTCGATCGAGATTCAGTTGGTGGTCGATGGCGCGCCTCGCGAGGTCTACGAGCTCTGGCTCTCGCCGGAAGGCCTGCGCCGCTTCTTCGCCCCCGCGGCGCGCATCGACCCGGTGATCGGCGGCCGCTACGAGATGGTGTTCGATCCCCAGGGTGACCCCGAAGGGGAGCGCGACGGCACCAAGGGCGCCCGCATCCTCGAGCTCGAGCCCGGGGCCTTCCTGGCCTTCGAGTGGAAGGGCCGCGAGAGCATGAAGGAGATGAACGCCAGGCCACTGCCGACCTGGGTGGAGCTCTCTTTCACGCCGGTCGAGGGTGAGGCGGGCAAGACGCGGATCTCGTTCGCGCACCACGGCTTCGGCACCGGTGGCACCTGGGACATCGGCTACGTGTTCTTCCAAGGCGCCTGGCGGGCGGTGCTCGACTCGCTCAAGGTGTTCTGCGCCCGCCACCACGCCCGGCCGGTCGAGGAGGAGACCGTGGTCGCGGGGCTCGCCGGCCAGGCGCCACTGCGGGGCGCCGCCCGTTGAGCCGAGCCGGGGTCGCGCTGGTCACGGCGCTGCTCGGCTTCTCGGTGCGCCGCCCCCGACGGGTGGTGATCGTGGCCGCCCTGCTCACCTTGGGGTCGCTCGCCGCGTTGCCCTCGGTCCGCCTCAAGCTCGACGGCCGCTCGCTGATCCCGGCCGGCCATCCGGGCCTGGCGGCGAGCGACCAGGCCGCGCGGCTCTTCCACCTGCGCGACGTGGTAGTGGTGGGCCTCGCCCGCGACGGCGCCGGCGGAATCTACGACCCGGGCGCGCTCTCGCTCGTCCGGGGCCTGTCCTCCGACCTCGCCGCCGTGCCCGGGGTGCGGCCGGGCTCGGTGGCGAGCCTCACCACCCTGCCGCGGCTGGCGATCGCCGACGAAACCATCGACCTGACGCCGCTCCTGGCGCCGCCGCGGCCGCCCACGCCGGAGCGCATCGCCCAGCTCCGGCGCGAAACCGCGGCCCTGGGGCTCGACGACGGTGTGCTGGTGACCCGCGACGGCCGCACCACGGCGATCTACGCCGAGGTCGAGGTCGGCGCCGACCGCTACGCCGTGCTGGGCGAGGTGCGCCGGCTGCTCGCGGCACGGCCGGCCGGCGAGGTCGAGGTCTTCCTCTCCGGGACCGCCCTAGCCCAGGCTGTGCTCGGCCTCGCCGCGGCCGGCGACCTGCTGCGCCTGGTACCGCTGGTGATCGGAGTGCTGGCGCTGGTGCTGTTCCTCGCTTTC
This sequence comes from Thermoanaerobaculia bacterium, assembly GCA_044869805.1. GTDB lineage: Bacteria > Acidobacteriota > Thermoanaerobaculia > Multivoradales > SZUA-115 > CAWDVR01. Next base: position 53,170 of record JBIOXV010000187.1, on the reverse strand, counting down.
CGGCACCCGGTGCCGGCACTCGTGTCTCTGGCCGAGATCGGCGCCAGCCTGCTCGCCACCGCCGGCCTGATGGGCCTCTGCCGGGAGTCAGTGTTCGTCACCACCCTGGTGCTGCCGGTGATCCTGATCGCCATCGGCGTCTCGGACGACGTCTACGCGCTCAACAACTTCTTCCGCCTGTCGCGGGCGGCGCCCGAGGCGCCCACCGAGCGCGTGGTGCTGGAGAGCTTCGGGGCGGTGGCGCGGCCGATCCTGCTGACCGGCTTGACCACCATCGTCGGTCTGCTCTCGTTGCTGGTCACCCCGCTCGAGCCGCAACGCATCTTCGGCCTCTACGGCGCCTTCGCCATCCTCGCCTCGACGGTCTCCACTTTCACCCTGGTGCCGGCGCTGCTCTGCCTGCTGCGCCCGCGCCCGAGGCCCCTGACCCGGAAGGTCGAGGCGGAGTCCGGGGCACCGCTCTGGTGCCGGCGCTTCCTCGGCCGCCTCGGCCGCCTCGGGCCACGGCGCGTGCTCGCCTCCCTCGCCGTGGTCGCGACCGCCGCGCTGCTGGTCGCGGGGCGGCTGCGGGTCGAGGACAACTGGGTGCGCAACCTGCCGCCGGGGGGCGACATCGCGGCCGGCGACCGCGCCCTGAATCAGCGCATGGCTGGCACCACCCGCGTCGAGCTGCTGGTCGGGAGCCGCCATCCGCAGGGCTTCCTCGACCCGCAGGAGCTGGCGGCGCTCGGCCGCCTGGGCGACACCCTGGCGCGCGATCCCCACACCGGCGCGGTGGCCAGCGTCTTCGATGACGTGGTGCGCGCCGAGGCGGCGCTCGCCGGCGCCGACTACCACGCGCTGCGGGCGGAGCTCGCGGCCGGCAGGGCGAGCCTCTCTCCGGTCGCGGTCGAGCGCGCCCTGCTGATGCTCGCCACGCTCCGCGGCTCCCCCTTGGGTGAGCGCATCGAGGAGACCCACCGCCGGGCCCGCGTGACGGTATTCGTCAACCAGGCGAGCTACGCGCGCATCGGCCGCCTGCTGGCCACGGCCCGCGCCGCGGCCGAAGGCGGGAGCGGGCCGCGCTTCGATATCACTCCCTTCGGCGACGGTTGGATCAGCTTCCTGGCCGTGGAGCTCCTGGTCTCGGGCCAGGTGCGGTCGGTGGGGGTCGCCTTGCTCGCCAATGCGCTGCTGTTGTGGCTACTCTTCCGTTCCCTGCCGACCACGCTCTTGGCGCTGACGCCGATCGTGACCTCGGTGCTGCTGGTGTTCGCGGCGCTCGCCGCGACCGGCACGCCGCTGGGGATCGCCAACTCGATGTTCGCCGCCGTCGCGCTGGGGATCGGCGTCGACTACTCGATCCACCTGGTGGCCCGCTATCGCGACCGGCTCGGCGCCGGCCTCGGGCGCGGCGCCGCGATCCACGCCGCTTTCGAGAGCACGGCGCCGGCGATCCTCAAGAGTTCGCTCGCCATCTGCAGCGGCCTCGCCGTGCTGGCCTTCTCGGAGGTGCTCCCCAACCTCCAGCTCGCTCTGCTGGTTTGCCTGAGCCTGACCGTGTCGGCGGCCATGACCTTGCTGATCGTGCCCGCCATGGTCCTGGCCGCCGAGCGTCGCGGAGGCTCGGAAGCCGAGCCCACGGAGTTGAGTAAGGCGGTACGCGCGGCCGGGTAAACAGGTACTCGAAACGCTGGCCTGGGAAGGCAGAGCGGCCGGAATCAGACCCCCCTCTGTTGGCACCCGGCTTGCTCCTTGTTCTTATTAGTAGAAGTCAGGACAACAACTAGAGGTTTCTAACCTCTCTGGTGTGTTGCGGTCGCGACAGAAACGAAGGCCCTTCGTTTCCAGAGGCGCGGCGGGAGGGGGGTCGGAACAGTCACAGCATGGTCCGCGCTACCGCAGCTCTCCTCTCGGTCCTCGCCACGCTGGCGCCCGCGGCCACGCCCGGTGCGCCCGATCCCGCCCGTCTGATCGCCGCCTACAACGCCCGCAGCTTTGGCAACCCTGGCCGCCGCCTGGTCAAGCTCGAGCTGCGCTCGGGCCAGGAGGTCACCCGCACCTTCGAGGTCACCAACCTCTGGCGCCAGGAGGGCGGGGCGGTGCGCACGGTGTTCGTGCTCGAGGAGCCCCGCGGCTTGCGGGGCACCAACTACCTGCTGATCGAGGACCCGCGCGAGCCCACCGGCATGAAGGTGTACCTGCACCTTCCGGCCGGCGACCGGCGGGTGCTCGCGGTGGCGCCGAGCCACTTCGACGAGGGCCTGCTGGGCTCGGACTTCGGCTACCGCGACATGCGCATGCAGCTCCCCACCCGCGGCTTCAGCCTGCGCACTCTCGGGCGCGAAACGCTCCTCGGCCGCGCGGTGTGGATCGTGGAGGCGACGCTGGAGCGCGGGGCCGACCCGGTGAGCGCCACCATCTCCCGCTTCTACCTGGCGACCGACCCACCCCTGCTCCTCGGTGTCGACCAGCTCCGGGCGGCGGCCCAGGGCAAGCCGCCCGAGGTCTTCAAGCGCATGCGGGTCGAGGGAGTGCGCGAGGTGGACGGCGCCTGGACAGAGACTCGCATGGTGATGACCGCGCCGGACGACCACTCCTCGGTGCTCACCCTCGAAGACTTCCAACCGCGTTACGCACCGGCGCAGGCGGAGCTGTTCGAGCCGGCGGCCCTGGCGACGCTGATCGACACCGTGGCGGCGCTGCCGGCGGCCGGCGGCGCGGGAGGCAGGCGGTGATCCCGGCGCGGCGGCCGCGGTTCGCGGCGCTCGCCCCGGCCCTGCTCGGCGTCGCGGCCCTGGCGGTGGCTCTCGGCGTGCCGCGATCGGCCTCGGCGCAGGTGGCGGAGAGCGACAACGACCCGACGGGAATCTCGATCCCTTATCCGCTCGTCCACCTGGTGCACGGCGCGGGCGCCGCCCAGCCGGGTACTACCGGCCAGCTCCAGGACGAGGACCCCTTCCTCCTCTACCAGCTCGGCAAGGACCTCCTGAACCGCCAGTTCCGGCCGTCCCACGGGGTCTACGGCCGCAGCGGCGAGCACAGCGTGCCGCTGTACGTGGACCGGCCGGAGGTGGTGACCCACGGCGGCTCGTCACGCTTCACCCGCGATCACACGGCGAGCTGCGGCTTCTGCCACTCCACCCCGTACCGCGAGCCGGGGGCCGGCCAGAGCATCGGCTCGACCGGCGGCGAGGGCCGCAGCACGCCCCACTTCTTCGGTGCCGGCCTGATCGAGATGCTCGGCGAACAGATCCGTAGCCAGATCCTCGTCGCCTACGACCGCGACCGCGACGGCGTGCTGTCGCGAGCCGAGGTGGCGGCGCCTTCGCCGGTGCGCATCCGGCCGCTGCCGGAGGCCCCCGAGATCGACTATGGCGACCTCTCGCCGGGCGCCGATGGCGTGCCGCGCCTCAACCCGCTGTTTCGCGTCTGGTACGTGGACGCGCGGGGCGAGCTGCTCCCCGACGCGGTGAGCCTCGCCGACCCGCGCGCCGCCGGCTTCGGCTTCGCGCCCCAGCCCTTCGGCTGGGGCCGGGGCACCCGCCTGCTGGCCGGGCGCCGCGTCGCCGAGGGCGGTGAAGCAACCACCCTGCGCGGCTTCTATACCGGCGCGGCGGACGTCCACATGGGCCTCCAGGCCTTCGACCCCACGCAGCTCCCGATGCGCGGCGGCCTGGCCCGCGTCTCGCTCGCCGGCGCCCAGCAGTTCGACTTCGGGGGCTCGCCCGACCTCGGGCGCCGGCGCACCGAGAGCGGCCTGTCGCGTGACGACCCGGACGCCGACGGCTATCCGAACGAGCTCTCCGAGGGCGACGTCGACGCCGTCGAGCTCGCCATGCTCAACGCCCCGACGCCGGCGGTGCTGGCCACCCCGCAGAGCGAGTCCGGGCGCTCGGCGCTGCTCGCCGTCGGCTGCGCGCGCTGCCACGTCGAGAGCTGGCGCATCGAGGCGCGCGACGCGGCCCGGGGCCTATCCGGCGACCGCCGGTTCTTCGAGCTCCAGACGCGCAGCGAGCCAGGGCCCGACGGGCAGCCGGCGCTCAGGGGCCGGTTGGTACGGCTGGACCGCGTGCTGCCCTCCGGGCAGCGGGTGCCGCGCGGCGAGGCCTTCGTGGTCTCGCGCCTCTACACCGACTTCAAGCAGTGGGACTTGGGGCCCGAGTTCTGGGAGCGGCGCTTCGACGGCTCACTGCAGCGCGAGCACCGCACCACGCCGCTGTGGGGCGTGGGCTCCACTGCGCCCTACGGCCACAATGGCCGCTTCCCCGGCCTCGACGAGGTGATCCAGGCTCACGGTGGCGCGGCGACCGAGGAAGCTCACCGCTACCGCGCGCTGCCGGCGGCGGAGCGCCGTCGCCTGCTCGCGTACCTCGAGTCGCTGGTGCTCTACACCACCGACGAGATCCCCGCCGACGTGGACGGCGACGGCGCCGTGGCCGAGCGCTTCGAGGTCGCCGGGCAGGACGTCGGGTACGAACGCTTCGACGCACGCTTCCTGTTCAAGGTCGCGCCGCGCTACCGCCACTTGAAGGACGTGGTCGACGCCTACGGCACGCCGCGCCGCCTGATGCTGATCGAGAACCGCGACGAAGCTTTCGGGCTGGCGCTCGCCTTCCGCCGCGACAGCGACCGCGACGGCTTCCCGGACGCCGTGGACCCCCTGCCGCAGCAGGCCGGGATTGGAGCCACAGATGCCGCCAAGCAAGCGCTCAACACTCCCTAGGCGCGCTGCCCGCCTGAAGCTCGGAGCGCTCGCCGCGGCAGCGCTGTTCGCCGCCGCGGCGGTGGCCCAGATCTCGGTGCGGCCGGAGGACCCCTCGGGGCTGTCGCTGCGCGAGAAGCGGGTGCGGGTGATCCACTCCGCGACGCCCGAGGTTCCCGGCACCTCCATGCACCTGCAGCAGACCGACCCCTGGCTCGCCTACCAGCGCGGCCGCTCCTATTTCTTCCACGAGTGGGGCAAGGACGAGGGCGTGTTCACCACCGTCACCGAGCACATGGTGGCCGCCACTACCACCTCCTGCGGCATGTGCCACAACCTGCCCTTCCGCTCGCCGGGTGCCGGCGGCAACACCGCCGAGCCCCCGGGCTTCGGCCGTAACACGCCGCACCTCTTCGGCGCCGGGCTGATGGAGGTCCTGGCGCAGCAGCTCCGCGCCGAGCTGCTCGCGGCGCACGACGCCAACCGCAACGGCTTCCTCGACGTGCCGGCGGAGACGGCGGGAAAGCGGGCGGCCTTCGAGGCGACGCCCGGCTCGGTGGTGGACTTCGGCGCCCTCTCCGACGAGGACGGCGACCGGCGGCCCGACCTCAACCCCACCGTGCAGCCGATCTACGTCGATGCTGCGGGCCGCGTGGTGCGGCGCACCCCCGAGGGCAAGCCGGCGCGCCTGAGCGACGCCGGAGTGGTGGGCTACGACGTGTCGTTCGCGGTCTTCTCCTCCTCGGTCGGGGACCACCAGGTGCCCACCATCCGCATCTTCCAGAACGGCGCTCTCCTGACCGTGATGGGCGTCGCCGCCGACGACCCGACCCTGCTCTGGGGCGTGGGGGCCGGGGCGCGGCGGGCGCCGGAGCAGCCGTGGTCCGGCACCTCGAACGCCGGCGCCCTGCAGCCCAACCCCGAGCTGCAGCCGAGCACCCTGGAGGCCCTGGCCCGCATGCAGCCCGACACCCCCGGCACCATGGGCGAGGGCGAGGTCGACCTGGTCGAGTGGTACCTGCTCAACCACCCGGCGCCGGCTCTGGGGGCACAGACGGACGAGACCCGGCGCGGCCGTGCCCTCCTCGGCTCGATGGGCTGCACGAGCTGCCATCTCTCCGACTGGCAGATCCGTGCCGCCGACGCGGCCACCGGCCTGCCCGGCGACCGCCGCTTCTTCCACCTCGAGGTCGGCTACGACCCGGAGGATCGCCGGCTCGAGGGCCGCCTCCAGCCCCTGACCCGGACGGTGAAGACCGAGAGCGGCAAGACCCTGCTCGAGCCCAGGCGGGGCGCCTTCCTGGTCGAGGACATGTTCAGCGATCTTCGCCACCATGACCTCGGTGAGCGGTATCACGAGCACTATCACTACCAGGGACGGTTCTTCGTGCTGAAGCGCTACCGCACACCGCCGCTCTGGGGCGTGGGCTCCACCGCCCCCTATGGCCACGACGGCAGGAGCCCGACGCTCGACCACGCGATCCGCCGTCACGGCGGCGAGGCGGCGGCTTCCACCGCCGCCTACCTCGCGGCGCCGGAGGCGGACCGCCGGGCGCTGCTCGCCTTCCTGCGCTCACTGGTGCTCTACCAGCCGGACGTGCTGCCCGCCGACCTCGACGGCGACTGCTCGGTCGCCCAGCGCTACCAGGTTGCCGGCCGCGAGGTGGGGCCGGAGCGCTTCCAGCCCGAGCTGCTGTTCCGGGTGCCGCCGGTCTATCGCGGCAAGGTCCGCGGACCGGACGGCGACGAGTACTTCTCCTACGAGCTGCTGAACCTTGCGGAATCCTACGGCGAGACGCTGCCGGCGCTGGCCGACGCCAACGGCGACGGCCTGCCCGACCTGCTCAGGCCCCCGGTGCCGGTTTCCCCGGGGCGATGACCCGAACGAGGTGGAACACGGCACCCTTTATTTGAGGCCCAAGATCGCACAGTACCCGCGGAGCACGGCTGGATCGGGCCCCGTCGAGGTGGGAAAGGAGGGGCGGTGGACAGTGGAGATCAGCGAGTAGAGCTCGCGGCCTTGAGTTCCTTTCAGAGGTAGTTGCTTCGATAGCTGCTTTGGCAGTAGTACGAAAAGTACCACCTCTTACTAGGAGGACACATGACAACTCGTAAGCACTGGCTGATCGCGGTCGCACTGCTGGTCGCGGCCGCCGCAGCGGTCGGCGTCAGCGCTGGCAACTCAGACAAGGTGGTCGTGGCTGCCCTGGTCAACGAGATGAGCTCCCTGTCGCAGGCTGGCCTTGCGAACCTGGATGCCCTCCCGCTGCAGCCCTACACCCTTCCCGAGCCCGGCGTCGACGTGATGCGCGTCAAGCTCGACGAGAGCTACACCATCGACGGCGTCGGTGAGGACACCGTGGAGCTGACCGGCTGGATCGCCGTCACCCATGGCAAGCCGACCACCGACAACTGGGCCACCGCGGTCACCGACACGCAGTTCGTGGCGATGGACCTGGTGGGCACCAGCAAGGTGTTCGGCCGCGTCCACGTGACGCTCGACTCGTCCCGCCCGGCGGTGGGCCAGGTCGGCCGCATCACCATCCCCGAGCACGCGCACTATGCACTGGCCTCCGAGAGCGCTGCCCGCCCCGAGGAGTCGTCCGAGGAGGCCCCCGTCCTCGCGGTCTGCCGCGCCCCGGTGGCGGTCAACGTTTCGATGCAGGACCTGGGCCTCGAGATGACCACCAAGGATCACGCGGTGTGGTTCTCCGAGGTGACGACGATCCCGCCGGTCGGCCACCAGGCTTCGGTGACCGTCGACCCGATTCGTATGCTGTCGAACGGGCGCGAGGTCGGCACCCTGACCTCCGGCATCGTCAAGTTCCGTGAAGTCGTCCGCCACCTGCCGCTGTCGCCGAACGCGGCGTCCGTGGTCGCCTCGAAGTAGGCGCGGGCGAGCCTCGGTATCTGAAGTGGCTCCCGGTCGGTGCTCCTGCCGGGAGCCATCGTTGTGTATGGAGTGGTAGATTTCCTCGCCAGAGCGCGCGCCCCGATGAACGCCGACCTCTCGCCGGCAATACTGGTTTCCACCGGCCGCCAGCCGCTCGACGCCGCACGGCCGAGCCTGCTGGACCGGACCGCCCTGCGCTGGCTGCTCCTCGCGGCGGCCGCCGCGGTGGTCGGGCTGCGGGCGCTGCAGCTCTACCAGACCAGCCTGATCATGGACGACGCCTTCATCCTCTTTCGCTATGCCCGCAACCTGGCAGATGGCGCGGGCCCGGTGTTCAACGCCGGCGAGAAGGTGGAGGGCTACGTCACGTTTCTGTGGGTCGCTCTGCTGGCGCTCGGGCGCCGGCTGGGCTTTGACCTACCGGCGGTCGCCGCCGGCCTCTCGTTCGCCGCCACCGCTGTCACCCTGTGGGTCGTCCACCGTCTGGGCGCCCGACTGCTCGCCGGTGCCGGCCTCGGGCCGCCCGCCCTGGCCCTGCTTGCGCCCCTCGCCTTCGCGGCGATGGCTACCCCGGCGCGCTACATCGGCTCCGGCATGGAGACTTCGCTCTTCGTGCTGCTGGTGGTGGGCGCCTTCGCCCTCTACCTCGAAGGCGCTCGGCCGCTGTGGGTCGGCTTGGTGCTGGGCCTCGCCACCATGACCCGGCCCGACGCCGTGCTCTGCGCGGGCCTGCTGCTGTCCTTCGAGGTCGCCTGGGGCGAGGGCGCGAGCGGCCAGCGCTGGCGGCGTGCGGCCGTGACGGCCGCGGCCTTCGCCGCTGTCTACCTTCCCTATTTCGCCTGGCGCTACCTCTACTACGGCTGGCTGCTCCCAAACCCCTTCTACGCCAAGGTCGGTGGCCTGAGCTTGGGGCAGGCCGGGCGCGGCCTGCGCTTCCTGGGCCAGGCGGTGCGGGAGAGCAGTCTCGAGCTACCCCTGCTCCTGGGAGCGATCGGCACCGCGGCGGCCTGGAAGTACCGCCCGGCGCGCCTGCTGGCCGGCTATGTGGCGGTGACCGCGGCCTACTTCGTGCTCGTAGGCGGCGACTTCCTGTTTCTCCTCGGCCCCCGCTTCCTGATGCCGGCCCTGCCGCTGCTGCTGGTGCTGGCCAGCGCCGGAGTCGCGGCGGCGGGGCGCGCCGTGCCTGCGCCGCGGCTGCGCCAGGCACTCGCCGCGGTGCTGGCGGCGGTGGTGATTGCCAACGCAGCCTTCTTCTCCTGGCCACTCACCAAGCGCGGCGATCTGCGCCTGATCTCCGCCATCCAGCAGGGCTGGATCGAGCTCGGGCACTGGTTCGCGGCCGAGGTGCCGCCTGGCACCACCATCGCGGCGCAGCCGGCGGGGGCGATCCCCTACTACTCGGACCTGCCGACGATCGACATGTTCGGATTGACCGATGCCCACATCGCGCACCGCGCGATGCCGGTGGGCGTGGGCAGCCCCGGCCACGAGAAGTTCGACATCGACTACGTTCTGGGACGCTCCCCGGACTACCTGGTCTTCATGCGCCTCGATCCCGGGGGCAAGCCGATGCTCGCCGACTGGGAGCGCAGCGGGCCGCGGGTCGAGGCGCAGTACCGCCTGGTGGCCCTGGCCCGCGGCATGCCCAGCGCCCGGCCGCTGCCCTGGGTGATCGAGACCGGGGAGGTCACGCCGGCGCGGCTCAAGGAAGGCTACGTGGTCGCCATCTACCGCCGCCGGGCCCTCGACCCGCTGGCCGCCGCTGAGCCGGCCGCGACCGGAAAGGCCGCCGCATGGTGAGCCGCAGCTTGATCGCCTTCTACGTCGGCTCCGGGGCGCTGGCGCTGTACGGGATCGGTCACGCGCTCGCTTTCGTCCACGATCGCAAGGCCGACCGCGGCAAAGACTACGTGCGCGCGCTGCGCGAGACCCCGGCCGAGATGCCCGGGGTGACCCGCACCTACCTCCACCTGTTCGAGGGCTATAGCTGGATGACGGGGACCATGACCCTCGCCTACGGCCTGCTCAACCTGCTGCTGGCCTGGGTGGCGCCCCGGGTGGTGACGGAGAGCGCGGCGATCGCCGGGCTCGATCTGGTGGTGTCGCTGGTCGCCGCGCTGCTCGCCAAGCGCTACTTCTTCCCCGCACCGCTCGGCCTCTCGGTGCTCGCCGGTTTCTCCTACCTGTTGGTCCTGTGGTGGGCCTGGCCATGACCCGCGGCCTGATCCCGGCAGCGGGGCGCGGGGTGAGGGCCTACCCCAAAGTCGAGCGCGTACCCAAGGTGCTGCTCGAGGTCGGCGGCAAGGCACTCATCGAGCGCAATGTCGAGCTGCTGCGCGATTCCCTGGGCATCGCCCAGGTGACGGTGGTGATCGGCTTCCGCGGCGAGCAGGTGCAAGCTCTGCTCGGCGACGGGCGGCGCCTGGGCGTCGAGATCGACTACGTGGTGTGCAAAGACGTGGATGCCGGCCTGGCGCGCGGCATCCTCCTTGCCCGTGATCGCTTCCCCGAGCCCTTCGTCACCGTGCTCGGCGACGAGGTCTACCTCGATACCAACCACGCCGGGCTCGCGTCGCAGCTCGGTCTGCTGCGGCGGGGAGAGGCTGACTTCGACGCCCTGTGCTGCGTGATGGAAACCGAGGACGAGACCAAGATCCGCGGCAACTACTCCGTCGCCCTGGAGGGGGACCGCATCGTCAAGCTGGTCGAGAAGCCCGAGGGGCGGGTGGGCACCCTGCTCGGCTGCGGCACCTACGTGTTCACGCCGCGGCTGTTCGAGGCCATCGAGGAGACTCCGCCGTCGGCGCGCTCGCGGCGGGTGGAGCTGACCGACGCCATCGACCGGCTGGCCGCGGTCCCCGGCCGGGTCCGCGCCTACAGGCTCACCGGCTCCTACCTCAACGTCAACACCGCCGACGACCACAACTACGCCCAGTACCTGGTGCGCTCGGCGCGCTTCCCGAGCGCCCGGATCAGCGTCGTGGTCCCGGCCTACAACGAGGAGGCTTCGATCGCCTCGGTGGTCAAGGAGTTCGCGCCGCACGTGGACGAGGTGCTGGTGGTGGACAATAGCTCCCGCGACTCGACCGCCGAGCTGGCGCGCCAGGCCGGCGCCCGGGTCGAGAGCGTGCGCCTGACCGGCTACGGCGACACCATCCGCCACGGCCTCGCCGCGGCGCGCGGCGACGTGCTGGTGATCACCGAGGCGGACCACTCTTTCCGCGCCAAGGACCTGGGCAAGCTCCTCGAGTACCTGAAGGACGCCGACATGGTGGTGGGCACGCGTACCACCCGCGAGCTCAACGAGCACGGCACCAACATGCGCGGCGTGGTGCGCTGGGCCAACGTGGTGGTGGCCAAGCTGGCCGAGGTGCTGTGGTGGTCGCGCGAACCCCGCTTCACCGACGTGGGCTGCACCTATCGCGCGTTGTGGCGCGAGACCTGGACGGCGATCGCCCCGCACCTCAAGGGCACCGGCCCGGAGCTCTCCCCCGAGATGATGGTCGCGGCGCTGCTCGCCGGCCGGCGGGTGATCGAGATCCCGGTCTCCTACCACCGCCGCTTCGGCGGCGAGTCTAAGCACTCGGCGAGCTTCCTGCGCCTCGCCCGCACCGCCCTGCGCATGCTTGCCGCCATCGCCCGCCTGCGCTGGCGAGGGCTCGGCTCGACCGCTGCGCTACCGGCAGCGGAGCCGACTTCCGAGCTCGAGCCCGGCCGGGCCTCGGCCAAGGCCGAGACCTGACCACGGAGCCTGGACCTGGTGCGCCCCCTTCCCCCGCGAACCAGCCGCTGCGCTTGCCGCCATTCGCTAGCCGCGCTGCAGCTCGCCGCACCGCACCTCGCCGCACTGGGGCTCGTCCTGGCGCTGGCGGCCGATGGCGCGCTCTCCGCCGCGCCGCCGGCCGATGGCGCTGAGCGCCTGTGGGCCGCGGCCAGGACCGGCGACGTGGCAACGGTGCGCAGCCTGCTCGCCGCGGGGGTGGCGGTGGACGCTCCGTTTCGCGCCGGGGGCACGGCCTTGCTGTTCGCTTCCCAGCATGGCCATCGCGAGGTGGTCGAGGCCTTGCTCGGCGCCGGAGCGGATGTCGCCGCCCGTGAGCAGGTCAACGGCTGGGGCGCTTTGCTGTGGGCCGCTTTCGGCGGCCACTGCGAGGTGCTGCCGGTGCTGCTCAGCCATGGCGCCGATCCGAATCAGAAAGAGCTCTCCCAAGGGCTGACGCCGCTCGCCATGGCCGTGGTCCGCGGCGATGGGCCCTGCGTGGATGCTCTGCTCGCCTCGCCCAAGCTCACGCCGGCCACGCTCGAGCACGCCGCCTCCTTCGCTACGCGGATGGGCAAGAAGGATCTGGTCGCCCGCCTCGCGGCGCGGACCAGCGCCGCGCCCGTGATCCCCGCCTGGCCGCAGTTCCGCGGCCCGGCGGCATCGGGCGTGGCCGAGGCCGCCCATCCGCCGACGAAGTGGGACGCCGTGGCCGGCAGTCATTTGCGGTGGAAGACGGCGATCCCCGGCCTCGGCCACTCGAGCCCGGTGGTGGCCGGCGACCGCGTGTTCGTGACCACCGCGGTCAAGGACGGCGACCCTGCCCCGGTGCGCGACACGGGCAACCCCATGGACTCGATGAGCGAGGCGGTCAAGCACTCGTGGCGTCTCCTCTGCCTCGATGCCAAGAGCGGCGCGGTGCTCTGGGAGCGCACGGCGGCCGAGGGGCTGCCCGGCACCCGCCGCCATCCCAAGAACAGCTTCGCCAGCGCCACACCGGCCACCGACGGCAGCACGGTGGTGGCCCTGTTCGGCGACCAGGGCCTGTTCGCCTACTCGATGACCGGCGAGCTGCGCTGGAGCCGCGACCTCGGGCCCATGGACGCCGGCTTCTTCTACGACCCCGGCTTCCAGTGGGGCACCGCCAGCTCTCCGATCCTGTGGAACGGGCTGGTGATCGTGCAGGTGGACCTGCAGAAGGGCTCCTACGTCGCCGCCTTCTCGCTCGCCGACGGCAAGCCGGTGTGGCGGACCGAGCGCGACGAGCTGCCCACTTGGGGCACGCCCACGATCCATGCCCGCGGCGACCGCGCCGAGCTGGTGACCAACGGCGTGCAGAAGATCCGCGGCTACGACCCGGCGACCGGGGCCGAGCTGTGGTCGCTCACCACCGGCAACTCCTTCGTCTCGGCCTCCACGCCCGTGGCCTCGGCCGACCTGATCGTGGTCGGCAACGGCTACCGCCCCCTGAAGCCGATCTACGCCATCCGGCCGGGTGGGCGCGGTGACCTCTCGCCCGAGGAGGGCGAGAGCAGCGGCCCCCACCTGGCGTGGAGCCTGAAGACCGGCGGGCCGTACTACACCACGCCGCTGCTCTACGGCGACCTGCTCTACGTGGTCTCGGACGACGGCGTGCTCGGCGCTTACCTGTCGGCGAACGGCGAGCTCGTCTACCGCCAGCGGCTCGGCTCGGGCAAGCGATTCTCGGCCTCGCCGGTCGCCGCCGAGGGCCGGCTCTACCTGGCCGCCGAGGACGGCGAGGTGCTGGTGGTCAAGGCCGGCACCGAGTACCAGTTGCTCGCCACCAACTTGGTGGGCGAGGCCTGCCTCGCGACCCCGGCGATCGCCGGCGAGACAGTCTTCGTCCGCGGCCGGCACCACCTCTTCGCCTTCGGGGAGGGCCCGATGCCGGCGCCTCCCGCGCAGCCAACGCCGAGCCAGTAAGGGGACTGACCCATGAAGCCGAGAATCGAATGGCCGGACGCCCTCAAGGGGCTAGGGATCATCACCGTGTTCTTCGGTCACCTGGGCGGCCACTTCCACCTCATGGGCAGCGAGATCGGCATCACGCTGTTCAAGTTCTGCGCCGGCTCCTTCGTGGCCGCGTTCTTCACCCTCTCCGGTTACTTCTGGAAGGACCGCGGCCTCACCTTCCTCGCCTACATGAAGAACCGGGCACGCGCCCGCCTGGTGCCGGTGTTGGCCTTCCATGTGATCGGAATCGTGCTGGTGCTGCTGGCGATGGCCGCCAGCAACCAGCTCAACGCCCAGACCCTCGCCCCCACCATGGTGCGGGCGGCGGAGATCGTCAAGGGCTGGCCGTGGTTCAACCCGGTGTCCTGGGCCCTGGTGACTCTTTTCACGATGGAGACTGCGCAGTTCTTCCTCGCCCGTGTCACCAAGACCGTGGTCGGCGGGCTGGCCGTATGCGCGGCGTGTGTCTTCCTGATTTGGGCCTTCCCGCTGGAGTACCCGGCCCTGCAGCAGAGCAAGCACCTCCAGGGCTGGTGGAACATCACGCCGGCGACGGCGCTGATGGTCTTTTACCAGGTGGGGGTCATGCTGCGCCGCTGGCGCTTCCCCGAGCGGTTGCCGCGGGCCGCCAACATCGCGCTGGCGGGAGCCGCCTTCATCGTGCTGATCTTCACCTTCGATCTCAACCAGGGGCCGTTCAACCAGCTTCCCCAGCTTCCGATCGTCGCCATCGGCTTCAGCCAGTTCGGCGACCTGCGGTGGTTCTTCTTCAACTCGCTCCTGGGCGCGCTCTGCATGCTCGCCGCCAGCCAGTTGATGGCGCACTTCAACTGGCTGACCGAGCTCGGACGGCACACCGCGGTGTTGATGTGCCTCAACAGCTACTTCCTGCTGCTCGTCGACCCGATCGTGGGTCGCATCCTCTACGTGAAGCTGGGCTGGAACTCGCCGGCCCAGGTGCTGCTGATGATCATCGCGGGAACCGTGCTCTCGATCCTCATCTGCCTGCCGATGGCCTGGTTCATCGACCGGCGCGCGCCGTGGATGGCGGGACGTGGATCCTCCGTGCGCCCGCCTGCGCGGCCACAGGTCGCGCCTCCCACGCCCCCTGCGGACCTGGTGGCCCCACAGTTGGCGCCCTGATGCTTCGCTGGCTCGCCGTCGTCGCGCTCCTCGCCGCGGCGCCGCTGGCGGCCGGCGCCGAGACGGCGCCCGCGCGCCTCGAAGCTACCGAGCTGCAGCTCGGCAACGGCATGAAGTTCCTGCTCTTCACCCGGCAGAGGCTCGCCAACGTGGCGGCGGGCTGGGTGGTGAAGGCCGGCTCGGCGCGCGAGCCCGAGGGCGCCACCGGGCTCGCCCACTTCCTCGAGCACCTGATGTTCAAGGGCACCACGACGATGCCCGAGCCGGGGGCGATCGACCGGCACTACACCGCGGCCGGTGCCACCGGCGTCAACGCCTTCACCACCCAGGACGCCACGGTCTACCTGGTGTCGGTGCCGGCCGAGAAGCTCGAGCTGTGGTTCTGGCTGGAGTCCGACCGCCTGCTCTCCCCTGCCTTCCTCGGCCTGGAGGCCGAGCGCCAGGTGGTACGCGAGGAGCAGCGCCAGATGCTGGGCTCCCCGACCGGCGCCTTTGAGGAGGAGATCGACGCGGCGTTCTGGCAGGCCCACCCGTACCGCCGCTCGCGCTGGGGCTGGCCCGGCGACCTCGAGAGCGTGGGCGAGCCCGAGGTGAGGCGCTTCTTCGATCAGCACTATGCCCCGGGCAATCTCACCGCGGTGCTCATCGGCCGCTTCGACCCGGCCGCGGTCAAGGAGCTGGCCGAGCGCTACTTCGGGCGCCTGCCGGCGCGGCCCGTGCCGCCGGCCGCAGCCACCGTCGAGCCGCCGCAGAAGGCCGAGAAGCGGCTGCGCGCCTCCTGCCCGTGCACACCCCAGCTCGCGTTGCGCTACCACACCGCGCCCTTCCTCCACGCCGACGTGCCGGCGCTCGAGGTCCTGGCCGGGGTGCTCAACGGCCGCAGTGGCCGGCTCCAGGCTGCGCTGGTGGCGCCCGGGCTCGCCGGCCGCGCCTCGGCCGAGCAGCAGACCCAGGCCGGGGCCGGGTACTTCGCGGTAAAGGCCGAGGCAGCCGCAGCCGTCGGGGCCTCCGTGGAAGACTCGCTGGCGGCCATCGAAGAGGCGATCGGCCGCGTGCTCGGTGATCTCGCCACCGGGCCGCTCGGCGCCGAGGAGCTGGCGCGGGTCAAGAACGGCCTCCTCGCCGACGGTTACCGCCGGCTGGTCAGCCCCTACTTCCTCGCCGGGCGCATCCTGCTGCAGGCCGGCATGGGGGACTGGCGCTGGATCAACCGCCAGGGCGAGCTGCTGCAGTCCGTGCAGCCGGCCGACGTGCAGCGGGTGGCGGCGACTTACTTCCAGCGCCAGAACCGGCTGGTCGTGGAGCTGGTACGCGCTGAGGCCGCTCGATGAGGCGGGCCTCTTGCTGGCTGCTCGCTGCCTGGCTGGCGCCCTTGGCAGCCGGGGAGCAGCCGCCGGTGCAGATTCCCGCGCGGCCCGAGGAGCTCCGTTTCCCGTCCGCCGAGGCAAGGCTGCCGGCGGCGCGGGAATTCCGTCATCGCCTGGCGAGCGGCACTCCGGTCTACGTGGTCGAAGACCACACCTTGCCCCTGGTCGACATCCTGGTGCAGGTGCGGGCGGGCGCCTTCCTGGACCCTGCCGATCGGGCCGGGGTGTCCTCCCTCGCAGCCCGCATGCTGCGGCGCGGCGGCACTCGACGCCTGCCTCCGGCCGCTTTCGACGGCGCGCTCGACCAGCTCGCGGCGCGAGTCCAGGTGGCGAGCGGCCCAGCCATCTCCACGGCCAGCCTCAACGTGCTCTCCTCGCAGCTCGACGCCGGGCTCGGCCTGTTCCTCGAGATGCTCCGCGAGCCGGGCTGGGACGAGGCGGCGCTGGCGCAGGAGAAGACGGCGCTGGTGGCGGCGATGGCCAAGCGCAACGACGACCCCGCGGCCGTGCTGCAGCGCGAGTGGGACTGGCGCCTCTTCGGCCGCCGCCACGCCGCGGCCCGCCTCGCGACCGCCGCCGAGATCGAGGCCCTGAGCCGCTCCGACCTCGCCGCCTTCCACGGCCGATATCTGGCGCCGCGCAACTTCGCCATCGCCGTGGCGGGCGACGTGGAGCCGCGTGCCGTGCTCGCCCGCCTCGAGCACGAGCTGGCCGCCTGGGCGTCCCCAGGCACCGGCTCTCCCTGGCCGCCGCCGGCCGGCGGCGAGGCGCCGCCGGCGGGGCCACGCGTGCTGGCGATCGCCGCCCCGGCCAAGCAGACGCACGTGGCGCTCGGCCACACCGGCCATGCCTGGCTCGGCCGCTGGGAGGACCGCGACCTCTATGCCTGGGGCGTGCTGCACGAGCTGCTGGTAGGCGGCGACTTCACCTCGCGGCTGGTGCGCGGGCTGCGCACCGAGGAAGGGCTGATCTATCACCCCGCCTCGGACCCTGGGCTCGGTGTGCTGTGGCCGGGAGCCTTCCAGATCCGCTTCCAGACCCAGCCGGACAAGGCGGCCCGCGCCCTGGCGCTGGTGCGCCAGGAGCTCGATCGCCTGCACACCGCCCCGCCCTCGGCCGAGGAGGTGGATCTGGCGCGCGCCTCGCTCCTCGCCAAGCTCGCACGCGGCTTCGAGGCGCCGCGCGACCTGGCCGCGGCCCTCGCCGCCGACGAGCTCGCGGGCCGGCCGCTGGACTTCTGGGCGCGGGCCGCCGAGCGCTACGCCCGCGTCACGCCGGCGGAGGTGGCGCGCGTCGCCCGCGCCTGGCTCCACCCGGAGGCGCTGACCGTGGTGCTGGTAGGCCCGGCGCCGCCGGCCGCCGCCGGCTGGAGCTCGTTGGGGGCGGCCTTCGGCGCGGTCGAGGAGGCGCCGCTGGTCGACCCGTTGACGCTGGCGCTCAGAAAGTGATCCGCACCAGGGCGCCGAGGAACACCGTGTCGGTGTCGGCGTCGTTGAGCTCGCTCCAGGCGTCGAAGCGGTAGTTGCCGTAGAGGTCGAGACTGACGTGCGGCAGCAGGGCCATGTTGAAGCCGAGCTTGGCGGCATAGAACGGGTCGGACCAGTCGCCGTCGAAGTCCGAGGAATTGGTGACGCCCACGCCGAGGCCGCCGTAGATGCCGTGGCCCGCGGTGATGTACACCTGCGGCGACCAGGCGTCGTCGGTCGAGCCGCCGAAGCCGTCCGGGAAGTGCTCGAGGTCGACCTCGAAGCCGATCAAGCCCTGCGGCCAGTACTGGTAGGAGACGACCTCCGCGACGCCGCTGTCGTCGATGTCGCCGATGTTCTCGAAGCCTTCGTCGTCGAGGTCGTCGATGGTCTTCCAGTAGTTGACGCCGGCGCCGATGCGGTGTTGTCCGGCTTCGGCCGGGCTCGCCAGGACGACGGTCAGGGTGGCGATGAGCAGGCTGGCGGTGAGCAGTGCCTCGAGCTTGCGCGTCATCAGGGTCGGTCTCCTGTGGGTCGTTGGGGCCTCACTCGCTTCGGGCGAGATCTTCGCACAGTCGGGTGCCTGCCCCCTTGCGCATCCACCTCCCTAGATCAGGAGCCAGGGTAGACTCCGCCCGTAAATCATCATCCCGCCCATGCACGCGCTCCCCCTCCGCGACGCCTCGCGGCCGACACGCCCGCACTACGCCATCCTCGCCTTCGCCTGGGGCGTGTGGCTGTTCGGTTTCTACTCGCTCACCGTCTTCAGCTTTCTCCTGCCCGCGCTCCAGCGCGACCTCCCGGGCGTACAGGGCAACCTCGGCTGGTTGACCGGCGTGGCCATCGGCGCCACGGGTGTCGGCGGCTTTCTCTTCGGCGGCCTCGCCGACCGCTTCGGCCGTCGCGCCTCGGCGGCGCTCGCGGTCGTCACCTTCACCGCCGGCAACGCGCTCTGCGCTGCAGCCCCCGACGTCGTCTGGCTCGCCGTGGCGCGCGGAGTGGCGGGGCTCGGCATCGGCGGCTCGTGGGGCGCGGGCCAGGCGCTGATCGGCGAGACCGTGCCGGCCGCGTTGCGCGGCCGCTTCGGGGCGCTCGCGCAGAGCGGCGCGCCGCTGGGCCTCGGCCTGGCAGCGATCGTGGGCTCGTTCGTGGCGCCGGAGATCGGCTGGCGGGTGGTGTTCGCGCTCTCGGCCCTTCCCGCGCTCTCGCTCGCCCTGCTGTCCATGGTGCCCGAGTCCGACCTCTGGCAGGCGCAGGAGCGGCGCGGCTCCGTGGCGCGCGAGCTCCTGGCCGGCCCGCAGACCCCGATCTTCTGGAAGTGCTTCGTGCTCACCCTGCTCAACATGTCGAACTACTGGTTCGCGGTGTCGTGGCTGCCGCTCTACCTGCAAGCCGAGCGCGGCCTGACCCTGGCGCGCTCCGGCCGCGCCACGCTGTGCTTCGTGCTCGGCTCGCTCACCGGCTATCTCGCCTTCGGCTACCTCTCCGACCGCTGGGGGCGCCGGCTCTCGTTCACGCTGTTCTCGGGCCTGATGGCGCTCGGCCTCCTGATGTTCACCGTCTTCTGGCCGTGGATCGCCGGCATCCCGAGCCTGGTGCTGGTCTTCCTCTTCGTCTCCGGCCTCGGCACCGGCACCTGGTCGAGCTACGGTCCGACCTTCTCCGAGCTCTTCACCACCCGGGTGCGAGGCAGCGCCCTGTCGATCATCATGAACCTGTCGCGCGGCGTGCAGTTCCTGGCGCCGGTGGTGATCGCCGCCGTGACGCCGCGCTGGGGCATGGCGGGCGGCATCGCGCTCGCCGCCGGCTTCGCAGTGGCGGCGGGCCTGTGGATCTGGACGCTGCCGGAGACCCGCGGCAAGGTGCTGGCGAGCTGACGCGAAGCGTGTTCCCGGCGGAGGATCGGTGAGCAAGCGCTCCACGACGAACGACGGCCGGCCGAACCGGCTCCAGCGCCTGCTGGGTGCCATCGGCCTGGGGATCATCCATTCCTACCTGCACCTCTTTGGGCGCACGGTCCGCAAGTCCGACCTGCCGTGGTTGCTCGGCCCGGTCGGCCCGGCCCTGAACCCTGTGTCGGGCCCAAGGGACGATCGGCCCTACGAGCGTTTCGCCGAGCGCGAAAGGCTCACCCTCGATGCCGCGTCCGGCGATGCCGGGCTGCTGGCCGACTTCGACGTGCTCGCGGGGCCGGGCTTCGACGTCACCAAGGCCGATCCGCTGGTGCGGCGCTTCTACGAGCGCACGTCGCGCTTCGAGCTCGACGTCTGGTCGGAGACGCGCTTTCCCGGCAGGTTCTTCCTCTGGCTCATCGTCTACACCGTGAGCCGCGTCATGAACCAGCTCAACTTCCCGATCTTCGGCCTGGAGACCAGCCGCGGCATGACCAGCGAGGTGCTCCCGCTCCGCGATGCATCCGGTCGCGTCGCCCACACCGGCTGGCAGAGGCGTATCGTGAGCAGCGGCCTGGTCATCTACACCGGCTTCTACAGCACGGTGCGGCCGCCCGCTCGCCCCTCCCCCTGCGTGAAGGTCGTCTTCCCCGTGCCGCGCGGCAACGCGACCGTCCTGCTTCGCCCCGAGTACAGCGCCGAGGGCCGCTTCCGCCTGCTGTCTGCAGGCGAGGGCTTCGGCGACGTGGGCTTCTACCGGGTGCTCGAGCTCGATGCCGAGCGCCTCAAGGTCCGCTACCTCAAGACGCTGCGCGAGAGGTTCGAGGTCTATACCGACGAAGAGGGAATCCCGCGTTGCGATCACGAGGTGCGCTTCCTCGGGATCGTGATGCTGCGGCTCCACTACCGGATGCGGGAGCGGGAGCGCGGCGAGGCAGCGCTGCCCGACTCCCGCTCGCCGGGGCCGAGCTGACCGCTGCCGCGGAGCCGGCGGGCCGGGGGCTACGCTCCCCGTTCCGCCAGCACGCTCGCCAGCCTGCCGCTGGTGAGGCGCTCGAGCACCGGGCTGTCGCTTCTCAGGATGGTCTCCTCGCGCCGGGGGCCGGTCGAGATCATGACCACCGGCGCTCCGACCTGGCTCTCGAGGAAGCGGACGTAGGCGTGCGCCGCGGGCGGCAGCTCGGCGTGCTCCAGCAGGCCGGTGGTGGGCTGCTTCCAGCCCGGCAGCGTCTCGTAGACCGGTTCGGCCGCGGCCAGCGCGTCGAGGCTCGCCGGGAAGTCGCGGGTCACCGTGCCGTGGATCGAGTAGCCCACGCACACCGGGATCTCGTCGAGATCGTCGAGGATGTCGAGCTTGGTCAGCGCCACCCCGTCGATGCCGTTCAGCATGCAGGCGTAGGAAGCGGCCACGGAGTCGAACCAGCCGCAGCGCCGCGGCCGGCCGGTCACCGTGCCGAACTCGTTGCCGCGGCGGCGCAGGCGTTCGCCGGTGTCGCCGGTGAGCTCCGTCGGGAACGGCCCGCCGCCGACGCGCGTGGTGTAGGCCTTGAGCACGCCGATGGCGCCGGAGAGCGCGGTCGGCGGCACGCCGGTGCCTGTGGCGGCGCCGCCGGCGGTGGTGCTGGAACTGGTGACGAACGGGTAGGTGCCGTGGTCCACGTCGAGGAGCGCGCCCTGAGCGCCCTCGAAGAGCACGCAGTCTCCACGCTCCACGGCCCGGTTGAGCAGGCGCGCCGTGTCGCAGAGGAAGGGCTTGAGTTGCTGTCCCCAACGCCTGCAGCGCTCGACCAGCGCAGCGACGCGGTCGGCACCGGCCTCCTCGCCACGATCGATCTGCGACAGCAGGTCGGCGAGCCGCGGCTCTAGATCGGAGGCGAAGAGGTCCACGGCCCTCACGCCGAAGCGGGCCGCCTTGCTCTCGTAGGCCGGGCCGATGCCGCGCGCCGTGGTGCCGATGCGACGGCGGTCCTTGGCCGCCTCCCGCGCCTGGTCGAGCGCGGCGTGCTCGGGCAAGAGCACCTGGGCGCGCTCCGAGATCCACAGCCGGCCGCCGGCGTCCACGCCCGCGGCGGTGAGCTCTCCGAGCTCCTCGAAGAAGGCATCGGGGGCCAGCACCATGCCGTTGCCCAGCACGCACTGCATATCGGGATGGACGATTCCGGAGGGGATCAGCCGCAGCGCGAAGTGGCGCTCGCCGAACTTCACGGTGTGGCCGGCGTTGTGGCCGCCCTGGAAGCGGGCCACGAGGTCGAAGGCCGGGCAGATCAGGTCGACGATCTTGCCCTTGCCTTCGTCGCCCCACTGCATGCCGCTGATGACGACGTTCGCCATGACGGATCCTCGGGGGTGCAAACACGCGAAAGCCCGCGTGCGCGGGCCGCGCGCAGGCTAGCAGAAGGGTTCTGGAGCGGCAAGGCTGAGACAGGCGCCCAGGACGGGTTGTAGGGGCAGGCCTCGTGCCTGCCCGCGCTCCGACCAGGGCGACCACGAGGGTCGCCCCTACTGCGTGGCTTTGAGCAGTGCGAGCGACTATGCTCTGCGCAGGTGAACCCGCTCACGACCGCGGACCAGACGCCAGCCGGGTCCCCTCCTCCACCGGCCGAGGCTCATGCCTCATCCGACCCCGCCTGGGAGATCCTGATCGAGACCCGGCCGCCGGGCCTCGTCCGGCGCCTGTTCACCACCAACCGTCACCTCGCCGGCATGCTGCTGGGCGCCCTGGTGGCGGCCACCCGCGATCGGCCTCCCGAGCTCAAGCGGGGCTTCAAGTTTCGCGTCCTCCAGCTCTGGGCCCTGCTGCTCAGACCCTTCCTGTCGCGCCGGCTCGCCCGCCTGCCCTTCCCGGTGCAGTTCCGCCGCCGCCTCGAGATCCTGGGCCCGACCTACATCAAGCTCGGGCAGGTGCTGGCCTTGCGCGAGGATCTGCTGCCCACCGCCGTCACCAGCGAGCTCAAGAATCTGCTGGACCGCCTGCCGGTGGTGCCCTTCCCGCGCTACCTCGAGCTGATCGCCGACAGCCTCGACCGGCCCATCGACCAGATGTTCTCGTGGGTCGACCCGCAGCCCCTGGGCTCGGCTTCGATCGCCCAGACGCACCGCGCGCGGACGGTCGAGGGCGACGAGGTGATCTTGAAAGTGGTCAAGCCGCTGATCCGGGAGCTGCTGCGGCGCGACGCGGTGCTGCTCAAGCTCTTCGGGTCTTTCTTGCAGGTCTTCCTCTCCCGCTTCCAGCCCAAACGGGTGATCCGCGAGTTCGTGGACTACACCCTACGCGAGGTAGATCTGCGCCTCGAGGCCGACAACGCCGAGACCTTCACCGCCAACTTCAAAGACGTGCCGGACGTGGTCTTCCCCAAGATCTACCGCCGCTACTCGAGCGACCGCGTGCTGTGCATGGAGTTCCTGAAGGGCTTCAAACCCAACGACCCGCGCGCCCTCGAGCTCTCCGAGGCAGAGCGCGACCGGCTGGTCGATCTCGGCGCCGCGGCGATCATCCGCATGCTCTACCAGGACGGCTTCTTCCACGCCGACCTGCACCCGGGGAACCTCCTGGTGCTGCCCGGGCGCTCGGGCGCCGGCGTGCGCTGCGGCTTCATCGACCTCGGCATGGTGGGCCGCTTCGAAGACCAGCTCCGCCGCTCGATGCTCTACTACTACTACTCGCTGGTGATGGGCGAAGCCGAGACCGCGAGCCGCTACCTGGTGGCGCTCGCCAGCGCGGCCCCCGGCGCCGACCCCACGGGCTTCCGCCGCGAGGTGGCCGACATCTCGCGCCGCTGGCGCTACGCCGCCAACTTCGCCGACTTCTCGCTGGCGCAGCTCATCCTCGAATCGGTGGGCAAGGCCGGCAAGTACCGCATGTACTTTCCGGTCGAGATGGTGCTGATGGTCAAGGCGCTGGTGACTTTCGAGGGCGTGGGGCAGGTCCTGAAGCCCGGCTTCGACGTCGCCGCCGTGTCGCAGAAGCACGTCAACCGGATCTTTCTGCACCAGTTCAGCCCGCTGCGCTTCCTGCGCGAGGGCCTGCGCGAGGCGCCCGAGGTGGTCGACGCGCTGGCCAAGGTGCCGATGCTGGTCTCCGAGGGGCTGAAGCTCGTCGAGCAGGCTACCAAGCGGCCGCCGGACAACCCCTTCTCCGGCATCCGCGGCACGGTCTTCGCAGGGTTCTGCATCCTGGGGGCGGCGATGCTCGCTTCGAAGGCCCTGTGGATCCCCGCCGTGGCCCTGGGCCTCCTGGGGTTGATCCTCGCGCTCCGGCCGGGTCGCTAGGGACTGCACCCCTCGACCCGGCCCGGTAGAAACGCCCGACTGCGCGTCGAGGCGCCCTCCAACAAGTCAGGCCGGAGACCGGACTTTTGGGAGGTTCCGCGGCGTCTCCTCCAGGCTAGCCTGGATCGCATCCCGAGGACGGAACGATGCCCGTGAAAACCCTGGCCAGCCCCCTTCGAGCCCTGGCGTTGGCCCTCGCCGTCGCGGCACCGGCGAGCGGCCAGGTTCTGCGCGTGCCCCAGGACGTGGGCAACCTGCAGAACGCGATCGGGCAGGTGGCTGACGGCGGCATCATCCAGATCGCGGCCGGCACCTACGTCGCGCCTCCCAACGGCTTTCGCATCAGCAACCTGCGCAAGGGCTTCACGTTGCGCGCCGCCCCGGGAGCCGAGGTGGTGCTCACGGGCGGCAGCGATCACCCTATCCTGCGCTTCGAAAACGGCAATCCCTCGCGCGGCGGGCGGGTCTTCTTCCGCGGCCTGACCTTCCGCGACGGCTTCTCGGGGGTGGAGAGGATCGGCGGCGCGGTGACCCTGGTCGCCGCGGACGGCGCGTTCATCGGTTGTCAGTTCGAGGGCAGCGTCTCCTCGGCGCCCACCACCGGCGGCGGCGCGGCGCTGATCCACGGCGGCTCGCTGGCAGTCTTCGTCGGCTCGCGCTTCGAGGGCAACTCGGCTCTCAACCGCGGTGGCGCGATCGAGATCGTCGACTCCACGGTCTATGTGCACGACGGGCAGTTCGAGGGCAACCGGGTCAACCTGCCGGGCCACGCGCCGGCGGCGGGCGGCGGTGCGATCTACGTGACCGACGGCAGGCTGGCGGTCAGCGACTCCCGCTTCGCCAGCAACCAGGCGGCGTGGACGGGTGGGGCGATCCTCGGCATCGGCGTGTGGACCAGCGACGAGCGCCAGCCGGCCGCCGAGCTCTCGATCTCGAGCTCCACCTTCGAGGGCAACACCGCGGCCTCCGACGCGGGCTCCCCCGCACCCGGCGCCTCCGGCGGCGGCGCCATCCACGTCGAGGACCAGACCACGCTGCGGGTCTTCAGCTCGCTCTTCACCGGCAACCACACCGAGCAGGGAGGGGCGATCAACAGCTACCGGGCGATCGTCGAGATCGCCGACTCGGCCTTCCGGGGCAACTTCGCCGAGGCCGACGGCGCGGACGTGCCGATCGGCGGGGCGGTCTACCTCACGGCCGCGGACTTCGCCGACTCCTCCACCGACTTCGGCGCCGTCAACCGGCGCTCCGGCGAGCTGCGGGCCGTGCGTACCCTCTTTCAGGGCCGCTTCGGCACCGTGGGCACGGCCGCCAGGGACGGAGGGTGCCTGGCGGCCGGCGGTGACCTCAACCGGCACTTCGGCACCGGCGGCGTCGCCCAGGACGGCAGCGTGGCGCAGAACCGCGTCCGCGTGGTGCTCCGCGAATCGATCTTCTTCGATTGCGACGTGGCGCCCGATTCGGACGGCGCCGGCGCCTTCGGCGGCGCGATCCACGCCCAGCTCACCGACCTGACCCTGACCGGCTCGCTGGTGCTCAACTCGGACTCGCTGCACGGCTCGGCGGGCGGGGGCGGAGGCGCGGCGGTGCTGCTCGAGTCCGCCGCCACCATCGCCGACACGGTGTTCGCCGGCAACCGTGCCTTCCGCGGCGGGGGCCTGTTCGTCAACGGCTCGCGGGCCGATGTCGCGGGCTCCGCCTTCATCGCCAACGAAGTGAGCCCGGGCGTCTCGGAGCCGGTCGCGCAGTCGCGGGGCGCCGCGATCTTCAGCCTGCCCAACGTCAGCCCGGTGGCAGGCCGCTCGACCGACGTCGAGGGCGTGGTGTCGAGCACCCTCTTCGCCCACAACGTGGGCCTGCCGGTCTTCGACTCGGACCGCGACGACGCGCCCGTCAACCGCCTGCGCTACGACGGCAACCGCTTCTTCTCCACCACTTTCGGCTCCACGGTCTACGTCAACAATCAGGCGGCCCCTAACGGCCTCTCCGCCTCGGGCCTGAACGGCCTGGTGGTGCAGCACGTGGGCGTCCCGGCGGCGGACAAGAGCCAGGTCGGCAACCAGTCCCTGGGCAGCGCACCGGCCGAGGGCAAGGTGCGGATCGCGCCGATCCGGCTCTCGCGGTTCGGTGGAGACGGGCCTGCCAAGGCGTTCGTTGGTTTTGCCTGGAGCGGGAGCTCCGCCACCCTCGACGGCCAGCCGGTGGCCGCGCGCAGCGGCCTGGTGGAAGTCGGCGAGGCGAAGACCTTCCGCCTGCGCGTCGGCTCGGCGCTGGTGAGCGAGGACGCCGTGGGGCCCGACTCGTGCAGCACGCGCGGCCTGCTCTGCGTCTCCGGCCAACGCTTCCTGCTCGACGTCGCCTGGCGGGACTTCCAGGGCCGCACCGGCATCGGCGAGGCCGTGCCGCTCTCCGCCGACACCGGCTATTTCTTCTTCTTCGACCCCGCCAACGTCGAGCTGATCTCCAAGGTCTTGAACGGCACCCAGATCAATGGCCGCTTCTGGCTGTTCTACGGCGCTCTCTCCAACGTCGAGTACGAGCTGCGCGGCCTCGATACCCACACCGGCTTCCTGCGCGTCTACTCGAATCCCCCGCGCCAGTTCGCCAGCGTGGGCGACACTCAGGCCTTCCCGGCCAACGCCGGCGGCGCCACCGCGGCGGCGCTCGCCGAGCCGGTCGAGGCAGCGTCGACCCTGGACGCCGAGCTCTTCGAGCCCGATCCCACGCCGGACAAGGGCGGCCCCTGTGTGCCGTCGTCGATCAACCTCTGCCTCAACCAGGGACGCTTCCACGTCGAGATGGACTGGACCGACTTTCAGGGCAACTCGGGCGCCGGGCGCGCGGTGGCCCTGACCGGCGACACGGGCTACTTCTTCTTCGTCAACCCCTCGAACGTCGAGGTGGTGATCAAGGTGTTGAACGGCACGGCGCTCAACCAGCACTTCTGGGTGTTCTACGGGGCGCTCTCCAACGTGCAGTACCAGATCCGGGTCACCGACACCGTGACCGGCTTCCGCAAGACCTACAACAACCCGCTGCGCAACTTCGCGAGCGTGGGCGACACCGCAGCGATCCCGGCAAACCCATAGGGCGCCCCATAGAGCGCACCCGGGCAGCGCCTTGGAGCGGGCGGTTCCGCTGGCGCGCCGGAACCGCTACTCTTCTCGCGTGGAAGGCCAGGCACTCAGACGCCGGAGCGCGCTCAAGCGCGCCTACTGGAAGCTCTTTCGCAGCCTGATGAAGGCGGTCAACGCCCTGGGGCTCAACGTCGCCCGCACCCGGGATTTCTACTCGCCGCTGCCGGTGATCGGCGCGCTCGAGCGCCACGCCCAGCGCTGGAAGCGGCCCAGCGCGCTCGCCGGCGTGGACTACGACCTCGAGGCGATGAAGGCGCGGCTCACGTCCCTCCTCGCAGCGCACGGCGAGGAGTGGGCCGCGCACCCCTCCTACGCCGCGACCAAGCGTTCGCTCTACGGCCCCGGATTCACCGAGGTCGACGCCCAGCTCCTCTACCTCATGGTCCGGGCCGAGAAGCCGCGGCGGGTGATCGAGGTGGGCTCCGGCCTCTCGAGCTACTACCTGCACCTGGCCGGGGTCGAAAATGCGAAGGGCGGGCGTCCCCTCCACCTCACCTCGATCGATCCCTTCCCCTTCGCCGGCCTCGCACGCCTCGCGGAAATCGAGGTAGTGCCTCGTGAGGTGCAGGACGTGGACTTCGCCACCTTCGGCCGGCTCGGGGCCGGCGACCTGTTGTTCATCGACTCGACCCACGTGGTCAAGATCGACGGCGACGTGCCCTACCTCTTCCTCGAGGTGATCCCGCGACTCGCGCCCGGCGTGTTGGTGCACGTCCACGACGTTCACTTTCCGTGGAACGTGCCCTACCCTCCCGACCGCTACGTGCTCGAGCCTCGCTGGCCCACGTACTGGACCGAGGCCATGCTGCTCCAGGCCTTTCTCGCCTTCAACCGCGACTTCGAGATCGTGCTCTCGGCGCCCCTCCTGCGCCACCACGACGAGGCCTTCCTCCAGGCCGCGATCCCGGGCTACCGCCCGGTCGAAGCCGACGATTTCGACACTCACTTCGGGTCGCTGTGGATGAGGCGGAAGGGCTGATTGCTCTGCAGAATTTGCGCTTTTAGTTCCGAAATTCTAGAATCCCGCGCGGACTCAGAGCTCTTGCAACACCAGCATGGCCGGCTCGCCGCCACAGATCCAGAATTCCCCTGCCATCTTCGACCGGCGCCGTCACCAACACTTATGGGAACGGGCACTGGCAGATCTTGAGGGGAGCCACCTGACCCGGAGGTTTGTAGCAAGCAACTGGAGGATGGACCACAGAGTTTCTGTCGAGCGAGAGGGGCTGATGCTCAAGTCTCCCGATCTGGGCGCAGATCTCGACGGCGAAGGGTGGTGGGGCGCACGGGCTGGCCGCTGGCAGCGGACGATCTGCCGACCGGCTTCGGTGTCTGTACCAGGGGAACTCGCGTCAGAGTACTTGGCGTCCCGCAATGCGGTGAATTTCCTCGACCGTCATGCCTTCCCGGATCACGAGCAGCTTGTCCATGTCGCCTCCCTCAACCGCATCCTCCAGTTCCTCTTTCGGTCAGGTCCTGGGGACCGTTTTCATGTTCGTTTCAGGGCGATCACCGGCGCACGCCTGCCCATACGGCCGCCAGGCACGGGTCTCAGCGCGATCGACTTCGCCGACCAGGTGAGCGCGATCGCCGAGTCGGTGAACCGTAGCGGCCTGGGGTCGGTGCAGAGCCTGGTGGAGCTTCTCTCGCAAGCCCTTTCTCCCTCCGAGCCGCCCTGGTGGGCAGCCTTCGCGCAGGAGGTGTGTCCTCTCCTGGAAACAGAGGACTGGATCGGACTGGCTCAAGCGCTCGGCATGGGTCATCTGGAGCCAGGCGAATGGCTGATCATCTGGCAGTACGAGATTCCGCTGGTATTCCAGAGCGAGCCGGATGCTCGGCTCTGTAGGCCGACGGTGATAGAGGCGAACGACAGCCCGTTCCACTTCCCTTCGCCTCCCGGGCTCCGCTGGGGAATCACGATGCCACTCCGGACCTCCGGCAGAGGTTGCCTCCGAGAAGTCCTCCATCCGCCCCTACGAGGCGAGGCGGCCCGGGTAGCCTGCCGAGAGTCGTTACGCCAGCTTGCCCGTGACCCCCTGGTTGACCATAATGAGCTGGCCAAGCTCCGCCAGCATCATAGGCGGCGCCTAGAGCTGGAGTTCCGCGACCCAGACACATCCAACTGGCTTCGCCGCCACGGCAATCCTCCATGAACCCGGCGCTCCATCCTCTCGCTGGTCTCAAGGCCGACCTGCGCCGTCTTGCGCGAGACCAGGATACAGCCGCGCTCGCGGAGAGGCTTCGTGGGAGATACCTGCCCGCCTTGGGAGGAAATCAAGAGCCTGCCGAGCTTCTGTTTCGTGCGCTCAGCTTTCCACCTGTCGACTTGGCGCTGCCCCGAGCTATCGGGGGTGTTACGGCCGACCTGGTTGCCCAGCAGGCAGCGGCGCTGGTCGAGCTGGCACATGCCATGGCCCTCGCCGTGGGAGGCACAGCGACCTCCTCCGTGGCCCTGAGGTCAACCTCGCTCGTAGAGCCTGCCTACCTTTCGAACCTCTTTCGATTTGCGGCCATGCTTCCTCCAGAGCCACGCCTTTTCGACAGCCTGAAGCGTTTCTACCACGAAGGACTCCCGCTTGAAGCGCTCCTCGCACACGGGCCTGACACTGCTCAGCAGCTCCAACAGGCCTTGATCTACCAGCAGACGGATGACACCTTGGAAGGCTATTGGCTGAGTCTACTTTCACCGTCTAGCGGCGCCACAAGAGGCGTGCCAGGCGAAACCAACTACTTGGAGGCGTGGAAGGCTCTGCTCTGGATCCCGCCCCTCCCTGCAAATCGCGAGGCGGGCCGGACTCTCGACCTCGATCGAGCCTTGCGTGGACTGCGCGCCTTGCACGACGCTATAGAGATGCAGCCGGACTCCATCGCCATCTTGCGATATGCGATTGTCGAGCTCGCCGACTCCTATCCGCGCTCTCCCGAGTTCTGGTCTAGAGAGTTTCGCCAGCGCCTTCCCGAACTGCCCGACCTCCTCCAAGAGCTACTCATAGAGCGCTGGCCGATCCTTGCTGACGAGGGTCGACAATCCGTGGAGATCCCACCCGAGACAGAAACAATCTGGGGCGCACTTCCCGAGCAGCGCAAGACAGAGATCCTTACGTTGGCTCAGGGAGGAGACAAGGAGGGGTGGGACGCTCTCTGGACTAGCCTGGTCTTCGAACGAGTGCCCATCGCGGCGCCTCCGCAGAAGGCCCGCGAGGGGCTGGCGAGGATTAGGCACGCACTTGAAAGGCAGTTCCCGGACCTCTCGAAGACAGACGCGCCAAACCCTGTGCTCGAGCCGGAGGAGGCACTCGATGAGGCCCGACCACGGCGAGAAGAGCGGAGGCGGCCCCGCAACACGCTGGCGGCGTTCGAGAGGGTTACTAAGGTCCAGGGGGAGATCGAGAGGCTTCTGGTCCAGGGAGATCTCCTGAGAGCGCAGAGCTTCCTGAGAGACCTCCTCGCGGCGCAGGAGGAGGAGAGAACGAGGCCCGAGCTTCTGGTGAAGACGCTTTCCAAGGTGGCAGCCACCGCGCTCGACACTGGATACACAGAGTGGGCGGAATCGCTCTACACGGAGGCCGCAGCGAAAGGCGTCCCAGATCCGGTCATAGACAACGGCCTGGCCGAGGTCTGGCGCGAGCAGGGTCGCTTGGCCGATGCCGAGGAACTCTACCGACGAACCGGCGCGCGCTGGCCCGACAATGTTGTCGTGCACACCGGTCTGGCCGAGGTCTTGCGCGAGCAGGGTCGCTTGGCCGATGCCGAGGAACTCTACCGACGAACCGCCGCGCGCTGGCCCGACGACGTCGTCGTGCACAGCGGTCTGGCCGAGGTCCTGCGCGAGCAGGGGCGCTTGCCGGAGGCCGAGGAACTCTACCGACGAACCGCCGCGCGCTGGCCCAACAACGTCGTTGCGCACAATGGTTTGGCCGAGGTCTTACGCGAGCAGGGACGCTTGGCCGAAGCCGAGGAACTCTACCGACAATCCGCCGCGCGCTGGCCCAATAACGTCGTTGTGCACAACGGTCTAGCCGAGGTGTTAAGGGCTCAGGGCCACGTCCCAGAGGCAGAAAACTTCTACCGGATGGCCCTCGACCGCTGGCCACACGATCGAGTGGTGCGAAATGGTCTGGCCAACCTACTGCGCATGGACAGAAAGTTCCCGGAGGCGCTCACTCTCCTTCCTGAGCCGAAAGAGCTGTCAACGATGCAGGACGAGATCGACCTCCACCTCCGCGGGATGATTCTGCTCGAGAGTGCAGGTCTTCGTGGCAATGCGACGGTAAGCGAGGCCGCGAACCTGTTCGAACGGGGCCTGCAGCTCGCCATATCTTCTCGGCAGCGTGACTATTTCAGGTCAGCGCTCGCTGTGTGCCGCCTGCGACAGAAGAACTATGCCGCCGCGCTTCGAACACTACCCGACTCCGTTGGCACCGAGCCGTCCGTCGAGATCCTGCGGCTGCATGTCGAAGCAGGGAGCGGAAGCGAACAAGGAGCCCGGAGCCTACGAGCGCATCTCGAAACTAGAGCTAAGGCTTTTCATCACACTGAGCGCACCTCTCTTGAACGGGTCGTAGAAGCCTTTGGGCTTGGTGAGACGATGCGGCCAAAGCAGCCGGATCCTGTAGAACTCCAGGCTCTCATTTCTGCTGAGCTTGAGATGCTCTTCGCGGCCCTTCTGATTTCGGTACAAGCGGCCTCTCTGCGGTCGCGAGGCAGGGGCACACTCCCCACAAGATTCGCTTAGCCCGCCGCGAGCTTCTCCCAGTCCGTATCCGGCGCGTCGAGCGCGATCGCCAGGCCGCCGTCGGAGCCGCAGAAGATCGGGTCCTTGACCACCCGCACCCGGCCGCCGCCCACCTGGTTGAGCTCCTTCTGCAGGTAGGCGCCGAGGCCGCCGATCAGCCCCGAGCCGCCGGCCAGGATGACGTTCTGTCGCACTCGCTCCTGGTACTCGGGCTCGACGCGCGACAGCAGGTCGATCATGGTCTCGACCATCGAGGGCAGGATGCCTTCGCAGGCCTGGCGCACCTCTTCGGTGATGTCGATCTCGGTCGGCCGCCCTTCGACCGGCACCGTCACCCGCACGGTGATCGGCGCCTCGCCCACGAAGCTGAACTGCTCCTTCCAGTCGCGCACCATGTGGATCGAGAACTTGGCCTCCGGGTGGCGGGCCTGGATGAGGCGGAAGAGCTGCTCGTCGATCCAGTCGCCGGCGGTGGTCAGGGTGCGCTGCTCTTCCTCGCTGGGGAAGCGGCCCTTCATCACGCAGAAGTCGGTGGTGCCGGCGCCGATGTCGATGATCATGGTGTGCAGCAGGGCCTCCAGGCCGTAGGCCACGGCGAAGGGCTCGGAGACGATCATCAGGCTGTCCACCAGGCCGGCCATGGCCTTGCGCACCTGCTGCTTGTTGGTGCGCAGGGTCTCGGCAGGCACTCCCACCACCGCCCGCACGCGGGCGCCGTTGCGCGAGCTGGCATCGGCGCCGGCCAGGCGCAGCAGGTAGTTGAGCAGCTCGCGTACCGCTGCTTCGTCCTTCTCGGAGCCCTCCTTGATCAGGCCCTCTTCGAGCGGGCGGTAGAGGTGTACCATGCTGCGGTACTCGAGCGCGTCGCGGCCCACCAGCACGTCCTTCTTGAGCACCTTGCGGGCCACCATGTCGACCGGGTAGCCCACGTAGCTGTCGATCACCTGGCGCTGGCCGTTCGACACCGACACCGAGCTGCGCGAGGTGCCGAGATCGATGCCGACGGAGAGCACGTTACCGTTCGATTGCAGCACTTCACTTTCCTTTCTGGGCGCCGGTCCGCGACGAGCCGGCCGCGACCACCGGAGGGGTCGAGGCGGTGCTCGCGTAGTCCTGAACACCGCGCGCCAGCGACTCGGCGATGAACTGCCGGTAGAGCGGCTGCGACAGGAGCGAGGCTTCGCGGTCGTTCGACAAGCAGGAGACCTCGGCCAGGATCGCCGGCATCTCGGTCTCGACGAGGACGATGAACGGGGCGGTCTTGACGCCGCGGTCCCTGAGCTGTGGGTTCACCTTGGAGAGCGAGCGGTAGAGCGACGCCTGTACCGAGGCCGCGAGGTCCCTGGACTTGCTCACCCGCACGCCGCCGTAGATCTTGTCGAGCAGGCTCCGCAGATCGGCCAGCGGATAGCCGGAGTCGTGGTTCTCGAGCGCGGCCAGGCGGTTCAGGTAGGGCTCCTGGGCGGTGCCCAGGAAATAAGTTTCGACGCCGCGGGAATCGCCGCCGTCGTCGATCCAGTTGACGTGGATCGAGACGAAAATGTCCGCCGCAGCCTGGTTGGCGAGGGTGGCACGCTCCTGGAGCGTGACGTCCTCGTCCTTCTCGCGCGTCATCACCACCTCGAAGCCGCTCTCGGCCAGGATGCGCTTCAAGCGCACGCCGATGTCGAGCGTAATCTCCTTCTCCACCATGCCGTTGCCGGTGTGGGTGCCGAGCGCGCCGCCGCCATGGCCGGGGTCGACCACTACCCGCCGGATCTCGAGCGGGAAGACCCCGGGGTCGACGGGCGTGGTGGTGGCTGCGGCCAGCAGCTCGTTTGCGAGCTCGGGAGCCAGCTCGGCCTCGCCGGGCCGCACCGCCGGGAAGATGATCTCCGGCGCACCGGCCGCCGAGCTCTCGACCTCGGCCGCGGGCACGGTCGCGGCAGCCGCGACTGAAAGCGGCTGGGCGGGAGTGACGAGGTTGCTGGTCCAGGCGTAGGCCGAGGCGAGCAGCCCGGCGGGCAGCGCCAGCGCCAGGGCCGCACCCTTGAGCCAGGAGCGGTTGCGGGCCGGCTTCGCAGCGCGAGCGGACCGGCCATGGATCAGCTCAAGGTTCTCCTCGACTGCCTGGCGCAGCATCTCCCGCTTGAGCCGATCGAGCTGGCTGACCGATGTCCCGTCGCGCATGTCTAGGACCGTCTAGTGTAGCCCAAACACCGCCCCCCTTTGCGACAGGGAAAAGGCAAGTGCTATGCCCACTTAGCTCCGGCCGCGACGGCCTCGCCCGGGGCCGGGAGAGGCGCGAGCTTCGCCGCCGCGAGTGCCGCGATCACCCCGCCGCCTGCCTTGGCGGACTCCGGGAGCCATGCGGGCTGGGTTCCGGGTGCTGGGCCCGCCGCTTCCTCGTCCCACGGTGAGCCGCCGTGCTCTGTACCCGACAGACGAGCCCAGCGCTTGATTCCAGATGACTTGTCGCCGGACGCCGGAAGCTGACGCGCGGAAAGCAGACTCCCGCGAGGCGCCCTGAACAGGCTGCTGTGTCACGCTCTTTCCAGCCTTTTCGCTGCACTAGGGTGCTTCTAAGGCCAGACAGCCGCAGAATAGCGGGCACAGCCGCTGAGGAGTAGGAGCCGCCGGTACTACCGGCCGCCGTCCTCGCGGCGCTGGGAGGAGGATGTATGAAGCGTTCCATGGCGCGGCGTCTGGCCGCTCTCGGGATGGTGATGGCACTCGCGGCGCCGGCGGCCTGGGCGGGGCCGCTGCGGCTCGATCTCACTCCTTGGGCCGCGGCTTGGGGATGGCTCGTGGACCTGTGGGCCAAGGAGGGCTCGTCCGGAGATCCCGACGGCCTGCCCGTGCTTCCAACCGTGGGCGGTGAGCTTCCGACCGACGGCTCGGGCTCGGATGGGGGTTGCGGGATTGGCGACTGCACGGATGACGGGCCGGCGCTGGATCCTTTCGGCAGGCCCTGATCCGAGCCTTCCTAGGTAGCGGAGTCTCGCACCCGCGGCGCTATCTGGAGGTAGTCACGGAGGATCAAGCCTTAGGACTGCGATGGTTTGTTCCTTGCGGTATGCTCGCACGCACCATGACACAGGAAGGCGGTTCTTACGATGCCGCCATCCGCGCGGCGATGGCGAAGGTGGCCGAAGTCGCCGCAGCACGTCCCCCCTCAGTGGCGGAACTGGCTGGCCGGCTACTCATCTCCCAGCGACTCGAGCGTCGTCGCATCCTCTCTGCCCTTCCCGCGGCGACGCTGCCCGACCTAGCGCACCTCCTCTTAGCGCGAGGCTGGAATGCGCGCACTCAGGATGCCGCCGAGGCTCTTCGCATTACCAAGCTGGCAATCGAAGCTGCGCTGCATGCGGTGAGGAACTTTCCACGCCGAGCGGTAGCGGCCGACCTAATTGCCGAGGCTTGGGCACAGGTCGCTGGCCTCAATCGAATCCGTGGCCGCTTCATCGAGGCCGATCGCCTGTGGCAGCGAGCCCATCGTGCCCTTCAGCATGGCACAGGCGATAGAGCGCTTCTAATCGAGACCCTCGGTGCACGGGCGAGCCTTAAACGATCCCAGCGCAAGTTCGATGAAGCATCCGATCTTCTCCGCGCCGCACTTCGTTTTCAGACGGAGCTAGACGATCCTCAGGGAGAAGGCAGACTTCGTAACGCCCTCAGCATCGTCTACTCGTACTCGGGCGAACCTCAGAAGGCCTTTGACGAGGTCCTGGCGGCGCTCGAGCTTCTTGACCCCGACCGCGACCCGGAGCTGCACTTTCGAGCGGTACACAACAGCGTCTTGTACCTCGCCGAGTTGGGCCGAAACACGCAAGGCTTGCTGATGGCATGCGCCCTAGAAGTGGGCTACGAGATCTTCGCAAACCAGCGGTTCCTGCTGCATGGCCGCTGGGTCAAGGGTCGCCTCCACGCCCGATGCCACGAGCGGGCGGACGCAATCGAGTACCTGGACTCGGTGCGCGTAGGATTCCAAAAAGAGGGCCTGGCGTACGAGGCCGCGCTCGCTACCCTCGACTTGGCCCTGGTCTACGCCGAGGAGCGCGACCTGCGCAAGGTCAAGCGGCTGGTCGAAGAGATGTACCCGGTGTTCGTGGACAAGGCGGTCCCGGCCGAGGCCGCCGCGAGCCTGGTGCTGTTCGCGGACTCGGCACGTCGCGCGGGCGCCACCGCAGCTCAGGTCTCGAAGCTCATCGATCAGCTCCACGCCCTACGGCTGCACTGAGAGCGCGCGAACGCGCCGCCTGCTAGGCCGGCCTGCGACGGTCGCTGCGAGAGCACTCCATCGCAGTCAGGCCACGGGCGGTCGCTACCGCCTGCGACGCGTTGGCCGGCCCGGGCCGCGGCGCGGGCGCGCCTCCCCTGCTCCCGCCGGGCCGGGCTCGGCCCTCGGCTCCTGCGGTTCCTCCTGGCGCT
Source organism: Thermoanaerobaculia bacterium (assembly GCA_044869805.1). Lineage (GTDB taxonomy): Bacteria > Acidobacteriota > Thermoanaerobaculia > Multivoradales > SZUA-115 > CAWDVR01. The sequence goes on along the minus strand of JBIOXV010000187.1, from coordinate 17,440 downwards.
CGGCCTTCGCGGCCTGGGCGGCGAGCATGCGCGGGTAGTCCTTCTCCAGCGCGTCGAGATAGCGCACCCACTGCAGGGCGGCGAGCGCATCCTCCTCGGGGGCGCCGAACAGCTCGAGGAAGAACCGGCCGGGCGGCGTCCCGGTGAGCGCCAGCACGGCGAAGAGGTGCTGCAGCGTGAGCTTGGTCTTCCCTGCCAGCACCTGGGGTAGCGACCTCGGCCCCAGCCCGAGCGCCAGGCTCGCGGCCTCCTGCGCCAGCCCCTTGCGCCGCAGCAGGTCGCGCAGCAGCTCGGCGACCAGGGCCGTCCAGTCCTCGGGGGTCCGGCGCAGGTGCCCCTTCTCCACCTCGATCCGGCGCAGCAGCCGCTCGGTCGAGTCGTCCCGCCGGGCACCGAACGCAGGGTCCCGCTCGCGCTTCGCAGCCACCTCGCCGCCGAACGGGTAGAGCCAGAGGAAGAGCTGCCGCGGGCTCATGTGAATCTGGAGCAGGACCGCGAAGAGGTCGCGCACCTTGAGCTCGACGGCACCCCGCAAGGCGCGCGACAGGTAGTTGGGGTGGCGGCCGATGTCGCGGCTCACCTCGAACAGAGGCACTCCCGCGCGATGCACCAGCTCCGCCAGCTCGCGGCTCACTCGCTCGATCTCGGCCTCGGGCTCCACGCCTGGAGCCTAGCAGGCGACGCCCTGCACCGTCCCGCAGCAGAGGCCATAAGCGCTCTATTGCGGTCTTTTCCTCCATGTTACGGTTCTTCTGATCTGAAATAACTGGCACTGGATTCGATCGCGAATGACGGGAGGGACCGATGAGCGATGAAACCACCCGCGAACCCACGCCCGTACGCGCCAAGCTCAAGTCCGAGCGCATCCAGACGGTCCGGGAAGAACCGACGCAGCGACGGCAGGCCCGGCATGCGAGGCGACCTCGCGGAGACACGGCCTCGCTTGAGGCAGGGCCGCAGGCCAGCCAGCCGCACGCAGAGCACGGCCCGGCGACGATCGCGAGGGAGGCTGCAGGCAAGAGCGGTCCCGGCGAGGAAGACCTCGAACGAGCGAAGGCTCAAACCGGGAGCCCGTGAGGAGAGCGTCGTGAAATCCTTCGCCTCGAACGGTTCCCTTACTGTTGAGCCTGCGGCGCGGCGTCGGCTGCGGCGTACCTCGCGGGCCCTGGCCAGGCCTCTCGCCGTTCGGCTGCGCTTCGGGTTCTACCTCGTGCACCACGCTGCGGCGGCGCTTCCAACCTCCCTGGCAGACGCGCGCGAGCTGGCACGATCCGCGATCTCGATCGCCATCCCCAGCGCCGAGGACGAGCAGCGGCCGAGCACCAGGCCACTCCTCCCCATCGCCCTCGACGTGGGCGCTGCGGCCTTCGCCGTCGAGACGGAGTCCTGGCTCCTCGCGGGACGGATCGAGAACGCCGAGGTGCCGGCGGCCCTGGCGCGCCGGCTGGCGCTGGAAGGCTCGGGAGATCCCCTGGTGTTTGGCTCGGTCGAGCGGATGCTCGGCCTGCGCGCCTGGCTCTGCGGCCATCTCGGCCGCTCGCTCCGGCACCTGGAGGCAGCGATCCGTGACTTCGCCGAGGCGGGCGACGCCAAGCGGGAGGCCGAGGCATGGGAGCGCACGGCTTTCGTCCTGGAGCAGGCGGCGCTTCAGGCCGAGGCAGAGCTGGCCCTGTCGCAAGCCCGGCGACTCGTCGAGCGCGAGGCCCAGCTCACCGCGCTGCGGGCTGATGTCGCTGGCGCGGCGGCCGAGCCCCGCCGCGCGGCGAATCCCAGACCTCCGCTGGCCGATCCCAGTTACCTTGACTAGCGATAGTGCGGAATAAGGCAATTATGCTACAAAGTGTGGGCGACAGAGCGCATAGAGGAGCGTGGGGGTCGGGCGCTGACCGCCCTCGTGGGCCGCCGTTAACCTGGGATCAGGGTCCTCAGTCAAACGACGGAGCGACAAGACTCAAGGAGAGGAGTCATCAAACCATGTCGAATCAGACCGGAAGAAGTCAGGGCCGCTCGGTGGCCATCGTACTCCCCGCAGCTCTCTTGGCTCTGGCGGTCGCTTGGGCTGCGCCGGCATTCGCCGAGGGTTGGGCCACCGGCTGGGGATGCTTCGTGTGCCTGCCTCACAACTTCGGAACCGACTACGACGACAAGTGCTGGCAGGTCGGCGACAACGAGACTGGCGGCGGCATCCACTGCGATGACGAGTGGATCGGCGGCGGGCACGTTTGCGTCCTCAGCGGTGGCCAGTGCCTGAACACGGATTGGAACGAGGGTGGCGGAGGAGGAGGTACTGGTGGTGGCGGCGGTAGCGGCGGCTCGAGCTGCTCCATTCGCCCCGGAGCGTGGTGCCCCGCGGAGTGCCCGAGCTGCGCCACGTACTTCTAGGTTGGGTCCACCCGGAAGTACTCGGCCGGAGGTCCGCGATGAAATGGAATGCCCGCAGGAATGCCGTGTCGGCCTCCGGCCTTCTTGGCCTCCTCTTGTTGCTTCCGGTCGCCGCCGAGGAGCCGCCGGCGGCGGCACCTCTGACCCGACTCGCTCTTGTGCTCGAACCGCGTCTGCCGGGCTCGACTGTCAGCCAGATCTCCGGTGAGCTGGAGGTGCGGCTTCACGGGGAGGAGAGCGAGCTCATGCGGGTCCGCGTCTCCGAGGGAGTTGTCGAACCCATCTCGCTTCCTGTCGGGAAGCAATGGCTGATTGCGGGGCAGCTCCCCGGTTACTGGCTCTTCCCCGAGGTCTTGAATCTTCGTGAGCGCGAGGCCGAGCGGCGCCATGCGCTTTCAGTCTGGCCTACAGGCGCCATCGCCGGCACCCTGAAGCTCGGCGACAAGGACGATCTGCTGCCCGGCAGCCTCACAGCCCGCATGGAGCCGCCGCCTCACATCGCCCCTTCGAAGAAGGTGCCCTGGGGCGAGGTCCGCTGCCCGGTCGATCTCCACGGCCGGTTCACCTGCGACCTGCCTGCCGAAGCGCTCGACCTGGCACTCCTCGTTCCGGGATTCGTCCCTCACTATCGGTGGGGCTATCGACTTGTCCCGGGGAAGAGGCAGGCCCTGGGCACTCTGGAGCTCAAGCGCGGCGCCTCCGTGGCCGGCTTCGTGGTTACCTCGGCCGGTGGCCTCAGCGCCAGCGCTTCGTTGGTAACCTTGGAGCCGATCCTGCCTCAGGGTGGAGCGGCGGACGTTGCCGTCAAGCTTCAGCGACTTGCGCGGCGACAGCGCATCGACGAACGTGGGTTCTTTCAGTTCGCCGACCTCGCGGCTGGTCTCTATCGGCTGCGGGTCGAGCATGAGGGGTTCGCGCCGAGCGAAGCAGGCCCGATCGAAGTGAAGGACAGGAGCGAGACGTGGATCAGGGAACCGATCGAGATGCGGCTGCCTATGAGCCTCCAGCTCACGATCACACCACCTCTCGATTGGGCCGGGCGCCCTTGGCGCGTGCGGATGGGCGAGCGGTCGGCGGTCGGCGTAGGGAGCGCGGGCGACCCGCCATACGAGGGCACCGCGGCGCAGGATGGCAGGCTCACAATCCCCAACCGCACGCCAGGCCCTTACGAGCTTCGCATTTTCGACTCGCAGGGCAACTCCTTCTTCAGGGATCTGAACCCGGTTTCGCTCGACGCCTCGACCGCGGAGCGGTTCATCGACATTCCTCTGGTGGCGGTGGAAGGGCGCGTGACCCTGGGCAAGGAACCTCTGGCCGGAACCGTCTGGTTCGGCGGCCGGTTTGGCAGCGAGTCCTCGCGCCTGGAGGCGAACGAGGACGGTGAGTTCGAGGGCACGCTTCCCCGCGGCGGGATCTGGTTTGTCGAGCTGATCGGCGTTGCCGGCGAGGCCCTGGCCAGCCGCAAGATGAAGGTCGAGCCCAACGAGCGGGGGGAGGCGACGGTCGATCTCCACCTGGCCGACACCCAGGTTTTCGGCCGCGTAGTCGACGAGTCGGGCAGCCCCGTGGCCGGCGCGGCCGTTACGGTGGGCGCCAGGAATGCTCCGCGGTACGTGTGGAGCGCGGAGGATGGGAAGTTCTCGGCCCGTGGGTTCGACGCCGGAGTCGTGCAGTTGAGCGCCGAGCACTCCGTGCAGGGCCGGCGCCTGAGATCCGACAGGGTGGTCGTCACCTCCGCGGAAGAGAACCCGACCGGCCCGGTCGAGCTGCGACTCCAGGGAACGAAGCAGCTCACCGGCAGGGTCGTCGGTCCCGCCGGGCCGGTGCTCGGTGCCGCGCTCACAATCTGGCCGCGGAACCCGACGGCGATGGGGGCGGAGCCCGCAGGCGCCGGCATCGACGGCACGTTCTCCGCCGAGGTGCCGAGCAAGACGACCCGAGTGCTCGTCTGGGTCGAGGCTCCCGGCTATCCATTCCAGGGCATCGAACAGGCAGTCTCTTCTGAGCCCTTGGTGCTGACCCTGGCGACGGAGGGGGGCGACCTCCACCTCCGCTGGCCTATGCCGCTCGAGGAGATGGACCGTGTGAGGCCCTGGCCTCTTGTCTTCCGTGACGGCACTGACCTCGGGACTGGCGCGCTCATGCATCATCTGACGCGAAGCGGTCAACCCTCGCCGGCGCCGGACTCGTCCGAGATCACGTTCCGCGACATGGCAGTCGGCGAGTACACCCTGTGCCTGGCGGACGAGGCGACGCTCATCGCGAGGCATCTTGCTGAGTCGCACGCTCCAGTCGGCGGGTGTGTCTCGGGATCGCTCACCCCGGGAACGACGCTGACGCTGGATCTGAAGTTGCCGTAAGAGATGCCAATGGGTGTGGAAGTCCTCCTCGCTGCTGCGTTTCTCCTCTCCGCAGTCCAGGGCGGAGTGCTACTCATCCCTCAGGAGATCGACTTCGGCGAGGTGATGGAGGATGAGCCGCGGAAGGCGAGCATCCTCGTCGAGAACCACGCCTCGACCCTAGTGAGCCTCACCGAGCGGAGTGCAGCGTGCTCCCGCCTCACGTGGGGGACTTTCCCCATCGAGCCAGGGGCGACGGCGAGGATCGATCTCGTGTTCCCGCCTGAAAACCGCCTGGGCTACTTTTCGCGCGAGGTCGCGTTCTCGGTATCCCCGACCGGCCAGCCGGTTTCGGTCAGGTTGGTGGGCACCATCGTCCCTGGCCTCCGTGCGTCGCCACAGGTCGTCCGTCTGCTGGCGAGGGCGGGCGAGCCGCTGCCGCAGCGACGGCTCGAAGTGACCGCCGGGAAGCCGTTTCGAATCACAGCCATGCAGAGCTCAGACCCAAGGATCGCTGTCGCTCGCCACAGCCTGCAGGTCGAGGCGAGGTGGCACGAGCTCACCCTCTCTCCTGCTGAGCAGCCAGTTTCTGAGTACTCCGCCGAGCTGATTCTGGACGTAGTCGCCGGGGGACAGATGCTGGAGCTGCGAGTGCCTGTTCGCGTCTCACTGGAGTGAGATGGCTATGGGCCGCAGCGCACCCTCGCGGACGAAGCCGACCGAGTTTCTCCGCCCGAGGCCCCGAGCTTGACCTCTGCCCGCTCGAGGATGCGCCAAGGGCAACCTCGTCGAGAACGGCGAGCTGAGTTTGGCTGTAGCTGAGAGTGAGCAGCGCTGAAGAACGCCTACCCGGCTTCCCCTCTCGCTACCCGCTCTTGGAGAGGACGGCGCGGATGGTGCCGCCGGCGCCGGTTTCGAGGCTGGTGAGCTCCACCTGGCGGCCGCCCAGGTCCAGCACGACGTGCAGCTCCGGCCCCAGGTTGGTGACGTGGAGCCCGGTGCGGATCGCGGCGAGCTCGGGAGTGCCCACGTTCAGACGAGTGTCGGTGTATTGGCGGCCGATACCGCGGATGCGGATCAGCACCCGTGGGTTGGCGCCTCCGAGCGGGCTCGACAGCAGGTTGCCGCGCGGCACGTCGCCGTTGGCCTGGATGACGACGGTGGTGGCGCCAGAGCTTTCCTGCCAGCGGATGGAGAGCACTTCAGTGCCCGGAGGCCCGGCGGGCGCCGGGGCCGCGGGCACCGCGGGTTCGACGGAGGCCGGAGTGCCCGGCTCAGACGAGTCGGAGGGAGCGGCGACCTCGGCCGGCTCAGGCTCCGCGGCCACCGCGCCGGGGTCGTCCACGGGCGAAGGAATCGGCGCCAGAGACGGCTCGCCCGCCGGCGGGGCAACGGATGGAGTGGAAGGAAGCCGCTCGGCATCCTCGCGGCGGGGGACGCCAGCCGCCAGGTTCGGAAGCGGCCGCGGTGCGGCGCCGGGGGTCGCGGCCGAGGACGCGCTCACCTGCCGGTCCTCGCTCGACGGCACGTAACCAAGCCGCTGCGCCACCATCCACCAGCGCACCGCGGCGAACACGGCGAGGCCGGCCAGCAGCAACACCGCCAGCCACATCCACACGCCCCACTTCCGCTCCCGGGCGTAGCCGGCGCCGCGCACGGCAGGCGGCTGGACCAGGCGTGAGAACGGCACCTGGGCGACGTCCGCGGGAGCGACCAGCGGCTCCTTCGGCGCCTCGGGCAGCACCAGGGGCTCGCCGGCCGTGGGCCCCGAGCTCTGGCTGCGCACGTCCGCGGCCGACTCCCAGCCTGGACCGGCGGCGGTGCCACCGTAGGTCGCCGGCAGAGGTGGGATGTCGTCGTCCTCGTCGACCAGCACCGTGGGCTGCGGAGCGACCGCCGCCGGGCCTGGCAGGTCGAAGGCTGCATCGGGCTCGGCGAGCGCGGGCGTGGCCGCCTCGAGCGCTGTCGGGGCCGGAGCAGGCTGGGGGCGTCGCAGGAAAGGCGCCGTGGACTCCGGGTCGACGGGGGCCGAAGCGCTTGCCGCCGACGGGACAGGCTCGCGCGGGACGGCGGCCGGGGGGGGCGCGGCTTCCGACGGCGCTGGACGGGGCGGCGCCGGAGTCTTCACCCCACCCGGCGGCGGCGTCAGGCCGCTCGCCGCCGCCGACACCTCCTCCGGGCTCACCGCGCCGCCCTGGCTCGAGTACCACTGCACCAGCCGGAAGATCCGCTCGCGACTGCCGGGGGAGAGGTAGCGAAAGCGAATGCCCATGCCGGTCTCGACACCCGGCGCGGCCGGCTCGCCGCGCACCCAGGCGACCTCGCCCGTGCCCTCGACCAGCGCGCCGCCCACTTCGAGCTCGAAGGCGACGAGCGAGCCCACCTCGGCGGTGCGCTCCACGGCCACCGACATGCCGCCCAGGGAGACGTTGCTGGTCACCGCGGTGACCGGATCGGGAACCTCTTCGAGCTTGAGATGGACGTCGGTGACCAGCGGCACGCGCCGCGACTTTCTGGGAATCGAGTACCGCATGCGGAAAGCTTAGTACATTCAGTGCAGTGCGAAAGCCTATTTGTAGCGCACGCCGCGCTTGATGACGAGATCGACGTCGGCCAATAGGTCGACGTGGCGCAGCACGTCGCCAGAGACCGCGATCACGTCGGCCCGCTTACCGGGAGAAATGGTGCCCACCTCGCGGTCGACCTTCTGCGCCACCGCCGGCCAGTAGGTGGCGGCGCGCAAGGCGTCCATGGCCGGTACCCCGAACTTGTTCACCCAGGCGTCGATCTCGCGCCAGGTGGAGTCGCTGTGGAAGTTGAACGGCACGCCGCTGTCGGTGCCGATCAGCAGCACCACGCCCGAGGACCGCAGCTGCTCGAACTTGCGCTTCAAGGTCGGCTGGCGCAACGGCACGAAGCGGAAGTAGTCCAGGCGGTCGGGATGGGCCAGCGAGCGCTGCACGTCCGCCACCACCTCCGGCGGCAGGCCCGCTTGCCAGCGCGGGTCGTCGATGCGCTCCGGGTTGTCGCGCGTCTCCTCGAACAGGGTGAGGGGCCCGATGGTCGGCGTCCAGAACAGGGTGTTGGCGCGGCCCTTCATCAGCTCGAAGACGTCCGCGGGGTACTCCGGCGCCGTGCCCAGGCCGGTGTGCTCGAAGTTGTCCACGCCGGCGGCGATCCCGCGGCGGATCTCCTCGGCGCGGTGCGAGTGCGCGATGACCAGGAGGTTGCGCTGGTGCGCCTCGTCGACGACCGCCTTCACTTCCTCGATCGTCATCTGGTCCTGGTCGATGAGCTTGATGAGGTCGACGCCGGCGTCGGCCAGGCGCTTGACTTTGGCGCGCGCGTCGGCGGCTCCCTGGATGCCCCAGCGGAAGAGCTCGGTGCCGGGGTATGGCGCGTGCTGGAGGAACGGGCCCGAGACGTAGAGCGTGGGGCCGGGGATCTCCCCACGGTTCACGCGATCGCGCACTGCCAGCACGTCGTCGAGTGGCGCGCCGAGGTCACGGGCGCTGGTCACGCCGGCGAGCAGCAACTGCTTCGCCGCGGCCGGCATGATGACGTCGCGGAACAACGGCGGATAAGTCTTGTCCCAGTGGTCGTAGTCGCCGTGCCCGACGATCATCAAATGGACGTGCATGTCCCACAGGCCGGGGAGCACGTCCATGCCCTCGGTCGAGATCACCTCGGCGCCCGCCGGCACGGCGAGCTCACCGACCCGACCCACGGCCTGGATGGTCTCGCCCTCGATCAAGACCACGCTGTCCTGCACCGGCGGCCCACCGTAGCCGTCGATCAGCCGGCCGCCGACGAGCGCCTTGACGCCCGAGGCCGCGAGGGGGGCCTGGCCGGTAGGAGGTTGCGCCGCGAGCGGGAGCGAGGCGCCGGGCCAGAACGCAGCGGCCGCGAGGAGCACGCCGGCAAGCAGCGTGAACGTGGAGAGGAGGAGCGGCTTCGGCCGGGCTGCCTGGCGCTGGGTCACGGGGACGGGTCTCCGGGGGATCGATCTCCGGGCGCGGAGCCTACCAGCAAGCTTGTGCCGGCGGCGGGTGAGGGAAACTTCGCTTGGCCCTCGTTCCATCCTGCGACTGGAAGACCCTGGCCTCGCTCATCCCGGGCGGGCTCCGAGCTCTCTTCCGTCCGGGAGGCTCCATGCTCAGGTTCCGTTCGTGCGCCCTCGCCGTCGCCCTGCTGGCGACCATCATGGTCCAACCTGCCCTCGCCGGCGACACGCCGGAAGACCTGCTCGCGCTGTGCCCCTGCGAGCAGCTTCCGGCGACGACCTACCTCGCGGGCAACGCGGACGCCTACGCCCAGCCCACCGACCCGGCGAGCCGGGGGACGGAGCTCAACACCGCCTTCCCCGGCAACATCTGGAAGGACTTCGACGACGCCACCGTCAACGCCCACGTGGGCCATACCTTCTCCAAGCTCCCCCGCAACATCGTCTGCGCGAGGCTCGAGATCCACATGCGACCGAGCGGTGACCTCTCGGACAACGACACGCTCTACCTCCGCCTCCTCCCCTCCCTCACCGGAGCCTTCGATTGGGCCAGCCGCAACTTCGCGCTGCCCGGCGTCGTTGGCGCCTGGGACACGACCAACAACCCGAACCCCGCGCCAATCATCCTCGATCTCGGAAACCTGCCCACCACCAGCCCCCCGCAGGTAACCTCGCTCCTCGACCAGCTCAACCTGGAAGGCCGGCTCGACCTGCTGGTGCAGGACGACACGGAGGTCGACTACGTGAAGCTCACGCTGTGGACCTTCCCGGAGACCACCGTCAACGTGGGCATCACCGACAGCCTTCTCGCCCCCACCGAAGCCACCAGCCGCGGTAGCGCGCTCAACGCCGCCTTCCCCGCGGTGCCGTGGAAGGACCTCGACGACACGCGCTCGAACCGTTGGATCGGGCACACGTTTACCAGCCTGACCGGCAACCTCGTGCAGGCGAGCCTCGACATCCGCATGCGGCCACACAACGACGTGCCGAGCAACGACAGCCTCAACCTCGGCCTAAACCCCGGCCCGGCCTTCGCCCTCTCGAGCACGATCGCCAGCCTCCCCGAGACCGGAGGCAGTTGGTCGTCGAACCCGCTCACGGACTTCCACCTCGACCTCGCCGGCCTGCTCGGCAAGATCAACACCGACGACCGCCTGGACCTGGTAGTGCAGGACGACTCGGCGGCCGACTCCATCCGGCTGCGCTACAGGACCTGCCCGGCGCCGAGACGGTTCCGGGGCCTACCACACACCGCCCTGGGAGCTGCCGATCTCGCCGTGAGCCAGGAGGGATTCTTGGCCGTCTCCGGCTTCGGCTCGGATCTCGAGAGTGGGGTGAGAATCGACTCCGGGCCGGCGGAGGCAGTCGAGCTCCACCTGGCACCGATCGAGTTCGATGGGCTCCCGCCAGACGCGACCCTCGAGCTCCAGGCCAAGGGCCGACTGTCGAACCAACTCGATACGAGCCTCTACATCACTCGTTTGAGCCGCAGCGCCGAGGGCTTCTCCATCCTCAACGACCTGTCTCCGCTGGGCCTATCCCACCAGCAGATCGAGGTGCTGCGAGACGGACAGCTCGTCTATACCTCGGAGCCACTTCCTGCCTCTTCGACGACACCACAAGCTACCGCGGCCGCCTCCGGCCGTCCTATCGTCGTCGTAATCAGGAACTGCGACATCGTGATCGTGCTCCCGGGCCCCGCCGCCCTCAGCGTACCGGCTCCAGGCGGCGGTACCACAGAGGTGGAGGGCGACACCCTCCGCTTCGTACCAGCGGCTCAGCTTCCCCCGAATCTCGGCCTCGGCGGGCTGACTTCGATCGAGCTCCGGGGTCGGAATCTCACGACTCTCGGGATCGAGAATTCCGGGATCAAGCGCGGTAGCGCTTTCGCCTCGGCGCTAAGCGCGGTCGAGCTAGCATCGAACGACGAAGGCCTGACCGCCATCGGGTTCGGCTCGTCCGGTGAGGACGGCCTTGGCGTCGCGCTCGGCTCGGTGGGCGCTGTCTCCGCCTCTCTCGCCCCCATCGACCCGGCAGGCGTTGCCGCAGCCGGTGCCTTCCTCGAAGCCGAGGCCTTCGGCGAGATCGACGGCGCGCCAGACCAGTCGCTCGGCACGCTGCGCGTGACGAAGCTCGCCGCGGGCGTGCGGCCCTTCGAGGTGACCGCGGACTTCTCCGCGATCGACTCCCCCACCCAGCGCGTCCAGGTGGTGCGCGACGGCCAGGTGGTGCTCGATGAGCCAGGCCACACCGGCATCGCATCGCGGGCTTCGAGCTGGCCGCGGCGGATCGGCAAGCTGGGCGGCGAGACCGAGTGCTACACCACCCGCTTCCCCGAGGGCACCAGCTTCGAGGTGGATGGCCAGACCGTCACCGGCGACGAGCTGCGCGTCCTCGCCGAGGGGCCAGGCGGCCTCGGCGACAAGTCCGCCCTCCAGCTCCGAGCCGCCGGGCTCGCCGAATTCACTTTGACCGACGTGACCACCGGCTCGGATGCCGGTTGCGTACCCGGGCCCACGACCCTGTGCCTGAACGGCGGTCGCTTCGCCCTGGAGGCCGACTTCGCCACCCAGAACGGGGACCGCGGCCAGGCGCAGGCCGTCTCCCTCACCGACGATACCGGCTACTTCTGGTTCTTCGACCCGGACAACGTGGAGGTGGTCGTCAAGGTGCTCAACGGTTGCGTCGTCAACGACCGCTTCTGGGTCTTCTCCGCCGGCCTGACCAACGTCGAGGTGGACCTCGAGGTGACCGATACCCTGACCGGCGAGGTCGAGCACTACGTCAACCCGCTTCGTACGCCCTACCCGCCGAAACTCGACACCAGCGCTTTCGCCACTTGCGACGCGGCGCGCTCCGGTAGCGAGCCAGCGGCCGCGGTGGCCTCGCCGGACGCGGCCATGGCGGACCTCCAGGCGCGGCTCGCGAAGCCTCGAGCCGGCTCTACCTTCGAGCCGCGGCCCGACAAGGCAACCGAGCTGCTCCTCAACCAGGACCGCTTCCGGGTCACGGCGGCGTTCCGCACGCAGCAGGGCCAGTCGGGCGCGGCGCAGGCAGTCGAGCTGACGGGCGACACCGGCTACTTCTGGTTCTTCAACCAGGACAACGTGGAGGTGGTGATCAAGGTGCTCGACGCCTGCGGCCTCAACCAGCATTTCTGGGTCTTCGCTGCCGGCCTCACCAACGTCGAGGTCACGCTCACCATCACCGACACGCAGAACGGCAATGTGAGGACCTACACCAGCCCGCTGGGGCAGCCGTTCCAGCCGATTCAGGACACCGGCGCGCTGCCCTGCAGCTAGCGCCTGGCCTTCCCGCGGCGGCCGGTCCCGCGCCGGCCGCCGCTCCTCGACCGCCTTCTCTCGCGACCCTCCTATGCTAATCTCGCATTCCCCAATACGCCCGCGGCACGGGAGGATCGCGATGCGCTCCAGTCTTTCTACGACGACGATTCGCTGCGCGGTCCGGTCGGTCGCCGGGCTCGCGGTGATCACCTCCCTCGGTCTCGCCGCGCGCCTCGGCGCAACACCGGAGGAGGCAGCGCCCACGCGCTGCGTGCCCGAGGCGAGTGCCGCCGTCAAGTCCACCGGCCCCGACGTGGTCGTGGGCGACCTGCTGGACGCCCGGCTTTGGGGCACCAGCGTCGGGATCGCCGCCTTCTCGGTAGGCACCACTGCCTGCAACGCGGGGGATCACACCGTCTCGTGGGTCGGCCAGACCCACCAGCACCCGGTGATCAGCCAGACTCTCTATCGCTTGCACGGCGACCGCATGGAACAGATCGGCATGAGCTGGCTCAAGCACGGTTTCGTCGCCGTGTCCGGCAACGGCTGCGGCTTCGGCTGCCAGGACCCCGGCTCCTTCTCGCAGCTCGGGGTCGGTTGCTCCGACCCCTACGACTCGACGCTCAACGGCGACCAGCGCGCGCTCGGGCCGCGCTCGGTGGTGAACGCTTCGACCGGGGACTTCCCTTTTCCGGGGGTGTTCCCGACCGGGGACGCGCTGTACAAACGCTTGCAAGTGAAAACGGTGGATCTCGACCCCGCCCTGTACCCGGGGGCCCGCTACTTCGCCGAGGGCCAGTACGTTGCGGCCGACGACGCGCTGGCCGGCAACGACGACAACAACGCCTCGTACCGCGAGATCACGTTCGACCCGGGCCTGGCCCCCACGCTGCTAGGTGAAACCCAGCGTTTCCGGTCGGCGATCGAGGCCTGGCGAGACCTCGATCCCACGGTCGAGATCGTGAACCTGGACGTGCCCGGTGACGGCCGCTTCCAGTTGGCCGCCAAGGCGATCGACCTCGGCGGCGGCGTCTGGCGCTACGAGTACGCGCTCCACAACCTGAGCTCGCATCGCAGCGCCCGGCGCTTCGCGGTGTCGATCGCGCCCGGCACCCAAGTCACGAGCCCGGGCTTTCACGACGTGGACTACCACTCCGGCGAGCCCTACGACGACACTGACTGGCCGTCGGCGGTCTCTGCCGGCGCCGTGACCTGGCAGACCGACACCGAAGCGGCGGACGTAAACGCCAACGCCGTGCGCTTCGCCACCAGCTACAACTTCCGGTTCGATGCCGACCGGCCGCCGGTGCCCACGGTGGTCGAGATCGGCCTCTTCCGGGCTGGCTCGCCGGCCAGCGTGAGCGCCCTGGTGCCCGGCCCCGGCACGGGAGAAGTGCTGGTGCTGGGCAACGGCCGCTTCCGCGTCGAGGCCGCCTACCGCACGGCCCAGGGCCTGTCGGGAGCCGGCCACCCCGTACAGCTCACCACCGATACCGGGACCTTCTGGTTCTTCAACCCGGACAACCTGGAGATGATGCTCAAGGTGCTGAACGGCTGCCCGGTCAACGAGCACTTCTGGGTCTTCGCGGCGGGCCTCACCAACGTCGAGGTGACGATCACCGTCACCGACGCCGTGACCGGCGATAGCAAGACCTATCTCAACCCCCTCGGCACCGCCTTCGCTCCCATCCAGGACACCGCTGCGTTGGCGTGCGAGTAAGGGGCGGTGACGCGGGGGCATTCCTTCGCCTGCTCGCAGGTGTGACTGAGTCAGAGCAGACGGCCGGGCTCGTACCGGCCGTGCTGCTAGAGTGCCGGGGTGGCCGCTTCCGAGTCCTTCTTTGCCCTCACCCCCGACACCGTGCTCGCGGCGGTGGAGGCCGCGGGGCTCCCCTGCCGCCCGGTCTGCTACCCGCTCAACTCGTTCGAGAACCGCGTCTACGAGGTGGAGCTCGCCGACCGCAGCCGCGTGGTCGCCAAGTTCTACCGCCCGGGCCGCTGGAGCGAGGAGCAGATCCTCGAGGAGCACGGCTTCCTCGCCGAGCTCGCGGCGGAGGAGCTCTCGGTGGCCACGGTGCGGCCGTTCCCGGACGGCTCGACGCTGAAGCGCATCGCCGGCATGTTCTACAGCGTGGCCGACCGCCGCGGCGGCCGTGCGCCCGACGAGCTTTCCGACCTCGCCGTGGCCCGCCTCGGTCGCCTGGTGGGGCGCCTGCACAACGTCGGCGCGCGCCATCCGGCGCCAGCGCGGCCTCGCCTCACCGCCGACCACTACGTGCGCTCGCGCATTGCTTGGCTGGAGCGGCACCACACCCTGCCTCCCCACCTCGAGCGCCGCTACTTCGAGGCGGCGAGCGCCATTGCCGATCTCGCCGACCGCCGTGCCGAGGGGCTCGCCACCCACCGCATCCACGCCGACCTGCACCTCGGCAACGTCCTGGATCGCGACGGCGAGCTGCGGCTGCTCGATTTCGACGACTTCCTGACCGGCCCCGCGGTGCAGGACCTGTGGCTCGCCCTGCCCGGCCGCGACGCCGAGGCACTGCGCCAGCGCGAGATCTTCCTCGCCGCCTACGAGCAGTTCCGCCTCTTCGACCGCGCCAGCCTGGCGTTGATCGAGCCCCTGCGCGCCCTGCGCATGGTGCGCTACGCCTCGTGGCTGGCCCGGCGCTGGGATGACCCCGCGTTCCAGCGTGCCTGGCCGCACTTCGGCACCGAGGAGTACTGGCGCAAGGAGACCGAGGACCTCGAAGAGCAGCTCGCGGTGATCCGCGGCGAGCTCGAGGCGGCGGCCGAGGGTGAAGAGGCGCGGGCCCGACGCGGCGGCGAGAACGGCTCGGTCGAGGGCGAGGAGCCGGTGCTCACCAACCGCGACTTCTTCTGGGACTGGGAAGAGAACTAGAGCCTCCGCTGCCGATGCACAGCCTGAAGAGCCCCTGGCGGCTGGCCGGCCTCGCGGCCGGGCTCGCGGCCTTCGCCGCGTTCACCCTTCTCGACAGCCCGCTCACCCGCGGTGCCGAGGGCGCCCGGCCGGCCCACGCCGCGGCCGTCGCCAGCTTGATGGCAATCTGGTGGCTCACCGAGGCGCTGCCCATCTACTGGACGGCCTGCGTGCCGCTGGTGGCCTTCCCGCTGGTGCACGCCTTCGCCGGCGGCGCCGGCGCCAACCTCGCGCAGACCGTGCGCGCCTACCTCGACCCCTACATCTTCCTCTTCGCCGGTGGCATGGCGATCGCGGCGGCGATGCAGCAGTGGGACCTCCACCGCAGGATCGCGCTGACCATCATGCGCGCCATCGGCACCGATCCGCGGCGCCTGCTGGCCGGCACGCTGGTCGCCACCGCGTTCATCTCGCTGTGGATCTCGAATACCGCCACCGCCGCGATGATGATGCCGATCGGCATGGCGGTGATCGCGCAAATCGAGGCCCAGCTCGGTGGCCGGCGCCTGGCGAGCTACGGCATGGCAATCATGCTCGCCGTGGCCTACGGCGCCAACGTCGGCGGCATTGGCACCAAGATCGGCACCGCCCCCAACGCCCAGTTCGCGGGTTTCCTGGAGCGGATGGGCACCTCGATCTCCTTCCTCCAGTTCCTGGCGGTCGGCCTGCCCTTCGTGCTGCTCTTCCTGCCGCTCACCTGGTACATGCTCTGGCGGCTGGGCCGGCGCGACCACCTGCAAGGCGAGATCGGGGCCGAGGTGGTGGCCGCCGAGCTCCGCCGGCTGGGAAACGTCAAGCAGGCCGAGAAGATCGTGCTCGGGGTGTTCCTCGCCGCCGCGGCGCTGTGGATCGGCAGCAAGGGAATCACCTCGTACTTGAAGCCCCGCGTCACCGCCTTTGCCCTGGGCTCCGCCCACGTCGAGGCAGGCATTGCCGTCGCGGCCGCGCTCCTCCTGTTCCTCTGGCACCATCGCCCCGCGGGAGCTGCCCCGGATGGCCGGCCGCGGCCGAGGCAGGTGGTGCTCGCCCCGCGCTCGCTCCGCACCGTGCCGTGGGAGACGCTCCTCCTCCTGGGGGGCGGCTTCGCGATGGCCGCCGCCATCCAGGGAAGCGGCCTCTCGGCCTACCTGAGCGGGGAGCTCCGCGGCGTCGCAGGCCTGCCGCCGTTCCAGCAGGTGCTGATGGCGGCGACCGCCGCCGTCGGCCTGTCGGCAGTGGCCTCCAACACCGCCACCATCGCCGTGCTGCTGCCCGTGCTGCGCGAGGCAGTCTCGCCCACTCTGATGACCACCGTGCTCTTCGCCGCCACCATCGGCTGCTCCTGCGACTTCGCCCTGCCTGCCGGCACCCCGCCCAACGCCATCGTCTTCGGCTCCGGCTACGTCACCATCCCGCGCATGGCGCGGCTCGGAGTGGTGCTGGACCTCGCCGCCGCCGTCCTCGCCGCGGCCTGGTGCTGGGCCGTGGTGCGCCTCGTGCTCTAATTCCGCTCCCGGCGATCGGAATGGTGCTCATGCGCGTCGCTTCCTGGAACGTCAACGGCCTGCGCTCCTGCGCCGCCAAGGGATTCGGCGACTGGCTCGAAGCCAGCGGCGCCGACGTCGTCGGCCTGCAGGAGGTGCGGGCGAGGCGCGAGCAGATCCCCCCCGATCTCGCCGACCGCCCCGGCTGGCACGTCGAGATCTCGGCCGCCGAGCGCTCCGGCTACAGCGGTGTGGGCCTCTACTCCCGGCGGCGACCCGACACCCTGGAAACCTCGCTCTCGCGCCCGCGCTTCGATCGCGAGGGCCGGGTGCAGCTCGCCCGCTTCGGGCGCCTGCTGGTGGTCAACGCCTACTTCCCGAACGGCAACGGCAAGGATCGCGACCTGTCGCGCATCCCCTACAAGCTGGCGTTCTATCGCCGCCTGTTCAGCGTGCTCGAGCCCGAGCGACGGGCCGGCGCTCCCATCCTGGTGATGGGTGACTTCAACACCGCCCACCAGGAGATCGACCTCGCCCGCCCGCGGGAGAACCGCGAGACGAGCGGCTTCCGGCCCGAGGAGCGGCGCGAGCTCGGCCGCTGGCTGGCCAAGGGCTGGAGCGACACCTTCCGCCACTTCGAGCCGGGCAGCGGGCATTACACCTGGTGGAGCCAGCGTTTCGGAGTACGGGAGAAGAACGTCGGCTGGCGGCTGGACTACGTGCTGGCCTCGCCCGGCGCCATGCCCTACGTGCGGGGCTCGCGCATCCACGCCGAGGTGTGGGGCTCGGACCACTGCCCGGTGAGCGTCGACCTCGACCCCGCGATCACTGGCTGAGCCAAAGAAAAAGGCGGGCCCGGTCGCCCGGAGCCCGCCTCCTTCGAGGATTGCTGGGAATCGGACTAGCTGCAGCCAGCCGGGTCCGGTGCGCCGTCGCAGATCGGCAGCGAGATGTTGGTCGCCGTCGCCGGGTCGGTCACGTTGTCGAGCTGGATGGCGTCGAAGCCCACGCTGAAGCGGCCGTTGGCA